>WFTC01000002.1 GCA_015485665.1 Candidatus Altimarinota bacterium
CCCTATTAACTTTACTAATTCTGAATATTTTGGTACCATTATGTTGTTGATGATTGGCACATCCATATAATCTAGTGTACCATAATATAATGTTACTAATCAATTATGACTGGGTCAAGTAAAATGAGTTTGGCAAAGAAGGTTAGACAGCTTCGTGAGAAGCAAGGGTTATCTCAAGAAAAGTTGGCTCGGCTTGCGGATGTTTCCAATAACACCATTATCAATATTGAGGCTGGAAAGCAGAATAATCCGACCATCGATACGCTTAAGAAAGTGGCAAAAGCCCTCAATGTATCAGTGGAGACTTTACTATAAAATGATGGAAAAAGAACCAATTCACAATCGAATTGAGCAACAAGAAACGCGAAGGTTTGGAGCAGATGTTGTCGTGCGAAATTATTGGATCAGACACGCCCAAAAAATGAGTGGTGAAATAATAAATGTTGAAAAAACATCCTTATCACCATCGGCAATATCTGAACATGGAGTAAAATCTTCAAAAGAGTATGGTGAAGCAGTTGTTGCCGGTCGACACGGCTCAAAAGGATATGTAAGTGAATCAGAGCGAACTTCACAAACTTTAGAAAAAATTTTGGAAGGCTATCAAAAAACAAATCCTGATAAACCCATACGCTCAATGCGAATTAGAGAAGAACTTACTTCAGAAACCCCACAAGAATTTCTTGCACTGTACGATCAGAAATTTACCGAACAAAAGAGAAAAATCCTTGATGAGCGCGGAATTTCTGAAAATGACTATGCCTCTCTGTCACCAGATGAGCAAGAAGAAATTGCCGAATCAGCCGAAGAACCGGTAATACGAGAATGGCTTGATAATTCGGATAGTGAATTGGCGAGACTTTTTCCGCCCTCGCAAGCCGCCGCACGCTTTGCTCGTCTTTTTAATCGTAGACACGAGAGATTGGCAGGAAAACTATACTCTGGATCAGAAATCGATTTATTTCATGTCAGCCACAAAACAATCACAGAGCCATTTTTAATTTCTGGCGTCCTAGTGAGAAAGTCTGATGGAGAAAGAATTACACAACTTGAACAGTTGGGTGGTAGTTTAAAGACTTTAGGGGATTGGATGAGTGAAGTAAAGACAGATAATAACGGAACCCCGACAGTAACCATAAAATTTAAAGATGAAGAATTTACTATTGATCATTCAGTTTTAGAAAATTTATTGCAACAACCGATTGAAAACGAAGGCAAAAAATGATACCATGGACAATATGAATCAAAATAACGAGCTAATTTTAAAGGGTATTGCTGCAAATTCCGGCTCGGCAAAAGGTAAAGCAAAATTGTTTTTTTCTGGCGATGACTCGTCTGGCTTCAGCGAAGGAGATATACTTGTTACCACACTGACCGATCCAACGATGGTGCAAGCAATGGTTAAGGCGGCGGCCATAGTTACTGATATCGGTGGCATTACTTCTCATCCAGCGATTTTGAGTCGTGAAATGGGTATTCCATGCGTGGTGAATACCAAGGAAGCCACAAAGAAAATCAAAGATGGAATGCGTATTTTAGTTGATGGTACTAAAGGCGAAGTTTATGCATTGGATTAAACAATTTACAAAAGGTACTTTCGGGCTTTTTGCAGGTCAAGTTATTGAGGGCTTTCAGCCGCTCGATTTTTACCATTTTTTTCCATTGTGGTATGACCTCTGGATAAAAAGAATTGCGGAAGTAATTCGAAAACTAAACTTAGAAAGCAAGAGCTTTCAAGAAATCAAACACCTGTTGCCACCGCCTTCAAATATTAGGGCAATTTTAGTAAAAATAATTCCTACTTATCAAGGGTATCAAGAAAAAAATATTGAGGACGTGCGACTTGTAACGAATTTTCTAGCAAGGATGTTATTAGAGAGTTGCCCGGATGACCCATTTGCTGTTTCTTCAAACCCACTTCATTCCGCAGAAGAAGCGGATGAGATCGTTAGAAATCTTAAATGGACGGACGCAGATGTATCGAAGGCCAGAAGCATAGGGCAACTTATCACTGCCGCGGGTTCACTCGTTCACGGTTTATATAATGATGTGGTTACAGATTTTGGATGGGATGTTTACGGTCCCTACGCAGTGACCATTGATGACCAAAAGCTTTCATTGTTGATTAGACATTTTCCTAATTTAGCACCGAACGAGCTGTGGCAAAAAGAATACCTTTCTTTAAGAAAAGAGATAGTGATAAATGCGGTGTATGAAGGTGTAGAATGGGAAATTTCTGGTGTCGGTTGCCATACTATCAGTAAGAGCGGAGTTCCTGTTCAGGGAATGAGAAAGTTTTCCGTTACAGCCGATGGGAGGTATTTATCTATTGATGAAATTCATGAGTTAGTTAACGAATTATCAAAAAAAGCAGAATCTATCTATCGGGAGATACGTAAAATGGATTTTGAGCAATTGAAATCAAAAGTAATGCTTCAAGAATGTTATCAACTTAAAACAATGTTTGATTCCGCCGGTATTGATTGGCAACCTACCGAAGAAATGAAAAACAGAATAAAAGGGAAAGCATTATTAGATGGCATTTTGCCGCGTGGGAAGATGATGACGGACATTGATGAATACAAGAAACTTTTTGGCATTAGTCAATTTGCTCAGGAAGTCCTTGGCGAAAAAATTTAACTATGGGATTTACAAAAAATTTCAAACGGCTATCGAAAAACGATATTGCAATCGTTGGTGGCAAGGGAGCCTCACTGGGTGAACTTACCCAAGCAAAAATCCCGGTGCCTCCGGGATTTGTTGTTTTAACTTCAGCGTTTGATAGATTTTTAGACGAAAGCGATGTAGGAGTGGAGATTGAATCACTTTTACATCAGGTAAATCACAAAGATGTAAATTCAGTAGAACGAGTATCCGTAGAAATCAGGAGCTTGATTGATAATGCGGAATTTCCGCAAGACATAGGAAAAGAAATTGAAAACGAATTTTCAAAGTTAGATTCTGAATATGTTGCGGTAAGAAGTTCAGCAACAGCTGAAGATTCAAAAATTGCTTCGTGGGCGGGTGAGTTAGAAAGCTATCTTAATACCTCAAAAGTAAAATTGTTGGAGAACGTGAAGAGATGTTGGTCATCTCTTTTTACGCCACGAGCAATTTTTTATAGATTTGAAAAACAATTGCATCAAAGCAAGGTGTCAGTCGGTGTAGTCGTTCAATCAATGATTCAATCGGAAGTTTCCGGAATTTGTTTTACTGTGCACCCGGTGACCAAAGATTATGATCAAATGGTTATTGAGGCAGGCTTAGGTCTTGGCGAAGCAATTGTAAGCGGAAGGATTACACCCGATATGTATGTTGTGTTAAAACAAAAATGGGAAATTTTGGATAAGAACATCAATCAACAGCACATGATGATAATACGAAAAAATGAGGAGACTATTGAAGAAGAAGTATCTAAAACAGAGCAAGAAAAACAAAAACTAGCGGACAACCACATATTAGAACTGGCGAAGATTTGTCAAAACATTGAGGAACACTACAAACACCCTCAAGATATTGAATGGGCATTTGCGAAAGAGGAATTTTTCATTGTACAATCAAGACCGATAACTACTTTGTGAGCCTAACCCCACCCACTGCCCAAGTTGAGGCCCCGTCGCCCGCCGAAAAAAGCCGTGTCGTCCGGCAGGCGGGCAAAAAGAAAAGGGGGTGTGGGGGAAATGAATTTTTGCCCGCCTGCTATCGCGCCGAAGGCGCGATGGGGTGGGAAGCGGCTCGTCCTTGCGTCAGCAAGGAAGCAAAGCCAGAAAAAATTGTTTCCTTTTAGAAGAATTTTTTGCGCGCGCCCATTAAAAGAATTGATAATTTTTTCTGGCTTTGCCTGCTCCGCCTTTGGCGGAGTGAGCCGCTGGGTGGGATATGCGCCCGTTAGGGCGCAAACTTTCGCTCAAATATGGTTCGAGCAAGGTTCAGCAATTGCGACCATACAAGACTTTTTGAATTTTGAGAATACTGTTGCAGGCTGAAACAAAAGATAATGTATGGTTCTGCCTTCCTTCAAATATCTACGCTCATATGGGGTTTTAATATGTAAAATCTCATCATATACTCCCGCTCCATACACATTTGGAATATCTTGCAAAATCTTCCAGCCGGAATCTGGAAGACTTTGCTTCGTCCATTCATAAAGATCTGTAGAATCTGTTTTAAGATGTACAACACCATCCGGCTTCAAAATCTCTTCATAAATCTTCAAAAAACGTGCCGAGCTTAATCTCTTTGCAGCTTTGCCTTCACGCGGATGCGGATCTGGAAAAGTTATCCAGATTTCATCTACCTCATTCTTATTAAAAAAACGCTCCAATTCTTCAATTCTAGTACGTAAAAATCGTGCATTTTTTGCATGTGTTAAAGCCAAGCGAGCACCATGCCACATGCGAGCCCCTTTAATATCTACACCTATTATGGTTGCATCAGGATAAATCTGAGCCAAGGCAATAGTGTAAGCACCTTGCCCGCATGCCAACTCCAAAATTACCTTATTTCCCCAACTACCTTTTAAATTCAAATCATCATCAAATTTAGGCTGGTAAACATGCGCCCAATCATGTAAATCTTGAAAGTGTGCCAATTTCTTTCTACGTCCCATGGTTTATAAGCTGAATTAAGCAAGACCTATCCCTTATAAATATGAAAAAAAGAGCAGTCAAACGAAACTTAGCCGGATTATTTTTGGTGATTTTTTTGGATCTGCTTGGAGTGGGCATCATAATTCCCGTGCTTGCTCCATTATTCTACTCTGTAAATAACACGCTGATACCTGAATATTGGGATACAAACACAATAAATTTGGCATATGGACTCATGATAGGAATCTACCCAATAATGCAATTTTTCGGTGCTCCAATTTTAGGATCTTTGGCGGATAGATTCGGACGCAAAAAACTCCTTACAACTTCATTGCTTGGAACTTTACTGGGCTATTTGATTACAGGCTGGGGTATTGGAAACGGCAAGCTATGGATGATTTTTGCGGGACGTGCTTTGGACGGATTTACCGGAGGAAATATCGCAGTAGCAAATTCAGCCATTGCGGATATGAGCAGTGAAAAAGATAGAGCTTCAAATTTTGGACTGGTTGGAGCAGCCTTTGGTTTGGGATTTATAATAGGTCCTTTTCTTGGTGGACTTTTATCAAACCCCGACATATTCCCATATTTCAGTCCTCAGCTTCCATTTTGGACTACTGCAGCACTAACAAGCTTGAATATATTGGTAATAAGTTTTGCATTTAAAGAGACTCTCAAAGAGAACATTTTTCAAAAATTGGATATTTTCACAGGCTTTAAAAATTTACATAAAGCCATACAAATGAGGACATTACGCTCCGTTTTTTTTGTTGTGTTTTTACATCAACTGGGTTTCGCATTTTTTACTCAGTTTTTTCCGGTATTTTTGGTTCAAAAGTTCCAATTTAGCGAATTTCAAATAGGAATGCTCTTTGCCTATACCGGAGTTTGGATAACTTTTGGACATGGAGTACTCACCAGAATAGTTGCACGATTTGCAGGTCCTGTGAAAGCACTTAAACGATCCATCTTAATACTCTCACTTTCCATGGGTTCACTTCTACTTCCAAAAACTCCTTGGTTATTCTTTATAATAAAACCTTTCATCGCTTTATCGGAAGGCATAACTTTCCCCAATGTAACTGCTGTGATTTCAAACCGCACGCCAAGTAATCAACAAGGTGAAATAATGGGCATTATCACATCAATTCGCGCGGCGGGAATGGCAATACCTCCGCTTAGTGCGGCAATTCTTATATCTATAAATCAAAACGGCGCAATAATCACTTCAACAGCTTTACTCTTTTTAGCATGGCTTATATTCATATTAACTTTCCGAAAAGATTGAGTATCTCTTCACTTTCTTGCTAGGATAGGAAAGCTAAACTTATAATCCACTCTTTCATGTCTCTCACACTACTCGCAATAATACTCATGCCCTTCTTTCTTAAACTGGTTTTAGATCCGCAAATGGCACATAAAGGAATGAAAGAAGTTGTAAAAAGCCCTGCCTTAAATATTTTTGGTGCCGGCTTTCATTTCATATTGGCATTGATGATTTTTTCTGAAACAAAACTTCAATTCTCCTTTGATTTGGAATCACTGCTCTCTTGGCTTGGCTTAATTATTTTCATTAAGGGAATATTTTGCCTTATACCAAATCTCACCGAATCTTGCATCAACAAATGCAAAGCAAAACATTTACCTGTATTCGGACTTATTGGACTTATTTTCTCTCTGATTCTTATATACTTAGATTTTAAAATCCTCGCATGATGAAAAAATCTGCAACGGTTCGTATTGTGGCGGCATTGGCGATATTCGGGCTTTTACTTGCAGTCATAGCTCCACTGGTTTTAATACGCATCAGTAATTGATATAAATGGAAGAGACTCAAATCATAACCGGAGACATGCTGATAGGCGATATTCTTTATGACTATCCGGAAGCGGCTCAAATTATGGAGGATTTCGGTCTGCATTGCACAGCTTGCAGTGTAAATGCGGTTGAGAGCCTATATGCCGGTGCAATGGGACACGGAATGAAAGAAGATCAAATTGACACTTTAATTTCAAAATTAAACGACCTTGCAAGAGGAAAGAAAAACAAAGCAGATCCAAAATCAATATTCATGACGGCAAGAGCAGCTTTAAAAGTTAAAGAATTTGCGAAAGTCGAAGATAAAGAAGGCTGGCTTCTTCGTATCACAACTCATAAGCAAGAATGTGGCAAAGAACCTGCATATTCCATGGACTTTATAAAGAAAGCGGATAAGAAAGATAAATGTTTTGAGTTTGAAGGAGTAAAAATTGTTTTAAATCCAAAAGATTTTGAGTGCTTGAAAGGCTCGGACATTGACTACCTTCAAACCAAATTCGGTGAAGGATTCAAAATCACAAATCCGAACTTCAAGAAAGAAGCATGTTGCGGAGGAGAAAGCTGCAAGTCTTAAAAGCTAAGCTCTTCTTAAACAACCTGAATACTTTTTAGATTATCGAAACACGCAGGGCAAGGCGTCAAGAAAATCTATGTAACATTATATTGAAGCCACAGATATTTTGCTATATCTTGGGTTAGTCAGGCGAAAAGAACCACAATATGTTGTGCCTGAATGATTTCCACTCCCCAAAATTATTTTGCGATTAAGTTTAAACGCGGCATTTCATAGGCTGTGTTAGCTATTAACTCCTTTCTACCACTATTTATTCTATTATTTAAAACAAATTTCATACTATGGCCCAGTCTGTGACTCTTCCGGACCCAGTTGCTGCCGGAAATAAAGCAAAAAAAGCAAAGGAAATCAAAACTCCGAAAGCCGCAAAAATTGAGAAAACAAAGCCAAAAGGTTTGCGTATAAAACGAGTATTCACTATGTCTGGCTTGGATGCTTTTGACATGATAGATTTTGAAAAACGAAGCTCAAAAATTACTGAGCCAGATGGAAGCATTGTTTTTGAAATGAAGGATATTGAAGTGCCGACTTCATGGTCTCAACTTGCAACAGATATTATCGCACAAAAATATTTCAGAAAAAGAGGCGTACCGGGTGCTGGGCATGAGAGCAGTGCAAAACAAGTTATGCATCGTGTAGCTCACACAATCAGAATTTATGGAGAAGAAAGAGGTTATTTTGCAAATTCACAAGAGGCTGAAAACTTTGAACAAGAACTGAAATATCTAACAATCACACAAAGAGGGGCTTTCAATTCACCAGTATGGTTCAACTGCGGACTTTTTGCCGAATATCAAGTAAAGGGCGACAGAGGAAATTTCGCATGGGATTTTAGCAAAGGAAAAGTGGTGGAAATAGAAAATGCTTATGCACGCCCTCAATGCAGCGCTTGTTTCATTCAAAGTGTAGATGATTCTCTAATGGGCATATTTGACCTTATAAAAAATGAAGCAAAGTTATTTAAATACGGATCCGGAACCGGCTCTAATTTCTCAAACATCAGATCACGTTATGAAAAACTATCAGGCGGAGGTACTTCTTCCGGACTTATGTCTTTTCTTGAAGTATTTGATAGAGCTGCAGGAGCAATAAAATCCGGAGGTACCACCCGCCGAGCTGCAAAAATGGTGGTTTTAGATGTGGATCATCCGGAAATTTTGGATTTTGTTCAGTGGAAAGTTAAATCTGAAAATAAAGTGAGAGCTTTGGTTGCTGCAGGATACAGTTCCGATTACCGTGGTGAAGCTTATCGCACCGTATCTGGTCAAAATTCAAACAATTCTGTTAGAGTAACGGATGAATTTATGAAAGCTGTTGAAAAAGGAGAAAAGTTTTGGACAAAAGAACGTGTTTCCGGTGAGAAATGTCAAGAAGTGGATGCACGGGAACTCTTTGAAGAAATCTGCAAAGCTGCTTGGGAATGTGCAGATCCTGGACTACAATTTGACACAACTATCAACGATTGGCACACAGCTGCAAATACCGGACGTATAAACGGATCCAATCCTTGCTCTGAATACATGTTCTTGGATGACACGGCATGTAATTTAGCCTCTTTAAACCTTATAAAGTATATTAATGAAGATGGCACATTTGACGTGGAAAGTTTTAGACATGCTGCAAGAATTTTCTTTATTGCTCAAGAAATCTTGGTTGATCTTTCATCTTATCCAACAGAAAAAATAGCAAAAAACAGCCATGATTACCGTCCGCTAGGTCTAGGATATGCAAATTTAGGGACTTTGCTCATGTACATGGGTCTTCCTTATGACAGCGAAGAAGGAAGGTCAATTGCATCTGCAATAACAGCCATAATTCATTGTCACGCATTCACTGTATCCGCTGAAATTGCAAAAGTTATAGGTCCTTTTGCGAAGTATAAAGAAAATAAGAGTTCAATGCTAAGAGTCATGAAAAAGCATCAAGAAGCCGCTCACAATATAAATAAAAAACTATGTCCGAGTTATCTTTATAATGCCGCTTGCGAAGATGCAGATGAAATGGTGAAGGCAGGTGAAAAATACGGCTATCGCAATGCACAAGCAACCGTACTTGCACCAACAGGAACAATCGGTCTTTTGATGGATTGTGATACAACCGGAGTAGAACCTGAATTCTCTTTGGTTAAATGGAAGAAATTGGCGGGAGGCGGATATTTCAAAATAATAAATAACAGCATCAAACCTGCACTAAAAAAACTTGCTTACAACGAAGAACAAATACGTGACATTATGAATTATGTAATGGGGCACGGAAGTCTTGAAAATGCGCCCTATGTCAATCCAACCGAACTTAAAAAACTAGGCTTTAGCGATAAACAGATAAAAGAAGTAGAAGATCATGTAAAAACATCTCGTTCTCTAGATGAATGGACTCCTCACGCAAATATTGAAACACTGCAAAATGCTGGGCTTAAAATGAATGAAATTTTAGAAGCAAAGCTATTCATTGAAGGCTCACAAACTATGGAGGGAGCACCTCACCTCAAAGATGAACATTTGGCAATTTTTGATTGTGCCAATAAATGCGGTAACGGAAATCGTTACATAGCTCCGCTTGGACATGTGAAAATGATGGCAGCGGTACAACCTTTCCTCTCAGGAGCTATATCTAAAACGGTAAACCTTCCGAATGAAAGCACACGTGAAGACATTCACAATATTTATATGGAGTCATGGAAGTTGGGACTTAAAGCAGTCGCTCTTTATAGAGACGGATGTAAAGAAAGCCAAGCTTTAAGTAGTAAAAGCGATTCAACACTGAAAATGAATAAAGTATCTGATGCTCTCCCGAAAGGAGCGGTTCTACGTGGAAGCAAAGTTGCACTTCCAACCAAACGAAGAGGCATTACAATAGAAAGCAATATTGCCGGACAAAAAATCTATTTGCGAACAGGTGAATATGCCGATGGCAGTCTTGGAGAAATCTTCATTGATTCTTTCAAAGAAGGTGCATCTTACAGAAGCCTACTCAACTGTTTTGCTGTTGCTGTATCTATAGGTCTTCAATATGGAGTACCTCTTGAAAAATATGTAGATTCCTTTAGTTTCACACGCTTTGAGCCAAGTGGCATGACAAACCATCCAAATGTAAGAACATGTACTTCAATTGTTGACTTTCTGTTCAGAGTTCTTGGCATGGAATATCTTGGGCGCACAGATTTTGTACATGTAGCTCCGGAAAATACACAACGCGATTTCAATAAAGCTCAAGGTGCAATTCAGGCTGCAATTATGAATGAAGCATCAAGTGCGCAAGAAGAAGTTTCAACACAACAAAAAGACGCTCTAAATAAACAGCTTAGTTCAATGATGGGAGACGCTCCGGTCTGTACATCTTGCGGTCATATTACGGTACGTAACGCATCTTGTTACAAATGTCTTAACTGTGGAACGAGTATGGGCTGTAGCTAAATTGCAGCCCTCCCACGCACTTATAAAAAAACCCCTGCTCCACGCCGGGGTTTTTTTATGTATTAAGCAATTTTTCCATATAATTAATCAAATGTTCTTCATTACAGAGTAAATATGAATGTGTTTTAAGAAAATCGATGAAATTAGAAAGTATTTCTTTTATATCTGAATCACGAAAACAATCTGTTAATCTACTATCTATATCTAAAAATTCATAAAAATATGAATCATTAAATGCACACATCATTACTACCATCTTATAATTAACAAAAAATGCAGTCACTAAGTTTTTTCTAAAATTTTCATGCTGACACAGATCTTGACCATGCTCTTTTAAGCAAAGCAAAATCTTATTTAAAGAATTAATAGCTGTTAAATAACATTTCACATCAACATCTAAGATACTAATCAATGCATCACACAAACGCGAATCTGAAGAAAAATCATGCTGAGCATTACCGAGAAATTTTAACAATGTCTCTATAGACTGTATCTGGTATGTCTTTTTATTTATGAAAGTGGTATCGATAGACCTATCATAAAATAAACTAGGTCTGGACTGTGATATCATCAAAATTATTCTATAAAAACCTGCTTGATACATATTTCCAGTGATAGGAAATTCATTGAATGCCAACTTAAGTCGTGAAAGAATAGCAGCTAATCCATAATGCTTATTGCAAAATTTATTATTATTAAATTGATCTATTACAAATGCTTCTAAAGTATAAAGTTCCATACCTTCTGCATAACCATTTAAAGTCCACTGAAAATACTTCATACTAGGATTAAATTCATCAGAAGGATTGGCTTGGTAATACTTCAGAACATACCAATCTACACAATACATAAATCTTCCTATTTCTTTATAATCTTCCCTCCTAATCCCAATGCTGTCAGGCGGCCCATCTATCTTCGTTTCTCTTTCTGAACTTAAACTATCCAAACTCATATCTGTTGTGGATTAAATCAAGAAAGCATTATAACTGAAAAATTTGGTAAAAGCTATAAAATCCATTATACATAGATTTGGCGCATTTCCAATTTATACATTGCCCAGCTTAAAAATTTTTGAAAAAGTGAAAAATAATGAGTTTTTCTCTCAAGGTTTGTTAAAATTTGCCAATAGCAAGGCTTCTCGTTACTTTAAAAATATCCATTTAAATGAATACTTCACAATTACATAATACTACACATAAAATTAATACTTCCTCAAAAGCAAAAATTATAGTTAAAGAAGCAATGAATGCTTTAGGCATACAGAAAAATATGCAAACAGACCCTTTAACTATGCAAAGCATTCTTAATGAATTAAATCTTCACGATTTTAAAACAACTTTCACTCCAATTAAAAAATTTCTAAATGAAGTGGTGAAAAAACCAATGAGCCTAAAACCAATGTTAAACAGCATTGAACATGGCTTAATAAGTAAACACCCTGCCATTATTGAATTCTTGGAGCTTGCATTGGAGAAAAATTGGCTTAAAAAAGGTGAATGTGTCAAAAAATCTTTGCAAATAACATTTATACTGGAAACTATTACTGCAGCCATGTGCAATAATCATGCTTTCCTTATAGAAACAGAAAATCATTATAGATCAAAAGAATTAGAACTTGGACTTGATAAGAAAAATATATATAAAACAGTTAAAAATTCTTGGGGAAAGTTTCATGACCTATTTAAAGTTGCAAAAATAATGGCATTAGATCCCATAATGATCTATTTCAGACTGCAAAGAGGATTAGGTGATTCTTTAATATCTATTCCAGAACTAAAAAAACTCCATAAAGAGAATAAAATCAATTATTTTGAATATAAATTATTATATAAGCTCTGCGATAAATGTTCAGACCCTGCAAACAAACTGGTACGAATAAATATTTTTGAAGCAGGAATAACAGAATATAAACGAGGATTTAAAATGAATGCAATCAGTGCATATGTCTTAGCCGAAGATTTAAAACAAAATCCACCTTATGCAATATTTAAAAAAAGATCAGTAATTCCGGATAAAGATCCAAACCCGTTTTATGGAGAAATTACAAAGAAAAAAGATAAATTTATTAACATTGATGCTGATCAAGATTGGGTTAGTTTATATATAACTTGGAATTTGGCTTTTATACTGGGCAATCTTAATAATTTAGATTTACTGTTTCCAAAGTTGTTAATGCCATCAATAATTAATGCAAAAAGTAACAATTTTCTTGGTGTGAGAGTTGTATCACTTTGGCTATCCATCAATCATTTCCTGTTCCGAGATTCAGAAGGAAAAAAGCTTTTTGGTCCGAAAAATAAAAAAGAAATGGCACAAGCCTGGGGTGAAATAAATAAAAAATATGCCTTTGATTTAGCAAAAAATAAAATGGCAACACCTAAACAAAAAATTTTAGACGAATACCGTAGTTTTTTCACGCATCCTATTTATAAAATGTTTTTATTGGTAAGCGGATTCTTCAAAAGAACTTGCAGATTTTAAATATTTACGCTTATCTTTCATTGAAAGAAAATATTTTTAACAACCATAAATATCAATACTTCAAGCAAATTCAAATTTAAAAAAATCAATTTATTTATACTTCTAAGTCTTACTCTACTGCTTGGTGCATGCAATACACAACAGCCCCAAACAGATAGTGCCTCTTCCATTGAAGATAAAGTTGTTGACCTGCAAGAAGAAAGATCCAAAAGACCTCCTTTCATAAGGGAAAACACTAAAAATGAAGAAAAGCAGACATCGGAACAATCTTCATCTGAAAAAGATTCTCCAAATCTGGAGCTTTTATCATTGGCAACTCGCATTGAAAAAGGAGATCAAATAAGTATAAGCATACCAACTGGCGAATGTGCGGACACAACCGGAACTCCAATTGTTGTAAATGATTATCTTATATATTCAATTAACGATGAAGAATCTTCAAAATGCCAAGGGTCAAGTCCATATGCGGACAAATTATTCGCTTTAGATTTGAATACAAATGAGTTATATGCTGCAGCAGATTTAAAACGCTCTGAATCTACTCCTGTTTATGTGCCGGAAGAAAACCTAATATTCGTAACGGTTTTGCAAAACGGAGCTTATTATATGCTTGATAGCAATACATTTGAAATCATTGCACAAGGAAGATCCATTCAAGCCTCCAGTGATTCATCTGCAAGCTATTTGAATGGCAAATTCTTTTTTGGCACAATAAATCACCCCAATCCAATTTGTCAAAATCCTCTTCGCGCTGACTGTGGAGCATTGTTCTCCATAAATACACTTGGCGAGCAAATAAAAAAACTGACATATAAAGAAGGATTTAGAGCTTGGGTAACGGGAGCACCAACCACAAACGGAGAATTTATTTTCACAGGAGGCGGCACTCAAGTTAAAGGTCAAGACGATGAAGAGTTCCTTTATGGCTGCAATATAATTAAAATGGATGAAAATCTGAACATATTGGCAAATGCAGATCCTGATCAAAAAGGCTGTAAAGAAGTTGGGATGTTGGAATCTGCAATTGTTGGTGAAGTATCTCTAAGCAATGAAAGTTTATGGGTACAAGTCCTTGGACCAGGTGATGAACGTGAAAAGCTATCAGTTATTCAATATGACTACGATCTCAATGAGATTTGCAGGGCTGAGTTTCAAGGTACAAAAATGTGGGGTGGCGCAAATTTTTACCAAGCACCAACCATTGACAAAGATGGCAATGCTTATGTGACATATCAAGTTCCGGCAAACAGAAGTAGGAAAGCCAAGCTTTATAAAATAGATCCTGAGTGTAATACGAAAGTGATTGCAGAAACAGACTCTCAAAATCTCCAAAGTCCAACTTTGGCTGATGATCAATATGTATTATTTGCAAACGATAATACTCTATACATATATACAATGAATGGAGATGTGTTTAAAAAATATCAACTAGCATCTGAAGCAGGAGTGAAATCCGCACCGGTCATCAATGATGGCGTGATATATGTTCTACAAATGGATGGAACTCTGAATATTATAAAAAATTCAGGTCTAAACGGATACGGTGAAGCTTTTTGGCCACGCTTCAGACATGACAACAATGGTAGCGGCAGCTTGATGATGTAAAGACTCTGCCAAGATGCCAATGAAAACAAAATCTTGACTTCCAACCAACACTACTCTAAAATCTCCGAGCCTTACTCGCAATAAAAAGATGACAAACAGAAACAGCAAAACTCATGCTTTAGTAGATGCAAACTCATGGCGCCCGAAATCAGGTCGCCGTAATCCTGCTTGTGGAGCAAATAAGAGAAGAATAAGAGCAAGAGAAGCAAGTGCACTTAGACATGAGAAAATCAAAACGGCACTTGCGAAAGGCAATATATAAAAACACATTCATACTATGTAGATGTCATTGCTCTCTGCGCTAAGAAAGAAATTTAAAAAAAAAGGTCGCACACGTCATGCGGCTTTTCGTGATTATAGAAGTGCAAATACTCACAAAACACGGAAAAGACCAATAAATCCAAAAATAAAAACCCAAACAAAATCTAAGAAAGGACATAAAAAGCAAAGATATAAAGCCGTATGGAAATGGATGAAAATTATTATATTTTTGGCAATTATAATTTTTTTACTGCGGCTACTTTTCTTTTCAAAATATTTTGCAATCAATTCTGTTGAAGTCAACAGTGACAGTGATTTTATTCTTGAAGAAAAGCAAGCAGTAACTCTTTATTTACAAAATGTCTTGGGTGATAATTTGCTAAGCTTCAACAGTCAAGAGCATGAAAATTACTTGTTAAAAGAGTATCCAAACATTAAATCCATAAAAATCAAAAAGGATTTTCCACGTAACCTACTGGTTAACTTGGAAAGTTACAGTGATTCGGCAAATATACAAATCACATATGAAGATGGCGGTAAACAATTTTTTATTGTAAATGAACTGGGAATAATTTCTTCAGTGGGAGCAAGTAATGAATATCTCCCCACAATTGTTATGGATGTAACTGGAACGGATCTTGAAATAAAGGAGGAAAATTCCACCCTGATTTTAGGAGAAACTCTTTTGAGTCAAGAAATTTTAGAGAAACTACTGGAAACGGAAAAAGATTTTGAAAGTAAATTTAACGTGCAAGTACTAGAAGTTTATTACTTAAAACGTGCTCGTGAAGTGCATCTTTACACTGAACGTGACTTTTTTGTTTGGATAGACCTGACACAAGATATTGGAATGCAACTAAATAAATTGAAAAAAGCAATGACCAAACTTAATATTTACGAAGAGCCTCTACTTTACATAGACCTGCGCATTTCTGGACAAAACGGAGAAAAAGTAATATATAAAGTGAGCGAATAACAAAATTAAACTAAAAAAAACATGCAAACGGAAAGCCCACTTGAGAAAGCACTACGTCTTGTTGAAAATGCTGAAGCTGCTTTAAAAGCCGCACGACTTTTATTGAAAGAAGAGTCAGAAGCACCATTCACAAAAGTTTTGAAAAAACCGGAAAAGAAAGAGTCAATTTCATATCAACAAGGTGAAACACAAATAATTGAAGGTTATTTTGATGGACAAAATATGATAGGCCCAAATGATAAAATCTTTCCTGTACCTGCAAATTATGCAAGTAAATCAAAATTAGTGGAGGGTGATAAATTAAAACTCACAATCATGCCAAACGGAAGCTTTATTTATAAACAAATCTCACCGGTTGAAAGACAAACTCTAAAAGGAACTTTAATCAAAGAGGAAGGTCAATTTTTAGTGGCGGCAAACGGAAAAAACTATCATGTTTTATTAGCATCCGTTACTTACTACAAAGGAAACATAGGAGATGAAGTTACTTTGATTGTTCCAAATGATGGAAATTCTCAATGGGGAGCAATTGAAGCAATAATTCCTCATGTTGAAAGACATACAGATGCTTTATCGGAAATAGAAGTAAAAGACGAAGATTTATTCTGAAAAGAATATCAATCCCTTAAGTTAATTTTTACATTACGCTCCTTGCCCATAATCATCTCTGTTTCCGGCTCGCAAGCACCTACTGTAAATTCACCATTTTCATGAGGAATTAAATAGTAAGCGCTATATTCCAAAGAACCTATATCAGGATCTTGTGGCATATCACCTATCAAATTTAAATTCACGCAAGAATCCTGCACAGCTACGGCACTGCATTGAGCCTCTGAGCGGCATTGTCCAATCTCATAAGCTTTTTCAAATTCAAGATCAAAATCATCAATTAAATCTCCCCCGCTGCGTAGATAATCTTGAACATCATCCAAAATTGAAGTTACGTCGCTAAAACGACGTGCATTTGACGCCACATTCAAACGTTGCTTAGGATTTAAGTTCACAATCACAGCCAAAACAGACAAAATGAAAATCAATAAAATCAAAGCCAATTCCGAAAAGCTGAAAGAATCTTGGGAAGATGAAGTATCTCTTTTAAACATAAATAATATAAATCTCTAATTGTTTAGAGTGTATATGCAAAGCTCTCAATAATCATGCCAAAGTTCGGCTCTGGACTCAAATGAGCTTTTTCTATAGTCTTAGAGCAAATAATATTTTTATAATGCAAAACGGCGAAATCAGCATAATGGAGGCTTTAAATCAAATTCAGTCTTGGCTAAACTCAAAGGAATTGGACAAGGCAATACAAGGATGTCAAGAAATTTTAGCCATTGAGCCGGATAACAGACGAGCGCTCGCTTTATTGAAACAAGCAAAAGAGGCACAACATGAAAAAAATATTCTTGAAAATTTATCAATGGAAAATCTATCCGTAGAAGAAGATAAAAAAGATAAGGCAGACAACAAAAATATAAATGACGCAAAGAAAGAAGACTGTCATTTCTATACACCACCTCGCCCAAATAAAAGAAAACTGTTTCTTGCAATGCTAATACCGGCAATCATTGTAGTAGTGCTTGGCGGACTAATTATCAATTCAATAAATAATATAAAAAGAAATAAAATCTTAACAAATCAAAAGACTGAAGAAACAGATACAACTTCTGAAAAGCCGGATACAACATATCTAAAAGAAAATGACCAAAGAGTTTCAGATCTGATTGAAATGTCAGATGTAATTGAAAATTATTTTCAAGAAAATGGTAAATATCCCGACTTAAATGAAGTGGAAGATTTACTTAAAGAAAAGCTGGGCAGAGTGCCCAAAGACCCTCGTCAAGGAGATAAAGACGCATCAGGGGATCCTTACGGTTACATGTATGCGCTTTATTATTCCAAGAAAACAAAAAAAGATGCCTACATCTTATCCGCACTTTTCCAAGATAGCAAAGGAGAGGCTCATGCTTGGGCACAAGGAGCAAGCACTAAAAACTATACAGATTTTAGAGAGATAGATGCCCCTTATGTAATTTGGATTGGAAACTGATGCCTATTGATTGGAAAAACTTAAACAAACCTATACTTGCGCTAGCTCCGATGGCAGGTTATACAGACACAGCTTATCGCAGGCTTATAAAAGGCATTGAACCTCGTGTAATTTGTTTCACAGAGTTTACAAGTGCAGATGGAATCGTATATGAAAGCCGCAACACCTTAAGTCAACTGGATTTCAATCCTAATGAAGAACGCCCTTTGGTGGCGCAAATTTTTGGGAAAAAAGAAGAACATTTCACTGCGGCAGCTAAAATCTTGGAAGAGATGGGCGTGGATGCCATTGACATAAACATGGGTTGCCCGGCAAGAAAAGTAATCAGCAGTGACCATGGAAGCGCACTTTTAAAAAACCCAGCAAAAGCTGCAAAGATTGTGGAGGCAACAGTACGCGGAACAAGTTTGCCGGTATCTGTTAAAACAAGAATAGGTATTGATGAACTGAATCTTCCTTGGTTCATTGAATTTTGTAAAGATATGGAAGCTGCAGGTGCTCAATTAATAAGCATTCACGGAAGATGCGCATCTCAAATGTACACAGGCTCGGCAAATTGGGAACCCATATATGAAGTCAAAAAAAATCTTAATATACCTGTGATTGGTAATGGAGACATAAAAAGCCTTGATGATGCAATAAAAAAAATGGGTAATTTAGACGGTATCATGGTTGGCAGAGGCACAATGGGTAATCCTTGGCTTATGAGAGAGATTACAGCTCATTTTTTTGATGAAAAATATAGCCCTCCCCTAACCTACTCTGAAAAACTTCCGACTTTATTACGTCACTGCGAACTGATGGTTGAAAGCAAAGGAGAAAAAAGAGGTATGAAAGAGATGCGCAAACATTTTGTTGGCTTTTTAAAAGGCTTTCGCAATGCACGTACTTACAGAAATGAAGTTGTACATATTGAAACACTGGCTCAAGCAAAAAAAGTTTTGCACAATATTGAAAAAGAAATTGGAAATGAACAGAGTAATAAAAGCGATTTTTTTGAAAATGAATAATTCAGCTTTTTGTCAGATATTTTCATCTACAATCAAGGCATGTCTCTCATACGATTATGCCAAACTCGTGAAACCCTGCCTCAAGAAATAGAACATTATTTCAATGCTCATCAATGGAGCGAACATAAATGGACATGGAATAAAACGGGTCTATATGCCATTCCGACACCTGATAAATTATTTACCGGTGCACGCATATTGAAAACACAATTTCAAAGTGGAAAACAAGCTGTTTATTGGTTAAAACACCGGCGCAGTACTTTATTCCCATTAAAGCGTTACAAACAATTTGAAGATAGAGATCACAAACTGAAACTGTATCCATGTGATTATTTAATAAAAGCAATTGAAGACAATGATCAAATTGAATTTTTGATTCGCCCAATAAAAGCACGTACACGGGACCGCATGAGAAAATGGGCTCAATCCGCAAGCTTTCATCCTAAAGCTTTTTGGGATAATTTTGAAAGTCGCAAATGGCATAAAAGAGCATTTAGAAACTTCATAGGAAGGATCTGGCGCTCATTAAGACAAAAAGTTCCATCTACTCAACATGATCCTAAACAATCTACACAGCATGATCGTGAAGGACCAATAGAAGCCATTTTAGATAAACTTTCACGCCCTCTATTTCTTGTGGAAATACGTGCAAATCGTCCATTTCACAACTATAGTCAATGCTTTAACTTGCCTCATCTGGGTGAAATTATATGGAGTAAGAAAAAGCATGAACTTGTATTGAGCAGTGAAGAATTGGCAACCTTACTAAGTCCACCCTCCCCTTCTTTTATGAAAAAAATCTCAAGCGAAGCATGTGCATGGCTGCCAGGAGATACTTATATTCCACAAAAAGATCGAATGAAACATCTTCATATCGTAGGAAAAACAGGAATGGGTAAGTCAAGCGCAATTCTTGAAATTTTCAAAAAAGATCTAAATAGCTTTCCACAAATAATGATAATTGATCCGCACGGAGATCTGATTGAAAAAGCTCGCCTGCTTGTTCCCAGCACTCATAAAATAATTGTTTTAGATCCAAGCGAAAGAGAATATCCTTTGGCACTGAATCCATTGGAATACAAAAACGAAGATTCACTGGAAAATATCAGTTCCGGACTTTTAGAAATGTTTTTTGCCCTTTCCAAAGGAAGTTGGGGACCTCGCTTGGAATATCTGCTAAGAAACACGCTTCTGACTCTTTTGCAATGTAAAAATACAACACTTTTGGATATACCCCTGCTTTTAACTCAAAAGCATCATTGTCACAACTGGGCACTTGAAGCAAAAGATCCTGAGTTACAACGTTTCTGGCAAGAAGAATTCCTTAATCTGGATATAAGGCAAAGGCAGGAAATGATTGCGCCAATTCTTAATAAAGTCGGTCCTCTCTTTAGCACTCCTTTACTGAGGAACATATTCGGACAAGCTCATGCAAAATTTAACTTTGACGAAATTTTAAAAGAACCTGTAGTGATCTTAGTGCCTCTAAGCAAGTCTAAATTGGGTGAAGATGCTTCTCGCTTACTTGGAATGACTTTAATTTCATTGCTGCACTCCACTCTTCTTAGAAGAAATACAGCCACACCGCTTGCTCTCACAATAGATGAATTTCAAAACTATGCCACTCCGACTTTAATGACTATGCTTTCGGAATCAAGAAAATTCGGATTGGCACTGAGCTTGGCTCACCAATATCTGAAACAAGTACCAAGTCCCATCATGGATGCGATACTGGGAAATGTAGGCTCGCACATGGTTTTCAGAAGCGCCTTTGAAGATGCAGAGCTTTTATCTCAATTACTGCAAGTAAAAGCTGATGATGTAATGAACTTGCCTGTCTTAAATGCATATATGAAAATATTAAAAAATGGAGAAACCACATCAACTTTCCGGCACCAAGTAACTCTTCTTAAACCTTTAAAGCAAAGAGCAAAAATTCAGATGCGGTTTGGAAGACCGCGCAGGCTTGTTGAAGCCAAACTTAAAGAAAGGTATACTAAACGCAGACTTTCACCACGCACATGAGATTAAAATTGATTATTCTCACATTCAGCACTTTTTTTATACTGTTATCATCTCCTTTGAGCAGGGCGAATGATAAAGATTTTTCAAACTTCAATGTAAGAGAAATTTTCATTGAAGATGAAGGTGATCAAAATAGTATGGAAGATGACATAAGTGTTACAGACAATCTGATTACTCAAGCTCAAGAAAATGAAAATATTGATTCCCCCATCATGGCTTTTATTCTGAGAATCATAAATATACTTTCACTTCTTGTTGGCACCTTTGCCTTCATTATGATTTTGATTGGCGGATTTATCTTCACAATGTCAGGTGGAGATGAAGCAAAAGTAGATAAAGGAAAGGCAATAATTGCTCAGTCAATTGTCGGACTTGTCTTTGCCTTCATGTCATACACCATTGTTCTGTTTGTACAATCTTTTCTATACAATTAAATGAATAAAATTTCAGGCATTATTACGGTTTTAATACTTACAGTGAGTTTCCTGCCACACTTGGCTTTTGCAGAAAATGATTATGAGAGCATAAATGTAAGTAATGCAGGTGGCGTATATGGAGAAAATCAAGTCTCACCTATTTATACATGTCAATTCAATGGAGTACAATCTGTAGAATATTCTCAAAATGATGAAGATGATCCAAATGCAGATGCAGACTTAAATGAAGAAACAGCACTGGTACAATCAACCGCTGAAGCATTTGAATCTGCTTTTACTGCAAATTTAAGTGATGAAAATGGAAATCGTTGCGGTGAAACAACTCATCCAACCACCGGTGCTCTGGAGCAGGCGGATTGTGCTGTGGAAGGAAAAGTTGTAACTGTAATTGGAGAATCTTTTGCAGGCACAACAAAACTGGGAGATGAAGCAAAAGTGGTAGATGTATATAGAGATGTTTGCTGCATGGTTATTGAAAGCTCAACAAATGCAGATGGTGAAACAGTGTATCAATGTAAAAATCAATACACACTTTATTATCCTGAAGATCAAGGCTGTCAAAATAAAGACAGTATTTATTGTGAAAAACGACAATGGATTATTGGAGATTCCGGTGCCAGCATTATTAAAATATACGTGAAGCAAATTTATATCTGGGCTGCCGGAATTATAGGTTTTGTTGCTGTGACAACAATTGTTTTAAATGGCATACGCATTTCAGTATCAGGTGTAAGCGGAGATATTACTCAAGCAAAAGATCGCATAATTCAAGCCATTTCAGGTTTGGTACTGCTTTTCTTGTCAGGATTGATTCTTTACACAATAAATCCAAGCTTCTTTAGTTAATGAAAAAATTATTCATCATAGCCACACTGATTCTAATGTTTGTACCATTAAGTGTACTGGCATCAGCAAATGAAAGTACAGCTCCATACATTCCGAAACCTGATTTTCTTCCAGGACCTGAATCTCAAAGTGAGAGCTTATCCGGAGCACAAACTCAAGAATATATTTTGAACTCAAGCGTACCTGATGTAATAAAAATGCTTCTCGGTCTTTTTGGAATTGGAGCCTTTCTTTCAATTATGATTTCCGCCATAAACATGCTAATTGCATGGGGTAATGAAGATAAAGTAACTCAAGCAAAAAAAAATCTGCAATTTTCACTGCTTGGACTGGCAATAAGTATTTTTGCCTATGCAATGGTGGCAATCATTGTCTCATTGGCGCTACCCAGAGAAAGTTCTGCAAAATCAAGAAATTTGATAAATTACATTGTTCCAAGCGTACAAGCTGCGGATGAAAATTTGGATATTCTTTTACCTAGCCAGTATGAATTCATTGAATCTCAAGGCGAAGAATCCGGACGCAATACGGCACTGGTCTCAGGAGATTTAATAAGCGAAGTAATTCCATCAATTGTTGTAAATATTATGTTTGCTGCATCATTCTTAATTTTCATCGGCTTTATGTATGGCGGTATATTAATGATATATGGTCGTGGAAATGAAGATCAAGTAACAAAAGCAAAAAATATTATTATTTATTCCGCCATCGCACTGGTACTGATGGGCTTTGCTTATGCAATAGTCTACGGATTGATGAGCATTGATTTCTCCCAAAATACAAACAGTAACGCAGATGATGTATACGTTAACACAAGCAATGAATAGAAAATATTTTATTTTAACAATTTTAATCGCCTGCACCACATTCTTCGCAATTCCGGAAATTGGACAAGCTTTAATGCTGGATGAAGGCTTGCGCCCAGACAACCTGCCAAGCTATGAATTTGATTCAATTCAAACAAGCAGTGAAGACAATCCAGAAAGCTTGGCTACTCAAGGGATCATACTCTTTATTGGCAATATTGTAAGTCAAGTACTGCTATTTGCAGCTGCCATATCCATTATTTTTATTATTGTGGCGGGTGGAACTTACATATTCGCATTTGGAGACGACACAAAAATAGATAAAGGCAAACGAGGATTACTATGGGCACTCATAGGTCTTGTAATAATCATGCTTTCATATGCCATAGTACGAGGCGTAATTTCCATAATCCTTCAAGTGGACGTAAATGTATCTTAAAGCTATAATAAAAACAGATCCTACACTCAAACCACCCAATTTATGAAAGCCTTATTTGCCGCTATATCTTTATCTTCCGTTTTTTTGACAGCTTGCACGCAAGCAGTAAACGTTCAAGCTGAGAAAGCGGCTCGTACTATGGCAGAGGTATCATGCTTAATTTTTGATGATTCTGTTACTTTTGAAGAAATACCTGATCAAAGCAATGAAATCATCACAAAATATGGATGGGAAAATTCTATTGCAATAGATGATTATTTAGCAGAAATAAAAGGAAGTGAAGAACAAAATGAAGTTTCCGTACTGCTACGACAATACCTTGAAGAAACATGCGGAGAACAACTTGAAGCAGGAGGTCTTAGTGCGGCAGAGCTTGCAGAAGCAATTGTACTTGAATAATTTTGCACTTACAGAAATATGACTCTCAATTATTCCCTCTCCAAAAGAGGAGGAAATAATGGATCACCCAAAATAATTTCCTCAGATGCCACTTGATTTAAAATCTTCTCAGCGGCAAGTGGAATTACCGGCCTCAACATTTCACCTATTGCTCTACATACACTAATCAAACTGCCTAAAACCTCTTCAAGTCTTTTTTTATCTTCTTTTTTTGCAAGAAGCCAAGGTTTATTTATTTCAACATAAGAATTCCCTTCTCTAGCAAGTTCAATCATGGATTCAAGCGCCTGACGAATTTGAAAATTCTGCATTTTTTCATGATATTCCCCCCAAGCCATATCAATGGCTTCATCAAAGTCTTCACCTTTCAAAGCAACTCCGTTTAAATATTTCTTATTCATGCTGAGAACTCTGCGAATCAAATTTCCAATTGTATTTTGTAGTTCATCTTTATATAAAATTTCAAAACGATCATAACTGAAATCTCCATCATCATCTGAAGGAATCTCTCTTAACAAATAATAACGAAGAGCATCTTGACCATAATCTTTTAAAAGTTCATTTGGCGATACAACATTACCAAGACTCTTACTCATTTTATGACCATTTGAAGTCACAAAACCGTGAACATAAATAGCCTTAGGCAAAGGCAATCTAGCAGCCATAAGCATTGCAGGCCAATAAGCGGCATGAAAACGTACTATATCCTTACCTATCAAATGAACATCAGCCGGCCAAAAATAAGCAACTTTGGGATCATCATCCGCATAACCAAGTGCGGTTAAATAATTGGAAAGAGCATCACACCACACATACATTACCTGATCCTCATGAGATGGCACCTCAATACCCCAAGGTAATACACTCTTCGGTCTCGAAAAACTCACATCTTTCAGCCCTTCCCTCAAAAAAGAAAGAAACTCTTTTTTTCTGGATGAAGGTAAAATAAGCAACTCATCCGATTCAACCAATCTACGAATTTCATCGCCATAATCTGAAAGTTTAAAAAAAATATTCTTTTCCTTTAGCTCTTCAGGAGGACTTTTATGATGAGGGCATAAAGATTCAATCAAATCTTTTTCAAGCAAAAAGGCTTCACAACCTGAGCAATACAATCCTTCATATTCTTTTTCATAAAATTTCCCTGCCTCATCAATCATTTTCCATAATTTGCGAGCACCTCGCTTATGCAGATCATCGGTAGTACGGATAAAAATATCATGAGCTAAACCTAAAGTTTTAGCAATGTCTCTAAAGAGCTGTGCATTTTCATCTGCAAGCTCTTGAGGTGAAATACCACGTTCCTGCGCTTTTTTATGCATTTTCGTACCATGCTCATCCATTCCTATCAAAAATTGAACATCCTTACCCTGACTGCGAGCATAGCGTGTCAAACAATCACCTTGCACCAATTCTAAAGCATGACCCATATGAGGTCCCGCATTTGCATAAGCAATGGCATTGGTAAAATAAAACTTATTCACTTTCAGAGCTTACTCAATCTAAAAGCCAAGCGTCAAGCCAAGAGAATCAAGAATGTCAGTTGATACACTCACGCCAACATCCAAAATGGGATCTATTGATTGAGATGAGGTGTCGGAAGTGTCATCGTTATCAGTGTTATAAAGAACAAAATCATAGGCCGGAAGATTTTCACCTTCTCGCATAAAAGTTGTAATAGACTGACGAGATTCGCCCCATTCATTCACGGCAAGAGAATTAACTTCCACATAAGGACAGGGAAGATTTTCTTCTTGGCTTCTCAAACGATAATAAAGAAAGTAGTTTTCCTTTTCAAAAACATTGGTAAGAACCAAATAATTATATTCATGCGTATCTAAAAAGGAACTTATTTCCATATTTGCTGTAAAACCTCCGCCGGAAGTATACTTTCCTTGGCGATATTGAGGATCCGCAACAAAAGCTTCCGTACCCAAACTCGTAATTGCAATAGATGGGTGTGGAGGAATAAATTCAGAGATAGCCTCCGTGTTACCCCCCATACTAAAACCTATAATTTTCCATCTGAGAACATCAATGTTTAAAGAACCTTGAATGGGATTTCCATCATTGTCTCCGATATAAAATTCAACCACAAAATCCAAAACGGGCGTAACTGCATCATCTTCAGCGGTATTTTGGTAAAAGAGCGGTAATTGCACAGATTCATTCTTGGAAAGACGTAAATACTCTTCATTACTTTGATTTTCACAAGGAATAACATCACTTCGTGCATATAAATTCAAGGAAGTTTGTGTGGCATCAAAATAATCCAAACTTCGCTCAATTTTTTCTTCATAACCCGGAAGATTTTTTTTAACCATATAAAGCCCTATTTCACTCATTCCTTCCGCTGCATAATTTGCTTGCATGCCTGCAATAACCGTACGCATTGCGATTAAATCTCTGTTTACCAAATAATTCACACCCAAACTTATAACAATCAACATGCTCATAAGAAAAAAAGATAAGAGCAAAGCACTGGCAGAACGAACTTGAATAAGTTTGATCATTGATAAAATCTACTGGTAAACATGCTTTCCAATTCAAGTGTAACATCTTCACCCCCGCCAAAGCGAGAAAGGCTCATATTCACTCTAAGGAAATTTTGAAAATGTGGAAAATCAACATTAGCTTGATTCTCAATTTTATAAGGATTGTCATCGGGAAAGATTTCAAAGCTTATAAAATCAACAGATGTTCCAACATCATTTAGTTGAATGGCTTCTTCATCGTTCAAACGATAAAAAAGATTGCCCTTATTTTCATTTTTCAAATCTTCTTCCCAATAAATTTGAATAAGCGATTTTTCATCCGGAGACAGAAGTAAAAGCTCATCTGTTTCCAAAAAATAATCCACCTTTTCACCAAGAAAACTGTCAGAATTGTAGTAATCAAAATAAATTGAATTCTCATCCATTGCATCTCCTATAAAATTAAAAATATATTCTCCTTCAAACAACATGCTGCGAGTAGCCGCAACAACTTGCTGCGAACGATTAAAAGTTAAATAAGCAGACATTACAAAAGCTATAAAAATTACAAAAATCGTGATTGATACAACGAGCTCTATCAATGTAAATGCCTTTCTTTTCATTCTTATTGCCAGTTAGTAAGTATTGTAGAAAGCGATACTTCCCCACCTCCTCTTTCATCCCAAGAAACAACAGCTGTGATTCTGAGAGCATCTTCTTCAATAAAAGAAATCAAAATCTTTCGTTTAAACTGAAAACCATCAGACATTTCAACAATGGCATCATCTTCATTGTGAGAACTCACAGGTACAAGCATCCAATAAGCCTCACCTTTTTCAAGAATATAAAACTCTTTCTCTTTATCTCCCGAAAGTAAAGAGAAATTCGCGCCCCATCTATCTTCACCTTCATCCCAAGTATAATTTTGAAGCCAGTTTGAATCACGAATATAACGCATAACTTCCAAACCTTCTTGCGCCAAATAAGAAGCTTGTAAGCTGTATTTATTTTTTGCATTTACACGCAAAGTCATCAAGATTAAACCTGTAATTGCAGTAAAAACCACAGTAACAAATGTAATGGAAAGCAGGATTTCAAGTAATGTAAATGCTGATTTATTCTTCATAATTATTTTCTAAACGAACTCTATTTCCAATAGATGAAAAATACAATTGGCGAGACAAATCTTTATCAAGTTCGTGACGCAAGATAAGACTTGCATCTCCACCAAAATTTGCTCCATATTCATCATAAAGCACCAAAGCTGCATAAGGTGGCACGAACATTGCCCAAATAGCTTCTTGAGAACCTCCCGCATCAATTTCTTCTACAAAAACAGAGCCTTGCCCAAGACCATAAAGCTTATTTGTTCTTGATTCAAAATCACAATTTTCAAGAATAGGATTGTAGTCCATCTCA
This sequence comes from Candidatus Altimarinota bacterium, assembly GCA_015485665.1. Taxonomy (GTDB): domain Bacteria; phylum Patescibacteriota; class Gracilibacteria; order UBA1369; family 2-02-FULL-48-14; genus WFTC01. The sequence continues at coordinate 27,623 of WFTC01000002.1, forward strand.
GCCGCACGCGGGAGCTCTCCTTTCTCAAAGTAAGCCCCCAAACAGAGGTAATTCTCATTGCCTGATTTAAATTTGCCAAAATCAACCATAGCGCGTGATTGATCCAGTAAAGCCAAGCTTTCTTGAGTAACTATATCCACTTCTTGCATAGACCTTGCTCTATTAAAATCAAGAAATACAAGACCTGTCATAATACCTATTATTGTTATGACAATGATTACTTCCAACAGAGTAAATGCAGGTTGCTTCATATAACCAAAGTGGAAAGTGAGAAAATGGGTGCAAGCAGAGCCACAGCCAAGATTCCCACGGCCAAGCCTACAATCACAATCACAATAGGCTCTAAGATACTGGTGAAATTTTCCAAAGCATATTGCACTTCTCGTTCATAATGCTTCGCAAGTTTATCTGCAATAAGACCCAATTGTCCCGAATTTTCACCTACCGCAATCATTGCCACCACAGTCTCAGGAAATAAATAAGGCGCTTTAGATAAGCTCTCGGCAATTTTACCTCCTCTTTCAACATCATGCTTTAAAATATGCATAAAATCTTTATATAAAGCATTACTTAATGCTCCACCTGTAATGTCTATAGCTTCATGAATAGGAACTCCGGAATCAAGTAAAATACTTATCAACTGAACAAATTGCGCAAGATTATACTTGCGGATTACTTTATTCAGCCACGGAACACGCAGCAAATATCCATCAACACGCCTGCGTCCCGCTGCAGTATTGGCATAAAGAGAAAGAATAAGCCCCAACAAAATAATGCTTATCAAAAGCAACCAAGTAAATTCCACAAAAAAGCGACCGACCGCAAGTACAAACAAAGTCAATTTCGGAAGTTCATAATTAGATTGTGTGAAAAACTGATCCAATTTGGGAATAACAACGCTAACTACAATTCCTCCTGAGACAAAAAGAGCAATCAAAACAGTTACAGGATAAATCAAAGCTCCCCTCACTTTCAAAAACAGCTCATGAGCCCTTTGTGTTTGATCCGCTAAACGAAACAATAATCCACTCAAATTACCTATTGCTTCTCCACTGCGCACTATTCCGACTTCAGAGGCTTTAAAAACATCCGGAAACTTTGTCATTGATTGACTTGCTCGCTTCCCTCTCTCAACATCATAAGCAATGGTATTAATTATGCGTGCAAAACGAGGATGACCAGTTTTTTTGGATAAAATTTTCAAGGCCTTCATAACTGGAATACCTGCATCCAACATCACTGCCAGCAAGTGGAAAAAATATGATTTTTCTTCAATGGAAACACTTTGTCTGTCAATAAAAAAATCATTAACTCTGACCGCAAAAGGTTGAGAGGTGGAATCATAAACACCATAAACAACCGTAGTCTCTTTCTCGGATGCTTTTTGCAGTGTTGAATCTTGCATCGTCATAGATTTACTGATAATAAACGTCAAGATTTACACCGAAAGTTATGCTTTCCGTGTTATTTTGCTGAATGGAAATAGATGTAACATTAAGCAATCTGTCCGCAGCTTCAAGCATTTGAAGATATTCAATCAAAGCATCTGAAGTGCCGTTTAAGCTCATTGAAAGTGAGATAACATTACCGTAAGTGGCATCTCTACGCATTGAAAAGCTTAGAACTTTGACTTCAAAATCAAGGCTCTCCGCCATATCGGTCAATTCCAATATAAGCTCATCTTGCTTTATTCCAACAGGCACGGCTTTTTGCAGAGTTTCTTGTATGCTCTTGCTTTTTGCAATCTCTTGAGAGAGTGCATTGAGCTCATCATATTGAGATTGAAGCGTGAGTAAATTCTCATCAGCAACAGATTTTTCCTCTTTCAAGGAGGCAATATTCTCACGCATGGGCAGCACAAAGAAAACACTGCCGGCAATAATAAGTATTAAAAGTAAAATAGAAACAAGCTGTGAAGAATATTTAGACATTTATTGTGTATTAATACTTAAATTGAAACTCACAACACTTTGACCATCACTAGTTCTACCCTGCGTTATAGATGGCACAAACACATCTGAAAAATCTTCAGATTCATCCAAAGCCCTTATTAAATCGGCAACGGAAGAAGCCGAATCCGAAAGTCCACTCAGTGTCAACAATCCGGCATCTCCGCCTGACATGGAATTAAAGAAAACAGTAACCGGAGTCAAGCTTTGCAAATCACGAATAACTCCGGACCACTCCACTCTGCTTGCTTCAACCTTATTCTTGATTTCTTGAGCAATGAACAGTTCTTCAATTTTTTTACGTTTAAGAGTGTCAATCTTTGTTTCAAGAGTTTCACTGCTCTCAACAAGCTCACTTATATCACCTTTCAAAGTTGCCTGCTTAAAAATAAGAAAAAAAGTATATAAAAGCCCTATAGCAAAGCAAAACACCAACAAAGTGGAAAGCAGTCGCCCTCTGGGGGCTTGATAACTATTGTTCATAATGGCGTGAAAAGCTAATCTTCAAGAGTGAAGTTTACAGTGATCAATGAAGGTTTTCAATGTGAAGCGTGCGGATGCCTTGTCTCACCTCACAAAGGAGGAAGTTGCAGGAATCATTGCACGACTTGTTTAAGCTCAAAACACCTTGATGTAAATATGCCTGGAGATCGCGCGTCAAACTGTAAAGGTATGATGAAAGCAATAGCAGTCAAACAAGATAAAAAAGGGTGGAGTGTTAAACATAAATGTAAAAAATGCGGACATTCAATCTGGAATATGCTTGCTGAAGACGATAATTGGGATAAAGTTATTGCATTAAGCCTCAATCCCGTAGACCCATCCCTACTATAATAATCATATAATCCACTTATGAATCTAACCCTTTATAAAAAAAATCTTCAAAAAAACGGAACTGTTATATTGGGAATTTCCGGTGGAAGCGATTCCATGGCACTTTGTCACGCAATAATGCATCAATGCAAGGACATTCGCATAATTGCGGCTCATATTGACCACGGATTACGCTCGGAATCAAAAGAAGATGCTGAATTTGTAAAAAAAGCTATGTCAAAATGGAAGATTGATTGTGAGCATTACAAAGTCTGTCCGCCAAAATCCGGTAATATAGAAGCTTGGGGGCGCAAAACAAGATATGATTTTTTTGAAAAACTAAGGAAAAAATATAAGGCAGACCATATTTTGACAGCACATCATCAAGGAGATGATATAGAAACAATACTGATGAATTTACTCAGAGGAACACGGGTTAAAGGCTTATCAGGAATGCAAACTGAAAGAAATAAATTGCTCCGCCCTCTGCTATTTACGCCAAAAAGTGAAATACTTAAATATATAACAACCCACAAAATTCCATTTAGAGAAGATCCCAGCAATAAGGAAGAGCGTTACACTCGCAACTTCTTGCGCAATAAGATAATCCCCATGCTTACAGATATATATCCGGATTTTCCAAAACGCTGGCAAGCTCAAAAAGAATACTGGACAAACATCCAAAATTATTTTGAAACTCAAGCTCAATGTTTTTTAAACGCACATCTGAGTAATGAAGGCTTAAATCGCAAAGAGTATAAAAACCTACCCTATCATATGCGCAGCACCGTACTTGAATTATGGTTTAAACAAAGTACAGGTTGCCTTGTGCAAAGTTCAAAAGATTTGGCTCGCTGGGACAGCGCAATAATGAAATGGCATACAGGCAAAAAAACAGAGTGGCATAAGAAACGTTTTCTGATCATAAAAAAAACACATGCTCTAATTGAGTAATTGGCAGAACGACCTTAACATGATAAAATGCCTCCACTTATTTGAGAAAGTCATATCTATTTAATCTATCTATGCCAAGTAAAAAACCCAAAACAGCTAAAAAACCAAACCCTTTATTGTCCCTTATCTTTTTAGCTTTATTCATATCAGGAATATATACAATATGGAATCCCATAGGCACCCCTAAAGCTGAAAAAGTAACACTGGATGAATTTATAAAAGATGTTAATGCAGGCGAAGTGGAAGGTCTTGAGCTGGAAGATGAGCGCATAAACTATTACTTAAAAGATCAAAGTTCAAAATATACAATCAAAGAAAGAGGTACCAGCATTTATGATCTTTTGAATGGGAGTGATGAAAATATATTAAATAATCTTAGCATTGAAGTGGTAAGCACTTCCTCAAGAGATATCTGGCTAAGTATAGCACCATCTTTGATATTCTTCTTGATGATAATAGGATTTTTCTATTTCATGATGCGAGGTGCAAGCAACAGTAATAATCAAGCTTTAAATTTCGGGAAATCAAATGCCAGAATGCATGACAAAGAAAAAAGTAAAACAACTTTTAAAGATGTTGCAGGTGTAGATGAAGCAAAAGAAGAGCTGGAAGAAATTGTGGATTTCTTAAAACATCCGAGCAAATATACCGCCATGGGTGCGAAAATTCCAAAAGGGGTATTACTTGTAGGTCCTCCAGGTACGGGTAAAACCTTGCTTGCACGTGCCATAGCAGGAGAAGCAAATGTACCTTTTTTCAGCATAAGCGGTTCTGAATTTGTGGAAATGTTTGTTGGGGTTGGAGCAAGCCGAGTACGAGATCTATTTAAAAAAGCCAAACGGAATGCTCCTTGTATTATTTTCATAGATGAAATAGATGCTGTGGGAAGGCAGCGCGGAGCCGGAATGGGAGGCGGACACGATGAAAGAGAGCAAACACTGAATCAGATTTTAACTGAAATGGATGGATTTGACGTTGGTACAAATGTAATTGTAATGGCGGCAACAAACAGACCGGATGTATTGGATCCCGCATTGCTGCGTCCTGGACGTTTTGACAGGCGGGTTGTAGTTGATAAACCCAGCTTAAAAAGCCGATCTGAAATCTTGAAAGTCCATTCAAAAAACAAACCTATAGACAAAAATATCAATTTAAAACATATAGCCCAGCAAACTCCAGGATTTTCAGGGGCAGATCTGGAAAACCTTATGAATGAAGCTGCAATATTAGCCGCCAAACACAATCAAAAAACAATTAAACAAAAAGATATTGAGCAGTCCATTGAAAAAATATCACTTGGTCCTGAAAGAAAATCAGCAGTTATGAGCGATAAAGAAAAAGAAGTGACTGCTTATCATGAAATGGGACATGCCATTGTTGGGCATGTACTTGAAGATTGCGATCCTCTTAAAAAAATAACAATTATCTCCAGAGGAATGGCTCTTGGCGCTACTTGGTTTGTACCTGAGGAAGATACTCATCTTTATACAAAACAGAAATTTGAACATGAGATGGCATCATTATTGGGAGGTTATGTTGCGGAAGAAATGATATTCGGACAAACTTCAACAGGTCCGTCCAATGATCTTAAACGAGCTTCAAAGATGGCTAGGCAAATGGTAACAAAATATGGCATGAGCTCTCTTGGCCCTGTTGTTTTCGGAAATGAAAGTGATCAAGTATTCCTTGGTAAAGACTTGGCTCACACAAAAAGTTACTCTGAAAACCAAGCAATGGAAATAGATAAACAAGTGGCAAACTTTGTAAAAGAAGCTTATCAATTAGCTAAAAAGATTCTAACTGACAACAGAAAGCAGTTCATTAAACTGAGCAAAGAACTATTAAAACGTGAAACTCTAAGCAGAGAGGAATTTATAGAACTGTTTGAAGGGAAAAAATTGAAGAAAAAAGCCTCTTAGTTTAAGATTAAGCCATGAATCAAGTGGGAATAGGACAATTAAAACATGCAAAAGCAAGTGGAACACCCACAATTCTTTCAGATACGCCAAGAAAAGTAAAAAAGCAATCAATTAAAAAAAACGTATCTAAAAGACAAGAAGGGCAACTTGCTGTGGATATTTATCACAGCTCTGATGAAATGATAATAATCTGCCCAATAGCTGGCGTGGATAAAAGAGATCTTAAAGTGGCGATTCAAGATGACGTTCTTACAATTCGCGGTGAGCGTAAAAAACTTCCGATAAGTGAAGGTGGGAATGCTCTTGTTCGTGAACTTTACTGGGGAGTTTTTTCAAGATCCATCGTGCTTCCTGATCATATAGATCGCAAAGGCATTCAGGCTCGTGTACATGAACACCTATTGATTGTGAGCATACCGAAAACCGAAGATTTCAAAACTCGTATCATTCACATCAATGATGAGTCATGAATCCTGAACCTGTGGATACTGCCGTAATTCTATGCTCGGGCTTGGGCTCACGCTTTTTACCTATGACAAAAGCAATACCGAAAGCCATGCTGCCGATTATTGATAAACCTGTGGTTGAATATTTGGTGGATGAAGCTGTAAAAAGTGGAATAAAACGCATCGTCATAGTAATTGGTCCGGAAATGGACATAATCAAAAAGCACTTTCAAGCAAACCCAAAACTTGAAGCGCAACTACGCAACAAAGGCAAAGAAGAATTAATTGCCTGCTTGAATCCTTTTGAGGAAGTAGAATTTTATTTTTGCTTACAAAATAAACCTCTTGGCGACGGGAATGCAATTTTACAAGCAAAACAATGGATAAACGGACCATTTGCAGTACTGTTTGGAGATGAAATTGTGGCAAATCCAATTCCAGCTTTAAAACAACTAATTGAATTATATGAAGAAGTTGGAAATTCTGTATTGGCTATACGAGAAGTCCCAAAAGAAAAATTGCATTTATACGGCATAATTGACCCTATCAACTCGGAAAGTCGCAATGTAAAAATTAAAAATCTAATTGAAAAACCTTCAGTAGCCAAAGCACCTTCCAATCTTGGCATAATCGGGAAATATATATGCACAACCAATGTCTTAGATTATTTGGTGAAAGGAAATTTGGATAATAATTATAATAGTGGTGAACATCGCTTAATTGATGCATTTAAATACATGATTGAAGATGGAAAAAAGCTAAGTGCCTTGAAAATAAAAGGTGAGCGCTTTGATACCGGAAATAAAGCCGGCTTGCTTGGTGCAAACTTATATTTTTCTCAAGATCATAAAGATTTTAAATAACATCACATTTAAAATGAAACTTCTTCTTTCCACATCTTTACTAGGTCTTTTACTTCTCACAGCATGCCAAACTCCATCTCCGGAAGATATACCTGAAGTTGGAAATACGGTTACAGCTCCGCAACTCAATTAAAATCTGCAACCTTAAAGCTTTTATTTTAAGGATTTTATAAGCAGCAACATCAAAGACGAAAATGCCAAGTCATGGATATTGATAAAATAGAAGATTTTTGCTAAAATAAAGAGATATCTCAAAAAATAAACACAAAAAAAATGACTCTGGATTCATTGCTGAAAGAGGCAGATAAGCTCAAATTGCAAGGTCGTCATGATGAAGCCATAAAGCTTTCTCAAAAAATGCTTATGATGGATTTGGACTTTGTGGATGCATATGAAGAACTTGGTGACAACTACCTTAGCCTCCATCAATATGACGAAGCAAAAAAAGCTTTAAAGCATGCCTTAAAGCTTAATCCAAAAAGTCCCAATGCTCTATATCTGCTCGGATTTCTATACAGCTCTCTGGGTGACTTTGAACGCTCTGTTGAAACTTTGGAGATTGCAAACAATGTTCAACCTCATCATCCGGAAATACTTAGATGTCTTGGTTGGTCTATTTTCCATAGCGGTGAACGTAAAAGAGGCTTAGTAATTCTTGAAAGAGCACGTGCAATGTCACCATACGACACTTTGATAATTTGTGATTTGGCAGTATGCTATTTGAATGACAGACAGTTTGACACAACAATTGCTCTTCTTGAAAGCGCATTGAAAATTGAACCTGATAATGAAAAGGCAAAAGACTGCTTGTCAACAGCCAAATTCTTTAAAAAAGAATTTGAAAAATTGAAGAAAGAATCTTGATTCATTTCCAAAAAATCGGTAGCTTTTACTATGCAAAAAATCTCTGAGTGACCGCAATGGGCGAAATGGTATTCGCCCATTGAGGAAAGTCCGAGCAACAGAGGCAGGAACGTCGCTAACGGCGACCGCATGAGGATATCAAAAACCTCTTGCAGGGAAAGTGCCACAGAGACGAGAGATGTGAAACGCCCCCTACAACTATAGTGTTGCGGGGCGCCCCCTCGCGAGAGGGTGTGCGTGGTAAACCCGTTCTGTTGCAAGGCAGGAATGGAGCTTTGGAACCGGCCGGCCTCAGGCCCCTTTGCGCCTGCCGCACCGAGCTTATCAGTAATGATAAGCCCAGATAGATGGTCACAGCCGCAGCCCGCTAGCGGGCTGCGGACACAGAACTCGGCTTATGACGAGGTTTTTTGCCATTGGGTTCTATTCTTTACAATCTTCCAGATATAAATTAGAGTTTTCGCCGTATTATGAGCATGAAACGTTCAGAAATAACTTTCGGTCTGATAAAAATACCAATGGACTTTGGTCTTACTGTATTGGCTTTTTATTGGGGATACTTACTGCGCATCAAAAGCGATTTCATACCAAAAGTACAATTACCGCTTGATTTAAATACCTTCCCTCCTCTAAGTGAATATATAAAGTTAAGCTTACTCTTTGCATGCTTTTTAGTGATAATTTTCGCATTGAACGGACTTTACAAGCTTAAAAACACAATTTCTTTTTTTCAGGAAATACAAAGTATTTTGTGGCATTGGGCAGTTTGGCTGCTCATGATAATGTCCTATTTTTTCATAGTGCATGAAATATTCTTTTCAAGACTTGTGCTTGCTTTCAGTGTTGGACTTACATTGTTGTTTTTAATAATTGCACGATTCATTTTAAAGGAAATGCAAAATATTTTTCTGCAAAAAGGTCAAGGTCGCCAAAGAGTCTTACTGATAGGAGCAAATAAAATCACTCAAAAAATCGCACAAACACTTGAAAAAGACCCTCATTATCATTTACTTGGATACTTGGCGGAAAACAATCAACAACTTGATATTTTAAAAAAATTGGGTTCATTAAACGATATATCCGAAGTTACTAAAAAATACAAAGTGGATGAAATAATCCAAACAAGCCAAGCTTTCAGTGAAATACAAGACCACGAAATTCTGGCATTTTGCCAAGAAAAACATTTAGATTATCGTTTTGTTCCTGATATTTTAGCGGTTGAACGAAGTAATATTGAAATAATACCTTTAGCCGGATTCCCTTTAATACACCTGAAACCCACAGCTTTGGATGGATGGGGTAAAGTTGCAAAACGCTTTATGGATGCGGTTTTATCAGCAATTGCATTGATTTTTTTAAGTCCGCTCATGCTTGTAATTGCACTATGCATAAAACTGGATTCCAAAGGTCCGGTTTTATTTTGCAGGCTTAAAGACGGCAGCCCAGCAAACCGCATAGGTCAAGCGGGACGTGAATTTCAATTCTACAAGTTTCGCACCATGAAACATGACAGTCATGAACTTAGATACACAAAACTTGCCAATAAAAATCATCGCAAAGGCAGTCCTCTCGTAAAAATTAAAAATGATCCTCGCATAACTCGTTTTGGAAGATTTCTACGTCGCAGCAGTTTGGACGAACTGCCTCAACTTTGGAATGTCTTAAAAGGTGATATGAGTTTGGTTGGACCACGCCCACATTTACCTGAAGAAGTTGCAAACTATAAAAAACATCATAAATTCTTGCTAACAATAAAACCAGGCATAACCGGTCTAAGTCAAATAAGCGGACGTAGCGATCTGGATTTTGAAGAAGAAGTACGGCTTGACAGCTACTACATCAAGCACTGGTCTTTATGGCAAGATTTCCGTATTCTACTGAAGACCGTTTTTGTTATTTTCAGTGGAAAAGCGGCAGATTAATAACATTAAAAAGATGCATTCTTTTCTGAAGAAACAACTGAAACGTAAGAAAGAAAGAAAAATTTTTGCCAAGTCCATACAAAACTTGCTGGAAGAAGAGCGACTTTCCATTCCTTTCATTCTATTCACTGTACTGTCATCCGCCATTGCAACCTTGGGTATTGTCATGCACAGCTCTAGTATATTAATAGGTTCAATGCTTATAGCTCCTTTACTAATTCCTGTAATAGGACTTAGCATAGGTGTTGGATGCGGCAGCGTAAATTTGGTTTTAAAATCATTGCAATCTCTTTTTCTTGGAATGTTGGTCAGCATTGTGGTTTCTTACATACTTGCAAGACGTATCATGCCAATTGAATTGGACGAAACGCTTTACAGAAATTTTTCAGACAGCTTCTTATATGCTCTTGTAGCCTTTTTTTCCGGCATTCTGGCGGTTTACAGTTGGCTCACACCTCGTAAAACAGACAAAATCATTCCAGGGGTTGGTGTTGCGGTGGCACTGGTACCTCCTCTCTCCTTTTTAGGAGTGGTTTTGGCAAGTGGAGAGTCAAAGTTTTTAACGGATATACTACAATTAATTTTTGTAAATCTGTTTGGGATTTTTATTGGAGGATACCTCACCTATCTGATTTCAACTCTATTAAGCAAACATTCGCACTTTGAAAGAGGCAAAGAAGTGGAAAAACAAATTGAAAAAATCTCTGAAGAGAATAAAACTCCTTGAACGTTTTATTTTGATTCAAGCCGTGCTAAACTGCCCGCAATGAAGAAATTGATTGAAAAAATACTCGGAGATCCAAAAAAAAAGCAGATCAAAAAAATGCAAACTTTGATTGAAAAGATCAATGAAATTGAAATTGATTTCCAATTAAAGCTAAGTGACGAAGATATTCCAAAAAAAACTGACGAATTTAAAAAACGTATTGCTGAAGGCGAATCCACGGATGACTTGCTGCCTGAAGCCTTTGCTTTAGTCAAAAATGCTTGCAGAAGGCTTAAAGGGCGTACTTGGAAGGTACGTGGTGATGATTACACTTGGGATATGGTTCCTTACAATGTGCAGCTTGTGGGTGGCATAGTAATGCATAGATCAATGATAGCGGAAATGCGTACGGGTGAAGGAAAAACCTTGGTATGTACTTTGCCGATTTATTTAAATGCACTTACTGAGAAAGGTGTGCATGTAGTAACCGTAAACGATTACTTGGCTCAAAGGGATGCGGAATGGATGGGAGGGCTATACAGGTTTTTAGGGCTTAGCACTGGAATCGTAATGAGAGGTCAATCAAAAGATGAAAAGAAAGAAGCTTATAAGGCAGATATAACCTACGGGACAAACAATGAATTTGGCTTTGACTATTTAAGAGATAACATGGCAAGAGACAAAAAAGATATTGTCATGCGAGATTTACACTTTGCAATAATTGATGAAGTGGATTCCATTTTGATAGATGAATCAAGAACACCTCTGATAATTTCAGCTCCGGGAGAAGAATCAACGGATAAATACCAACTTTACAACAAATTAGTGCAAGAACTGGAAGAAAACACTCATTACAACGTAGATGAAAAACAAAGAGTGGCAACTCTAAGTGAAGCCGGAATTGCAAAAATGGAAGAACTTATGGGGGTTGATAACATTTACACTGACAAAGGTTTTGGTGAAGTACATCATATTGAACAAGCTTTACGTGCAAACTACGTTTACAAACGTGATATTGATTATGTAATTCAAGACAATGCTGTTGTCATTGTAGATGAATTCACAGGAAGGCTCATGCCGGGTCGCAGATATGGACAAGGTTTACATCAAGCTGTAGAAGCTAAAGAAGGCGTTCCAATCAGACGTGAAAGTCGCACTCTGGCAACAATCACTTTCCAAAATTATTTTAGAATGTATGAAAAAATAGCTGGAATGACAGGTACGGCGGATACCGAAGAAGAGGAGTTTGCCAGTATTTATGGTTTGAATGTAATTCCTATACCGACACATCGTCCAATTGCACGCCAAGATTTACCTGATGTTATATATAAAAACATCAATGGAAAATTCAATGCCATTGCAGAGCAAGTAAAAGAGTTAAATAAAAAAGGACAACCTGTCTTAATTGGTACAATATCGGTAGAGAAATCGGAAGCTCTTTCCAAATTATTGAAAAAACGCAAAATTCCTCATCAGGTATTGAATGCGAAACATCACGAACGTGAAGCTGATATAATTGCACAAGCTGGGCAAAAAGGCGCTGTTACAATAGCAACAAACATGGCTGGACGCGGAACAGATATTAAGCTTGGAGAGGGGGTAAAAGAATTAGGTGGACTTTATGTGATAGGTTCTGAACGCCATGAATCAAGACGCATTGACAATCAATTGCGAGGACGATCCGGTCGTCAAGGAGATCCGGGAAGCAGTCGTTTTTACGTATCAATGGAAGACGATTTAATGCGCATTTTTGGAGGAGAGAGGCTTAAAAATATGATGGAGAAAATGGGCTTCCCAGAAGACATGCCGATTGAAAACAGAATGATATCAAAACATATTGAAGGAGCTCAAAAAAAGGTTGAAGGACGCAATTTTGATGTAAGAAAACACCTTGTACAATATGACGATGTGATGAATAAGCATCGTGAAATAATATACAAGCGCAGACGCGATATTCTGGAAAAAGAAAGTTTAAAAAATGATGTTTTACTGCTAATTGAACAAGAAGTGGAAAAGATAGTTCTAAATCATCCGGATGATAATAAAGAGATTGTGGAAATTATTAATGCTCTACATAGAAACGAAACAATGCCTCTTGCGATAGAAAGCATCAATTCCCTTTCTCCGGAAGAACAAATAGATCTTATCAAGGCTTATCTGGAAAAAGAATATGAAGCAAAAGAAAAAGAGTTGCCCAGCCCTGACATTTTAAGAAAAACCGAAAGAGCAATAATGCTGCGAGTGATAGATATACATTGGATGCGACATATTTCAGAACTTAAGGACTTGAGAAGTGCTGTTGCACTAAGTGGCTATGGACAAAGGGATCCTTTGATTGAATATCAAAATGTTGCATTTCGTTCCTTCCAAGAAATGTTAGCTAAAATAGACCGTAACATAGTAAGCAATATGTTCCGTGTTAAAATCAAAATAAAAATTGCAGCCTAAAAGTGACGGAAGCACGCATACAATGTGTTAAAAGCCAATTTACTATCTTCATGATCCACAAAAATCATGAACTCTGTGTAAGTTGAGAAAACTTCTATCAAATTTACTCCTTGCAAAGTTGTTTTTTGCAATACCATATAAAGAAAACCCGGAATTTTTGTATAACTTGGATCAAATTGTAAACCTATACCTGTAATATTTTTCTTCAAAAATAGATGCTCATATGGAATATATTCCGGCAAGCGCTCCAGAAAAGACATTTCAGTAATCAATGTAACTTCTTTCGTAGATTCTGAGATTGAAATAAAACCTTTATATCTTTGTATCCATTTATAATAATTATTTGCATGACGATGCAGATTCAAATTCTTAGTGAAAGTCACTGTAAAGAGATTTGCTTGAACTGAAATTTTTTCAATACAAAAAGGCTTTGTAAGCTTATATCCTCTCTCAAAAAAACTCTGCATACGAGACAAATTCATGAGAATCGCACTAATTTTCACTTCTTTTTTAAGGCGCGCTTCAACAAGCGGACTTAAATAACGAGCTAACTGAGATAAATTAAAAAGGCGGTGAGACAAGCCAACCTTCAAGAAATCATTTGCATTTATAATGCTAGCAAGTGCATCTGAAATTTTCAACATAATATAAATATATAACAAAATTATTTAAAAATCCATATTTTTTATGAATAAATTGCTTATTTTATAAGAAAAAAGATAATAAAATCCCAGATTTAAATCAAAAATATGACTATAGGCATACAGTCTAAGGTGTACGTACTTCCGGAAATGTATGGGATAAAGGAACAAAGAATAGTATCACGCCTAAACCTTGATCAGCCGCAAACTGATGGCAGTAATCAAGGTGCGGAAGTGGAAGCGGCAGTAGTTAAAAACACAAATCACACACCGGCAGACATACAAGCAATAATACAAGATATAAATGCAAAATTAAAAGAAAGAGGCTTACAAGCTGCTACGGAAGAAGTATGCCCTGCAGTTGTGGAACAAGATATTCCTCATGGAACAGCAAAAGAATTGGAATATAACTTTTTAAGATATCAAGCAGCTTTAATGGATGTTTTAGGGGAAATGAATCTTACTCTAATGCCTTTCGGATTGTTACCTTATTCGGGAAGAGAAGAAGCTCAAAGACAAATGTTTGCTGCACTCAAAAGGCACACAGATGCTTTTTACCGAAAAGTACTTATACCAAGAGATGGAGAAAAAATAAAGGCTCTAACTCATACATCAGGTCTACAAATTCATGTAGAACAAAGACATGGTTTTACAGCAATAATGACTGTAAGAGCTTTATCTTTATTGTCACCACTATTCATTTCTATCTGGGCAAGTTCACCAATCATAGATGGGTTTTACAGAGGTTATAATTCGGAAAGAATGCAGCAAAAAAGCTTATTACCTAATAATTTGACCGGCTTAATTCCGAATGAAGCCGTATCTTCATTTCATTCAATGCAAGATTGGCTTCAAAGAAATACAAATGATGCAAGATACCGTTCAATTTCACCGGGATATTTCTGGGTAAGACAACCACGAGTCAAACTTGGAACAGTTGAAAATTCAACAATGGACATGAATCCGAATGTTGAACTTATCATACTTGGCATGCGCCTTACTTATGCAATTGCAATGGCGGTAGCTCGTGATATGAAAGATAATAAAGGTCTTCCTGAGGAAATTTTTGGCAGTGGTGACTTAACAGAAAATAATAGAAAATGGGTATATTCTTTAAATGATCAACTTCAAAGAAGTACTAATTTATTTAACTACAGATTTACTGACATCAATGGAGTTAATATAAGCGTGCCTCAGTTCCTGAAAAAAGTGATGGATTGGTGTAATTTACCTATAAAAGATCAAAATGCCTTAATTAACTTTTTAGGTAAAGGTACAATAGCTGAAAGAATACTGCGTAAATTAAATATTCAAACTGGACAGGAAGAAGCAATAACTGGACAGAAAGAAAAAAGAATGAAAGATGTGTATCTTGAATTTGCCGAGATTTATAAAAATGCAATAACTGAGAAATATAATAAAAATGAATAAAAAGCCTATCATCGGCATTCTTGCCGCCCGTATGCAATCGGAGCTGGATATACTTGATAAAGTCGCCACAACTTATACCGACTCTATTGTATCTGCTGGAGGCATCCCAATTATATTAAGCAATATTGCAGCAATACTTCCACACTATATAAAATTGATTGATGGAGTTTTAATGATAGGAGGCAGTCAAGATATTGATCCATCTCTATATAATGAGAAAAATACAAATTCAAAAGATACAGACATTAAAAAAGACCGTTACGAGCTAAAACTAATCAAAGCATGCATCAATGCCTGTATTCCAATTTTTGGCATTTGCAGGGGGATGCAGCTCATAAATCTACACTTTGGTGGCAGTCTTATCCAAGACCTTCCAAACAGTCAAATAAATCATCTTCAATACCAAAAACAATTTCAACATGTGCACAAAATCAGCGTTAAAAAGAGTAGAGTTTTACTAAGCAGTGATTACTCGGTCAATTCCGTGCATCATCAAGCCATAAAAAAAACAGGTACAGATCTTCAAGTGAGTGCTTACTCCGAAGATGGAATCATTGAAATGATTGAGCATAAATCTTTGCCAATCATAGGAGTACAATGGCATCCTGAATGTCTTTTTGATGATGAAATTTCTCAACAATTATTTCAATACTTCATAAATCACTCGGCCTCATCCTCAAAATGAACTTCTCTTGGCTTACTACCTCTTGCAGGACCAACAATTCCACGCTCTTCCAACATATCTATAATACGAGCCGCCCGCGAATAACCTATTTTCAAATAACGCTGCATGGATGAAGTGGAAGCCGCTTTCCTGTTTTTACGCAAACACTCAATTGCAAGAGCCATCAGATCTTCATCTGTCTTTGCAGCTTCAGGCACATCAGGAACCCCAATTATCGTCTTCTTCTTAATCTCTTTAGAAGTAATATCCTCAATATAATCAGGTTCATTTTCCAGTGTAAGTTTCAATTTGTTTGTAACTCTCTCAACTTCTTCAGTGGAAATATAAATACCTTGTACACGAACAGGTTTACCCATTGTTCCGGAAAGGTAGAGCATATCCCCTGCTCCAAGCAGATCTTCCGCTCCAACAGCATCCAATACTGTTCTTGAATCAATGGAAGATGCAACGGTAAAGGCTATTCTTGCAGGAACATTTGCTTTAATAAGACCAGTAATAACATCAACCGATGGTCTTTGAGTGGCTATAATTAAATGCATGCCAACCGCCCTCGCCATTTGAGCGATTCTGCAAATTGAAGCTTCAACTTCTTTTTGAGCAGTCATCATAAGATCTGCAAGTTCATCTATAACTATCACAATCTTAGGCATGCGATCCACTTTTTTACGATGCTTGTTATATTCATCTATATTTCTTGCACCCGCCTCTGCACATACTTTGTAACGACGATTCATTTCAGCCACAGCCCAACGAAGTGAAGTAGCAGCTTTTTCTGGATCAGTAATTACAGGTGTAAGTAAATGAGGCAAACCGTTATAAGGTCTAAGCTCAACTTGTTTTGGATCAATCATTATAAATTTAAGCTCACGAGGAGAGTTATTATAAAGCATTGAAATCAAAAAACTGTTCATACCAACGGATTTACCAGCTCCGGTAGCACCTGCAATTAATAAATGAGGCATCTTTGCCAAATCAGCCACAACCGCATTACCGGAAACATCACGCCCCAAAGCCAGTTTAAGGTCAGAACCCATGCCTTTATATTCACGAGACTCCATCACCTCCCTCATATGAACACTTGCTCTGGCACTGTTTGGTATTTCTACGCCAACAAGAGATTTACCGGGAATGGGAGCTTCAATACGAACAGCCGGTGCAGCCAAAGCCAGAGCAAGATCATTCTTCAAAGAAGTTATTTTAGAAAGCTTAACTCCACTTGCTGGCTTTAAAGTATATTGAACCACAGTTGGACCAACATGCACTTCATGCATGTTCACTGCAATTCCAAACTGCTCAAGTTTATCCTTAATCAAAGCTGCCTGATCTTTCAGCTCAGCCTGATTTAAAGAAAATGTTTCTCTATTTGAATTCAATAAATCCAAATCGGGATATTCCCAATCCAAAGAAGCATCCGCCGGTTTTTGATCAACCATAATAATTTCCCCATCATTTTTGCTTTTAACCTCTTTTTTGGATTCCTTCTTAGGCTCTTTTTTTAGCCTTTCTTCCACTTCCTCAGGTGAAACTTCTTTCAAAGTCATTGAAAACTCATCTTCCATAAATCCTGGTTTAACAATTTTCAACTCTTCAGGCTCTTCTTCTTTCAAAGAGCTCTGATCCACAACCTTAATTTCCGGAGTGGCAACCGAAATAGCCTTTTTTACAGTTTTTTTGGAAGGAATAACAGCTCGCAATATGTCTCCCAAGCTGATTTGCAAAGTCAATAAAATTCCAACTAAAAAAGTCGCCGTAAGTAATACATAAGCTCCTCTCTCTCCAAAAGCGCTTGTAAAAATAAAACTAGAAACAAAACCTATATATCCCCCTTGCCCACCAGCTTGCGCAATTTCCAAAGATTCTTTAATTGGAACTGACATATGAATAAATCCCAAAATGGAAACTGCCAAAGCCGCAAGTCCGGTAAAACGAGACAAACCCCAATTAATCTTTTTTGAAAGAAAGACAGTTACACCCATGAAAACAAGAATGAATGGTATCACTTCCATTCCAATACCGAAAATCGGACTAAGAAAACTCACCCATAACTCACCCAAAAAACCTAACTGTTTATTTAAAGAAAGCCATGTCAGTGCAGCCAAGGCAAGATATGCAACAGCCCAAATCTCTCTTGCAATATGCTTTTCAACCTCAAAGGTCAAGATTTTGTTTTTCTTGCTGCTTCTACGTTTGCGAGTGGTGGTTGTGCGCCTTTTACTTACGCGCCGTCTTTTCTTTGGAGGCATATGGCATTTTAATGCTTGAAAAGCCTATCAAAATCGCTCTAGAATGCCAAGCATGAAAAGCTTTCGCTCACTTATTTTTCTATCCGCCATTTTATTTCAGTTCTTTATCATTATTGGAGATAGATACTGGTTTACAGAGCTTTGGACTCATTATTTGCACTATATCATTGTTTTTGACCTTATAGCTGTATTTATTCTTATAAAAGGAAAAAAGTGGAAATCAGCCATGCTAATTCTAATTTTATTCCGTATTAATCTTTGGCAAATAGCACCTTTTTTGATAAAAAATCCGCCTTCAAACATTACAACAGAGAAAGCTGAGCTTAGCCTCCTTTCCATAAATTTTTTCTATGAAAACAATGACTTTGACTCTTTTATATTTTTAATGAAAGAATTAAATCCGGATATTTTATTCGTTCAAGAAGCAGGTCAAGGCTGGTTAAAGCGCATTTCTCAGGAGGAATATCCATATCAATACCTAACTAAAGCAAAGGGTGCGGATGGATTTTTCATAGCCAGTAAAATTCCGGGAGAATTTCAAGAAATCCCTTTGGGAAAGGAAAAAGCTCTGGAATTTAAAAATGATTATGGAACTTTCATATCTATACATCCTTTCCCATCACTGAATAAGCAAAGCGCAAAAGAAGGACGTGCATATTTTAAAGACCTAAATAAGTACATTGAAAATATAAAAAACCCAATCGTGCTTGGTGATTTCAATGCAGCTGTTTGGTCACCAAAACTCTATAAACTTTCCAAAGAAAGAAATTTGTCAGACGCAGCTCTGGGGTTTGGCATAAAAAAAACTTGGAAAAGTAAAAATCCCCTATTTTTTATCGCAATAGATCATGTACTTTTAAATCCAATGTGGAAAAGTGTTGACTTCAAAACTTATTTTGTAGAGGGCAGTGATCATCTTGCCCTTTGGCTGGCTTTGGATAAAAAAGACTGATAACTTAAAGCTAATGATAAAAACCAGATTCGCCCCATCACCAACAGGATACCTACACGTGGGAGGTCTTCGTACCGCTCTCTATGCATACCTATTCGCAAAAAAAGAAAAGGGCAAATTCATTCTTCGTATTGAAGATACGGATCAAAAAAGACTTGTTGAAGGAGCAGCTGAAAAACTTCAAGATACACTTCGCTATTTTGGTATTGAATGGGATGAAGGTCCTTATTTTCAATCTGAACGTAAAGAAAAATACAGACAATATGCTGAAAAATTAATTGAATCAGGTCATGCCTACAGATGTTATTGCAGTGCTGAAAGACTGCAAGATATGCGCACCCTGCAACAAAAAAACAAAGTTGCCCCAAAATATGACAGGCATTGCTACAAGATTCCTGAAGAGGAGAAAGAAGCCTTGTTTAATCAAGGTAAATCTCATGTTATTAGACTGCTTATCCCGAATGAAACAATATCTTTCCAAGATATTGTTAGAGGTAATCTGAATTTTCACGGAAAAGATTTGGACGACCAAATTTTAATGAAGTCGGATGGATATCCAACATATCACCTTGCAGTTGTTGTTGATGACTACGAAATGGGAATAACTCATGTAATTAGAGGAGAAGAATGGCTTCCAAGCACTCCAAAACATATTTTGCTTTACAGGGCGCTAGGATGGGATTTGCCTACTTTTGCTCATTTACCATTGTTACTAAATCCTGACAAAAGCAAACTCAGCAAACGCCAAGGAGACGTTGCAGCTGAAGATTATATAAAAAAAGGATATCTTAAAGAGGCAATCATAAATTTCATAGCATTTTTAGGTTGGAATCCTGGAAGTGAAGAAGAGTTTTTTACACTTAAAAAGCTGCAAGAGGTATTCAGCTTGGAACGGGTACAAAAAGCAGGAGCAGTATTTAATACCGATAAACTAGACTGGATGAACGGACACTATTTGCGCAAAATGCACGCAGTGGATTTGGCAATAATGCTCCTTCCCAAACTTAAAAAAACGGTTTATTTCGCAAAAACTGACTATTCAACCTTAACAGATGAATCAATTAAATCTTGTGAAGATGAAAAAGCGAATAACTTCATAAAATTTGTATCCTGTATTCAAAGCAGAATCAAAACTCTAAATGAAGCGATGGAGCAACTTCGTCCATTTCTTATTGATGAACTTGAATATAGCGATCTTTTTTTCCATAAAAAAATGAAAGTTGACCGTGCCATTGCAATAATGGCTTTGGAAGCCTGTATAAAAGCACTTGAACATCAAAAAGATTTTAAAAATGAAACTGCATTAAAAGAAAAAATTGTAACAGTTATTAAATCACTTGGCATGAAAAACGGTCAAGTAATGTGGCCGCTACGTGTTGCCCTAAGTAACGAAGAAAAATCAGCCGGTGCTTTTGAACTCATGTCCGTAATGGGAAAAGAAAAAACACTTAAAAGGTTAAAGTCAGCTTTAAACTGGCTCAACGAAACTTCTTCTTAAACCAAGAACTTATCTTTTTCTTAGTTCTTACCAGAGAAGCTCTTAATCCTTTATTCACGGGCTTTTGCTGCACAGGCTCTTGTTCTACAAATTCTTTATCATGAACCACACCCTTCACTGAATCTTTAGGTGACTGATCAAGTGATTGCTCATGTAAAGGTCTGATAAATCCAGGTTCAACTACATCTGTAGGTTCAACATCTGTATAAACCGGAACAAAAGCATCATTGCCACTTAGCTCAGATGCTAATTCGGTATTTATTCCACCACGCAAAGTATGATCAGTCCAATCTATTGATTTATGAGGGTTATCAGCAAGAGATGGAACGGTAGCTAAAGCGCTATCAATAAGTCTTGCCGTATCCTCGCCGCCCAATTGTTCATTGGAACGCAAATAATCAAGTAAATCTTGTATAGTTGCATTAGAACCCAAAGTACCTTCTACCAAACGACTCTCATTGAAAGCTGCAATCACAGCATCATAACCTCCCCACTCGGATAAATATCCAATACCAACATCTGCTGGTAGATCAGGATTAACATGTAAACCACTATCACTAACAAGACGATTTACATATCCTGCCACAAGCCTATCTCGCATCCGACCTGTCTGATTCACATCCAAATTTGCTGCCATATCATAAACACTGGATACTGTATCCGATGCAACTGCGGGGCTTGAAGAGTCTTCAATAGCTCTATCATTACTGCTTGATCCAGAATTTTTTGAAGCCGTACTTGATGCAACAACTGTTATATCAAGTGTAGGATCTTGCTCTTTAGGCATAGCTAATACCGCCATTGCCACTCCTGCAAATAATCCAAGATATGTTGCAATCTGTTTTGACACTGAAGGCTTAAACAAATCAGGATTCGGCGCACCAAGCTCTGGCACATCAACCTCTGTAGGTGCATATTCTCTTACAAAATCTTCCACTTTATCAGATACACTTAGTTTTTTCAATAAATTTAAAATATGTATTCCTAGACTATCACTTAACTCAATCAACTTACGAAGATTATTTACATCAGAGTATGAAAGTAAAAGATATTCTTCACGCATACTCAACTTAGTTAAATCATCAATATGCCATTTATTAATCATCATATTTAAAAAATTTTGCCTACTTTGTTCACTTTCCTTAGTATTTTCAAGAAAACAATTAAAAGCTTCCTCATTTAAAGTGATAATACTTGAAATCTTCCTATTCAAACCATCCATATTTAAGGCACGTAATCTTGCAATGTAAGACTCACACGCAAATACCTGTTCCAAGCGTTGAATTCTATTTGAAATAAAATGATTATCAATAGTTACATTTCCACAAATTTGCGCCTGTGCACTTCCTGCAGAATCTCTTGTATATTTTCCATCAGTATTTTCAGTCGGTAGAGGAGAAGAATTGCTTATATATGCTTTCAACTGTAATGCGAAAACTGTAACAATTGTATCATCAGTATTCAGTACAGCTGATTGATTAATACTATCATTCACTTCTCTATGTAACTCCTCAACCGATTTGGAAGTTTGATTCAATGCACGATTATATTTTTCCCTGAAATGTTGTTTTGCTTCTTTAGTAAACTCTTCTATTCTCAATAAATTACTAAATTTTGCTGCCAACTCCGATTTCTGATATGCATCAGGACAACTTGCATAGTCCCTGCATGCTGCATAAAAATCCTCACACAATCCACAAAGAAATGCTCTTCTTTCATATGACACCTCAGAAGTTAAAAAATTCTCATTAAAACTCTCACATCCATTATCGCCAATATCTTCAAGCATAATCTTTAAATTTTAATTGAGTAGAGTTTATTCTTAACCCTTAAAACTTGCGCTGTCAATATTATAGTTTTTAATGTACTATATAAATGAATATTTACCAAAAAAATATGAACTCTCAAGAAATACATGCTCAAACAGAAGAATTTGCGAATGATGGAGGAGTAAAAGATAGAGTTATAAATCTTGCACAACGCAGATTAAAAAAAGAATTGGCAAGCAATCAAATATCTGCAGCTATGCGAATTATAGCACCTTATATTCTGAAGGCACGTGAAGTATCTTTTATTGCAGATAGACATCAAAATCTTATGGATATGCCACAAGAACTTAGAAATGAATTTATAGATAATCTGGCAAGAGAGACTGTAAATCCAACTTTACTTGATAGACTCAAAAAATCGGCTCTAAAAAGCTTACCCGGCATGCAATTTTTTGTAACTCTTGAAGATGTAAAAAACGGATCATTGGCAATTATGCTGCTTTCAGGAATGATAGGAGATGAAGAAACTCAAGAACGTTTTGCAACGCATACCAATCCAGGAAAAATTGAATTATTAATGCAAAAGGCTTTGCCTTGGCTTGCAAAACTGGATATTGAGCCTGACACTCGCGCTATTCTTGAAATGCTAATCATTGCATTTAAAGCGAAAACAGTAACGATAGATGCTTTAAAAAAACTTCGTGAAGAAGTAAAAAAGGCTGAATCTGATCCGGAATCAAGAGCTGCAATCAAAAATACCCTTGAGCAAACAGAATGTGATGCTAATTATGCAGCTCTTATGCCTGCGACAAACAATAAAAAAACTGCGCCTGAAATTAATATGGATAATTCACTTGGACCTATAAACCATGATTTAAAAGAAAGATCAAATCAAGCTGAATAAAAAATAAATGCTCTTTTCAAGAGATATCCAAATCGGTAGAATTGAGACTGACTTAAGCATCTTTCATATATGAATTTTCAAGATCTTCGCATCATAGTCGGTCAAATTAAAAAAAATGTAAAATGCCCAAAATGCAATACGCGCTATAATGATCAAGATATTGAATTGATAGGAGGGCTCGGAGATGAACAACATTTTTTTCATACAACTTGTTCAAAATGCAATTCTGAATCTATAGTCAACGTAAGCTTGCAAATGAGTGATAATTTCTTTATTCCAAACGAACTGAAAAAATTAGGTTCAGCTCCACGAATGGGTCATATTTCAGCGGATGAAGTTTTAGATATGCACAATTTTTTGAAAAATTTTGATGGTGATTTTAATCGCATTTTCAAAAAGACCGACTAAACTTCATCTCGCCAAGCTATGAGAAAGTTTTTATTTCCATTGAGCCTCAGTGTATTGTTTCTAACTGGCTGCAGCACTTTAAATACTGTAACAACAGAAACAATACAAGCTGTAGAGAATTTAAACAATGAAGCTATTCGCATTAAAAACAATGTCACAACTCAAGCGATACAAATACAAGAAGTATATGAGGCTGTAAATGCCGTATTGGATGCAACACAAGAAGCAATGAATAGCATTAATGAAATAAGCGATACAAATGAACCACCCATTTCTTCAGAAGATTAAAAATGAAGCTAAAAAAAATCCATCTCCTATAATTTTTGCAGAGGGAAAAGAAAAAAGAGTAAAAGCTGCAGCAAAAATAATAGAAAAGGAAGGCTTGGCTGTACCTATTTTATTGGAGGATACACAAAGTCATCCACAATTTGAAAATATGCTAAAGCTCTATAAAAAAATGCGAAACACATCTGAAGAAGCAGCTTACAAAGCAACATCTGATCCTCATGTTTTATCCGCTTTGCTTGTGAAAAGTGGTGAAGCAAAAGCAATGATTAGCGGACCGAGCGCATCTTCAAAAGAACGTATCTTGCCTGCTCTTCAAATCATTCGCAGTAAACATGAAAATCATAAAGCATCTTCTTACTTTATAATGTTACTACCTGAAACTGTAAATGTTGATGCGGCAAACGGAGGTGTGCTTTTTTTTGCCGATTGTGCTGTAAATGTATCTCCTAGTGTGCAAGAACTGGCTAATATCGCAATAGATACGGCAGACAGTGCGCAAAGTCTAGGTCTTCAAGCAAAAGTTGCCATGCTGACTTTTTCAACTGAAGGAAGCTCATTACACCCCGCCGTCAAAAAAGTACGTAAAGCTGCATCATTAATTCATAAAAAACGGTCGGACTTGCAGGTTTCAAATGATATGCAAGCAGATGCAGCACTCATAGATTCAATCGGTGAATGCAAAGCTCATGAAAATAAAATTGCCGGACATGCAAATGTACTTATATTTCCAAGTCTGGAAGCCGGAAATATAGCATATAAATTGGTTGAAAGATTATGCGGAGCAAAAGTTATAGGGCCGGTATTGCAAGGACTAAACAAAACTGTTGCAGAACTTTCACGTGGATCTGACGAAGCAGATATTGTAAACTTGGCAGCGTTGATCTCTGTCTTAACCTCAAAACAATGAAAAAAATTGATAAAAAAGTGAAACAAGCTTTCATTGAGCGCTTTGGCAGAGCTCCAAAATATATTGGATATATTGTTCAAAATGCTAATGGATGGCTTTTTTTTCTTTCGGCAATCGGCGGGCTTACTGGTCTGTTTTTGCAAAAACATTGGATAATTGGAATATATGAAGGACGCTTAAACTTCATTAAAGTCAATCAGTGGAAGAGAGATATACTTCAAGAAGAAAAAATGACCATAAACACAGCTGATATTCAGAAACATACAACTCAACAAGTAAGATTCAGACATCACTTCAAACTAAAAATGAAAGACGGTAACATCTTTAATTTTATGATGTATCAAACCAACAGCATTTTATACGGGCACGCAAATTGCTTGGAAGAAATGGAACAATTATTCCAATCTTAATGTGCTAATCGTCATTTTGCATCCAAATTTCTTTTCCAAGGCGAAATTTTTCCCAAGCCTTTCTTGGTGGGAGGATACTGAGAGCATATTTAAAGGTGATAATGGGTTTCAAAAAAGGTGTAAAAATATTATTAAAAATTCTCTCTCCACATCTAAAAAGTGCAAAGTGAAAACCTACAGGCAACACATATAAAAGCTTTCCCATCTTAAATTTTTTAAGCTTACGCCCATTGATAAGTCTCAAAATATTCTCTGCCACAATATCTCCCTCTTTCATTGCATATTGTGCCATCATTGGCACATAAGAATCTTTATCAGAAGCAACCCGCAATAAGGCACAATCACCAAGTGCAAAGATATTTTCTTGTTTTATTGCCTGTAAACTTTGATTAAGCAAAATAGCTCCTCCATGTTTTTTATCGCCCAAACTGTCGGCAACTACAGGATTCACTTTCACACCACAAGTCCAAATAAGCATGTTGCATCCCAAAGTCAGTAAAATGTCATCACTTTGACGCAAAAGTTTCACTTTATTTCTTAAAACTCTTGAAACTCTATGCCCCAAATACAACTCAACACCAATTCGTTCAAGTTCTTCCTGAATAGATAAGCTTACTGTCTCATTAAAGCCTGCCAAAGACGAACCAGATTGCATTAAACGCACAGTAACTTTACTTCTATCATAATGATATTTTTCACATAATTTATTTAATGTACCCATAAGCTCACCCGCTACTTCCACACCTGTTGCTCCACCACCTGCAATACATATATTAATCGGCTCATGTACAATCTGCTCATATCTATCCAAAAAAAGTTTTTCCAGATTACTATTTACAGCCAAAGCATCCTCAAGGGTTTTAAATGAAAATGCATATTTTTTAGCACCTGCAACA
This sequence comes from Candidatus Altimarinota bacterium, assembly GCA_015485665.1. Lineage (GTDB taxonomy): Bacteria > Patescibacteriota > Gracilibacteria > UBA1369 > 2-02-FULL-48-14 > WFTC01. Next base: position 53,539 of record WFTC01000002.1, read on the forward strand.
TTAAAAAAATTGCTTACACTTCCAAGCGCTACAACCAAAATATCATAACTCAGTGCTTCATTATTTTTCAAAACAACACTTTTAATCTTAGTATTAATAGATAACACTTCATCTCTGATGAAAATAACTCTGCGAGTATCTATCAAAGTTCTAATTGGCGTGGCTATACTATCTTTTAAACGAGCCAAGCAAGATGCACTTATCTTCTTACTGAAAACAGTTGCAACTTGATACAAATCCGGTGTAAAAATGTGCAGATAATTTTTATCAAGCAATATGATTTCATAATCAGTCGGTAGAGATTTTTGCAAACGCCTAACGACCCTCATCCCCCCTATACCTGCACCTAAAACAAGAACGGTTTTTTTTGTATAAGACATAATTTAATCCCTCCACTTCATTGTTTTAACCTCAATGGGATCATCTCCATGCTTGCGTATATAGGCTTGATGCCTATCAATCATGGATTGCAATTTTTTAAACATAGACTCACGTTTTTTTGCCACTGTTTTATTAGTTTGAGCAGCTTTATCAATCAAGTCCATTGCCAGATGATAACAACTCACTTTATTTGCAACTTTCATATCAAAAGGTGTGGTTGTTGAACCTTCTTCCCTATATCCATGCAAGCTGAACCGCTTGGAGTCAGCAAGAGGCCATAGTATTTGCTCTATATCATTCACATAACCATGATAATTGAATACAACAGGTTTATCCTTTGTAAAAAAATATTCTAAAGAGTGAGGACTCATACAACTGCCTTTATGGGCATAACGGCAATAATCGCCCAAACACAGTGATGTCAATTCCGAAATATTCACATAACGCACTTTTATTTCAGGTGCCATATCTTTAAGCATCTTAACCGCAAAAAGAGCTTCTTGAGTAATATAATCTCCGGCGGAAGCCATCACAACATCCGGATTTTCAGAAGCTTCCTCACCCCCTACCCATTCCCAAATCGCAATCCCGCATTTAGCTTGCTCACGAGCTTCTTCCAAAGTAAGCCATTGAGGTAAATCTCGTTTTCCGGCAACAACAACGCAAATACTGTCTTTACGACTCCATATTTCTTCAAGAGCAACAAGCATACTGTTTGCATCTGCAGGATAATAAATTTGACAAAACTCACCATGTTTTTGAAGTACATTACTTACAAAACTTGGATTTTGATGAGAATAGCCGTTATGATCCTGACGCCACCCAACACTTGATTGCAAATAAAGAGCCGAACTAACCGGTTTGCGCCAATTAACACGAAAAGCTTGCTTTAAGAATTTCGCATACTGATCCACCATACTTGTAATAATTGTTGTAAAAGCTTCATAACTGACAAACAATCCATGTCTGCCGGTTAATAAATAACCCATATACCACCCTTGCAATGTATGCTCACTAAGCATCTCCATAACTCTTCCTTCAGGATCCATGTGCTCATCATTTTTGGCTAAAGGCCACATAAAAGCTCGCTCCGTCGCTTCAAAAACTGCACTCAGTTTATTTGACTCCAATTCATCGGGACAAAATAACCTGAAATTCTTTTTATTAGACTTATAAATATCTCTAATCATCTGTCCTGCTTGTTTCAAACTGCTTGCACGCAAAGTTCCACGCTCAGAAGTATCCACATTTACAGCATACTTATTCAAGCTTGGCAGTTTTAACTCTTTCAAGATATTGCCCCCGATAGTATGCTTATTCATCCCCATACGCAGTGCACCTCTCGGAACAAATTCCATCACTTCATCTGAAGGTCCTCCTTTTGCGTTCAACAATTTATGAATTTTATAACTTTTAAGCCATTTTTCAATAGCCTTCAAAGCTTCAGGATCATTTTTTGGATGAGTAACAGGAATACCATGCGCATGAAAAGAATTCTCAATAGCAATTCCATGCAATTTTTTAATGCCTCGCCAACCTTTTGGAGAACGAAGCAAAATCACAGGCATTTTTGGTTTAAGCAAAGACTTTTTTGAAAATCGTGCACACTCTTGCACACGACGGATCTGTTGATAAGATTTCTCAAGTGCAGACATCATGGATCGTCCCATAAAATGCCCTGAAACAATATATGGTGTATATCCAAGACCTACAAAATAAGATTTTATTTCACTATCGGACATACGTCCAAAAAGAGTTGGATTGGATATTTTATAACCGTTAATATGCACAATCGGTAAAACGGCACCACAAGTTTTCGGGTTCATAAATTTATTGCTCTGCCAAGCAGCTGCAATAGGTCCTGTTTCCGATTCTCCGTCTCCTATAACAACCGCCGCAATTAAATCCGGATTATCCATAACAGCTCCATAAGCAGTGGACAAACTGTAACCAAGCTCACCCCCTTCCAAAATAGAACCCGGAACAGTGGGAGTCACATGACTCGGAAATGGCGAATGAGGCCAACTGAAATCTTTAACCAAAGCTCCAAATCCTTTTTTATCATGAGTATATTGCTTGTAAAAAGCATGCATGGTTTTTTCGGTATATAAATTTGCCAAAACGGAAGGTGCACCATGACCGGGACCAGCTATAAACAGCATTTTACATTGATGCTTACATATAAGATAATTTAACTGCGCATAAATAAAGTTTAATCCAGGTACAGTACCCCAATGCCCCAAAATACGCTCTTTAAAATGTTCCAACTTCAAAGGTTTTTCCAATAAAAAATTGTCTTTCAAATAAAGCTGCGCTGCTCCCATATAATCAACGTAGCGTAGATATTTTTTGAGCCATTTAAGAGCTCTGGAATCGGTACTGACCATGGCATGGTGGATTAATTTATATCCATAATAAAGAACAGGTTCAATCTTGGCAAACCAACAAAATACTTGACAAAAATTACAATCAGGAGGAAAATCGGCACACTTATATCAAAAAAATATGTTGCCATCCAGCACAACTCAACTGCAAAGAAGCACAATTCTAGCTGCTTTTTGGGTGGTAAACATTATTCTATACGTCTTTACCTAAGCGCCACGTTACAAGAAAATGTAACTTTTGGCGCTCTGAGTGAAGAGCTGCTTTTTTAATTACTAAACACAATTCTATATGAGCATAGAAATATCATCACATTCAATCAATACACCAATCAATACAACACATGCTCCAATCACAGCAAATATTGAAACAAGAAGTCAAATAATAGATATAAACTTAAAAAGGAACATGGAGGATGCCCTAAATGAAATTTTAGAAGATTTACATATGACTCAGGAAGAAAAAGTTGCGTTTAAAACAGAATTCAATACTTTAACTGATTATTTACAAGGTAATGCAAAGCGGATCCGAAATCATGCTGCAGATTTCATCAAAGATATGATTGGACGCTTTGATGAAAATCAAAATAATGCGCCGGAAAATAATGCGCCGGAAAGTCATGGAATTAATGCAAATAATGATATATTTGATAATCTTGCATTACTGATAAGCAATATTGTTGAAGAGATAATTGGCCCGAACAATCACTTGCTTGGTTTGTTTGCATATGAATTACGGCAAATATTAATTGCCAATGAAGATACTATTGTGCCTGTTTCAAGAATCTGGCGTGTAACAGAACATGATGCCGAAAAACATGCAGAGTGTGTTTATGACATGACCGCTTATGCCAAAGAACTTATTGCATATTGGGAAAGTCTTGGTTTTCCTAATGTGATTAGAGAGGAAAATTTAATTCCTATAGATTACGTCTTATCTGAGGATAATAATTTAATGACAACTCTCTCAAGTTTAGAAGATGAAGATGAAATATTCAGAGCTATAAAAAGCAAAATAAATGAAGGAGACGAGGGTCGTTTGATTGCATTTATAAACACATTCACAATTGAAAGAATTGCTCGTCTAATGAAGCTAAAGACAGATCGATCTGTAAGTGTTACGGAAAGTATGAATAACAAAGGGCAATTCTTAGCTGCCTTGAGTAAAAATGGTGTAAGCTCTCCAATCAATATTCGCATCCAGAGTTTAGTTCAAGCATTTATAGCCGCCTGCATGATTCAATACAAAGTAACAGGTAAAATAGATATAAACGCAGATATGGGTGCCAGATTAAAGTTTAATAGAGGTGCTTCAGGTTATGGCAACTTAGCTGAAAGCACACTCTTACAACTATTAAAAGTGCTAGTAAAGAAAAATGCCTACTTGCATGAAGTTAAAAATGGACATGGCGCCTCAATAATGGAATGGGTAGAGTTTGATGAATCTCCAGGTGTATTGTTACATATAGGAAGATCTCCTCATGCAGACCGTGTTCTGGGTATTGCAGAGCAAGTATTAAAAGAAACTGTCTATGTTGGAAGTCTCGGTTGCACTAATATTGATCTTTTGGAGGAGAAATATCCGGGGATAAAAGAATATATTCAGAATCTTTGCAATGCACTACGTCAACAAGGTTCTTTTGGCTTTCAAGGTATAGATTTGGTGGTGAAAAACAATAAAAACGAAGAAAATGGAGAAAATACTTTGGAGATTAAAGCAATTGAAAACAATTGTCGCCTCACCGGTCAAACTCATGTTGCATATATAGCATCCAAACTTGGATTTGAATTTTACGGTGTACACAATAGCGTAGTTGTTCCAAAGAATATGCCATTGCAAGAGTTTATAAATTTACTTCAAAAGCAAAACATCCATTATGAACCTCATAAAGGAGGTATATTTGTCACTAATCATAGCAATGCTAGAAACGGGAGAATGATGATTGGTATACTTGCAAGGAACAAAGGTGATCTTGATAGATTCTTTCAAGAAGTAATGGAAATTTCAAAGAAATATGCAAGTAATCCTGAAACCACTACACCGGAAAATCAAGTTGATAACTGTATAAATATAACTCGTGAAGAATTATTGAGTTTAATAAATATAAAATAATAAAAATTCACACTGAAACAATTTCCAAAACATTAAATAATATAATAAACTTACAATATGATAGAAGGATTGAGAACAATAAAAGGAAAATCAGATGGACCAAAAGTGGTGATAATCGCCAGTATTCATGGCAATGAACCTGCCGGAATGGCTGCATACGCACTATTGAAACGATATTTTATTGATGAAGGCAATGAACTTGTAAAAGGTGAAATACGTCTTTTGAAGGGTAATATTAAAGCAAGGGAAAAAGGTGTGCGCTTTCTTAAGTATGACTTAAATCGTATGTTTTTTGATGAATATCCTCAAGGGATTGATCAAAATTCTTACGAATATCAAAGAGCTCAAGAAATAAAAAAAACAATAGAGGGTGCAAACTACATCCTTGATTTACATTCAACAACATCGGAAAGTGAGCCTTTCAGTATATTGGCTGATAGACACGCAAATTACTCTGATGCAATCATGAATATTCCGGTTGCATTTACATCTGACGGATGGGGTAGTTTCTTAAAAGGTCCATTAATGAACTGGGTTATTCCGAGAGGAATGGAATATGTTGCGGTGGAATGTGGAATGAATGATACGAAAAGTGCAGATGAAACAGCCAGAAAAGTAGCTATGGCATTTCTTAACTCACTGGGCATGAGTAATTTTAATATCCAATTTGATCGCCCTAAAAAACATCTTAAACTACTTGACTGCATCAGTGTGGAAGACTACAAAAGTTATTATTATCCGGAAGGACACTTCGCTTCTTTTGATAAGCTGGAAGCAAATCAACTCATTGCAAAAGATGCAAAAAGAGAATACAGAGCTCCAAACATGGATAATTTGGTAATAATCATGCCTGGCTCTGAAGAGAGCATAAGACAAGGAGTAAATAAAGACGCTTACTTTTTGGGTCAGTTTGTAGATCTCTGATAAAATACAAGAGCGCATCACTTTGACCTTATGATTCTCACAATAAATGCAGGCTCTTCATCTCTTCGCTTCAGTCTTTTTGATGGAAATCTAAATCAAATATACAAAGCTCACATAGATGCAATAGCACAAAAAAATTGCATATATAAAGCATACTATGACAAAGGAAAAGAAGAAGTTTTTGCAATTAAAGTCAAAGATCATAAAAAAGCAATTCTTTTTGCCTTGGAAGAATTAAATACGAAAAAGCTGATAGAGAACAAGAATGCAATACAGATGGTTGCACATAGAGTAGTACATGGAGGAGAAAAATTCAAAAAACCGGCAAAACTTAATCTTTCAAGCATAAGAAGTATTAAAAAATTGTCAGCACTGGCACCACTGCACAATCCCGCAAATTTAGCAGGAATAAAAGCAGCAAAAAAAGCTCTCCCAAAATCAACTCATTGGGCGGTATTTGACACATCTTTTCATTCTACTTTACCTGAACATGCATATCTTTACGGTCTCCCATACTCTCTCTACAAAAAACAAGGTATTCGCAGATACGGTTTTCATGGCAGTAGCCACAAATACGTTTCTCAACGTGCCACCGAAATTTTAAAACAAAAAAAATTGAAATTAATTACATGCCACATGGGCAATGGCGTGAGTATCGCAGCAGTAAAAAACGGAATATGCAAAGATACATCCATGGGATTCACTCCACTTGAAGGACCAATGATGGGTACACGTTCAGGAAGTTTTGATCCTGCAATTATTTTTCATTTAGCGGAAAAAAAATCACTTGAAAGCATTGAGAGAATCGTTCAAAAAAAATCAGGATTTTTAGGCTTATCAACTCTAAGTTCAGATGTAAGAGAACTGAAAAAAAACATGAAAAGCAAAAATACCACTCGCTGTTTTTCTCTATTTAGCTATCAAGTGGCAAAACTTATTTTAAGCTATTGCGCAGCATTGAATGGAGCGCCTGATGCCATTGTTTTTACAGCTGGCATAGGGGAAAATGCATATTATTTGAGAGAAAGTATCTGCAAACATCTATCTGTATTGAACGTAAGATTAAGCAAAGCTAAAAACAAAGCAAACGCCTCAGTGATATCTTCACCTGCATCAAGTGTAAAAGTGCTTGTCATACCAACTAACGAAGAACTGCAGATGGCAACAGAAATAAAAGCACTCAGTTAAAGCTCATACAGCGCTTGTGTTGTAGATATTACAAGTACATTTCTGTCTTTATCCATATATAAGTCAGTGAGCCTACCCTTTAAATTTTCAAAGACATATTGTTGACTGTAAGTAATATCATTTGAACGTCCGCTTTTGTCATAAATTAAAATCCTGTTTCTATCCGGATCCAAAACATAAATTTGAGAAATTTCCAATTCAGTATAAATATCACTTGCCCCTTCAAGAGAAGTAATTGGGGCTTTTAATATGTTAAAATCCACCTTCTCACCGCTTAAGAGCCTTAAAATTGACCCATCTTCATTCAAAAGCCACACGCTGCCGTCAATTGCCATTGAAATTGCATTTGAAATATCAATATCTTCACTCAAATAAGGCAGGGCAGAGCCATAAGAATTTGTGCCGCGAGTATATTTCCAAATCTCCCCTTCTTCAGGATCAAGAAGATAAATTCTTGATGAATAGCTTGCCACATCCACTGCGAATTTAAAACTTCCATCAGCCGTATCTGCAAACTGTGCATTGCCATCTGCATATTCAATTACATTCCCTTCATCTGTAACATAGACTATTAAATCTCTATCTTTAAAATATGCCCCTGCCCGCACCTGCTCACGAGCATCCAAAATATCCGGCTCTTGAACATCCCCAAGCAATACCTGATAAGCTTCATTTGCAGTGTAAACAACAAGCCTGTCACTCACAGGTTGAACTCCAACAATCTCCGAATCACCCAAGAAATCGGAAAAATCTGCAAGCAAATTTATCCCATCATCCATAACTTTTATGTTATCAAGAAAATTGCGCTGCTCACGAATATCATCCAATAATTGACTGGCAGGACCTCCAAAATAACCGGAATCAAGCACTTCAATTGCAAAAGCTTCTGCCTCAGACAAGAGCTCTCGCGCCTCATTTTTATCAAAAGCACCCCGAGTTGCCGCTTGCGTAACATTATCTTCCGCAATTTTAAGTTTGGACTCCAAATCTTCCAATTTTTTAGTACGAGTCAAACTTACATTCAAGACAAAAACTCCCACAAACAACAGTCCAAGCACAGCACTGATTGCGGTAATCAAACGCTTCCTGTCCCAAGCTTTTATACGATTCAGATAAGCCCATCGTTCTTTCTTAAGCAGCCATTTTCTGAGCACAGCCAAAGATTTTTCCAAAGTTTTTTTATCTGAATATAAATTCGTAGTCGGATCTACATTTATACCGTCAGACTGCACATTTACAGGTACATGAGATTTTTCCAAAACTTCAAAACTCAACAAAGCAATTTGATCTTCCAAGTCTTGATTTAAAAGCTCCGACAATTCCTTCACCGCATTTTGCAAATTTTCTTCAGTAAAAATTTTAGAAAGATCACTTGGTGTTATGTATTTGACCAAGTTGCCGGTTGCAAATATCACACTATCGCCAACCTCCAATAAACCACTTGCAATATTCTGAAACAGATCTTCTTTGCTTAATTGATCGGAAAGTCCGTCCGTAATTGAACTGACATGACGCTTACGCAATAAATAACCTTGTGCAGCACCCCTTTGTGACAAAAACAACATATCTTTTTGAATCACTCCAGCAACAACATTCATATTTGGAATGAACTTCAAATCCAATTCCTTCTCCTTTTCATGTACCATCAAATTTATTTCTTGCAAAGCAGCTTCAAATCTATCATAAGGATCACCTGTCAGATCATCCAAAAAATGATCTTGCAAAAGTTGAAATGCCTCCTTGCCGATCTCAGACCCTGGAACTTGTGTGCTGTCAATGGAAAGCAAAAAAAACAAAGATATTTTTTCTTTACCAAGACCGTCATCCCATTCAGTGTAATAATGCTTGATAAAGCCTGTAGGTCTGCGACCAATAAGAGTGGACTGTTGTTGAAGTTCCAGATACATAAGTGATATTAAACTGGAAAGAGTTTACTATCTCAAGAGAGTATTGTAAAAGAAAAGTAAAAGAAAAGAAAGCTTGACTTTACTCCAAAGCCTCCCCTAAAATCCCCGAGCTAACGAAACAAGCTATGTTAGGAAAACTCAAAAAACGCAAAAGAGCACGCACCCACGGTTTTCGCGCACGCAGCGCATCCAAAGGAGGTAGAAATGTGCTTAAAGCCCGTCGCCGCAAAGGAAGACATAATCTTACCGTATCTGTTCCACGTGTTAAGAGGAAATAAGCGAATTTCAGGACGCTCACGCATAGAATCGGTAATGAAAGAAGGAGATCGGCTAAAAGGCCGATCTATACTTATGCTCAGAAAAGAAAACTCGCTTGATTCTCATTGCTTCGGCGTGATCGTTTCAAAAAAAGTGCATAAATCTGCAGTAAAACGTAACAGATTGCGCCGACAAATTTACGAGATAATCCGCATTTTGAATAAAGAAGGAATAGTGCCAAAAGGTCCATCATCTGATATAGTGCTCCTCGCCCGGAGAGCCTTAATGGGAAAAGATTTCTCCGCAATTCAAAAGGAAATACGCATATTGTTCACCCAATCACATGACAGATAAAAAATCATTCAGTTTAATGCCATATTTACTTGTTTTCTTGGGAACATTCTTGGCTTTGCAAATTTTCATTCCAAAGGAAGATGTTAATGTCAAAAACGCCAATATGGGAGATCTATATCTTGAAACAACAAAAAATGAATATGTGATTGGAAAAGACATCAAAGTAAGCATATATAACAATACGGACGAAAGGCTTAATATTGACGCTCCGCGCTACGTTCTGGACTGTGAGCAAAGCTTTATCATTTACAAATACAGAAGTGATGGTTTTATTGAAAAAACAAATCCGGATAAAGAATGTGAATCAGAGGGTTTTTGGCTTAGCATTGAACCAGGTCAAAAACAAATTGTAAGCTTGCTTAACTATACTTACACGGAATTTGGAGAGTCCGGTCGCTATAAATTGGCATTGGATGTGCAAGGTGTCAAATATGAATCTCCTGAATTTGAAGTAAAAGAACCAGGTCTTTTAACACGTTTGTGGCGCAATATGATTTACCGCCCCATGTTGAATGCTTTGGTTTCAATAATATCTTATATGCCGGGTCATCACCTTGGACTTGCGGTTATAGTTCTAACTTTGATAATACGCAGCATACTTTTAATTCCCTCACAAAAAGGATTTGAAGCGCAGATGCGCATGCAAGAATTGCAACCTGAACTTGAAAAAATAAAAGAAAAATACAAAGACGACCAAACAAGACTGGCACAAGAGACCATGTTACTTTGGAAAAAGCATCAAGTGCATCCTTTTTCCAGCTGCCTTCCCATGCTCATCCAACTGCCGGTATTTTTGGCGCTTTACTACTCCATACGTGGAGGATTAAGCCCAGATAGAGCAATTTTTATATATCCTTTTTTATCTGATTTTGATCTCAGTGCTGTAGACCCAATGTTTCTTGGAATAAATCTTTTTGAAAGAAGTTTGATTGCTCTACCTTTGATTGTAGGTTCACTGCAATTTATTCAAATGCAAATCATGATGCGTAAAAATAAGACTTCCAAAAATAAAATGGCTTCTGAAGTTGAAAGTGCACAAAAGATGATGCGATACATGATGCCGCTTATGATTACATTTTTCACAGCACAACTCCCTGCAGCGGTTGGCATTTACTGGGCTACAAACACAAGCTATGGCATTATTCAGCAGCTTGTGGTAAAAAAGTTTCGTCCCAATCCCGCAAAATCGAGCGGAAATGAGGATGTAAGCGTTAGAGTAATTAATAAAAAACATGGAAAAAAACATTAAACGTTTCATTCAAGAATTTCTTGTACATCTTGGTATAGACTTCACAGACATAGAGCTGGAATCACTCTCCGACAACAAAATCCGCATAAATGTGGTTTCAGACCAACCCAGTCTATTGATTGGTCATCATGGAGAAAATCTAATAGCAATGCAAAAACTTATTAAAGTCGTCATTCATAAAAACTATGGTGAAAATGTAGATGTTGCCTTTGATGTAGATAATTACAGAAAACGACAAGAAGAAAATGTACTAACAATCACAAAACAAAAAATTGAAGAGGTGCGTGCTACCGGAATTCAAGCTGCACTTCCTCCAATGTCACCATATTTTCGCCGTATTGTTCATCTTTTTGTGAGAGAGTCAGGATACAAAGATCTGGAAACCCAGAGTATGGGCCAAGGAAATTACAGACAAGTCATAATCAAGATGAAGAATTAAAATATGAAAAATAAAATAATACTACTTGCCTTCTTTCTTGGTTTATATTCCCCCACCAATACACTTGCAAATATAATTATGTATGCAGATGTTCCGGAGAATCATATTTACGCTCCTGCAATTGAATATTTTACTGAAAAAGGGCTTCTGAAAGGTTACGACGATGGAGAGTTCGGTGTTGACTCTGAAATAAATAGAGTAGAAGCACTTAAAATAATTATGGATTATTGGGGCGTGGAAGCTGCAACAGAAGAAGTTGCACTTAACTTCAGCGATATTGAAAAAGGTGCTTGGTATGAAAACTCATTAAAGCAAGCTTTTACACTGAACATAATTCAAGGCTATCCGGATGGTACTTTTCTACCGAATCAAAGTGTAAATAGAGTGGAAGCACTTAAAATGATACTACAAAGCGGAGGATATGAAATTCCAAGCAGTAATGATGAATTTTGGTACGCTGGTTATTTGGATTATGCAATACAAAATGACCTTTTAAACTCCGGAAATGAAGGTGATTACAATCCTGAAGCAACCTTAACAAGAGGTGAATTTGTAGATCTTCTATATAGACTGGAAAACAATCCATACACAGGTGAAGATGAATATGGTATTGCAAGCTATTACAGCTACTCTTTTGACGGCGCAAATACAGCATCAGGCACCCCGCTTGAAGCATACGGATTTATGGCTGCTCATAAGAACTTGGAATTTGGTACTTGGGTACGCGTAACAAATTTGAACAACAATGAATATGTTGATGTTAAAATAGTGGATAGAGGTCCATACGTTGAAGGACGCATCATTGATCTGACTCCAGCAGCTTTTGAATCCATAGCTTCACTTGGAAGCGGAATTATAAATGTAAGAATTGAAATTCTAGCCAATAAGAAGTAAAATACGCGCAATGATGGATCCTCTTACACGCCAAATCCAACCAATAAAACGCAGAATACGAAAAACACCTCTTTCTGTACGAATACAGCAAAGTTTTCGTGTTTTGGTAGCTTTACTTATATTAATTGGAGGTACATCCATGACTCTGTTTTTATATACTAACAGCCTGAAACCTGCCAAAGGCTATATATTGAAACAACTTCAATTGAACTATGAAAAACTTTCTTCTGAATCACGCAATTTGGAATACAAAATGATTGAAGCACAGTCTTATATTAATCTGGAAGAAAAGGATAGTATAAAATATATGGAAGAAATGAATTCAGAAAACTTCAAATATGCTGAATCTGAATCGGGCTTTGCTTACAATGAATAAAAATAAAATATTAAAAATACTTTCCATACTCAAAAAGGAATTTCCAGATCTGCAAGTTCCTTTAAGGCATCGCAACGCTTTTGAACTACTGATAGCTGTAATTTTATCAGCTCAATGTACAGATAAACGTGTAAATCAAGTTACATTAAAACTATTCCCTCAAAATAGAGCTTGCACCCCTAAAGATATTATTTCTTTGGGGGAAAATAGTTTAAAAAAAATCATATACCCTTGCGGATATTATAATACTAAAAGCAAGGCTATAATCGGCACAACACGTGCTTTACTTGGAAAAGAAGTACCTGAAAATTTCGAAGATTTAATAAAATTACCAGGTGTTGGGCCAAAAACAGCTCAAGTGGTGCAAGCTCAATGGTTCGGCAAAGATGCCTTCCCTGTTGATACTCATATACATCGTGTATGTAATCGCATCGGTCTTGTAAATTCCGGAAAGAATAGAAGAAAAACGGAAAAACAAATCAAAACTTTTATTCCAAAAAAATATTGGAGCAATCTCCATCTGCAACTGATTTATCACGGACGCAAAACTTGTACAGCTTACAAACCAAAATGCAAAAACTGTCCTCTCTATGATTTATGCGAATGGAAAGATAAAAAGATTTAAAGAGTAAATACTTATTGCCTCTTTTTAATATTCGGACGCCATCTCCATATAAAATATAATATGATAAGTAATGGCCATCCGAATATCAAAATATAAATAATGATATCTAACAAAGACTGAAGGAATATGAGCCAATCTTTAAAGGCATTTGAAAATGTAGATAAAGGGCGCCATTTTTCAGCTATAGCACTTACCCTTTCATCTTCAGTTAAAGATAGGTCAATCGTGGCATAAGCAATACGATCATCATAATAAGCAATACGCCCTTCCATAGATTCAATATCTGCTCTGATATTGGAAAGAGCCTTTGTAACTTCCAAAACCTCAGAAATACTACCGGCTTTATCCATTAAATTTATATAAGCAGCTTCTTCCGCATAGGCGTTATTAAGGCGAGCTTCAAGATCCAAATAAATATCACTGATATCGTCGGAATTACTCCATTCATTCTCAACATAAAGCCCAATTTCAGACAAATCTTTCATCCTTATGTCAAAATCTTGTGCCGGCACTTGAATCTGTAAATTTGCATAATAAGAAGCAGAACCCCTATTTAAATTTAAATAGAGCAAATTCGCCCTCCAATCAGACAACAATGCTTCAAGAGCATCAATTGTTTCACGCACATCCTCCACTCTTACAGTCAATGATCCAGATTTAATAATCTTATTATCATCCGATTCAAAATTTAAAGAGGAAAGCAAATCATTGCTGGCTCTTGTTACTTGAGATAATGGTGCTTCCTGAGAAATAAGAGTATAATCTTCTTTATATTCTTCCACCTCCCTTGAAAATTTTGCTAACTTAACAGAATAAGCAGCCAAAACAATCATAGCTACAAGCAAAAGAAAGCCTGCAAATTTTCTCAACAATGACATGTGGAAGGTAGTTTATATATGGTGGTGACCCCAAGGGGAATCGAACCCCTATTTCCAGGATGAAAACCTGGTGTCCTAACCGTTAGACGATGGGGCCACATTAAAAGTGGCTCACTTAAAACATATGAAGTATATGTTTTAAAGCTCCAAAGTCAAGATATTGTCAGATTTTAAATGTAAATTTTCACTCCTTTTTCAGGTTAGCAAACCTGAAAAGAGCAACAATATGGAAGAAACGCAAGAGCAAGCCTCTTGTCCAACCTGATAACAGGTGCATATAATCGGTACAGATTTATATCTTTAATCCCCTTAACAATGGCTTATGCTGTAACCAATAGTAAAGGACAAGAATACTTTCTTCACGGAAAGATGGTAACTCTCAGAGGAGGTCGCAAACAACAAATATATTACTTTGCTCGTGAAGAAAAAGCCGATGCCCTTGACGCGCTTCCGGATGGATACATTGTAACGGAAAACAAGCGAACAGGTCTACCAATGCTGAAAAAAGGCTAGAAACTTGCTCTTTATAATAAAAGGAGCCCTTTCTCAGTGGAAGGGCTCTTTTTATGTATATTTTTCAGTATACAATTAAACCTTACAAGGCATTACTTTAAATTACTGTATCAACAAGTCATCCACATTATTTACAGCAGAAGCATCACCATTCAACAGCATAAACAAAGCTGCAATCAGCAGAATCAAAACTATCATCCACAGCAAAGCGTAAATAAGAATTTGGAAACCTGTCATATGGCTCTTTTTATCATTCGCATAATGAAGAGGAAATCCGAAAAGCAATAAAGCTTGCACCGCTAAAAAAAGCGTGATCATGAAACCAAGAAGGAAAAAATCCATTCCGTATATTCCCTGCGCATTTAAAAGTGCTCCAAAGCGTGGAAATCCATAAGTGATAACTGCGTTTGTAAGCAATGACATAACAGCCAAAACAAAACCAATCACCGAGCATTGCTTATGATTTAATTTTTTGTGTCGTCGGAATAAAAACATTCTTGAATGAGGTTAAGAGTATAAGGAATGCCCAGAACAATGAACACAATGATAATAAGATAGATCATAGCATGGGATTTACTATATCCTAGCAGCATATAAACTCATTTTGCAATGATACTCTTGGAAATTTTAAAAATGTTCTTCATAGAACTTTTCACTTTTGAAAAACTTGAATTATTTATAATTCTACTATTCACAGGTCCAACACTCTATGCCATGCTGTCCGGCGCACCTTTTGTTCCGACTCAAATGAAACAAGTAAATAGAATGCTAAGCGCAGTACCCCTAAAAAGTGGCATGAAATTATATGATCTTGGCTCAGGTGACGGCAGATTGGTTTATAAAGCCAACAAAGATTATGGAGTGAAATCCATAGGTTATGAATTCTCACCTTTTGTTTGGATGTTATCCAAATTACTACAAAAAACACTATGGCGAAGCAAAGCTCAACTTATTTATGGCAATTTTTGGGATAAAGATCTAAGCGACGCAGATGTTATAGTTTGCTACCTCCTACCTAGCAGCATGAAAAAAATGAAAGAAAAAATATTTCCAAAACTGCGCCAAGGAACACTTATTATTTCACATGCTTTTTCAATTCCGGATCTAAAAGCAATAAAAATTTTGGAAGGTGATTCCGCACAAAAGCTCGGACCAGTATATGTTTATAGTATCTCATTGAAATCCAAGCCAAAATCAAATTCAAAAACAAAAAAGCGGTAAAAGATAAAGTCATTGGAATCTCAATCCAAGGTAAAGCTGAAAGCCACAATGCAATTAACTCTACAAGCCTCAAATTAACCCACGCAATCATTGCCACTGGTGCTCCGAAGATAATAGATGCTGCAGAGAAAAACATAGCGGGAGCCAAAAAAGGTGCAGCAAGAACATTTGCAATTGGAGAAATCCATGAAAAGCGACCAAAGTGAAACAAAATAAGAGGTGTGGTTGAAATTTGTGCTGCAAGTGTCAGTAGTAAAGCCTCTCTAAGAATTGGGATTCTGTTCCATTTTGGAACAAGCTCTTCAAGCATTGGAACAAAAATTAAAAGTCCCATTGTGGACGCAAAACTGAGCTGGAATCCAACATCATACAAAAGAATATATGGATTTATAAATACCATAATAAACGCACTCCAAAGCAAAGCGAAAAAAACTTGGCTCTTTCGTCCCGTAAACAAAGCCCATAAAGCCAATGCTCCCATAATACCGGCACGCACAACAGCAGCAGATGCACCAACTAAAATAACAAAGAGAAAAATTGCAAGCGTAGTAATAATCACTCTGGATTTTAAATGTAGAAAAGAAAAAAATGTGAACATAATGGCAATAATCAAACTTATATTATAACCCGAAATTGCAACGATATGGGTTAAACCCACAGCTTGAAATGCCTGAGCCAAATCTTCAGGCATTCCTCTACGACTACCAAGTATTAAGCCTGCTGCAAAAGAAGATTCCGGCTCCATATAGAGCTCATTTAAACGAATTTCAACCCAATTCTTTAAATCGTAAAGAAAAGCACGGATAGATACAGAATCACGTTCATTTATTACATCAACATTGGCACGATTCATAACCCACCATATCCTGTAACGAGACAAATGAGCAGCATAATTAAAACCATTAATATCTGTGGAGGGCGACTCAATTACACCTTTCACATTAAGTAAATCTCCATAATGTAATTCTTGATAAAGATTTACTTTCAGTAATACACGCCCATATTTCGTAAGTACGGTTATTTTTTGATGATCTTGCCTTACATCTATTTCTTCAACGATCTCCCCTGAAATTTCCACAAATTCCCCTTCTGGCGCTCTAATGCGCTGAGCTTCAAAAAACTCAACTCGCCATAACCCCAAGAAAAAAGCAAGTAAAAATAAAAATGCTTTATATCTCCTGAAAAGGAGTAAAAGCAATAATACAAAAGGAGCATAACTTGGCAAAGACCAAGCTAAAGCAACACCTAAAAAGAAAGATAAGACCACAAAAATAACACTTGCCATAGTCACAAGCTACATAAAAAGACCTGACATTTTTCTGAAAAAAAGTAGAATGGTGCTCGTATGAACGGATTCCAAAAAAAACCACTCTACTCAAAATGGGAGAAAAAGGCCTCACACTGGATTAAAGGTCATATAATACTAACTGTCATCATTTTAATCTTGGGCGCCTTCACAATAAAAGGAGTGGTTGGTGCTATCAAAATTGGTGAGCCATTTTCCGTAAAACAAATTGTTATTTCAGCAATAAGCAACGGTATAGAAACAGATTCCTACGGACGTACAAACATATTGCTGCTCGGTATAGGCGGCGAAGGGCACGATGGTGCAAATTTAACGGATACAATGATTGTTGCTTCAATAGATTATAAAAATAATTTACTTCCAATGCTTTCAATTCCACGCGACCTTTACGTGGAAAATGAAAAGGTTGGATGGGGTACTAGACTGAACGGAATTTATGAGCTCATTTTGGATGATACAGGAGATCAGGAACAAGCTATTGAGGAATTACGAAGTGAAATTGAAAAAATATTAGGCATTGAAATTCAGTATTATGCGATGGTAGATTTTCAAGGTTTTGAAGATATTGTGGATGCAATTGGTGGAATTAGCATAGATGTTGAATCAGAACTTTACGACCCTTTCTACCCAGGCCCCGATGGAAGCGGCATCACATACGATCCTTTTTATGTCAGTGCCGGTACACAAGAAATGGATGGAGAAACAGCACTTAAATATGCACGTAGCAGAAGCACAAGTTCCGATTTTGATAGAGCTCGACGCCAACAAAAAGTTATAAACGCAATCAAGGAAAAAGCCTTGAATCTTGGATTTGTACTAAAACCTGGAAAAATTACAGACACCATCAAAGCAATATCAAATAATTTTAAAACAAACCTAAGTATAAAAGAAATAATTACCCTAGCTGGCATGGCTGATAAATTCAATAGTGATTCCATGATTTCAGAAGTAATCAATGACCTTGCCTATGAAAGAGCAGGCTTTCTTTACACACCTGAACGAGAAGCATACGGTGGCGCTTTCGTTTTAGTACCTTACGCAGGTAGCTTTGATGAAATAAATATGTTTGCTAAACTATTCTTCTACAATCCTGAAGTCTATAAAAAACAAACACCTATTCAAATTTTAAACGGAACAAAAACAGAAAGTTTAGCCGGCCTTAGCAAAATGTATTTGCATCGTTACGGATTTAATGTAATTGAATATGGTAATGCCATTGAAAAAAATGTGGAAAAAACCAAAATTTACATCTTGGACAAAGAAAGTTCTGAAGAAGATAAAACTGCTGAAATTCTACCAAGCCTTACTTTTGGTGAAATCAGCTATGAAGTTCCTGAGAAATACCAATCTCCAAATTGGGAAACTGAAGCAAGCATTATTATTGAATTGGGAGAAGATTTTGCAAAGTATTACAAGGAAAATAAAGACCTGTTTTATATAGGATTTTACTAGAGCCTCATTTAAATGCCTATCCGTATAAATAAAGCTATTGCAGATGCAGGGTTTTGTTCACGTCGCAAAGCGGATGAACTTATTGCATCCGGAAAAGTTACTATAAACGGGGAAATAGCAAAAATAGGACAGATGGTAAAATCAAAAGATTGTATCAGAATAAACAACAAACTTTTAAAAAAACACGAGCAAATTACACTTATGCTAAATAAGCCTGCCGGAATAATCACATCAAAATCCGACCCTCATCATAAAATGACTGTCATGTCATTACTACCGAAAGAATTGCAACATCTAAAACCGGCTGGGCGTTTGGATAAAGAAAGTGAAGGATTACTTATTTTAAGTTCTGACGGTGATATAATACAAAAACTCACCCACCCCAAACATGCTCATAAAAAAATTTATGAAATAATAGTAAAAGGTCATGCAAAAACAAGTGATCTAGAGGTTCTAGGCTTGGGAAAATTAAAATTGGACGGATACACATTGAAAGCAATGAAATTTAGAATTATGGGAAAAGTAAAAAATGGCAAAACTCGCATAAGCTTGGAATTAAGTGAAGGGCGCAACAGGCAAATCAGACGTGTAATGGATAAACTCGGCTTTCCCGTGCTATATTTACGCCGCACTCAAATAGGATCATTACATTTGAAAAATCTGCCATCCGGACATTACAAAATACTATCTCAAGAAGAACTCTCTCTGGCTCTATCATAGCTTTACTGACAAAAGACACAAATGTTAAACGGTTTATTATCTCTCTTGATTGCCGGCAATTTATCCGCTTCAAATGTGAATGTTAAATCTGATTTAAGCACTTTTGATGATAGAAAGTTATTGAAGGTAGAGCCATTGCCTCAACAAAAGGAATACATCCTACCCGATGATGTAAGTGCGAAATCAGTATTTATAATAGATCTGAAATCAAAAAGTCGTCTTTACACATATAATGAAGAAGCAAAACGTCCAATCGCCAGCCTGACCAAATTAATGACTGCAGATATCATTCTTGAAGAAAATGATCTGAGCGCAATTGTAAAAATAAATTCTCAAGCGGCAAATAGCATAGGATCAAAAATGGGGCTCTCGGATGGTGAAGAAATTAGCGTTAAAGATCTCTTGAAAGGTATGCTGATAAATTCAGGGAACGATGCAGCCACAGCCTTGGCAATTTACAATGCAGGTGATGTAATGACATTCGTAAATAAAATGAATGAACATGCCGCATTACTTGGCATGAAAAACACTATATATAAAAACCCAACGGGATTGGATTCAAACGGCGCAGTATCCACGGCATATGATCAAGGATTGTTAGCTTCTCATCTTTTGGATGATGACTTAATAAGAACATTCATCAATATACAAAGCACTGAAGTCCTAAGTGAATCAGGCAATATTCACACATTGCAAAATACAAATAAACTTCTAGGTGAAATGGGAGTAAAAGGCATGAAAACCGGTCGCACCGATGCTGCAGGCGAATGTTTGATTACATTATCTGAAAGTCCAGATGGAAATGAAGTATTGACCATAGTTCTTGGAAGCCAAAGACGTTTTAAAGATACAAAGACACTGCTTGACTGGGTTTATCAAACATTTACATGGTAAAAAGCTAAGTTATTAGTCTAAAAATTAACACAAATTATTGACTTTTACAGTCAATACCTGTAACCTAGGTGGTAGGTAGAATAGTGCTAAAGTAAATAATCCAATAAAATTAATGTCATATGAATAGTAACAATATTAAAAAATACTTGGTGCTACTCGCATCTATATTGTTTTCAGTTTTGCTCTTGGGTGGAGTCTATCT
This sequence comes from Candidatus Altimarinota bacterium, assembly GCA_015485665.1. Lineage (GTDB taxonomy): Bacteria > Patescibacteriota > Gracilibacteria > UBA1369 > 2-02-FULL-48-14 > WFTC01. Next base: position 73,814 of record WFTC01000002.1, read on the forward strand.
TTTTACAACACCGGGGCAAACTGTTAATTTTGCATTTGCTTATGTCGTTGGTTTATCAATGATTGTATTGCCATGCACATTACCTCTTGCATTTGTTATTGTACCTTTAGCAATGGGCAAAAATCCTAAAAAAGGACTCTTAATGTCTTTATTTTTCGGGCTGGGGTTATCAATAACCTTGTCAATATACGGTCTTTTTATAGCATTCGTAGGTAGTTCCATAGGATTGGATCAAGCAGCAAGCGATGCTGGTGCAATAAGTAAAATACTATTCATTATAGGAGGACTTGCAGCCTTTATTTTCGGACTATCAGAACTGAATCTGATTAAATTTAAAATTCCAAGTTACAGTGGTGCTTATCCTGAATTCATTCAAAAACAAGGAGATTATTTAAAGGCATTTTTCTTAGGATTATTTCTTGGAAATGCAGGTGTAGGCTGTCCAAACCCATTGTTTTACGTTTTATTGGGCGACATAGCCATAAGTGGTAGTTTATTGAATGGATTGGGGCTGGGTTTTATACACGGTGTGGGAAGAGCTACTCCATTGATTTTCTTGGCAATACTCGGCTTACTCGGAGTGAATGCAGTGGGAAGTATTGCATCCAAATCTGCAGCAGTTAAGAAAATCAGTGGCATTGTACTAATAATCTTAGGTTCTTTTATATTCATATCCGGCACTTCTCATCAATGGTTTGAAGAAACGCCTATACACAAAGGCTGGAATCAAGCGGTTGAATTCGTAATGGGAGACACTGTAACTGAAATACAAGATGCAAAAGATACTGAAACAACTCAAGCAACTGAAGAAAAAGATCACACGGATGCAGATGATTACATCCCGGCACCTTGGTCATGGATTGTATTTTTCAGTATGATAATAGCTCCTTTAAGTTGGTATAAACTAAAGAAAAAATAACTTTTATTCTATAACACTTTAAAGTTATGAAAACCATACAATTTCTCACTATGGAAGGTTGTCACAGTTGCGCCGAAGCTAAAGCAATTTTTGATGAAGCTTTAACAAATTATCCGAATATTAAAATAGAGGAAATTGATATTGCATCTGAAGAAGGACAAGCCTTAGCATCAAAATATAGTGTAATGGCTTCACCAGGCATTATTATTGAAGGAGAATTATTTTCTACAGGCGGAGTAGATAAAGATAAGTTGCTATCCAAGCTTGCATCCATGTAGATGAAAGATTTATCATTTCCCACTTGAATATAAAATGGGTGTTCAATAAAATGGTGGAAAATGAATATCTTTCCAATAACTGAACAGGTGCGCCACATGATCCTCATTCTTGGATCCGGCTTTCTGTCCTTTGCTATCAGCATGACATTAGCTCCTTGGTTCATTAGACAACTTCGCAAGTATAAGATAGGAAAAAGCATCAGAGAAATTGCAAGTGACGGCAAAGCCGCAGCACTTTTCCACAAACTGCATGCAAAAAAAGCCGGTACACCAACAATGGGTGGCTTGTTAATTTGGGGCAGCAGTATGGCTGTTATACTGCTGAGTCGCTTCCTGTCTTACATTGGAGTCTTTGAAAGCTCACTATTAAACCGTAAAGAAACCTATCTTCCCATTTTTACTCTCATTACAGTTGGTCTGCTAGGAGCGGTTGATGATTGGTTTAATATTAAAGAAATTGGTAAAAACAAAGGTATAAACATCAAACCTAAATTCCTATTGCTCACAATTTTTGCCATACTTGGATCTTTATGGTTCTATTTTAAACTTGGATACGATCAAATTCATATACCAGGCGTTGGAGATTTCTTTATTGGAATATGGTACATACCTCTATTTATTTTTATCATCCAAGCAAGTGCAAATTCTGTCAATTTCAGTGATGGATTGGATGGCCTTGCAGGCGGATTACTGATAATAGCATTCGGCGCATACGGTGTGCTGGCTTATGCTCAAGGATTACTTATTTTAGCTGCTTTATGTGCCGTTATTTTTGGATCCACCTTGGCATTTTTATGGTTCAACATTCCACCTGCTAGTTTTTACATGGGAGATACGGGCTCCTTTGCTTTAGGTGCTACTTTAGGTGTCATGGCAATGATGACAGATACAATTCTCATTCTACCTTTCATAGCTTTCATACCTGTTATAGAAACTTTATCCGTAATTATTCAGCTCACTTCCAAAAAACTTTTCGGCAAAAAAGTATTTCATATCGCACCTATTCATCATCATTTTGAGCACTTGGGTTGGCCAGAAGCTCAAGTAGTAATGCGTTTCTGGATTGTTGGAGGACTGCTTGCCTCAGCCGGTCTTATTTTAGGATTGATAGGATTGGGCACTTAATTCTTACAAATCATTCAATTTCTATTAATAAGTCTTTAAATAATCAAATTCAAAAAGTCAAAAATAACATAAGCTAGAAAAAGAGAAATCAATCCTGTCAAAAAATAACGAAAATAAGGGAATACTTGCCTTAAATAAATAAAAGCTCCAAAGAAATAAAATATAAGAGCATAACGGAAAAAGGCAGACCCTGAATCCAAAATGAAACTCTGAAGAGTTTCCGGTGCAGGTAAGCTAAATGCAATACTACCCATAATGCTGCCTGAGATGACTAAAAGAAGCAAAGCTATTCCTATTTGGAATATTTGTTGCATAAATTGCTTAGCTTTCACTTCAAGCCTTTCATCAAAAGCCAATAGCCCTTTTACACTGAAAGCCAAAGTGAAAACAATGAATAAAAACCCGAATAAAGGTAAGTAAAAATAGGCAAATTCAGCAAAAAATCTATAAATATTCCCACCAAAAGAAACTACGCTATCAATCATCTGAATCAATATATAAATAAAACCTATAGCAAAAAGTAACTCTCCAAGATATCTTAAAAGCTTCCATAAACTGGAAAGCATGATTAAAAAACCGGAAGCAAAGAAAAAAGAAGCACTAATCATTTCGGCAGTTTCCAATGCTACAGATCCTTGAGGGATCACAGTGGAAACAGATAAAAAACCTGAAGCAAAATTGAAGCTGAAAGTGGAAATAAGCAGCCCTATCAATAAACGCCATAATGCACGCCGCCTCTTCGCATTTTTTTCAATTGCATACTTTTGCATGGATAATCCGAATTTCTTTGGATTATTGCGAATAAATGCAAAAATATGCCAAATAAGAATTAAAACCGCAGATAGCGTTAAAACTTGGAACCAAAACTCCATTGTCTGAACAAATAATTCTTTATTCATCATCTTGGGTTATAAAACGTGAATCCATAACCTCTATATCCACCACAACTTCCTCGTTCGCCGCATCTTCAAGTGCATCTTCCATAGCATTGAATTGCTGAACAATTTCAGGTTTAAGAGAGGTCTCGTCTTTCAGTTTAGCATAAAGAGCATATTGAGTTTCAAGATCATAATCAGTATTTACAAAAAACTCACTCAATCTTTGCAAAGCACGCTCTCTTAAAGAGAGTACCATCATGCTCATTTCTTGCACTATTTGTGAATCTATACTTACATCATTAAGAGCCTTAAATTCAGGTATAACTGCAATTATTCGCAACATTTGCAAATCTTGAAGTTTCTGCTCAAGCAGATCTGAAACCAGTCCTTCCCTTTCCTCTATAGGCACTTCTTCAAGTTGCTCTAGGATTGATAAAGATTCTTTTTGATAAGCTTTCAAATAATAAAGTGCCTGCTCATAATCTTGTGCTTCAAGCAAAGAAGGCACTCGACTTAATTTCTGTGAAGCAGAGAGCATACGAATTTCGTTTTTTTCACTTAAACTGCCAGCCGCCAACTCCGAAGTCTGTTCAATCTGATCTTCCAACAATTTACTGCCGGCATCCATATCAATCTTGGCAAGTAATTCTTTTTTTACTTCTTCAACATGATCTTCAAGTATTTCCGGACCTGATACTTCCAAACTTCGCTCAACCGCTTCCCTATAAGCCGTCAATGCCTGAGTAGCTTCCTGAGTTTTACCCTGCTCAATTAACATTTGAGCTTCATTTAAGCGTAATTCCATATGTTGAGCCAAAACTTCTTTCTTAGCTTCATCAGAGATGGTCAAAGCCTCTTGAATGTCCTCTCGCCACGCTTTTAAAAAATAAAGCGGATTGTCAGGCAAAATCGCAATGCCTGATAAACGATCTTTTCTATAATTGTCATTTAAATCCGATATATATTTACTGCCGTAAGACTCATTGAAAGCCCACCAAATATCTTTCTCAACACTTTCAGGAATAGCTTCAACTTGCAAGTCATCATTCAATATCAAACGTGCTCCTTGACCGAGAGTTCCCTCATAAAGCGCATTTTTTGTAAGAGATACGGCAATAAGATTTTCAGCAACTTGCACTTCAATTTCATCATCATTTATACGAATATCAAAACTAGACTTTTGATTGGCAAGTACGCTTCCAGAGTCAAAATAGATCTCCATCGCTCCTTTTCTATCTACCGGATTTACAACTTGAGTCCAAACTCGTCCGTATTCCTGATAAATACGCAAAGCTGATTTTGTAGATTCCAACCTTACTTCCGTGCTTGGAGCCAATGTCAATCTTGTATCGTCAGATAACTGAATATGAGCCATAGCAGCTTTACCAGTAATAATATCATCCCCCTCTTGAATCAAAGCCGTATCTTGCACTACAATTCCGTTTACCAGCACTTCCCCCTGTACCACTTTCAAAACATTAACTGCAAGAGCAGATGGCACGCTCAAAGAAAAAACAGGTGTTATAAAAAAGCCTACAAAAACAGATAATGTTATTCCGGCCCAAATACGTCGATTCATAAAAAATGATACTTTATTGCGTTCCGGCAAATTATCCAGCATCCTTTCTTTTAAAATGACCTTTTCCAGACGGGTAGATGTAGAAACGCTATTTCGCAGTTGAGATAAAAGCCCACTGAAAGGACTCAAATCTCTATCAGGCAATTTAGATTGCAGTTTATTCCATACACGCTTCTTTGCCTGCTTGATTGCATGATCCGACAAAAATGGAATATAATCTTTCATTAAAAATCCATGCTTAAATTTTTTTCCTCCAAAATTTGCTTTAGCTTTTTAAGCGCCCTAAATTGCATGACACGAATATTACCTTCTCGCTGACTCATTATTTCAGCAATTTCAGAATTGGAAAGACCTATTAAAAATTTTAAAGTTACAAGCTGCCTGTAAGGTTCTTTTAATGAACGAATTGCATTTCTGACAGCTTCACTCCTAAGACTCTGTTCCGTTCTCATTTTAGGGGCGGCATTCAAAGATTCGTCTTCAATACGTGGATCAATAGGTAAAAATTTGCGTTGTGCTCTTCTATAATCAATAACAGCATTGTGAGCCACTCTAAAAAGCCACGAACTGAATTTAACATCCTTTTTCTCATATCTATCCATATTGCTCCAAGCTTTAATAAAAATTGTTTCCACAACATCTTCAACATCGTCAATCGACACCCTAAAATAAACATAACGGTAAATTTTATCAAAAAAATGATCGTAAAGCTGTGCAAATGCAGATTTATCACCTTCTTTGGAAGCTTCAACGTAGGTATCAATATCTGTTTCGTTCAAAGATGACATAAAAGGCGTGGTATACAAACCTAGCATACACTTTATTAGAACGTTGCGCATCAAAATTCATTACAGAAAATGACTGGACATTTTAAGAAAGTCGTTCCAAGGCCGATTCAACTTGCTTTGCGGAACCTATAAAAATAGGTGTTGTTTGCAGCAATGAGTCTATAGTCATATCAAGAATCGGAATCTTACCGTTACTTGCAAGTCCACCTGCTTGTTCAACAATAAAAGCCATTGGAGCGCATTCATATAACAAACGTAATTTCCCATTTGGCTTTTCAATGTCTGCAGGATACATGAAAATACCGCTTCCTTTTTTCAAAATATGATTAATATCAGGCACCATACCCCCTGAATAACGCAAAGTATATTTATTCTCAATGTAAAATTTGACCAAATCATAATAATCCCGCCTATCCCCACAAGCACGTAAATTTCCCGGAGCAAAATATTTATTACCCTCAGAAATACATATATTCTCTGATGTCAACTCCCATACTTCTTCTTTAAGAGTAAACTCCATTACACCATTCCCGAAAGTGAGCACCAAAGTGGTGCGCGGTCCATATTGAGCATATAAAGCAGCAATCTGATCACCAGCTTTCATACCTATAGCATCTTTACTTTCATAAATTCCAATAATTGTACCGACAACACCGTTTACATCCAAAAGGCTGGATCCATCCAAAGGATCATAAAACACACTGAAGCAGCCTTCATAATTCACTCTCTCCAAACTATCAGATTCTTCACTGGAAAAAGCGGCAACAAAAGGACAAGTGCGTAAATGTGCGTGCATAATCTCTTCAGCTTTAATGTCCATAACCGCCTGCTCTTCACCAAAAGCGTTTTGGGTGCCAATCTTGCCGGCACTCGTCATAATAATTGCCAAAGAAATTTCTCTCACTGCATCCGCCATCTCAAAAATCAATTCCGCAAGCCTAATATCCGCACCTTTATCAATAAGCGTTTTAATCATCTATTGAGGGGTCATATTTACCAAGAGTAGCTAATGCGTTCATCTTGGCACGATGCAGAAGTTTTTCTTGAGCTTCTGAGATCGCTTGTGGATTTTTAGCCCATGCCTCAAGTGCAGGACCTTGAATGCTTCTTCCATAAGAAAAACTTAAAGGCCAAGGCAAAGCTCCAGCTTTATTCATTAAGTCAAGATGCAAAGTGGACTCCTTGGGACTTTGACCTCCGGATAAAAATACCACAGCCGCCAACTCATCCGGCACAGCCTCTTTAAGACCTTTGAGCGTCATTTGAGAAACCTGCAGAGCATCCGCTCTTTGTGAAGCCGATTTACCTGAAAGAATCATGCTGGTTTTTAAGATTGTAGCCTGAAGTTCAACACCCTGTTCCCTCAATTGATCAAAAAGCACATTCCATACTTCCACACTAACTTCATAGCAATGCTCAATACTATGATCTCCATCAAGGAGTATTTCCGGCTCCACAATAGGTACCAAATTTGCCTCTTGACAAAGAGCGGCATACCTTGCCAAAGCATGTGCATTTGCAACTATACAAGCACGACTCGGTAAATTTTCATTTCTATCAATTGCAATAACTGCTCGCCACTTCGCAAAACGTGCCCCAAGCTCAAAATATTCCAACAATCTTTCACGCAACCCATCCAGTCCTTCCGTAACTTTTTCTCCGGTATGAAGTGCCAAATCTTTAGCGCCTTTATCGACTTTAATCCCCGGAATAATACCTTTATCCGCCAGCACTTTTGTGAAAGCAATACCTTCCTCCGTCTCTTGTCTAAGAGTTTCATCAAATAAAATATAAGCGGAAACATAATCTTCAATACCTTGAGCCCCAACTAACAAAGATCTGTAAGCACGCCTGCTGTCTTCATTACATTCAACTCCAAGCGCCTCAAATCGTTTTGTGCAAGTACCATGACTTTCGTCAATAGCTAAAATGCCCTTCCCCGAAGCCACCATAGCCATAGCGGTGGACTTTAAAATATCAAGATCCATGAATCATGATGGTTAATGTTGAGGCGATTGTATATCTGACTTATATAAAATTCAATTTTACTCAGTGATGCAACTTGCTAATGCACCTATTTTATGCTATAATTACAAGATTTATTTTTATTTTAACCACATTAAAATATGCAAGAAGAATCTTTACACTTTGACTACATTACAAAAACTCCGGATGGATTTCAATCCACAGAAAAAGCAAGAGAAGTAGCTGAAAAGGCAAAGGCGGAATTAGATAATCTCAATGAGAGTATAATAGATCAACTGCCTGACAGAGAAGCACTAAATACAGATCTGATTGAAATAAAGGAGCAAACGGAAACAAGCCAAAAAGGATTGTTGGCGATTTTAGCTGAAGCAAGTCCCGCTCTTAACAATGCATTTATGCAAAATCCACATCTTGCACATTATGCTTACGGTGAAATGTTCACTCAAATGGAAAAATATGGCTTAGACGCAAACGTATTGATTGTAAACGCAAATATGCCGGTACGAATTAAAATGACAAATGGAGCAATAGATATTCAAGTTCCTCAAAAAAAACCGGATGGAACATGGGAATATGTACAAGCCAAATTTAATCTTTTTCCTTGGGATATGAATGAAACAGATACTGTGAATAAAATTGAAGAAAGTAGGCCTGAAGTAGAACCTGAAGTAGAACCTGAAGTAGAACCTGAAGTAAAACCTGAAATGGAAGTAAATGACGCATCATCACCTATCCGCACACAATTAGCACCTCCTGTATCGGATATTCCATATCCATCTATATCTGAGAAATCTGAAGCAACAGCTACAACTAAAGAAAATACCACTGATGAAGAAACTGAAAGCGATAAAATCATGGAGACTGAAGAGAGTATTCAATTTAGAGAACGCATCAATGAGTTAAAAAATGAAAAAAGCATACTTCTGCAAAATTTACACAAAAGTATTAGTTCCTTGACCTCACTAAAAACAAATATACAACCTTTTCTTCCTGATGCACTTGGCAGAAAAGGTGAAATAAATTTAACAATCAACTCAAGAAAAGTTGGGGAAAGCATACTTGTAAAAGCAACACCACTCATAAAGCAAATGAAGATAGGCAGCAAGGAATCCTTAGCCATGCAAGACACTGCAACATATTACCCTATCAATGGAATGGAATTGATAGGCAAAAATAGTATTCAAAGATTACGTGAAGCTAAACTAATTGCAGAAATTAAATTCATTAAAAATTTTAATGTAGAAGCTTTTGCAAACAAAGTACGCAATGCCTTGGATACAAAATAATGAAAAACAAAAGACCTCCTTTGTCGGAAGGTCTTTTGTGATTTCCCCTTAACCCATTAACGGGTTTCATAAGTAAATTATAAAAACGCTTATTCCTTTACCGCAACCGCGCTTGCTGGCAATACATAATAAATGTCCTCACTCCCAGCTTTTACCATTTGAGTTGTAGATTGCTCTATGTTCTTCATAGACTGAGCACGCAAAATAAGAGTATCGCTTATTTCCAAATCGGTAATCAAAGCCTGCCTTTCATTTTCCAATTCATTAAGCTTATAACCTTTTGTTGCTTTTGTATTCAACATTGCCAAAGAAACGGCACCCATACCAACAATGGCAAGAAGCATAATACCTCCCAAAGAAAGCAAACTGAGTCTCTCATTTTTCAGAAAGATCAGATGCAATTTGTCGTAAATATTATAAATGAAATTTTCCATAATCGGTTTAAAGTTTTTCAGCTGCTCTGAGCCTAGCACTGCGAGCACGTTTATTTTTATTTATCTCCTCATCCGAAGGAATGATCGGCTTTTTTGTCAGGAGGGAAAGGGTCTTTGAAACAAGAACTCTCGATCCAAATGGGTCAGTCGGATCACGAAGGTCAGTGGACCTAAACTTGAAGTGACGTTTTACAATACGATCTTCAAGAGAATGATAAGAAAGCACGACCACGTGTCCGTGAGGAGCTAAACACTCAACCGCTTGATCAAGACCAAGCTCCAAAGCGCTAAGTTCCTCATTCACAGCAATACGAAGTGCCTGAAAAATTTTAGTAGCCCTATGTTTTCCGGGTCTTCCACGCCCAAGCACTCTTTCCACATAGCGAGCAAATTGCAGAGTTGAATTAAACTCAATACGACTACGGTCTTCCACAATCGCCTTGGCAAGCTTCCTTGAAGCACGTTCTTCGCCATATTTATAAAATATATCCGCCAATTCCTTCTCCGGAGTGGTTCTAAGAAGGTCTGCAGCCATTAAGCCCGAAGAGGCATCAAAGCGCATATCCAATGGTCCATCATGCAAAAATGAAAAACCACGGCAAGGATCATCTATGTGTGGGGATGAGAGTCCAAGATCAAATAAAACCGCATTGACCTGCGAAACCCCTTCCCTCCTGAGCCGATCTGTCAAAGAAGCAAAAGAATCATGAAAGATTCTGAAATTATCTCCTATTTTCCGAAGCCGAGACTCCGCTACTGCAATGTTTCGCTCATCGAGATCAAAAGCATACAACATTCCTTCAGACCCTATTGCCTTCAAAATGTGTGATGCATGACCTCCCAATCCAAGATTGCAATCCACCACGGTCATACCGGAGCAAAGACTTAGAAAGTGCAAGCATTCATTGAGCATGACTGGCTCATGAACTAGTGAATCAGATGAACACTTTTCTTGCACAACTATTGGATAAAAATTTTGAACGAACGTGGAGAGTAAATCAAAGCTAAGCTCTCAAAATAGAGCCGTCAAGATTTTCAATCAAATCAAGCAATAAGTGCATACATTTTTTATGCAAAACTCGGCGCTTAAGGCATAAAGTAAACCTGTTAGATGTGTAATTTAAATAACTTCCAAAACCACTTGCTAAAACTGCTTTGAATTGTACAATTTATTTATACAAAAGGGCTTGCTTGTGGCAAGCTTCATAATCACCACACAATATATCGTGGTGAAGTTTCACTCACCTTGCCGCAAGAGAAACAAAAAATCAGTGACATTTTAATAGCTATGCACTAGTCTGCAAGTATGCAGGAACTAATCCCCCCACAGCTTCAAGTTTTTATTTTATCTATGATGCCCGTTTTGGAATTACGTTTTGCAATTCCATACGGCATAGCGGCACTGGGAATGAAACCGTGGATTGCTTTAACTTGGGCACTGCTTGGCAATATCACGATAAGCATTTTTCTTTTATGGGCTTTGGATTTTATCGTAAAATTACTTGAAAGACATTCCTCAAAAATACAGACATGGATGAACAAGCTTTTCAGTCATACTCGCAGTAAACATAAAAAACGCATGAGTGAACTTGGTCATTTAGCACTATTTGTTTTTGTAGCAATACCTTTGCCCGGAAGTGGAGCTTGGTCCGGAAGTCTTGTAGCTTATTTATTTGGAGTGAAAAAGAAAACCGCTCTATTTTGGATAAGTACGGGATTAAGCACACTGGCAGTAATTCTAACTTTTGGAACAACAGGGATAATCAAAGGCATTGAAGGTATTTTCTTCTAAGATTAAAATTCATTTAACTTTATAGGTCCTTTACGAATAATCTGCACATCTTCACCTTCAATCTTTACAATCGTGGAGGGAAGTGTTGATCCTATTTGTCCGCTATCTATTATAAAATCCGGCATCAAACCTTGATCCAAGACATCTTGAACTTTATGAGCACAAGGCAAACCATGTAAATTTGCACTGGTAGTTGTTAATGGTCCTCCAAAACTTTCAACCAAAATACGAGTTTTTTTATTGGAAGAAACACGTATTCCAATACTGTCTAAGCCATAATTAATCCATTTAGGCAACAAGTCACGCCTCGCTACGATTATGGTTAAAGGACCAGGCCAATATTTACGGGCAAGATACCTTGCCTTCTCATTAAAATATCCATAAAGTTCAGCCTCTTCATGATCACGCAGTAAGATACTTACCGGTTTATCAAATGGCATTTTCTTAAGTTTGTAAAGCTTGCAAACAGCTTCCTTGTTAAATATATCCACAGCTAAGCCATAACAAGTTTCCGTGGGATGAAGTACCACCCCTCCTTTCAACAACTCTTGAACTGCAAGTTTTGTAAGGGTTGCATTCATAAAAGTAATCTCATTAAGAGTAGTTAAACTCTTTTTTATGTTCCTCTGACAAAATCTGTGGCTCTAAAATTTTTGCATACTCAAATGCAAATTTGAAAATTGACCTTTGGGCACTTGCAATCGCTTCATTTTGCATGATTACTCCAACCTTATCTTTATGTGAAATAATACTCATCTTGTCATCATAGATATTTATTTCATTATCAAAAGGAAAACGTGAAGATGGTATTAAATAAATTTCTCGTTTCTCTTTGGCGCCTTTACGCTTTAATGCAAGTCCGACTTCATCATATTGAAACAAGCCTCGCACCCAAATACCTCTACGATTCTTATTTTTCACATAATTAGCATGGTACTCTCTAAATTCCTTGCATTCATAAGCCACTTCTCCAGCTGACCAGCAGTAAATCTCACCCTTGGTTGTCAAAGAATCTTCCATAATTTGAATTATGCCATTTATTCCTTCAAATACTTCCATTTGAGGTTTAATAGCATGCTGTACCCGCAAAGATCTAAGATCAGGCAAAGCCTTTTCCAAACGCTTATAACGCTGCTTTTGATCATCAAGCAATAAATGTGGATCCACAGCGGTAAAATATGTAGCTGCTTTGCTACGATTATGACTGACCAAAGCTTTATTTTTCAGCTGCTCCAATATTACATAAACCGTGGAACGCTTTAATCCAGAATGACGAGCAATTGAGCTTGGTAAAGATCTGCCAAGCCCCAAAAGAGTTAAATAGACAAGAGCTTGTTTTTGAGTGAAACCCAAGTCTGTTAATAATTGTTGATATTTATGCCTATACATAACTATGTTTAAACATTATTAAGATCTTGTATCAACGCATGATTCTCAAGAAAAAAAGCTTCTACTAGTGGCAGAGCTTCTGAATCGGGATAATTCTGCGAGGCACGCAGCATAGCCCAACGTCCTTCCGGCAATTTCTTAAGAGCTCGCAACAAATCCTCAATTTCGCTACGCTCCAATCCATTCGCCAACTGAACAAGATCAGGCTCACCTGATAATCTTCTTGGTCCATTATAAGCAGGATGCCTTGAATGCACTCCGTTCATAGTCAGCAAGTAAGCCATATTTAACGGCTTCAAATTATCGTAATACCCTACTTTATGCAAACATCTATCCGCATCTTGCACAAATGGCAAATCGCTAGCCCCAGCCATAACAAGTCTATTCACAAAACTGTTACAATCTCCAATATAATCAGGTGATAAATGCCAAGCCAAATACCTAAGCGCTCTATCAAGAATTACTTCTGCATTGCGTTTATCATCCTTTTTTCTTGCCAAAGAGCAATACATATTCTTTCTATCATCAGATAAGTTATCCATAAACCAATTACATACATTGTTCACATCAGAAAAATCTCTCATGTCATCATCAAAAGCAATATACCGTGTGGAAATATCACTCATATCCATAAATTTTAGCCAATGATCAAAAACTATCCTCTGCATCTTATGATGCTTTGCAATCAAAGATTTATCAGCTCCATCAATAATATGATGTACAGATCCAAAAGCTGTAACACTCAAGTTAATATCTGCATGTGGCAATAACTCTTTAAGAGTATTTACAGTCAAAGCAGGTCTATCCAACCACGCAAAAAACAAAAGTCCCGGTGCTCTATCAGCACTGGCTGAAAGTCCGGTTCTAACATTTAAAATCCTGTTTGCGGAATCATCCTTACTTAAATCACATGCAATTCTCAATAAATCATTTCCATTAAAAAATTGATTAGGTGGTGGAGTCTGGCTTGAATTTCTTTTACTTGCAAGCATTTTCTTAAAATCAAGTTCAATAGATGGACTGAGTATTGCTTCAAGTACAGAAAGTAAACGACTTCGCATATCATCTGAAATCGCAACAACACTAACACCATCTACAGTGCTGAGTCGCCCATCAACTGCATGTGAAGTGGGAATCAAATCAGGCAATCTAAAATCTGAAATGGGTATATTAAAAGATAATGCTTGAACGTAGTATCTGTAATTTGGTGGAAATTATCTAAGTGTAAAGCTATTATGTCAATACATAATGAGAAATTGCGAAGCTCTTTTTGATTCTTTATATTGATGGTATAATTCAAAAATGCTTGTACATTAAACAAATGCCAAAAAAAATATTCTTCATATTGGGAGCATTGCTTGTACTTGGAATCAATGCAGCCGCTTTCCATAATGAAGACACATTACAACCGCCGACAAATATTGAATTTGAAATAAGGAACTCAGATATGAGTCAGTACTTTACTTTAGCGGACCTTGGAGTCAGCATAAAGGAAAATAGCACATTCAAACCATCTAAAATTCACTTTTTAAGCAGCATTTTCGGCACAAATAATCGCTATGAATACTCTTGGGATGAATCAAAAACGGAAGATATTTTGCGAAGTGTATTTCAAATTAAAAAGCCTGAAAATGCCAAATTTATAGAGCAAAACGGTATTTTAAACATTACAAAGGAACAAAAAGGCACAAATTTAAAAACAAATGAATTGCTAAAAAAAATCATATCGGATGCACCACATTTCAAGAGTTACAAACTTGAAACAAAGGACGCTCCAATAATCAAGAAAGCAGATCTGAATCCTTATTTTGATCAAGTTGCACGCTTGCTTGAAGAAGGTTTCATAGTGCGAACGGATGAGGAAATCTACACCTTCCCTTCTCAAATAAAAGACATCATTGCAAAATTGGAAGAAAATGAAGTCAAATTGAGCTTGAATGATCCTTACCTAAGCTACATATTGGACAGCTTAGATACTTTAACTTATCAAAAAAGAAGCGATCTCATAATAAAAGAGGTGCCTCAAGGAGTTGGAAAGGCAACAATTCAAGGACGTTTTCAAAATGGGCGTAGTTTGGATAGAGAGCTAACAAAACAACTCATAAAAAATGCACTTACTTATGGCTCAAATGAAACAGTGGGTGCATTTAAAAATGAAGAAGGACGAATTATTAATGAAAGTGGCACGGATCTTGGGGAAATGGAGCTTTTATCTACTGGACTCTCCGACTTTGCTGGTTCAAGTTATGGACGTGACTTTAATGTACGAAAAACACTCAATGAACATTATAACGGTGTTATTATTCCGGCAGGAGAAAGTTTTAAGTTCAATGATTTTCTGGGACCTGTAACCTATTCTGCTGGCTGGAAAGGCTCTCTTGCAATTTTTAATGGAAATGAACTAAAAACAGTGCCTGGCGGTGGAATTTGTCAAATTTCAACTACGGTTTACAGAGCTGCAATCAATGCCGGACTAAATATTGAAGAGCAAAGAAATCACAGCCTCTACATTGATTATTATGAAGCTTACGGAGAAGGTCTGGATGCAACCATTTACCCAGGATATCAAGATCTTATTTTCACAAACGATACTGAAAACCCGATTTTAATTGAAGCCTATGCCGACGACACTTTGGCTGTAGTGAATTTTTACGGAACAGATGACGGACGATCTGTGGAACTCTACGGTCCTTACACGCAAAGCAAACAAAATGATGAAGTAATCAAAGCTCTAGGTGGTCTGGATTACAATCAAATTGCTTGGAAACAAATTATCAAATGGCCAGATGGAAGCATAAAAGAATATTGGCGAGTTTCAACATACAATGGATCTGTACCACAAACTCAATAATACGTGACTTTAACTACCACTGATAAAGCAATTCATTTATACTGCGCGCGATTAACGCTTAACTACAGAAAATATGAGAGTCGCCATAAACGGCTTCGGGAGAATAGGTAGATCGGTATTCCGAGCCAACCTTTTAGACCCCAGAATTGATATTATCGCAATTAATGATGTTGGAGATCAAGCTCAATCAGCACATCTTCTAAAATATGATACGAATTACGGCATACTCCCACACAATGTAAAAAGTGTAGATGGCTCTCTGATTGTAGATAATAAAGAATACATTTTAGTGAGCAACAGAAATCCTGAAGAACTTCCATGGGAAGAACTTGAAATTGATCTTGTACTGGAATGCACAGGTGTATTCAGAACAAAAGAAAAAGCTGGCATGCACATTAAAGCAGGTGCTAAAAAAGTGATGATTTCGGCACCGGCAAAAAATGAAGTAGATCTGACTACGGTATTCGGCGTTAATCATGAACTATATAATCCGGAAACCGACCACATAATTTCAAATGCAAGTTGCACCACAAATTGTTTAGCTCCGCTCCTGAAAGTAATACAGGAAAATTTCGGTATAAAAAATGGTCTTATGACAACCATTCATTCTTATACAACTTCACAAAATATTCTTGATAACTCACATAAAGACTGGCGGCGTGCAAGAACCGCAGCTGAAAACATGATTCCCACATCTACAGGTGCAGCAAAAGCAATAGGCATGGTTCTACCGGAACTTGAAGGCAAACTGAATGGTATGGCAATTCGTGTACCAATGCCGGTTGTATCCTTGGTGGATTGTGTATTGAACTTGGAAAAAGAAAGCACCGTAGAAAATGTTAATCAAAGCATTAAAAGAGCCTCTGAAAATGAAATGTTAAATATTTTGGGCTATTCTGAACTTCCATTGGTATCAAGCGATTACAAAGAAGACCCTCGCTCCTCCGTTTTTGATGCACTCAGTACACAAATGATAGATGGAAAAACTCTCAAAGTTTTAGCTTGGTACGACAACGAATGGGGTTACTCTAACCGCTGCATAGACTTGGCTGCTTATATGGCTACCAAATCTTAAACTTAGAGAGCAAAATCTCTTCATAAAATTGCAATAAGCTCTGTTTAATGTTATAATTAAGGGAATGGAATATTTTATTTAATGAAAATACTTAATTAACCATTAAAAATGAAAAAGAAAGATAAAAAAAATTTATTAATTGCAATTGCGGTTTTAGCTACATTAATTTTGGCGGGACTTGGAATTTGGAATTACGCTATTGGCGAAGGAAGTATTTTCAGATACAACCAAAAGTCAAAACTGCCAAATGTAGCGCCTATCAAATACACTCCAATTGAAAATGTAATTGAAGATGCTAAAACAAGAAATGCAGACCCAACAGAAGCTCCGGATTTAATCGAAATTCCGGATGCAATAGAGATTCCGGATTCAACAGAAGTACAAGACTCCGGTATGGATGGGTAAATCTCATTTCTATTCTTGTGTTTTTACAGCATTATAAGCCTTGTCCATATCTCGCATGGCACTTGTTATGAGCCTATCAACACGCTCAGGATCTTCACCTGCACGAATCATAACATTCCTTTGCTCTTCTAGTACAGATTGCCCAAATCTATAAAAACTATTTGCCTTTTGTAAGATTTTATCTACAGAAAAATATTGGCAAACATATTGCAAATAAATTTCACAGCAATTTGCCATAACAATCAAACTTTTTTTCCAATTACGGAGGTCACCTTTCTCAATGCAAGATTTTTTTAAATTTAAAGCTCCACTCATAATAACTTGAAACTGCAGTTCATATGTATCAGTATTTGACTCTTTATTTATTCCACGACATTCCTCATAAAAGTTTTTGAAGTCAAGCCATAAAATACCAAACATTGCATCATGTATTTGTTTGTAATCCGGTAAAGGCGCACGCTCATAAGCATTTTGCGCCAAGAAAAAATACTCTTTTGTTTTTTCTATCTTCTTTAAATGAGAAAAACAACCAGCCATCAAACGAAAAAAGGTTGGTATAATTTCCCTGTAAATATCAAATTTTCGAATTTCATCTATATTCCGAGTTAAAAAATTGTTTATTACAGTAAAATCTTCTAAAAGTTTATTTTTGTTGAAGGGAAATCTTCCTGCTGTATTAGGCACTACATATTGTAAAAGCTCAAAAGATATGAAAGTTTTTACCAAAAAAAGCATATGATAAACTAAATCCCAACTTAAACTCTCTTCCCTTTCCAAACTATGCGGAAAGTCTTTCATAAGATTAAATAAGGCTTCATGTGCACCAAGCTCATTACACAAATTGTATGCACGGTGATATTTTGACTCACTTAAAAAATCCTTAAACTGAATTGGAAGATGTCTTGCTGTCACTGCATACCTTGTATGCTGCTTACCATCAGGGTTAAAACGTCCACGAGCAACTATACGAGATAAAAATGCAAAAGCTCGTGCCTTATATATTGTGGAAACCTTTGAATTGCTAATCAAAGCAGAACAAATTTTTTCAGCTAAATCATGATCTTTCATCTCTTCACTTTGAAGCATTATCTGAACTATTTTCAAATAAAAGTCTTGCTCACTCAAATCCAACTTTTCTGAAAAATACACACCTCTCATTGCATCAACACTTTCAATATAATCCCAAAACACTCTCCTAGCATCCGTCAAACGCCCCTGCAAAAAATATTCTTCTGCAATTTGCGCCGCCAAAATACGCATGCATTCATATTTTGACTCATCAGTGATTCCGCCGGTTACCGCCAACAAATGTTCATACGCAAAAACTTGATATTTAAAATCACTTGGCAGGCATTCAGAGTTCAAAGGAATAATGCCACCAGTGCTAATCAATAAATTCGGTATCACACCATAATCAAAACTATGTAAAGCAATAGCTGCTTCTCTTTGCTGCATATCTGCCAAACAATATTTATCTCCATCACAGTTCAGCCATCCAATATCAATTAAACGGTCCAATTCTTCTCTAAGCCTCTGAATGGAAAGCGTCATATTAATACGGCTTACGCACATATGAAGCGAATTAAAAGAAACAGGTAGTGCAATTTTTGCAATCAATCCGTAAAGCCACCGTGCGACAGAAGAAAGATGAAGTTCTTCAGCCAAAGCCGCCAGTTCACCTGGCTCTCGAACATTTCTCAAATTATCTACATCAAAATCAATCCTAATAATTGATTCACCTTGCCTTAAAATTCGCATGGATTTAGCCAAAACATGGATTACAAAACGAACTTTCAATTTGATATTTAATGAGCGCAGACGAACTCCCACCATTTCCCTCAATGTATTATTTGTATGATCCAATCCATGCATTTGCAGCAGAAGCCGTGCCGCATCTTTAATGCGCATATGGGATAAATGCTCTTTCACATCTCCTTCACCATTAACCCACAACATTAAAGACTTACGCCCCTTAAAAGACTCTTTTGTTTCCTTCAAAATATTATACTCAATTTCAGGCAAAGGACCCATAGGATCAATTACAAGCAAATCACCATCAAATATTTCAATATTTTCTGCAATCAAAGTTCTATATTTGTAAATAATCTCAACATCAGGCCACTGCTCATTATAATCTGCAAGATATAAACTGAGAATGCGCCTCAAAATACTGCCACGCAAAGGCAAGATCAGCCGACCTTTCAATTGACTCTCATCTTCTTTCAAGCTCTCCACCAAGCGACGTGCAAGAGCGGAACTTCCATAACCCTTCCCTTTCGGATCAGATTCAGGTGGAAGCAAGGCAATGGACCCATAATTCTCAGCTTGATTTACATATACAAGCAACCTCTTCAGAAGTGCATCAACTCCAAAAAGATCTTGTGCCATTATCCTTTTATGCACTTCTTCATCTGACAATGAATCCGGCTTTAGCGCCAAAAATTGTACCACTCCTATACCTTTAAAAATGTGTTTCATCATTTCTTGCAAAGCCAAGCTTCCTGATGCACGAAGACATACACTACTATGAATACACACCATATCTTCAGGCATGCCTTTCACAAGGCGTGCGGCAGTAACTACATCACCCCAAATAAATTCTTCAGCTACCCTATCATGTTCCGGAATGGAAAAGCGAGTATGTGCACCTGCGGCAGCTATGCGAACAGGCAAATTATTCTTCTTCAACAAAGAAGCAAGCATAAGCAAATAATCAATTAAAAGCCTTACATCAGCTTCAACTTTCAAATCCAAACGCTGAGCATTTTTACGTGAACTTACAATCATCCACCCTTCATCTTGCTTCAAAACTTCAAAACGGGATGCAAATTTATCTTCACTGATGCACTTATAATATTCTGCATAAAAGCGCTTATATTTTTCAGGATCTTTAACTTCATCCTTAGCAGAGCCAACTTGAAATCCGATACAAATTAAACCAGGCTCAGCTGATAAACCATCCACACATTCATTTCTATTTAAGTAGCGAGATAAAGCTCCATCTTGAACAGAAGCTTGTGCAGCGGCAGCAAGAGCATATACGCGCACATCATCAGCATAATCAACTTCGGAATAAGAAAATGGACCCCTTCTGTCAACATTAAATGGATCTACCTCTGTCGGCGAAAATTCACTATTATCATCAATCTCAACAAAGTCTCCGAGAGCATTCACTAAAGAAGAACATACTTTAATACGACCTTTCGTTACGCCAGGTTTTGCATTTTCAATATCCAAAACTTTAGCAAAAGCCTCGCCTCGCAGCCTGACATGACCTTGTCCGGAACGAAAATCACCGGTGTGTAAAGTGGCTTTCACACTACCCTCTGGAGCATCAACCACTACTGCCGTACCTTTAAAATAACATTTATCTTGATTACATTTGTAAAGACTTTCTCCCTTTTCACTGCAAGCATCTTTGATTGCATGAACCGGCATTTCAATGCTTTCAACTTTTTTCAAAATCTTACTTACAACAGCAATCAAATCACTATTATTACATCCATCTTTCAACAAACCCCAAACATAGCAATCTCCTGCACGAGCCTTGAGCGGAAAAACACCAAACTCACGTTCAGCATATATTGATACTTCTTCCAAAGCTTTTTGAACTTGAATTTTTTGACTCGCAGTTGAATTGTCATCAAACATGGCAAAAGCCCCCAAATCCACTGAAATAATCCACATATCAGGATATTGCAATTCAATATCTAAATAAGATAATTTCTCATTATCCAAAGGGCCATCACATTTTGACGATGCAAAATACCTTAGAAGAATATCTCTAAAAGGCGCCACACCAGGGCCAAATACGGCTGCCTCCGCAGCACTCAGCTTTTCTTTATAGTCATTCCCCGACATTTGATTTACAAAATTTTCCATTTGTTTTAATAAGCTGTGTGATGCCACACCGTCTATGGATTTATGAAAATGATTTTGTAAAGGATGAATATCACCCCCATCCCCATCACCAGTATCAGCTCTACAGGTATTAACTTCAACAGGAGATAAACCTTGAAGATCAGCTTGATCAGCTTGATCTAAATCACCCATTTTATTCTCATGTCCGTCTTCAGGCATAAAGCTCTTAAATAATCTTAACTAAAGGAGTGAGATCCTAACTAAATATCTACTTTTTGGCAAGCCCTACTCAACCTGATAAAAACATACCAAACAATAAATATAAAAATTTACAAAAACTTGCCTGATTGAATGCGCAAGGGTATAAACAAAGATATGAGTGAAGATAGAAAAATACAAATTCTCGGAAAAGTTATTGAGCATTTCATTCAAACAGCTCAACCTGTTGGATCTAAAACCATAATTGTAACTTATAACTTTGATGTCAGTCCGGCAACGGTACGCAACGACATGGCAGCCCTTGAAAAAGCAGGCTTCATTATGCAACCTCACACATCTGCGGGAAGAGTGCCTACAGATAAAGGCTACCGTCTTTACGTAGACAAATTGGCTGACTTTAAAAAAGCTCAAGATAAAGCTGCGGCAACCCTTTCCTCTTTGCGCACTCAAAGCAAAAAACACCACGCCAAACAAAAAGTACAAGAAGCTGTTCAACTCTTAAACCGTGCCACACCAAATCTGACTTTCGCCACAATACCGGCAAATGATCGAACTTTTTTCATGGGATTTTCCAAACTGCTACGTCAACCTGAATTCATGGACTCACCAATGCAAGCTTGTCAAGTTATGGAAGTGGTTGAAGATCGTCAACAATTTATTCAAGGCTTGCGAAGAATAAAATCAGGACATGAAACAAAAATTTTGATAGGTCCGGAAAATATCTTGCAAGGCATTGAAAGTTGCAGCATGATTGTGACAGAATATGAAGTAGAAGGTTATAAAGGACACATGGGAGTGTTAGGATCAAAACGTATGCCTTACGCCTTTAACAGCTCTCTTGTAAGTCAAGTGCGAGACCTGCTTGAATCTAATCAAATCTAAATGAAAGACACGAATCAAAGTTCAAAAAAAGTAAATCCCCCTTCCTCTGAAGCTGAAGAAGCCATGGAGAAATTAAAAAGGGAACTTGAACAAATGACTGATCTGGCGAAACGAACAGCTGCGGATTTTGCAAATTATAAGCGGCAAATTGATGAAGAGAGAAAAGAACTTACTGCTACCGCCAATTTTAAACTGCTCAATGCCATATTTCCCGCTATTGACAATTTAAAACGTGCAAGTGAAAACCTTCCCAAAGAACTTGAACAGCATGATTGGGTCAAAGGAGTTCTTTCAACCGAAAAGGCCTTGATGGACGCCCTCGCTTCGCTCGGGCTTTACTCAATAGAAGAAATCGGCGTGGATATGAATCCTCATCAACATGAGGTGCTAATGGAGGGCCCGGGAGAGAAAGGGAAGGTTGTCCAAATATTTGAAAAAGGCTACCGTTTCAATGAAAAGACAATCAGACCCGCTAAAGTTCAAGTTGGAAATGGAGAAAGTGAAAATGAAGAAGACAAAAAAACATCTGCTGATTCAGCTTGACCTCTCACATTTAGCACTGTAGACTTGTGAGTGCTAAACTAACTTCTTAAACCTTATGTCAAAAATAATCGGAATAGATCTTGGCACCACAAATACATGTTTTGCAGTAATGCAAGGGGGTGATCCTCAGGTAATCAATAATGCTGAAGGCAAAAGAACAACTCCTTCAGTGGTTGCAATCAAAGATGGAGAGCGCCTTGTGGGAGAGCCCGCTAAACGTCAAGCTGTAATGAATCAAGAAAATACTATTTTTTCAGCGAAACGTTTGATAGGACGATCACCAAGTGAAGTAAAGTCCGTCACTGACCGGCTACCTTTTACAACAAAAGCAGGTAAAAAAAATGAAGTTGAAATTGTTCTGGACGGTAAAGAGCGCAGACCTGCTGAAATTTCAGCCATGGTTCTGCAAAAAGTAAAAGCTGATGCTGAAAAGTTTCTTGGAGAAGAAGTAACTCGTGCTGTAATAACCGTTCCCGCCTACTTTAATGATGCACAACGTCAAGCAACTAAAGATGCTGGAGAAATTGCAGGTTTGAAAGTGGAGCGCATAATTAATGAACCTACCGCCGCAGCACTCGCCTATGGACTTGACAAGCACGGAAATGATAAAAAAATTGCAGTTTTTGACCTAGGAGGAGGGACTTTTGATGTGTCCATATTAGAATTGGGCGACGGGGTTTTTCAAGTGCTTGCAACAAATGGAGATACTCAGCTTGGCGGAGATGATTTTGATGAAGTGATAATTGAATGGCTGATTGAAGAATTCAAAAAAGATGAAGGTATGGATTTAAAAGAAGACAAAGTAGCTTTGCAACGCCTGAAAGAAGGTGCGGAAAAAGCAAAAATTGAATTGTCTTCCCAGCATGAAACGGAAATAAACCTCCCCTACATCAC
>WFTC01000003.1 GCA_015485665.1 Candidatus Altimarinota bacterium
CTCCCTTCACAAAAAGCATTCCCATCCAAATAATCTCCTGTAGAGGGATCGTAAGGATTCATACCTACATTGCTATCCGTACTTGAATAATCCGGAAAAGCACATCCGCTTTCAGGATATGACTCAGTACTTCCCGCACAATAAGTGCCATAACCACCTTCCTCCGGACCACCACTGCCCGGATCTATAAAAGCTTTTCCATAATCGCCATAATTACGATTCAGCCAGTCTTCCTCACCTTTTACTGAACGAGCATAGTAAAGCTCATAATCCACAGCATTACGCTCTATAACCCGTGCCATCTGATCCATTAAAGCCTGCGCCTCCGTGTATATATAAATCTGCGTCTGAATTGACTTGACTGAACGATTGGAGTTGTAAAGTACGCTCATGGATATGGATGATACAAGTGTGAAAATAGTTAGAGTTATAATCATCTCGGTTATGGAAAAAGCTTGGCGATTTTGCATCTGGGCGTCAGTAAACATTTGCTATTGTGCGAGTCATAGTGACTGAATAGTTTGCTCCTTTGGATTCCCATTCAACACTAACTGAGACATCTACCGCATTGAGTGGGTCATATGTGTTTTCAGTGAATACTATGCTGCGTTTATAAATATCTTCAGCTACAACTCTATATACTGTGTTATTCAGAGATTCCAAGCCACTTTGGGCGTAAAGCTGCATCACCTTGTTGCTTCCGGAAGAATCGTAAACATCATACAGTGAAATGTCTTCATAACTTGCTCCATCCAAACTGAGTTCATAACTGAATCTGTAAGCTTCATCTTGTAAAATCCTCTTGAGATAATATGTCTTACCAAGAGCTGTCAAATCTCTCATCAATGTTGCTGTTGGTGCTCCATAGGCTGTATCACATTCACTTATATCTTTTGCATCAACTGCATCCCAGCAATCTTCCGGCTTGGAAGAGAAATTAAGATAATTCGTATCTCGTATATTTTTAACCGCTTCCACTCCCTCCAGTGCCAAATTCATGGCTATAACCTTTTCAGCAATTACTTTATTGCCACTGACGGAAGTACGAATCAGACTCATTGCAGCCGTGGTTGATAAAACAATCACGGTAATTGCAACGATGCTTTCAATCAGTGACTCGGCATGGCGTGAATTGAAGAGTCGCATGGCTATATTTTATCACATCATTTAAAATAGTACCATGAAACGCCCTGCATTTACACTCATTGAAATTCTTATAGTCATTTCACTACTTGGAATAATCAGTTTGGGACTTGCTCTATCATTTCAATATGGACGAAGCAGAGCCGAATTTAAAAAAGCTGAATATCAGCTGACCAATATCATTCAACGCGCCAGAGAACTTTCTTTGTCTAATATTTTAATTACAGATTATGCTCAAGATTTTGAAACAGATTACTATCAGCTTCAAATAAGAGAGGATGGTGCAACCCTTACAGCTTATGGCACTAGTCCTGCTGGCGAACTTAAACCTTATGAAATTGAAATTATCAATTTGAATAGCGATTATGGTTTGAGTATAGATTCAGCTCTTAACATTTATTATATTCCTCCTTATGGGGAAATTTGTTTTACTATAAATTCTGCAAACTGCGATTATTCAGATGGAGTCACTGAAAAATCTTTTATTCTGTCCGGACAAGATTCAATACAAGAAAAAACATTCCGATTATCCATTTACAGCGCATATCCGGAAGTTGAGTAACTTTAAAAAAACTCTCAACCTTTCACCACGAAAGCTATGATTTTGTTTGGAACAAAGATTTCTTTGACAAGATCTCCCTTTTTAAGGAATTTTTTAACATTCTCAAGCTCCTTTGCTTTTTCTATTGCCGATTTTTTGTCTATAGACTTGTCCAACTCCAATGTGGCTCTAAGTTTTCCATTAACTTGCACTGCATAAGTTGCAGTCTTGCTTTCAAGCATTTTGGGATCGTAATCAGGCCATGAAGCATCAAAAACACTCCCTTTATTGCCGGTTATTTCCCATAACTCTTCAGCCAAATGAGGAGCAAAAGGAGCCAAAATACGAATTGCAATGTTTTTTTGTTCTTCTGACAGACCTTTTTTCATTGCAGTATTGACAAGCTCCATCAATGCAGCGATCACTATATTAAAATGCATTTTTTCTATTGCATCTTTTGTCCGCTTAACCGTCTCATGAATTAATTTATCCATGTCTTCAACGGCACTTGGGTTCTCAATCGGGTTTTTAATGATTTTATAAAAACGATCTACAAAACGGGCCACTCCGGTAATACCTTTGTCGTTCCAATCTCCACCTTGAGTGAAAGGTCCCATAAACATAAGATACATACGAAAAACATCACTACCGTATTTGTCTACAAACTCATCAGGACTTACAACATTGCCTTTTGACTTACTCATCTTTGCACCGTCTTTTGTAATCATTCCCTGATGTACCAAGCGAGCGAAAGGCTCTTTGCTTTCCACAAGACCAAGCTCATTCATCACTTTATGAATAAAACGAGCATAGAGAAGGTGCATGCAAGCATGCTCCGGACCTCCAACATACATATTCACAGGCATCCATTTGTCAGCAAGTTCTTTGCTCCACGCTTTGTCAGGATTGTGTGCATCCAAATAACGAAGGAAATACCATGAAGAACAAACGAAAGTGTCCATTGTGTCCACCTCTCTTTTTGCGGGCTGCTGACATTGCGGACAATTAACATTTACAAATTCTGCAGAATCGGCAAGTGGAGATTTACCTTTTGGCATATAATTTTCAACATGGGGATGTACAACCGGAAGATCAGATTCCGGTACAGGTATTTCGCCACAACTTTGACAATAAATAATAGGAATCGGAGCACCCCAATAACGCTGACGTGAAATCAGCCAATCTCGCAGCTTATAATGCGTCTTTCTTTTGCCAATGGATTTTTCTTCCAGCCAATCCGCTATCTTGGACAACGCTTCTCTGTTTTTCATTCCACTGAACTCTCCAGCATTAAATAAAATTCCATCTTCTGTATAAGCAATTTCATCTTCATAAGGGTTGCGTTCAGATCCATCAGGAGAAATAACATATTTCAAAGGAATATCGTATTTTTTAGCAAATTCAAAATCTCTCTGATCATGCGCATCCGCCATAACCGCACCTGTTCCATACATAAGAACAAAATTTGCGATGTAAATAGGTATTTTTTCCCCTGTCGCAGGATTAATTGCATATTTTCCAAGAAAAGCACCTATCTTTGCATTACCTTCCTCAGCCATACGTTCAATGTCATTTTGTTTAGATATTTCAGCTTGCACACGCCTCACCTCTTTTTCATATTCACTTCCTTTTAAAAGTTTGTCTACAAGAGGATGCTCCGGTGCAATTACAAGAAAAGTAACGCTGTGAATCGTATCTGGACGAGTTGTGTAGCAAGTTACGTGAGCATCTGCATCAGCAAGTGGAAAGTCTATTTCAATTCCTTCGCTTTTACCTATCCAGTGCTTTTGCATGGCTATTGTCTTCTCGGGCCAATCCAAATTTGAATAGTCCAAAAGCCTCTCTGCATAATCTGTAATTTTGAAAAACCATTGAGTTAGATTTTTGCGTCTAACTTCGCTTTTGCAACGCTCACAACGTCCATTGTCCACTTGTTCATTTGCCAAAACAGTACAACAACTATCGCACCAATTTACAGGTGCAGCTTTTTTATAAGCGAGTCCTTTTTTATAAAGCTTCAAAAATATCCATTGTGTCCACTTGTAATAATCCGGAGAGCTTGTTTTCATGTCTAAATCCAAGTCATACATGCCACCTATTGCACTTATCTGATCTTTCATTTTATCTATATTAACCTTTGTTGTTTCCGCAGGATGAATTCCGGTTTTAATCGCATAATTTTCAGCCGGCAAACCAAATGAATCAAACCCCATAGGTTGAAATACATTATATCCTTGCATTCTCATA
This sequence comes from Candidatus Altimarinota bacterium, assembly GCA_015485665.1. GTDB lineage: Bacteria > Patescibacteriota > Gracilibacteria > UBA1369 > 2-02-FULL-48-14 > WFTC01. The sequence goes on from WFTC01000003.1 coordinate 3,932, forward strand.
TAACGACCCCATGAATCTACAGGAGCGTAATTATACCAATGCCCTATATGAAGCTTGTCTCCCGAAGGGTAGGGAAACATAACAAGATTATAGTAGTGTGGTTTTTCATCAGACTTCAAATCAGCTTTGTAAAGTCCGGAAGAGCGCCAACGTTCTTGCCACTTTTTTTCTACGCTTTTAGGGTTGTATTTCATAGTGGATATATCCTACCTCATCTCTTTTGCAGAGAAAAGAAAATGATCTTTACTCGGGAGTTTCTTCAGGATGTACATAGAGCATATCTGCTCTTGTAGCTTCTGAAGCTTGTTTTATGAGCTTATTTTCTCCACTTTTAACATTGTGACCAAAAATAAGTAAAGCTACCGCAAGAACTATGAGCATGGCAGATCCAAAAATAATGAGTTTTTTATTTTGATTGGTAAGAGTGACAAAGAGATTCATTAAAAAGTTTTATGTATTTGTAGGGTAATCTTTTCATTATAACATGCTTTTTATTATTGTCAATATCCATGAGCGTACTTTACAACTCCAATCGTTCAGTCAAGTCAATTCAGACGCAGATTTATATATACACGGAGGCGCAGGCTTTAAT
>WFTC01000004.1 GCA_015485665.1 Candidatus Altimarinota bacterium
ACAATAAAAATCATTTTATTTTTAATAAAAGAGTTGCAAAAATAACTTTAGTTTATTAAATTTAAACTCAGTTAAGTAAACCACTCCAAATGATGAAGCGACTTCTGACGCCGGAAGACGTGGCTGAGGTCTTGCAACTCCATCATTTGACTGTACTTAAACTTATTAAAAGCAAAAAACTCCGAGCTGTGAAGCTCGGTCGGGTCTACAGGATTCGAGAAGAAGATCTTGAAAAATTCTTCCAAGAACAGTCTACGGCCTAGATTTCTCCACCCTTTTAAACTCAAATAACGTGCTCTTCAATTGCTTCTCTTGTGGCAAGCTTATATCTCTAAAAAAAGATCTTTGCCCTTATTGCATGATAGATTTATGTGAAGCGCGTAAGGCGGTTGAAGAAGAAGTAAAAACTAAAAAACCGGCAATCAAAAAGAAATACAGTTTCTTTTCATTGCTTTCTCGTTAACCAGCTGAGCATTGTCTTCCATAAATCCCGCTTAAAGCATCCAAAATAGCAGGGAAGTCTTGGACATTATTCATATTTATAGTTTGATTGATTCTATCAAGCAGCATCACTGATCTTGTAGTGCTAAGTGCACTTATTTCACCATAGAGTAATTCATATTCCGCCATGCGTTTATCACTTGCCAAGATGATATCTTCTTCATTTTCATCGGATTTAATCATGTCAAGATAAGTATTGAAGTCAAAAGGAAGGCTTTCACTTTCGTCTATATTGGATTCTTCTCTTATTTCTTGGGAATAATTAAAATTAGAATTGAATTTGTTCCAAGCATCGGTAACATTTTGAACACCTTCACTAAAACCATCTTCCAGTCCTGAGTTATCAACTTCCGGAGTTATTGCATCTATAAAGCTTTTTTCTTGTGGAGTTTCAATTTGAAAGTCAAGTTCACTCAAAGTGTCTTGAAAATCAAACCAGCTTTCATAAAGATCCCATGTAGGACCTTCTTGACAACTGGCATAGCTAAACAGAGAATCTGAATATTTTGACTGCCAAGTTTCAAACATCGCATCTAATTCTTCTTCTTTTACCATTGCATTCTTTTCAACAAAACGATTTTTCATATCTTCTTTTAAAAGCGTGAAAATCGCACTTTCTCTTTCTTCTATTTGAGAAATATCATCCGTATTGCGTACTTCCGCATTCAAATTTCTTACAAAATATTGTTCAAGCAAAACACGTTTTAATTCATACTGATATTCATTTACTTGAGCACCGCAAACTGCAGCTGCATTTTTGTAATCTTCTTTTATTGCATCATATTCCTCATAAAGAGGCAGTAAATCATTAACTTGGCACCAAGGTTTTAAAACATCTGTAAAGACTTTACCCTGTAATTCAGGTGGTTTAACACTTAATATAAAATTATAATAATCTTGCATACATGCGCCACCTTGAATATCTTTTGCAGCAAAAACATTCATTACTGAAGGAAGAAATAATCCAAGGCTCAAAAATAATACGCCTATGAAATTTTTGAATTTAATCATGGACAATATGGTTTTTTAATAAGTTGATTTAGTGGAGCTTGTTCATCTACATAAGTATCTTTAAGCCAATCACTATAGTTTTGAAAATATATAAGAATACTGTTTAATTCTTCTTCCATTTGATTGTAGAGTTCATAGCTGCTTTTAACTTTTACTTTTAAATCTTGTTCAGCAATTATGTTTTCAAGTGCTTCTTTCTTTGCAATTTCAATTTCAGTCAATGCTTCCAAAGCTGTATCCATGCTTTCCGTCTGTCCACTAAGATTTAAATTGTTTAAATAATTTTCCTGTTCAAATTCAGTCGGCGTCTGACCGGCTGCATTAACATTGTTTAAATAAGACCAATCAATCAATGCATCCACAGTTTCATTAAAAGCTTTGTTGGCATCATCATCAATATCATCACCAAGGTCTGTTGGAATTGGAACTGGCATAGAGTAAACGTTCAGGTCCAAATTTAATCCGTCCGCAACACTTTTACAAGTTCCGTCTTCAAACCAATTCTGAGGAACTTTATTTGCTTGTACTCCTCCGTTTAAAGTATCAGTTGTGGCAGCTGCAATATATTCAAGATGACATGCTATGCAATCTTCATTTGCATCATAGTCTGAAACTGAAGATCCACCAGAGCTACCCCATGAATCTTGAACCAAGTTGACTGTTATACAAAAAACATCATCACAAGGTAAACTTCTGCTCCAATCACCTTCTTGAGCGCTAAGTGAATCCACAAAATTTTCAAAATTTTCTCTTAAAGCTGCCGTCTCAGGATTTTCACTCATGTTTGCCGGACTTGAATCTTGCACTTCGCTTTCTGTAGCAATGGCATCGGAGTCTTGATTTTTATTTTTTTCATAAGTTTCGTAAGCATCAAGAGCTTCTTGCAAGCTTTCATCTTCCAAGCAAACATATGGATTTATTACATCTTCCGTGTCCGTACTGTTTATATCATTTGTATCTCTTTCAATAAAAGTGACGCTCGGCAGCAAAGCCGTGACATTTTCTTCAGAGCTCAATTGCACACTTTCATTATCTGTTCCACTACGATCCGGATAATCAATAAATTTACCAAAGAGCAAATAATTTATTAGATCCAAATCATAAAGAATGTCTATATTGGCGGAATTGCCAAGATCATTGTCAAAGAAAATTTCTGTGGCATAGGATTGGTAGGCAAGTTGACGATTTTCCATTTGAAAATCTAATTCTGCTTCATATGCTTTTTGTAAACTTGCAACTTCATTCAAAAGATATTCTTGAGTTCCAACAGAACTGTTTGTTTCAAGTAACCTTTTTTTTGCATTTATGTAATTGCTTTGAGCCATAAAAGCTAAAAATTCTTCATTGATGCCGGATTCTTCATCTGCAAGCTGAGCGGCTTTCGCATTCATTTCTTCTTCCAAAGCTTTTAAATCCGCTTCTGCTTGCGCCACTTCCTCCGGTGTCATTTTGGCTCTCTCATTTATGGGGCTGAAATCATCTTCAAATAATATAGCTTCAAGTTCATTTTTACTGTACATGCTTTCAACTTGCGCTAATTGAGAAAGTGCAGCTTCCGCAGGTGCTTTTACTATATTTTGATAAGTGAAAAGGTACAGATTCTGAAAAGGAGCATCTGCATTTTGAGCCAGTTCTTGGAGAGCTTGAGGGTCTCTTCCTTTATCTTTAAAACAATCTTCTCCTTGATTTTCCGCATATTCACAATATTTTTCCAATACCAAATCCACAAGATCACCACTTATCTCTTTAGCTTTTACAAAGGTGACATTTCCAAAGCTTATGCCAAGAAACAGGCTCAGAGCTATTCCGAATATGAAAGGCGATTTTTTTTTCATTAAGTGCAATAAGGTGAAGTTGCATTATTGAAGCGGGAAGGATAAAGCTCCATTTGACGGCGGATTTCAGCCAAATTATTACGATAATTTTCCATATTCAAAATTAAATCTGCCATTTCTTTATGCAAAGGGTAAACGCTTGCAACTTGATTATATACCGCCAAAGTAAGATCCAAACTGCTGCGAGCCACTTTTATCTCTCTATCAATTTTTGCATTGTCGTTTAAGACTTTAACGAAGGCACTATCCAGATCTGTGATTGCTGTATCTTCTTCATCATATAGATCCAAATCGGTTTCCATTGATCTTAATTTCAATTCAAAATCAAGTAAATATTCATTTAAAAGCACAGCCAAACAATAAGTTGATACATTTGCATCACTACATTCATCCGCAGATACATAAGCTGTAGCTTCATAATCTTGATAATCCTCGTCAGTCAATTTTTCCAAATATTTATTGACAGCTTCATTAACAAGAAGATGATACTGCACAACAACTTCATCTACACTATCTATCCCCTCAAAGAAATTGGCATTTGTAATGTCAGCTTTCAATCCTTGTCCAAACAGTGGGGAAATCAGAGTGCCAATTAAGAAAGATAGAGCAAGTCCGCGATAATGTTTTTTTAAAAAATTAATCATTGACCCACGCAAGAGTTAATATAACAAGAAAAGGAATTATTAAATTTATTGAACATATTTGGGAAAGTAGCTTGAAAACTTTGCGACATATCCTTAAGACCTTCATTTATGGCTTTCATTCCGTCAGTTGCCACAAAAGTACTTTTGCTGGCAGAAGAACTTATTATGTAAGTGCGCAACATGCTTGATGCAAGCAAAAGATATTGATCCCTGATACTTGCACAATATTCTTGTTTATCAGATGCGGCGTTAAAAGTATCATTTGCTCTGTCTTGTGCAATACTTTCTTCATATATATTTTCAAGACTGTAAGACACGTAACGATAATAAGTCATAATTTCATCCAAACGATCACTGGCAGGACGTATATCTCTACTTTGAATGTCAAGAAAGTTTCTATAATTTTCAATCAGCGGAGCGGCTTCCTCTGCAAGTGTTTGCCCGCAAATATAATTTTTATAAGATTCTGTTTCACTTTCAATATCTTCTACTTCAATATCATCTCCAACTTGAGCCTCTGCTTCATGTGAGACAAGCATTATAAAAAAGGCTATAAGTAAAGTTAGAAATATAATTCCAAGTAAAGATGCCAGAGTTTTCATGAAGCGTGAGTTAATCATCTATTATAAGAGTGTTACTGCTTTCAAATATAGTTCCTTCTTCATTACGTATTATAGCAAATACACTGTCACCCGCTCGTAAATCTGCATCCCAATCAATATTGCCAAGGCATGGGCAGGCATTGCAGTTTTCACGAATCGCATAAATTCCAGCTTCAAGCATATATTCATAAGCATCGTCAAAGTCATCATTTGAATCTTTTGGATCAGTACCTCTTGCAACTTCACTTCCATCGTCCACTCCACCTGCATCCGAATCCGGATTGTAAGGATCGGTACCGTATAAGCTTTCTTCATCATAATTAATCAAACCGTCTCCATCACTATCCAGATCAAAACAATTATTTGCTTTGAGTACGCGCACAGACATTTCAACAAAATCATAACGAGTAAGAACTTGATTTGGATTTGCAGCTTCTTCAGGAGTCACAATAAATAAAGCATCTCCGGCACTGTTGTCACCAAGCAAGTAAGGACCAAGATCCTGTGCAACTTCCATATAAGGTGCATACCAAGGCTCTCCTTCAGGATTGATATCTTCAATAACTCCCTCGTTTATCAGAGCTTCAATTATTATTTTTACAGCTTCCGCTCGGTTTATTGTATTTTCAGGTTTGAAAGGAGCTTGTCCATTCTCATCCAATTCCCCAAGATATCCAGTGATTAAATCATTCAAGAATGCTTCCTTTGTAAAAGGGTAGTACCAAGATGATACATCTAAAATATCATTGAAAACATTTGGTTCTAAATAAGCCTCTTCTCTTGGAACTATACATAAAATGCTCAGCACGATCTTGGAAAATTCCGCTCTGTTAATGTTGTTGTCTGGCAAGAAATAGCGTTTACCATCAATTTCACTTCCTTCAATAACACCACGTTCAACCAATTCTAATATATCCGGATATAGTGGGTCATCCACGGAAATATCTTCAAAATAAATTCGTGTATCTTCACTAAGATCACCACTTTCTCCAAGCAATTTAGATTCAGAAAGACCCATTTCCGCAGTACTTTGAATTGTAGTTGTTTCAGGTCCTCCAACCCAAATTTCCATTTCCAAAACACCGTAATCATAGAGCTCAATTATCATATAGTCATCCAAAGAGTCGGCGTATCGTTTAACAATTTTATAACGTTCAGAATTGTAGATATTTATATTCCCATCTGAAGTTATCTGCATATCCAAACTTCCATTTGCATTTCTGGCAGTGATCATTTTATCAGTGACCTCATATTGATTGCGATCAACATAGAAGTATGCCGTAAGGCTTTCCTGCAGTCCCAAATTAAGTCTTTCAAGTTTATTTGGAGATATAACTATGCTGCGCTGACTGTCTGAAACAAAAATGAAACTTCCCAAAACCGTACCGTTGCTCGTATCATAAACGGATAAATGAGAAGGCCATCCATTGCCTGCTGCCAAAGCTTCCACATCATAGCCATCCTCTAATATGACAACTTGACGTGTATTTGGATTAAGCTGAGCAATTACAAGTCCGTTTTTATCAAATACATTCAAAAGCTCATTATCTTTTAAATCATTAACAAGTAAATTACCCGCTTCATCTGTGAAATAAGGTCCATTGCCTATTTCATTCACTGCGCCTTCTCTCTCTCTCACAAGGTAATAAGGCAGTTCATCTGTTGCAGGATCTGAAATACCTGAAACTTGGCTTGTTTTTGCTTCTTCCAAAATCAAATCGGGTACATAGACATTGACATTGACATATGTACTGGCTTGATTGCCAGCCACATCTGTGATAGTTAAAATGACTTTTTTTGTATCCGTATTATCATAAGGACCTATTTCAGTTACCAGACCGCTTGCATCTACATCATTTTCAGAATCACCATCACCGTCACTATCTTTTGAAGCATCAAAATCCCAAAAGGCAGATACTATCTCTGAATCGCTATCAAAGGAGTTTTCAGCTGAAATTTCTTTTGTTTTGAAAATTGCAACATCTACACTTCCATTTCCAGCATTGATAATCGGGTAAGGAGGTGAGGCATCTGCGCAAATTTGTGGATTAAGGAGAATATTATCAGATAAGGTGCCAATGCTGCCATCAGGATAAATACCACGTGTGCGAGTGTAATATGCACCATCTGATACATCAATAGTTGCACTTGGATTATCCGGATTGAGTAATTTTTCAAGCACAAAATTTTCATCATTATTTAAAGTTAAGTTTACACCTTCAGAAGTTTTAAGTTTTACCTTGCTTATCCATCCTTGCACTTTGATACCTTCATTTGGGAAAATCTCCATCCCTTCAATTATTTCCTGATCAGGATCTTTAGTGTTGAAATCAATCCATATTACACGCCCAGAGTCTATTCTCAGCACACGACTGGGATCTCTTCCCAGATTGATTATAATATTTTCAGGTAGTTCAACATTCATAATTCCACTTTCAGTTTCAATCTCAATTCTGACATTTGTTAAAGTTTGCAAGACTACATCTTTGGAAGTTTCAATTTCACCATTTGCACCAATTAACAGACGAGCATAGGCATCATTCAGTTTTGCTCTCCCAAGCACATTATCCACAATTACACGGCTTTTTCTTATTTCCGGTATAAATATGCCTCTTCCTTCTACTTCCATTTCAATATCTTCTTCTTCATTCCGCAGTACAACTTTACCTTCTTCCGAGTACAGAGTATTACCTGCCGAATTGCTTTTACCATTTTCGTCATATAGTTCAATAGTGTTATTTTCCTCATTTTCAAGTAAAAGACGGCGTTCAATATTTTCTTCGGGAGAACCTATCATTGCGTCCATGGAATCATAAAGCAATACATCATATGCACTTGCTTCAAGTGAATCATTCATTGCAAAACTGGCGGATTTATAACTGTTCTTTCCAGTTTTAAAGTTCTTTACAGCTCCATAGGCAGGCATTAAGTCTTTTACACTGTAAGAAATTGGATCTTTTTTTACATATCGTAAGCGAGGATTTTTACTGTAATTTTCTTTGAAATAAATATCTCCGCCCAAAGAATAAAGGACATCTTCATCTCCATCATTATCAAGATCCATGAACAAGATATTAACTTTTTTATTTGATTCTTGAGAGTAAGCGACTAATTTTTCATTTACTCCAGACTCTTCATTGTAAATAAATATTCCTTCATTATATGCATAAGCTTCACTACCATATTCCAGAGCTTCAAGACCACCTGTTTCGTCAAGAGACGCAAGCTTAATATCCATTTCATCTTCTTTCACCAAAGTTTCAGGGTACCAAAGCTCTGAGCTCTGAAGTTCTTTTGAATCTTCGGAAGCTAATAAGAAACGAGGTTGCAGTGAATTTTCTTGAGCCAAATAACGATTAAAAGCTTCATCATCCAGACCTTTAAGAATTTGTGTGCCTTTATCAATATTTTCAACATAAGCTATCAAACTTTCCCTCATGAAAGCCAATCCTGCAAGTGGGGTGTTTTGAATTGTTGCAAGGAATTTAGCATCCAAATCACGGCGATTTGTAATGATTTCATCATATTTTTGCAGTAGCGGATCATCTTTAGCCAAGAATTCCTGACCGGCAATAAGCTCCACATTTTTTTCAGGCAGAGTCTTTGCCCATTCGCTTATACTTTCTTGTATCTTCTCAATTCCGGACTTTAAAGAGAGTAAGTTATTGCGCACAAGAGGATCATCTTTATATGCAAGAGCAGTTTCCAAAGCAGGATTATTTATATTGGAGTAGTTTAAAGATGCACTTAGATCCGACTGTGTTTTTGCTCCCAAATTGACTGAGTTTTCAATGCCTTCCACTGCTTCTATTATGGCATTTTTTACATCATCCACACTGCTGTTTATAAAGCTTTGGCTTTGAGTGCCTATATCTTTTACATAGTCATATATGGGTGTGAAATCCATTGTAAGGTTCAAATAAGTATTAATTTCAATGCGCTCCAAGAAATCTTTCCGAAAGCCCGGCCATTCATAACTCAAACGAAGATCTGATGCTAAAAGCAATCCGCCGGGGCGCTCTGTAAGATCTTCAATTTTTCCTTTGAGTAACATTTCATCAATTGGTATGAAACCGCTGCGAATTAAAGAGATTATTCTTAATATATTGCTGCTTATGTTCAGTGCCGCTTGTACATCAGGTAAAATTTCAGGAATTGCGGGAGGAGGTGGCAAACTTGGTAATGTAGGCAAAGTTAAGGCTGGCAGATCCGGCAATTCAAAATTCATATCAAAAGTTGGAAGAACCGGTATTTCCACATTGATATTGAAGTCCAAGTCAAGATCTGTGCTTGGTAAAATAAGTCTTGGCAGACTGGGTAAGCTGATTGGAGAAGGTTTAAATTTTACATCTGGCCATTTTACATCAAGACCGGCTTGAATTTGAGAAACATCAATTACAATATCCGGTAATTTTGGAAATTCTATAACCGGAAACTCAGGGACGAATACAAATAAATTGAATATCAATTGCAAAGCGCTATAGCGTTGATTGGTGCCCTGATCCGTTGCCTGCATAAAGTCCAAAGACAGATCAATTAGCAATTTCCAGCCATCAATTATTGATTTCATATCCACAACCCACTGAGCCCAAGCTTCAATGCGCTGAATATTATCACTCATATAAGCTGCGGTTCTACTTAGAATCAGATCCAAATAAGAGATAATGCTTTTTGCGTAATATGATTGCAGGCTTCGTATTTCAAGAATTTGTTGAGGTATTTCTGCATAGCTCTCCACTGCCGAAATATTTGCGTTTACAGCTCCTATTGTGTCATCTACGGCGGCAACGATTTCCCTGAGAACTTGCTCTTTTGCAGGATCCAATTTTTCTCCCACACAATTTTCTTTGGCAATCAGTTCACGTTTTCCGGCTTCCCCTTTCAATTCCAGACAAAACAATCCCAAAAAGCGCTCCAACTCTTCAATGGCATCTTGTGACCAGTCCGTGGCTTCCAAAACAAAAGCAAGCCGCTCTTCTTCACTGACTTGAGGGTAGTAAATTGTTACAGGTTCAGGTTTGATATCTATCAATGGCAAAGATTGCGCATAATTCAGCCATTGTTCCAAATTAAAGATTCCACCACTTGTCAATTCTTCCACTTTTTTGCCATTTTCCGATGATAGAGTAAATTGGCTTTTTAAGCTTGAGCCACTGGGATACTTGAAAGTTATATCAGGCAGATCCAACATTTTGTAAAATTCCAATTTTTGTTTTTTCCACCATTCTGTGAATACGGATGGAAAGCCGGGTACTTGTATATTTTTTTGAGAAGCAACTAAAGGTTCGTAATTTGTGAATATATCTGAGCTTAGAGTGCTTGGATCCGATTCCATTTGAATTTGGGAAGAAGCATCAATGCTGAAGGCTTGATTTATGCCGTCTTCAAATTCCGTAGCGCCACTTAAACTTTCAGCAATAAATCTGTTTATTGCATCCGTTATGCCAAGAGCTTGGGTGATTGGCAGAGCAAAGCTGTAACATTTACCGGTAGGATATGCTCCTAAACAAAGACCAAGTCCCAGACCCAAAGTGGTTGTTGGAGCCAAGTAGGTACGCATAGTGAAAGAAACATAACAAGATTTTCCAAAACATACGGGAGGTCCGGCGGGAGGTGCTATACCTGTTATTCCAAAAACCGGTGTGCCGGGATCAAACATCAAAGGAGTTCCCGTTAAAGGATCGTGAAAATAACCAGGCGCCAAAAATGCCACACTTCCTGGCATTGCAATACACGATTCATTACAATTAAAAGTTGAAACAATATTTTCTATACTTGTTGAAATTGATTTTGAATTTTCGTCAAACTTAGTCAGAGCACTTTCAATATCTTCACCGGCTTCAACGCCGGACTCTTTCCAAGCTTCAAGTGCCAATTCGGGATCTAGTAGCAGCTTACCGTCTTGGACCCAGTTGTCTATAGTATCATTCCATCCATCTTCATCAATGTCAGCCTTACTTGAATAGAATTCATCAAGTGTATAAAATCCATCTCCATTCAAATCTTCAGCTCCCAAAATCTCAGCTGCCGGATCATAAGTTCCTGATGGTGCGACCGGTAAGCCGCGGTCAGAATTAATTGATTCCACAATATCCGGAATCCCGTTTTTATTTAAGTCTTCCAAGATTGTATCTTGAGTATAATTTTCTTCCTGATATTCTTCCGCATAACTTTCAGGCGAATACTCTTTTTCAGTATAAATAATACGTTTGTAAGAATTAGCTCCAAAACCTAGAAAATTGAAAGAATCATCTTCTTTGCTTTCAGTAATAAAACCGTCTGAGTAATATACCATTAATTGACCGGTAGTGTTTCCTTCAAGAGATACACCTATATCAGGGTAATCATCATCTCTATAGTCACTTTGTAAGTCTTGTCCGATTAAGACTTCAACTTTAGGTAGGTTCTTAACTTTCATTAAGTATGAAAGTTGAATGCTCTCACCCGCTGCAACATTTAGAGGACCGAATATCCAAGGTCTACTGCCGCTGCCTTTTGAAATTTCAGGATTTCCATTGCCGTCATTACAATTAATACAATTCAAATTGTCATTTTGATAGTCATAAATACCACTGACTTGATCTGACAAATACAGATCTTCCACATTCTCACCACTTTGATTTTTGATAAATATGCTAACCTCCATCATGTCTTCATTGCGCACTTTCCCACCGTTTTTGTCAGTTATATTTTTTCTTATGTAGAAATCCTGTTTTACATTTTCATTATTTGCATATTTGAAAGAAAGATTTTTACTTTGAGTTATGATTTCACCTTCGCTGCTTATTCCGTCTATCTCTAAATCTATAGCTTCATTCAGACTTAAACTGTCAAGCAAGGTTTGGATTTCAGTATCCATATCCGGTGAAATATTCTCACTGCTGCGTATTGGCAGGAGAGTATCTCCTTCTTCCATGTTGTTGTAGCGTAAGACGAGATCGGAATATAGGTTTTCGTTATTTGAGCTTGTCAGTCCAAAGTCACGAATAGTGTCCACCGCTCTGATTTCGCCCTTCACATTCCAAGCCACGTATAACACCATATTTTCATCCACAAGTATCAAGTCCGTACTTCCATCTTGATTAAGGTCCGCAGCCTTGACTTGTACAGGCTGAACCGGAATTTCATCCAAAGTAAGGTTTTTGGCTACAAATCCACCACCTATATTCTCAAAAACGTAAAGGCACATTTCATCAGCAAAACAGGATTCTTTTGTAACTACAAAGAGATCATCCAGACCGTCTCCGTTATAGTCGCCGCTGTCTACGGATCTTATTCCCGTTTCAATTTGAAGCAAAGTGCCACGATTTATCAGCCTGCCTGGACTCTTAACATTTTGCAGTAGTTCAACACGTCCATCTTCATAAGCAAGAAGTACATCTTCTTGATCATCATTATTGAAATCAAGGGCAATCATATCCAGCAATGTATTTTCATTTGCATATACCATCCTTCCAATATCATCACTAAAACCAAGCTCATTTACTTCACCGGAAGTTGTCAGTTTAATAGTAGGATCTCCAAGTACGGTTCCTATTTCGGAGTTATAATACATATTTGATTCGCCTACAGAACTTCCGGCGGCATAAAGCAAAAGAGTTTTATTGTCTTTCTCCCAACCTGTTTCATTTGTTTCTACAGGTTTTTGCTCCGAAGGAACTTCTTGATCTGGATTTATTATGGCAAGCCCCTTTGGGGAAAGAGAGCTATTTCCGGTGGGAATGGTAATTATTGAGTTTTCAAGCCCATCAGATGCTTTTAAATAAATTCCGCTACCCCAAGATTTCCAATTGCTCAAATTTGCAGTTGAGTCTAAATACTGCACGTCTTTCTCCCAATTTGTTTCATATTCAATCAATAAAACTTGATTACTTGCTTTGCTAACCACAATACCGATTCCTTGTGAATTTTCACTTACCGCCATGCGATAATTAGGATCTTTTATAACAAGCTGACCATTTTCCAGCACTTTCAAAACCACCACTCCATTATCACGTAAAAGATACTCACCATTTGACTCATCAAGCTCAATATTGGAATTCAAACTCAGAAGCTCTGCCTTTACTTTTGTATTGGAAGGGAAGGCATAAATAACTTCCGCAAGTAGGGCATCACTTGGATATTCTCTCAGCTGAAAGCGCATGGGCAGATCTGAGGAAGCATCCAAAGCGTTTAAAGTTATAAGACTGCTTGAAGACAGCATAATATTTCCATTTGCATCCACTCCGGCAAGTCTTTCTTTTGGAGATGGATCCGATAATAAAGTACTAATGGCTTGGGTTTTTCCATTGAAAGTTAGCCATCCTCCAATATAGTTTTCTTGAGTTACATCTCCGAAAGGACCACCCAAAACAGATGCATACAACATTTGAGGTTCCATATTTGCGAAATCTTTTCCCGAAATACTGTAATTTATTTTTCCACCCCAAGTGCCGGCAAGTAGATCACCGGAGCTTGCTATGATATTAATTATTCCGCTAAGAGAATTTGTTTGCACATTAAAGCTCGCACTTCCTTGATTCAATTTAAAGCGTTTTTTAGATAAGGAGCCAAACTTTTCCGTGGATTTTGTTAAACGAATTTCTCCACTTGTACTGCTGTCCGTTGTGACTTTATTCCCATATTTGTCAAAAGATTCAATTATAAAGGTGGAAGATTCACCAGCATTTAATTGAGTTGCTCCATTTGCACTGCGGATTCTAAGTTCATAAGGGCGAGCAGGTTTAACTTCCAAATTTGTGCTGCCGCCCGTCAAACCGGGACCATCGGCAATTATCTGCACATTGCCGGCTCTATCACCAACTTTAAATAATGCCTTGCCTTCACCATTGATTAGAGTCAATGAATCTTCTTCAAAACTACCGAAAGCAGGATCACCTATTGAAAGATATATTTCACCGTTGAAGTTTTTAATTATACGTCTCAAATCATCTACAACTTTTACATCAATGCTTTGTACTGATTCGCTGCCGGCAAACATGAATTTCTCACTTAGCTTAAGTTTAAGATATAAATCCTCAACATTATCAATGGTGAAAATATCTCCATTTTCAATTATTCCTGGCATTGATGCACTTATTTTGGCAGTGCCTGAAGTATCCGAAGACAGCACACGAAATTCAATAAAGCCATCGGAAGTTGTAACTTGCATACCTTGCATTGCTGTATTTTCATCATAAAGGTCCAATATTTCCATGCCAGAATCAGCCTCCAATGTAACAGTATAAAAGGCATTATTTACAAGATTTCCAAAAGCATCTTGCAACTCAACTCGCATAGCTCCGGTACTTTCTCCGCCTGCCGGTAAAATACTTGACTCACCACTCAGAACCAAAGCACTTAGCTCACCTATTTCTTTTTCCATCCCATTTACATCTTTGTTTTCTATTTCTTCAGAAAGCTCAACTTCACGATCAATAGACAAGCTTAATTCTTCAAACCAATCGGAAATGGCTTGCATCCATTCCGTGAGCACTACTGGACGATAATCTTCCAGACCACCTATATCTTCATAATCCGCTTCAGCTAAAGATTCGGAAGCAGCCAAAGCAGCATCAATGGCATCTTGGCTTCTATATTGCCATTCCAAATCGCCTTCCATTTCAGGCACATCTCCATTGAAAGCTGCATATAGCTCTGTAGCTGTTCCATTTGCAATAATTGAAACCAGTTCATAACCTTGCCGTGATTTCCCTATTATTGGTTCATCAAGACCAACATAACTGTTTAGAACATAGGCATGTTTTTCATCAATATTCATATTCATCCACTTGAGCGCATCTTCAAGTTGATAAGCATTAATATCTTTTTGCCATTCCAAAACATCTTTTGCATAAGCATTTCCATTTCGCACTGTGCCAACCGATTCCGATAAATCCTGAAACATGGCATTCACATCCTCCATGTTCTTTGCATTAAATAAATTTATATAATTTAAACTTACTTCATTGCGATCTTCATTACCGTCATAAAAACTGATACGGCGTATTTTATCTATTGGCAGATTTGGGACGCTAGCAGCTTCAATCTGATCATTTAGCACTGACTTCCAAGGTTGCGTATGTTTATAAACTGATGAAATGCTATAAGCATCTGAATTTTCATAGGTGAATTTGCCTTTTGTGCCACGTTCATTTGTTGAATCTTTTTCAAAGTAAGCTTTTTTTATGTACACTTTTATCTTCCCAACATTCTCCATTCCACTTCCATAACTTGGATTATCAATTTCCACATATTCATTCAGACCTAAATAAAGGTCCATTTGATCTTCGCTGTAATTCTCCATGCCAAGATCTTTGAACATGTCATAAACCGTGTAGCGTATCCCATCTTCTTTTTGAAACATATCAAGTTCATGATACTTCTTTTTGAGAGTTTTAGTGCCAACGCCAAGTTCCTCTATTTTATTTTGAGCGGCATCAAGAAAATCAGCGTAAGACTCCTCATCATCCGCTTCACCTTGTTTTCTTAACTTACGAATTTTTGCAGCTATCCAGTCATTGAATCCGCCATTTGCTTCCTTATAATCATAATAAGTGCTCAGTTCACGAAATTCAAAACAAGCTCCGAAACCACGCTCCCATTGTTCTTCTTTTTCATAAATTTCAATACGTCCGTCACCGTCTTCATCTTCAGTTAAGCTTGGCATCACTGCGCCAGTATTACTGCGAATAGGTTCCTCAACAAGAGCGCTGTCACAAACATAAGGCAGGTCTTCTTTAACTGATGCCATATCAGGCACACAGTTTGCAATTGCTCTATAATCTTCCTTTGATTGAATATCTGTTGTGTCTTCATAACTGTATAGCAAATTGAAATCAACAATCTGACCTCCATCTTCGGAATAAGTACCTCCTGCATTTCCACATTGATAAACTCTGTCTATAGTCCAAAGCTCCTGACCGTTTATGAAAATATCTTTAGTATCACCGCTTCCGTTTGTAATTTCTTTAAAAGATTTACTTTGCCAATCTTTTGAGATTGTGTGGTTCACAAATTGAACGCAAGCATCATCATCCAAGTCAGGTGTACTATTGCTCATATCCTTACAGCCCGCATTCCATTTTTCCTCATCTTCATCAAAGTATTCCACATAAATCTCCATGGCTGCCACCAAAGGAATTTCTACTTGCAATTCATCTTCAACTAAATTGTTTAGCTTATCTTCAAGTTCACGATTCACTTGATCCAGATATTGCAAAGTATACTCATCTTTCTTGGCAATTAAAGAAACGGCACTGTCGTAATCATTTACCGTATT
Source organism: Candidatus Altimarinota bacterium (assembly GCA_015485665.1). Lineage (GTDB taxonomy): Bacteria > Patescibacteriota > Gracilibacteria > UBA1369 > 2-02-FULL-48-14 > WFTC01. The sequence goes on from WFTC01000004.1 coordinate 15,854, forward strand.
TGCATTTTCATCCAATACTTGCGTGTCCCATCTTCCTGATTGTCCAATAAGCTTATTCCATTTCGCTATGGGCTTTTGAAATATATCTGTATATCTGGCTGTAAGTGCTTCAATCAATGCCTTTGATTGAATGTCAGGTAAATTTTCAAATTGAGACTCAGTTTTGAATCCTTCGGGATCTTCATCAATCAAACCGTCACAATCACCATCGTTATATACACAAGATCCTTGATAGGGAGTAGCATATTCATCAGCCCATAATTTTACAGTTGTGGACCCGTCTTCATCACAAAATCCGTCTTCATCATCATCCCATTCCGGATGAGGATTGCCTTCTTCGTCATAACAAGAAGGGTGCAGATAATAATCTTTAAAAAATCCGTCTGTAAACTGATCTTCCGCCCAAGCTATTGCTTCTTCATCTTTCGCAAAAGAAAGATTGGCTCCGTAATTATCATTCATTAACTTTTCCAGTTTATTCCCTATTGTTTGCCAAGGGCGTTTGGTGTCTTGCCAATCATATCCGAAAACAATTTCAATCCCTGTAGGATAACCGTCTCCGTCATGGTCTGTGGCATAACCGCTGTCATCCACTCCGCACAAACCGGGGCAGCCATCTCCGTCCGGTAATCCGTCTCCATCCAAATCCTCACCGCCGGTTACGTCTCCGGGAGGATCTTCATCAATTTTTTTATCTTCAAACCATTCTCCACTACCCAAATTCATTACCCAATCTGAATCATTATTGTTGTCGGATATTCCATCTTCATCAATTAATCCGTCTTGATCATTATCAATTTGATAAAAACCGTCACCTATGTCTTCATCAATTAATCCGTCTCCATCATCATCCACACCGTTGAGCGCCTCTTCGTCATAAAGCCCGTCTTGGTCATTATCCAGCCCGTCTCCGGCTTCAACTGAAGAATTCATATCTAAAATCAAGGATTCCAGCAGCCTGCTTGAATATTGATAAAAAGCAATTTCCTCCCATATTTTCAGAAAACGCTCATAGCTGGCAAAAGAAATGCTGTTTACTGCGGATGATTCACCTATAAAATCACCCATAAATACTTTTTTATCAAAACTTGTATACTCTTCATCCCCATTGTAATAGGAATTATTTTTTTCAAAAAACTTTCCAAGCAAATCGTAACCTGCTTGTCCGCGCAAAGGTGGAATAATCAAGCCTTGCCAAACTTCGCTTTGTACATTTTGAGATTCCGTATTAGGGATAAAATCCAAACTGTATTCATCAGGAACATAAGCTGGATCTTCAAAATCTGTGTAAGGAAGCATGGAAAGGAAAGTGTAACCGTTTTTATTCACAACTGGCAAAGGCACTTTGTCTCCAACAATTACTACTCCACTTAATTGAGTTATATCCTCATCATTAGGGTTGCCTTCAAAATAAAGCCTTTCAAGCATTTTATGAATTTCCATAGTTCCATCTTCTTCTCCCACCGTAATTATCATACTTTTTGTCCATGGCAATGCAGACTGAACATTCTCCGCATAATTTTTTATCTTATCGGATATTGCTTTATTTTCAAAAGTAGCAAATTCACTTTCACCGCTTGTTTGTGCATTCCATGTATCTTCATCAACTAAAATCGCTACCAGTCCATATATTGTATCTACAGACCCAACATTCCTAATTTCTGCCAGTCCCCCTCCAGGTCTTACTTCGCTAAAATCCACAGCCTCCACTATAGGGTTTATAGGCAAAATAGTGCTTAGCAAACTAATCAATACAAGAGCGGCAAAACTTCTTTTAAAGAAGTGGGTGGAGTGAAGTGGCATGAATGAATTTTATCAAATCTTTATTCTTTTTCTAATACGATTGCTTGCTATTGCAGTCTTTATGTTGACAAAATTCAAAAAAAATATCAAAAAGAGCCTTCTCGCAAAGAGAAGGCTCGAGGGAAGATAGTTTAACGAGCAATTACATAATAACATGCACTGGATGAACTGCTGCAATCCGTAAGACTTCCTAGAACTGTAGCCGCATTATCGCCTGTATTGATAGTTACGGAAGAGGGATCTGTTTCATAAAGACCGGTTTTTGCAGCGGGATTTTCCACCGTTGCAAAAATCAAGAAGTTTTTTGCGGAATTCCATGTGCGTATTGAATAACATGGGCTGCTTCCGGTAGTGCTATTACTCGGATCATCAGGAACAGTTGATAAAACGCCTGCCGTAAGAAGGTCATTTGCAACACCGCTACCATCTGCTTTTGTAATACAACTGGCTGTTCCAGATGCGGGATAAGTACCCGTAGAGTCCGAATATAGTTCCAAACCTGTTGCCACTTGCTGAAGGTCAGCCATGCGTGCAGCATCACGCCCTTTTGAAGGAACGCCTATAATGCGAGGTACAAGGGCAACCGCAAGTACACCTATAATTGTTATAACGATTAGCAATTCAACAAGAGTGAATCCTTTTCGTACCTTCAAAGCTGTCATTTTAAAATGGGTAAAGTAGCGTGCTAATCCAAGTATACATTCAGCTTTTTTCTATGCAAGCTTTTTTCGGCAGATGTTTTATTTTTAAATCATTAAATGCTTCCTGATAAATCACTTAAGGCCATGATGGGCTGCATGATTGCTGCAACTATAAATCCAACCGCTCCACCCATAAACACCAGAATGATCGGTTCCATAAGCTTTGACATTGAGGCAATTACAGTATCAACTTCATCTTCGTAATAATCTGCAATTTTAGTTGCGACTTCTGATAATTTTGAAGTTTGTTCACCTACGCTAATCATGGAAGCAACCATTGGAGGAAATAAAAATTCATTATCTGTTAGATTTTCTCCCAGAGGAATTCCTTGAGCTACATCTTGAGAAGCAAATTCAATACGTCTCCTGTATACGCTGTTTCCAAGTGCGTGGGCATTTATTTCAAGCGCTTTTACAATTGGCAGACCTGCATCCATCAAGCTGGATAGCATTCGTGCAAAACGAGCAATCATAAGTTTGCGCATCAAATTTCCAAAGATTGGAATATAAAGAAGGGTGTAGTCCATGGCATATTTCACTTGTTTGTTGCGCCTTGCAAAGCGAAATGCCGCAATTAAAAATATAATTGAAAATATGATGCCAACCCAAGAATTTTGCGCCCAATTTGATAAAGACAAAAGAATTTGCGTTGTTTTCGGCAGCTCTTGCCCTCCGTTCATAAATAATGTTTCCAGTTTTGGAATTACCATGGTTAGCATAATGAAAAGTGCAATAAACATTATTGTAATTATGGCAATGGGATAAATCATTGCAGCTTTTACTTTTGACAATATATGTGCGTTTTTTTCACTTTGATGAGCAATATCATTTAGAATATTATTCAAATTACCTGAAGCTTCTCCGCTGGCAACCATTCCACATTCCGCTTCAGTGAAAATTTTTAGATGAGCGCTCATAGCATCTGCAAAATTAACGCCCTCTTCCATACTTTTCCCCATTTGACGAATAATTATTTTCAAATAAGGATTTTTACTTTGATCGGAAAGCACATAAAGAGCACGAATTATAGGTACACCGGCATTTATCATGACAGCAAGCAATTGGAAAAAAGTAACTTTTTCCCGCAATTTTACTCCACTGAGTTGTGCCACAAATTCATTTGCTTTTGCGAAGTAGCTGCGTTTTACATGAGAGTTATCTATGTCCACACGACGCAGTTGCTCTATACGCTCCAAATCTTCTTTGGAGAGTCCTATGTCAAGCGTAACAGTATCTTTGTTTGTAAAGTTCATTCTGATTTAACTTAAGCGGCATCGGGACGTGCCACGGCATAAACTTCCTCAAGAGAGGTTATTCCCTGTAAAGCTTTCAAAATACCGGCTTGTTCAAGACTAACCATTCCGGATTTCATTGCAGCATTTTCAATCTCCAAAATACTGGCATCTTTAATTATCATTTGTCTTATGTGATCATTCATTTTCATTACTTCAAACAATCCGATTCTGCCGTAATATCCAACTCCTTTGCATGATTGGCAAGTGCTTTGGTCTTCAGCTTTTTTTCCGGGTCCGTAAAATTGAAGATTTTCTATAAGCGCTTGATCAACAGCTTCTTCGGGATGCAGTTTTTGCAGCGCTGTACGAACCATCTGCATTGTTTTTTCATCAATTTGTACAATTTGCCTACAGTCTGGACAAAGCTTACGTACAAGTCTTTGTGCTATGACAGCATTCATAGTTGCGGTTATTAAAAAATTCGGCACTCCCATATTCAAAATACGAGTCAAGGTTTCCACAGCCGAATTGGTATGAATAGTTGAAAGTACAAGATGTCCGGTAAGAGAAGCTTCAATGGCAACATCAACTGTTTCTTTATCACGAATTTCTCCAACCATGATAATGTCCGGATCTTGACGTAGTGCAGTTCTGAGTCCCATGGCAAAAGTATAGTCAATATCAGGATGCACTTGAGATTGATTTAGTCCATCCATTTGAATTTCAACAGGATCTTCAATTGTCATTATATTGACTTCCGGTTTATTTAGGAGTGTCATGCCAGAATAAAGAGTGGTTGTTTTACCTGAGCCTGTAGGTCCGGAAGTTAAAATTATGCCATTTGGCAAGGCAAGAGCTTCATTTAGAAATCTCAAAGCATTGCCGGATATGCCCAGCTCCGCAAAACTTGGAATGTTTCTGGACTGATCTTGAATACGCATTACAATTTTTTCACCATTTACAGTTGGTAGAGAAGACACACGTAAATCAAGCTCACGTCCATCGGCTGTACTTACTTGCGCTCGTCCGTCTTGAGGAATTCTTTGTTCATCAATTTTTAAATTAGCCATGATTTTAATTCTGGAAACTACAGCAGGATGTATATTTGGCGGATATTCAACTACGCGACGCAGTGCACCATCAATTCTGTAACGCATTTGAACCGTATTCTTCAAAGGTTCTATGTGAATATCAGAAGCTCGTGAATCAATTGCGTATGATACTGCATTCATAACCAATTGAGGTATGTTGCCTCCAACAATGGCATCTTGTAATTCTTGTAGTTTTGCGTCCATTAAATAGCGTTAAAGTAAGCATTAAGTTCAATATTGACATCATAAGTTCCTCCGTATTCAAGAGGATAGCTTACAGTAAGATCTTCAATGCTCATCAAACGAACTTGCCCCTCGAACGAACCTGAATTTTCAATATATTCCAAAAATTTAATAAGATTTTTTTTTGAAGTGTTAAGTTGCATGCTTACTGGAACATAAAAATATTCTTCTTCACCATATGATTGAGCTGCTTTGTAATTAATGTTGCTTATAAAGAAAGGGTTGCTGTTAAAATTGTTCTTCGTTGCAAAATCATCAAAAAGCCTTGTGAGCTTTGTCAAATCTTCATCAATCGGGAAGACAATATTAAGTTCTTGTGACAAGCTGCTTCGTTCATTTGATACGGAGGTTTTTATGTTTTGATATTCTTCTATAAGTAGATTTTTTTCTACAGACAGATTGGATGCTTGTCGCTTGTAGCTTTCCGCTTGTATTTTGTTGCTTTGTAAAATGCCTGCTTGCCACAGGGAACCTATCAATGTGATAAGTATTATTAATAAAGCTGCAATGAATTGATTTCTGTTACTCATTTTGAAGTTCTAAAGAAATGCGAAATTGACCTTCATATTCCTCTTCGGATTTATTTTTACTGTAGCTTCTGTCTTCAACATTCATAAAGCTGGAGGAAGATTCAAGCAGATCAATGTAATTGGAAACAAGAGTAAAGTTTTTACTGTCATCTGTTACTGTAAATCCGGATATACTTATTTTGTAACCTTCAAACCGAATATCCCTTAAAATTAGATTGCCAGGAAATTCAGTATTGAAAAGAGGATCCACTTTCTTTGTAAGGCTTTCTATTTCACTGAAATATTTTGACCACTCCATGCGATTATTTCTGATAGAAGAAATAAGGGCATATACGCTACGGTTTAAATTATTATAACCTTCCATCAATGAAGCTATTGCATCTTCATTCGCATCTTCCGGATTTAAAGCTATCAAATCTGACCTGAATGAATCATTTAAAATTAGACTTCTTGTATTCTGCAGGTCTTGCAAATCTTGAGTTAGCGTACTTTCGTCTACGGTGCCAGCTTTTGCTTCAAGTGCATCAATAAGATTGGTGATCAATATGTTCGCTGCAACTTTCTGATCTTGACTAATTGAGCTATCCACTTTTTTTTGAATAGATTGCAGCAAGTTAATAATTTCATCTTTATCCGCTTGAGCGGCGGATGCAAATGCTTCTTTTTTATTTGATGAGTTTACATCTGATGCCGCTTGCCTCAGATTGTAAAGGTAAGAGTCACTTTTCCCGGCAAATTGATCCAGCAGCAATATTGCAGACAGATGTTTTTGCACAAGCACTTCCGCTTCCACCTCTGTCAGTTGATTGAGCGCCACAAGACGTTCTTGAGCAGGATTTGCACCCAGTATTCCAAATTCAGCTTTATTTTGGGTATAGAAAAAACTTCCACTTAGAGCAAAGAGCATAATAGAAACACGCAGCATTATTTTCCCATTAGACACCTTTGATTTTTTATTTTTTTGACTTTTTTTAATGCTTTCCAAGTTTAATTTTTTCTTGAAAGAGGAGAGCTTTCGTCCCGCAACTTGTTTTTTAATGGGGTCCATTAAATTTGATGACTGCATAACTTTGTCATCACCAAAAAGTTGGGTAAATACATTACTTTCTGGTTTTTTTACGGCAGGTTTTTTCTCTTTGTTCAAATCTACTTGAAGCGGTTTCGGCTTTGGCATTATTTGAATTTGCGCCTGCTGTGAAGCGGATACGTTTTTATTTGGCTCTGAATTTTTAGGCTCTGCACCCTCTGCCATTGTTTTTATTTTTTATATCTCTTAATTATAGCAGAAATTCGCATTTTCTTCAATACCTTGTATTATTAGGTGAAAAGTGATTCCGGTATTTTTGAAATAAATAGTACTTCTTCATCCCACTTGGAAGGATTAAGACCTTTAGGTGCGAAAATAACGCATCCATCACAAGGGGCATATAGAGGACCTTGATCCCCATTAGCTAATTTTTGCCCTTTATGAATTTTTTCAAAAGGTTGAAAGATGCGCTCTAGGCTGTAACTTTGATTTGGGAAAATAAGGCTATCTATAATTTCATAGTTTTTAATTGCAGGTAGATCTGATCTGGGGCCATCAATCATATCAAGATTAATAAGCAAGCGCTCACAGCACTTTTTAGCAATAATTTCGCTTTTAGGGTTCTCATAGCTACAAGTTCTTCAATCCAAGGGGCTACTCTATTTTCAAAACGAGATTGTTCATCACGCCCTGCTGGGTACATGTAGGCTAGATTAGTATCGGGCCTATAAAATTGATCTAAAGTAGTTTCCATAATTTAATAGTCTGATAAATAGAAAACCCCACCATATGAGTGAAGGGAATTTTCTGTTCTGTTTGGCTCAATGTAGATGTACAAGGACCGCTAAACACCCACCCCCACCTTAACAATGATGAAGCCAATTAGCTACACGAGTGCTGTTTACAATGCTGAAAACTGTATTTTGATTATTTAGCAATAAAAATTTCATAATGCCATTTAAACGCAACAGCAAGGTAACAATATTTTTTATATTATGTCAATATACAATCTTTATCCAAAAAAAGATGCCCGCAAAGAGAGCATCTTTTTTCAATTTTTTTAAAAGTAATTATTGAAGTTCAACGGAAGCACCTGCTCCTTCAAGAGTGGATTTTGCTTCTTCGGCTTTAGCTTTGTCAACGTTTTCCAAGACAGTACCGTTGTTGTCAACAACTTCTTTTGCCTCTTTAAGTCCAAGTCCGGTTATTTCTCTCACCGCTTTAATAACGGCGATTTTTTGGGCACCGGCTCCAGTCAATACTACATTGAAGCTGGATTTTTCTTCTCCACCACCGGCATCTCCACCACCGGCAGCGGCTCCGCCAACAGCAGCAACGGCAACAGGAGCAGCAGAAATTCCGTACTCTTGTTCCATAAATTTAACTACATTATTGACTTGTATGATATTGAGCTTTTCAAGGGCGTCTATAACAGCCTTTTCTTCTTTTGAAAGCTCAATCTTTTCCACATTTTCTTCAGACATGAGAAATTATTGTTAATAATAAAAATTTTAAGCATTTTCTGCCGAAGTCTTATCTTCGGCGGCGGTAGCTTTTTCCGCTTGATTAGCCTCATTGTCGGGCATTTGTTCAGCATAAGCTTCAAGTGCGCGTGCAAAAGAGGATAGTCCTCCATTCAACATTCCTTGGAATCCTCGCAAAGGTCCTTGCATCATGGACATGAATTTTGCAAGCAATTCTTCTTTGGATGGGAGTTCGGCTAATTCTTTCATCTCTATGATGGATAAGATTTTTCCTTCCATAACTCCACCCATAAGTTTCACTACGGGCACTTTTTTTGAGCTGGCCTTAAGAAGTTTAGGTCCGGACACAACATCTTCAAAAGAAAATGCGGCACCAACCGTGCCTTCCATGATTTCATCCGGAAGTTCAATGCCGTTTTCCTTGGCTGCAAGTTTGAAAAGGCTACGTTTTGCAACTTTAAACTTTACTCCTTGACTGCGCATTTCATTACGCATATCGCTTATTTCGGATACACTCATTCCTGCGTACTGACCGAATGTAACGGATTTTGCATCCTTGAATAGCTCAACCAGCTCTGCAAGGATTTCTTCCTTCTTTTTTCTGGAAACTGCCATAAGTATAGATTGTTTTTTTAAGATGAAGTGATAAGCTGAGTCGACCTATCTTATTAAAAGAACTCAACTCGCGTTTCAGAGTGCGAGTTGAATCCAAGAAGGAATTCAGCTTTCGCATCTCGGTAGGTCTTCTGTCATCCTTCATCATTGATGACCGCCTACGGTCTTAAACGCGGGTGCATTCTAGTATTATTTGACGGATTTGTAAAGTGAAATCTAATGCAAACTTGCAGGTGTTTATAGATGAACACCTTTGAATGCTTGTCATTAAAGAATAGAGTTTATATTCTCAAAAGGCTCAATATAAATGCCAATTAACCCTTATCACCATGATATTCATTCAAGAACTAAAAGAGCTCATTGCGGAGAAGCACCTTCTTGGACATCCGTTCTATCAAGCTTGGACGGCAGGAACGCTCCCCATTGAAGTGATGCAGAAATATGCCGAACAGTACTACCATCTTGAGAAAAACTTCCCAAATTTTCTGAGCTCCATGCTAATGACAGCAGATTCAAAAAAGGCGCGAGAGATTATTTTGAATAACTTTCTTGATGAAGCGGAAGGAAAGGACAACCACAGAGAACTCTGGATAAAGTTTGGAGAAGGAATCGGTGCAACTCGTGCAGGCATGAAAAACTCTAATGCTCTTCAACAAACTGCTGACGCAATAGAGACCTTCCAAACTCTTTCTGAAAAATCTTTTCTTTTGGGGGCTGCGGCTTTGGCGGCCTATGAAACTCAAGTGCCTGAAGTGGCTAAAGAAAAGATTGATGGTCTGATTAGAAACTACGGCATAGACAGTGAAGAAACCATGCGTTTCTTCAGAGTGCACAAAGAAGTGGATGTTGCTCATGCAGATGCATGGTGGGAAATTATTGAAAAATACTGTGATGATGAAGCCATTAAAAAAGAAGTACGTGAATCTGTGATAAAAGGGAGAGATGCACTTTGGAACTTTCTTACAGGTATTATGGAGGCTTATTATCCTGAAGCATGCGATTGCGAAATCTAATACAGAAGAACTTTAATCCGCACATAAAAAGGCTCTCCTAAGCTACTCTTTTTTGTTAAACTGCAGATGATGAATGACTTGATGCATCACATTTCTTTGTTTCTCAAAGAGGCTGAAAAGGCAGGTGAGACACCGCTTTTGGTGGTTTGTGGACCTACAGCATCAGGCAAGACTAAACTGAGCCTCGTATTAGCGGAGCATTTTAATGGAGAAATTATCTCAGCAGATTCAATGCAGATTTATAGAAAGATGAATATTGGAAGCGATAAGATTGATTCTACAACCTCAAAACGAGTTAAGCATCATATGATTGATATTATTGACCCATGTCAACGTTTTACAATGGCGGATTTTCAACGTGAAGCTAAGCGAGCGATCACGGACATCGCTAAGCGCAATAAATTAGCTATTTTGACAGGAGGAACAGGTTTGTATATCAATGCGGTCATAGAAAATTACCAGCTTCCAAAGGCCCCTCCGGATCCAAAAATAAGAGAAGAATTGCAGGCTATTTATGAAAAACACGGAAAGGATTATCTTTATAATATGCTTCTTAATCTTGATCCAAAGGCTGCAGTAAAGATACACCCGAACAATGTAAGATATGTTGCACGTGCATTGGAAATCGTTCTCCAGACAAAAGCGCCAAAAAAAGCACGGCAAGGAAAGCGCCTTTATGATGTCTTTAAAATTGCTGTGGAATGGGACAGAGAGGTTTTATATGAGCGCATTAATAAACGTGTAGATGAAATGATTGAAAGAGGGCTGATCAGTGAAATCAAATCTTTGATTGCAGAGGGTTACACAGAATCCTGCCAAGCCATGCAAGGACTAGGTTATAAAGAGTATTTCCCATATTTAAGGGGTGAGAAATCTTTGGAGGAATGTAAAGAGGAACACAAAAAGGCTACACGAAATTTTGCCAAACGTCAGATAACGTGGTTTGGCAGGGAAGAAGATATTTATTGGATTCAGCCTGACGAATTCTTTGACCTCATCAAACATGAATCCTAAAGCAAGAGTGAAAGAATGGAAAATCAAATACATACGAAAAGCAGATGAATCACTGTGGCAAGCACTTTTGGCAGCTCGTCAGATTCAAAATCCGGGTAGTTTTTTTTCTTCTGCGGCAATTGAAGATCTTAATGATCCCTTTCTCTTTGAAGATATGAAAAAAGCGGTTTATAGAATTTTACAAGCTTTGCAATTAAAAGAACGCATAGTGGTTTATGGAGATTATGATGTGGATGGAACAAGTGGTGCAGCCCTACTTATTCATACTTTAGACATTTTAGGCGCAAAAGTCTCATACAGAATTCCGCATCGCCATAAGGATGGATATGGATTGCACGATCATTATGTTGAAGAGTTAGCGGATAAATCAGTGTCTTTGATTATAACTGTAGATTGTGGGATTTCTTGTTACCGTCAGGTTGAATTGGTAAATAAGAAAAAAATTGACCTAATCATTACAGATCACCATAGTTTGCCTGAGAAAATACCCAATGCTTATGCGATTTTGCATCCTGCTTTATCACAAAATTATCCATTTAAAGATTTATCAGGCAGTGGTGTTGCCTTTAAGCTTGCCTGCGCTTTACTTGAGGAGATTGGAAGGAAAGATTTCATCACTTCTTTGACCGATATTGCATGCTTGGGTACAGTGGCGGATTGTGTGCCATTGCATGGGGAAAATAGAACAATAGTGAAATTGGGTCTTAAGCAAATGCAAGTAACAAAATGGGATGGATTGAAGGCAATATTACAATCCTCGGGAGTTTGGGGCTCTCCAAGTTTTTGCAGTGATACGGTGGGCTTTCAAATCGGTCCGCGCATAAATGCTTCAGGGCGTATGGATTCTCCTTACTGGGCCTTGCAAACTTTACTTTCAAATGGTCTCTCTTCAATGGAAAAAGCTATGCAACTGGAGAAGTTAAATCTTAAACGTAGAGAACTTACAAAGAGTGTATTTGAAGAGGCGGAATATCAGGTGGATTTAAATCGGACTTTGTTAATTGCTTCAAATCAAAATTGGCCCAGCGGCATTGTAGGTTTGATTGCCGGTCGCCTTCAGGAAAAATATGGCAAACCGGCTTTTATAATGGAAGAAAGGGAAGATAAGCTTGTAGGTTCTGCAAGAAGTTTACCAGGCTTTCATTGTCTTAGAGCGATTGAGCAAGCAGAATCTCTTTTAATCTCTTACGGAGGACATGAGCAAGCGGCAGGTTTTAGTCTGCACAAAGAAAATCTTGAAGATTTCAAAAGTGTAATGCACAAATACGCAGATGAGTTTTTTAAACAAAAACCTTTAAAGCACATCTTGGAAGTTGATTGTATGCTGCATGAGGAAGATTTTAATATAAAGAATATTAAATGTATTGATAAATTTGCACCATTTGGCGTTGGTAATTTTGTTCCACGATTTTTAATGAATAATGTTCAGGTTAATTCTATAAAAACCGTAGGCTCCGAAGGAGGGCATTTAAAGTTTAGTATAAAATTTGGTCAAGTTATATTGGATGGCATTGCATTTAATTTTTCACAAGATAAAGAATCTTTTGAGCAAGCGAAGGATCTTGTTGTTGAGTTGGCAATCAATGAATGGAACGGCATATCCAAACCTCAGATAAAATTAATTGATTATCGTTAGATTATTTTTAATAAAAGTCTTGTAATTGGCATAAGAAAGCTATATAGTTGCGTACTTGCCATATATAGACAAAAGTGGCAAAATCTGCTAAAATAGATAGATTAATCTAGGTAATGCCAAATATAAACCAAGACCAAGCACGTGACCTAATTCTAAGGTCTAATAAGATTCTCATAGCACCTTCAACACCGGATGGTGATTCAATTGGGAGTGCGTTGGCAATGATGAAGGTTTTAAACAGAATGGGCAAAGAAGTAAGAGTTGTATCTACTGCCGCATTGCCGGATTATTTGAATTTTCTTCCTTTCAAAGATGAAATTGAATCTGAACTTGAAGGAGCTAAGGATTTTATAATAACTCTCAATACTGAAAAAGCTGAAGTTGATCATTTAAAGTATGAAGTGGCACCAGGTAAAATTCACATTATTGTTACACCGAAAAATGGACGCTTTACCGGACACGACATTGCTTTTCAAAACCCTGCTCCAAATTATGATCTTATAATCACTGTAGACACAGGCGATCTTGTCCAACTTGGAAGTCTTTATACTGAGAATGAAGCTTTTTTTAAGTCTACACCTCTTTTAAACATTGACCATCATGCTTCCAATGGACATTTTGGCACTCATAATTGGTTAGATTTTTCTGTAGCGGCTACAACACAAATGATTACGCCTCTTATTTTAGAATTTGAAAAACAATCAAATGCACTTCTGATGGACGAAGACATTGCAACACTTCTTCTACTTGGAATTATTACGGATACGGGAAGTTTTCAACATAGCAATACATCACCGGAAGCATTTGAAGTTGCTGCGGAATTATTGGAGCATGGAGCAAGGCAGCAAGAAATTATTAAACGTATTTTCAAAACGAAAAGTCTGGAAACTCTTAAATTGTGGGGTAGAGTTTTATCAAAAATCGCTTATCTACCTGAATCAAAGTTGGTATATTCAACTGTAACATTGGAAGATTTGGTTGATACAGGTGCAACTATGGATGATACGGGAGGGATAATAGACGAGCTTATGTCAAATGCGCCGGAGGCGGAAGTGGTAATGCTGTTGAAAGAAAAGGAAGTGGGATTTATAGGAGGTAGTTTGCGTGCACCGGGTAAAATTGCAGATGTTAGTGAAATTGCAGGAATTCTTGGAGGTGGAGGACATAAAAAAGCAGCCGGCTTTCGTATAAGAGATAAATCTTTTGAAGAGGCAAAACAAATTGCAATTGAAAGTATAAGATCATATATGAGTGAAAAATTAAGTTTTGAATCTGATAAGCAAACAAGTGAAAAAGAAGGAAAAATGTTTCCTGGACTTGTTGTAAAGCCTCAAAAAAGTATTCCAGTGCCTTTACCAGGTGGGGAAGATATGCTGCTTAAAGATTTTAGGCAACGGAAAAATCCGCAAGAAGAACGTCTTAAAGAAATGAGTGCAAAGTTTTTTCAAGACAAAGATGGACAAGAAAAGACAGTTGGCGACATCTTGCAAAATATGGCTCAGTCAAGTTCGGCCAGTACGGATTCTGATATATCGGCATCAGTATAGACATTGTTTACATCATCATCTTCCTCTAAAGCCTCAATTAGCCTTAATATCTTCTTTGCAGTGTCAACATTGTCAATCGGAATATCATTTTTCGCTTTCCAAACAACTTCGTCTTTTTTTATTTGGAAACCTGAATCTTTAAGGGACTTTTTTACCTCACCGTAAGTGGATAAATCTGCAAAAAGAACAAAATTATCATCATTATCCTCCTCTATATCCAAAGCTCCACAGTCGATCAGAGTAAGTTCCGCTTCATCACGTTCCATATCTCCTGCGTTCACAAGAAAAAATGCCATACGGTCAAATTTCCATGCAGTACTACCTTGAGATCCTCCATTTTTATTTAAAATGGTCTTTACATTTGTGTTGGAACGATTTTTATTATCTGTGATTACATCTATCATAAAAGAACTACCACCAGGGCCCATTGCTTCATAGCTTATGGCTTCATAATTTGCACCATCTTTATCTTCCCCTGTTCCCTTTTTAATTGCACGATCAATATTCGCATTTGGAACATTATCAGCTTTTGCACGATCAATGGCAGCACGCAATGCAGGATTCATTTCCGGATCTCCTCCTGATTTGGCAGCTATGCTGATAAGTTTGGCATGCATAGTAAAAACTTTACCGCGCTTGGCATCTGCAGCAGCTTTTTTATGTTTAATATTCGCCCATTTACTGTGTCCTGCCATTGTATTTTCAGTTTAATTGCTTATTATTTCTCTCATAGCATGCAAGGAAGGTCAAGAGGCTTGTTGCACAATTGATTGAGATATGGCATCCAAAACTCTTTCATCAAATATACTGGGAATAATATGTTTAGGATCCGGAGATTCAACAAGATCGGCTAAAGCTTCAGCAGCTGCAATATACATTTCATGTGTAAATTGAGATGCTTTGGAATCTAAAATACCTCGGAATATTCCTGGGAAAACCAATACATTATTTAACTGATTTAAAGAATCACTGCGACCTGTTGCAACTACAGCCGCTCCTGCTTTTATAGCCTCATCTTCAGTAATTTCAGGGTCGGGATTTGCCATTGCAAATATAATTGGCTTTTCAGCCATATTGTGAATCATCTCTTGTGTAAGCAAGCCTGCCTTGGAAACACCAAGAAATATATCTGCTCCAATCAAAATATCCGCTAAACTTCCGGATTTTCGTTTAGTGTTTGTAAGTGTAGCAATTTCTTCTTTAGCGGAATTCATCCTTTCTTTTCTGCCTTTATAAATCACACCTGCACTATCAACAACATTTAGATTGGTAAATCCATAAGAAAGCAATAATTTTGCAATCGCAAGACCTGCGGCACCAGAACCATTTATGACTATCTTTGCGTCTTTATTTTTATCCGTTGCTTTAATCGCATTTATAAGACCTGCCAGTACTACAATTGCAGTTCCATGTTGATCATCATGAAAAACTGGAATATTAAGCTGTGCTTTTAATTTTTTTTCAATTTCAAAACAGCGAGGTGCGGCAATATCTTCCAAATTTATTCCTCCAAAGCCAGCTGATATATTAACAATTAAATCAACTATTTCATCAACTTCTTGAGTATGCACTACAATGGGAAAGGCATCTACATCGGCAAATCTTTTAAAAAGTGCACATTTACCTTCCATTACTGGGTAGGCGCCTTCGGCTCCTATGTTGCCAAGTCCAAGAACCGCACTGCCGTCTGAAACCACCGCAACCATATTGCCTTTGGGTGTAAATTCGTACATTTTATCTTTATTTTCAGCTACAGTTTTGGAAACAGCGGCAACACCCGGAGTATATGCAAGACTCAAATCTTCTTTGTTATTTATGGATACTTTCAAAGAGACGCCCAACTTTCCACTGTTATTTCTATGAAGATTCAGCGCATCTTCATCAAATTTACTCATTTGCTTCGCCGGTTATATTTTCAATTTCGGATGGAAGAAACGTTGGACCTTCGGAAACAGGTATTTCATATTGTATTTCTTCAGATGTGTCTTCTTGTTCAACTTCTGTCAGTATGCCATCTAAAAGATCACTGTCTATATCATCTTTTTTACTTACACATGCCGTTAAAATTGAGCTTAGCATCATGAGTATGAGTAGTTTTTTCATAAATATGGAGTTTTAAAAGAGTTATATAGCATTTAAAATGCGGTACTTTGTCCATTTTCAATGTCTAAAATGACATCAAAAGAACGTTCATACTTTATAGTGATATCTGCTGTTGGGGAATAGTAATAATCTACCGGACCTGTCCCTATTCCTATCGTATCTGTTTCAATTATAGAAATGTCAGGAAGTAAGTTGATTTTTTCCATTCCAACACCGTCAACTTGAATTGCGGCTCTTAAAGTTGCCAAAATTTCATCCATGGTCATTCCAGTATCACCTGTAGGTAGATACTTTACGCTATCCACAATTTTGTTCAGATAAGATTCCAAAGCATCTGAATAAGCACCTTTTCCACGTAAAGCAAGAAAATGGACCAAGCGACCATTGTCCAAATAAACATACCATTCCCTGTAATATATATCTTCATCTTTATGGATTATCAAAGTGGGATATCCGTTTATTTCACTTTCAACAGTTGTTGCTTCAGTTTGAGCTTCAATATTTGCGAACAAAGTTGCCGCATCCGAATTTTCACTATTGCTATAACGAGTCATAAGCAATGTTGCTCCGTTATCATAAGGTGTAAGTAAACTGTATTGATTATTCAGAACGTCTAAAAGCCATACAGCCCCTACACCATCTTGTTTAACGTACCAATTTGGAGGAACTGTCAATGTTACATCCACAGTTGGAAATTCAGTTTCAAGCCAAGTTAAAGTTTCATCATAAGCCTCTTGATTTTCCATAAAATATTGGAAGCGATATATCATTTCAGCAAATTCTCCTCTACTCATTTCTTCATGAGGATACCAATAGCCATCCATTTGAGTGGCTACAATATTGTATTTTACTGCTAAGATTGCATAAGGAGCGAACCAATCATCAGGTTGAATATCCGGATAGAGATCTTCATATTCACTTGCATCTATTCCTTCAATTTCAGCACCGCTAAACAATATTTTTACAGCCTCTGCTCTGCTTACGTTTTGATTTGGCAAAAAAAGATCATTTTCATAGCCTTGAACAATGCCAAGATCATAAGCGGTTTTGACGTAATCAAAATACCAATCTCCATCTTTGACATCCACAAAATTAAATTCTCTTACCTCTTTAAGATCAAGACCAAGACCCAATAAAACAATTTTTACCGCTTCTGCTCTGCTAACTTCTTTTTCCGCTTTAAAAGTGCCATCATCATAACCTTCCAAAACTCCTTGCTCCACAAGGTCCATAATTGCGGTATAATTTGGATTACCTTCATCCAAATCTTTGAAATAATCACTTTCCGCCAAAGTTGGTGAGGGAAGCAAGAGTACGGATATTAGAAAGACATGGATAAGTTTACGCATGGAGTGGAAAAGTTAAAAAACAAGCACATGGATATTTTTTAATCGCTGCTTCCGAGAGAAACTTCACCGGGGGTGTATTTATCAAGATTATCTTCTCCTATCAGTTTAACAATTTCTTCTACTACATTGTCCATAGCTACATGACGTTGTTGTCCTTTCTTCATATCTCTAATTATTATGCTGCCTTCACGAACCTCCGTACTTCCCAAAATAAGAGCGTAAGGAACTTGGTGCTTGTTTGCTAGTTTAAGTTGTGACTTAATGCTGGCTTTTCCCATAGATCCAACCGTTTTCACACCACGATCTCGCAAGGCCTCAATAATGCGAAGACATTTCTTTTTTGCCAAATCCCCAAGTTGAGCCACCAAAACATGAATATTATCTTTTGATGGAGGAAGCAGATTGTTTTGCTTCATGTGCATGATAAGACGATCAATTCCGCATGCAAAACCCACAGCCGGAGTTTCAGTACCTCCCATTATTTCTACAAGTCCATCATAACGACCCCCTCCGCCAACCGCATTTTGCCCTCCGGTACTTTTATCCCAAAATTCCCATACTGTTTGAGTATAATAATCAAGACCGCGTACAAGTCTATCATTTTCTTTAAAAGGTATATTCAATTCCTCAAGGAATTCTTTTACTTTTTCATGATGCTCTTTGTCTTCCTTGCTGCGATAAGCTTCAAATTTTGGCGCCAATTCGGATAAGATACTGCAATCTTCCTCTTTACAGTCAAGTAAGCGTAAAGGATTTTTATGCAGTCTATCCTGACAAGCCTCGCAAAGAGATCTTTCTTTGCCAATATAATAATTAATAAGAGCTTCTTTGTATTGAGAGCGACTCTTGAGAGTACCTATATTATTTATTTGAAGCTCAAAAATATCTTTTAAGCCAAGGTCTTCAAAAATTTTGAATGCCATTTGAATCATTTGCACATCCAAGGCAGGGTCATCTTCGCCTATTACTTCAAATCCAAACTGCCAAAACATTCGGTAGCGTCCTTTTTGAGGACGATCATAACGAAAGTGAGGCTCAATATAGTAAAGTTCTACCGGGGCCGGCCATGACCCCATTCCATGTTGCAAATAAGAACGGATAACGCCGGCAGTACCTTCGGGTTTTAAGGTCATACTGCGTCCGCTGCGATCTTCAAATGTATACATTTCTTTTTCAACCACATCCGTGTGCTCTCCAACACCGCGCTTAAATACTTCCGTAAATTCAAGAACGGGGGTTGTAATTCTTGTAAAACCCGCTTGACGAGCCCTATGGCGCACAACCTTTTTAATAAAAGTGTGATATTCATGATCCTTTGGAAGGATATCATGAATACCGGGGGCGGTTTGAATGCGCCTCACTTTGACATTTTCATCTGTAGCGGTGTCGGACATAGCGATAAGGTCATAAGATAGTTAGCATTTTAAACATAACCTTATTTTAAGGTTTAGACAAGCTTATGCTTGAGCTTTTGAAAGCCTGCAGCTCCTATCATTGCTGCATTGTCAGTGCAATAACTCATTTTTACAGGAAATCTGAACAAGGGTGGATAAGACAACTCGTTTAATTCTATTTGAATACGAGATCTCAGGGCTTTGTTTGCAGATACACCTCCCGCCAAATGAACTTCCTTGGGCTTCTTTTCTTTTACAGCTTTCATAAGCTGGTAAATAAGTGATTCAATCACCGCATATTGAAAAGAGGCTGCAACGTCAGCTATAAAATCTTTATCTTGCAGCAAATTTTGCTTTGACTGAAGATAGTATAAGACTGCGGTTTTCAGTCCTGAAAAGCTGAAATTGTATTCTTCCAACTTTGGAATTGGGAACTTAACGGCAAGATGATTTCCTTTTTGTGCTGCTTTTTCAATTGCCGGACCTCCGGGATATCCAAGACCTAAAAGGCGTGCGGTTTTGTCAAAAGCTTCGCCTGCTGCATCATCCATGCTGCGCCCCAAGCTCTCAATTACTCCATCTTTTGGCATCCATATAAGTTCATTGTGTCCACCTGAGACCGTTAGGCTCAAGATTGGAAATTGAGGTGAGTCTTTAATGTCCAGCCAGTTTGAATAAATGTGTCCGTGAATATGATTTACTTCAATCAAAGTTTTGTCCATTGCAAATGCAAACGCTGCTGCGCTCATACGTCCCACCAGTACCGAGCCTATCAAACCGGGTTCTTTTGTGACTGCAATATGGGTAATATCATTCCAATCAAGTTTAGCTTCTTTAAATGCTTCTCTCAGAGTAGGCAGAATGGCTTTCATATGTTCTCTTGATGCAACTTCAGGGACAACTCCTCCGGTAAGGCTATGAATATCAATTTGTGAAGCTATAACATTGGAATGCACTTTTGTTCCTTGCTCAACAATGGCAACAGCACTTTCATCGCAAGAAGTTTCAATTGCAAGTATCATAAGAAAAAGTAAATGGCGACTTAACTCTATCATAACCTCGATTTTATTATGAGCTTTGATTGAGTTAAGATTCATATTATTATGAATATAATGAAAAATGCCGCTATTGAAATTGTCAAAAAACTTCAAAATGCGGGACATACCGCTTATTGGGCAGGAGGATGTGTTCGGGATCTGCTTATGAAGAGGCATCCAAAAGATTATGATATTGCAACGAGCGCAAAGCCGGAAGAAATTGAAGCTCTTTTTAATAAAACAATCCCAATAGGTAAATCTTTTGGAGTAATCAGTGCTGAGCAAAATGGACACCATTTTGAAATTGCAACGTTTCGCAGTGATTCCTGTCACAGTGACGGACGAAGACCAAATGCAGTAACTTTCACTCATCCGGCGGAAGATGCTTTACGGCGTGACTTCACTGTAAATGGTTTATTTTTTGATCCGATTTATGAAGAAATTCATGATTTTGTAGGTGGACAAAATGACATTCAAAATAAACTTATACGCTTCATTGGTGATCCTTATGAACGCATATTGGAGGATCATTTGCGCCTGTTGAGAGCATTGCGCTTTAGAAATACTTTGGGCTTTGAATATCACAATGACACTTATAAGGCGATAAAACGTCATTCTCATTTGGTGAATAAAGTCAGCAGAGAAAGGGTGCGTGAAGAGCTGAATAGGATGATAATGCACGAACAAGTTGATCAGGCTTTTGCAGATATGCAAGACACTGGTATATTGCGGCATATACTGCCGGAGTTGTGTGTAGACAAAAATGACAAAGAAGTTTCAATTCTGATAAGTGCCATCAAACATGCAAGCAGAGATTCATCTCTGGCGGCAAGATGGTCTATTATATTGCATTTTGGGACTTTAAATGAAAAGTACAAGGACAGACGTTTTGATATCTTTGCAATTATCATGCGGCGTCTTCGTTTTTCACGACAAGAAAAGGAACATGTCATGTGGATACTTCGTAAATACCCATCCATGCAGACATTGATGAACTTGGATTTGGGGCGGCGCCGTTATTTGTTTCTGGATTCAAGATTCGTTGATTTATTGGAATTGCTCCGTGTTGAAAGGCTTTTGAATATTTCAAAAAATCCTTCTCTTTATGAAGAGATGAAAGAAGCTTATGAAGCTACATTACAAAAGTTCACAAGCATGCCTTTGCCTTTATTGACAGGTATTGATGTAATGCGCATTAAGTCTATAAAACCGAGTCCGCAGATTGGTGAAATACTGCAAAAAGCCATAGAGTATCAGCTGGCGGGTTATATAAAAACACGCAATGAGGCTTTAAAATGGCTTAAAAGTCTTTAACAAGTCTGCATAGGCATTCTATGTGAGCCGTATGAGGAAACATATCAATAGGCAAGACACACTCCGTTTTGTATCCGAGAGAGGCAAATTGCTTTAAATCCCTAGCTAAACTTGTTGGATTGCATGAAATATAAATTATACGTTCGGCCTGAAATTCATATACAAGGTCAACGGTCTTTGATCCGAGTCCGCTGCGTGGTGGATCAACTATTATTACATCTGGTCTTTCTTTTAAAGATTTAAGTGTATCTTCAACACGGCCGCAGATAAATTCTACATTTTGAATGTCATTTTTAATTGCATTATTCTGCGCATTTTCAATGGAGCTTGGATTTATCTCCAAACCATATACTTGCTTAACTGCATGAGAGCAAAAAAGACCTATGGTGCCGGTTCCGCAATATAAATCAAAAAGTAGTTCATCACCTTTGAAATCGGCATATTCCAAGACTTTTGAATACAGTATTTGCGCTTGTTGTGTATTGGTTTGAAAGAAGGCTCTGGGCAGTATGTCAAAAGAAAGAGTTTTTCCATTTTCCAATTTCAAATTTTCCACCAAGAGTTTCGGACCGGACAAATGTTTTATATGAAAGCTTGTACGGTGTCCTTTTTCTTGCTCAACAATACATCTGTAGACAGAAACATGAGCTTGAAATAATTGAATAAAAGATTCATGGTCCATTTCCTCAGTTGATGTAGTTAAAATAATCATTTTTTCTCCGGTATTTTTCCCTTCTCTAACAGTCAAATTGCGAAGCAGTCCTTTGGGGTTCTTTTTGGAGTCATAATGTGTGAGTTTAAATTTATTTGCCCAATTTCTAACATTACTAACAAGTTCAGACATATCCGCAGATTGCAAATAACATTCTTCTAAGTCAAAAACTTCATAGTGATAACCGGGCGGATAAAAACCTAGCATCACACCTCCATTTTTACTTGGCCCAAAGCTAAGTTCCATTTTATTCCTATAGAACCATTCAGAATTACAAGGGAGTATTTCTTGAACCCTAATGTCGGGCAATCCGGCTAAACGCTCAAGAGCATCTCTAACATGTTGTTCTTTAATTTCCAACTGCTTTTGATAGCTTAGAAATTGAAATTTACAACCACCGCATACATCGAAATGTTTACAGCGTGGTTCAATACGTAAAGGAGAAGCTTTTAAAACATTCAAGCAGCGACCTTCTGCATAATTCTTTTTAACCTTGCCGATTTTAATGTTTAGTAAATCACCGGGGCAAGCGTCAGGAACAAAAATCTTAAAACCGTTCTTTTCACCAATGCCTTTCCCACCAAAGGCAATGTTATTTATTTTAAGTTCAAGTTCTTGACCTTTTTTAATTTTCACGGCGTGATCTTAGCGGGAAGTTCCTTTAAGTGCAATAAACTGCATTGATATTTTCATATTCTGTGTATTATCTCTGATGTAGATCAAAAAATTACAATGAAAATTCAAATTATTCAATTCTCAGCTACAAAAAACAAAGCTTTACTTCAAGTGGAAAAAGATTATGAAAAAAGATTGTCGGCTTATTTTAAATTGAACATCCTAACTCTTTCTGCAAGTAAATCGGATGATAAAGTAAAGGCGCAAACAGAAGAAAAAAGGGCAATAATAAACAAACTGGACAAACAGTCATATATCATTGCTTTGGATGAAAGAGGTGAAGAGATTGATAGCATGGATTTTGCAGAGCTTATAAAAGTACAAAGAGATTTTGGTTCAGGGAAAATTCAATTTCTAATTGGAGGTTCTCACGGATTACATCCTGACATTATCAGGCTCTCTAATTTCAGATTGTCTTTTTCAAAGATGACTTTCACACATGAGATGATAAGGATTTTTTTAAAGGAGCAACTTTACAGATCTGTACTTATCATTGCGGGTCGCAGGTATCACAAGTAGGGCATTGGACTTTTCTACAAAATAATGCTAAAATTATAGGAATATAATCAAAAAAAATATGCAACTTGAATTCCGAGGAGCAAATGGGGAAGTAACCGGCTCACGTCATTTGCTGCATGTGAATGGTATGACTTTATTAATGGATTGTGGCATGTATCAAGGAAGACGTGACGAAGAAAGAGAGAAAAATAACAACTTCGGATTCAAAGCGGAAGATGTGGATGCGGTATTATTATCGCATGCGCATATAGATCATTCAGGAAATTTACCAAATTTGCTTAAGCAAGGTTTTAACGGACCGATTTATTGTACAAAAGCAACTAAAGATTTATTGGAATATATGCTTGGCGATTCCGCTCATATTCAAGAAAGGGAAGCTGAGTGGCTCAACAAGAGAAAAAAGAAACGAGGTGAAGAGGATTTAATCCAACCTCTTTACACTCAAGAGGATGTTCTTGAAACATTAAAATTGCTACAAGTTTTGGACTATGATTCATGTATTGAAATTTTTCCTGGCATCAAGGCTTGCTATAGAGAGGCTGGACATATTTTGGGGTCTGCACTTATTGAACTGTATGTGCAAGATAAATCCGATGGACGCAGCAAAAAATTTGTGTTTTCAGGAGATTTGGGTAGACCGAATA
Organism: Candidatus Altimarinota bacterium; assembly: GCA_015485665.1. Lineage (GTDB taxonomy): Bacteria > Patescibacteriota > Gracilibacteria > UBA1369 > 2-02-FULL-48-14 > WFTC01. The sequence goes on from WFTC01000004.1 coordinate 39,540, forward strand.
TGCCACTCATTCGTGATCCTTATCAAGTTAAAGAAGCGGATGTTTTGATGATAGAATCCACTTATGGCAATAGATTGCATGAATCCTTGCTGGAAGCAGAAGATAAATTGGCAAAAGTCATCAATGATACGGTTGCAAGAGGAGGTCGCTTGCTTATTCCTGCTTTCTCTTTGGGGCGAACTCAAGAATTAGTAGTCTCAATTCATAAATTAATGAATGAAGAGAAGATTGTGCATTTGCCGATTTACGTTGATTCGCCTTTATCTGTAAATCTTACGCAGGTATTTCAAAAGCATTTGGATATTTTAGATGAAGCTGTTCAAAAGAACTTTTTGGATAAGGATCAAGACCCTTTTGGCTTTGAATGTGTTAGTTATGTAAGGTCGGTTGAGGAATCCAAAGCACTGAATGACATTAAAACGCCAATGATTATTATTTCTTCTTCCGGAATGGTAGAGCATGGAAGGATTTTACATCATTTGAGAAATGCTATTGAAGACCATAGAAATTCATTGCTGATTGTAGGTTATCAAGCTAAAAACACACTCGGTCGCAAATTGATTGAAGGCTTTAAAGAGGTAAAAATATTTGGTGAGCCTCACATGGTAAAAATGGAAATTCATGTTATGAATGCATACTCGGCTCATGCAGACAGAAGTGATCTTCTTAATTATATTTCAAAAGTGGAAAGACTTGGTAAGATTGTGCTTGTACATGGAGAAGAGGAGTCATCTCAAGATTTGAAATTAGCTTTACATGCTAACGGTTTTGAGGATGTAGTCATTCCCGATTTCGGTGATAGATTGGATTTTTAAAACATAAGAAAAAGACCTGCAAGTGAGGCATAAAGACAGTGGAGTACATCCGCTGGCAAAAGGAAGCCAAACCTGCAGGTCAAGACCAAATTAAGGTCTTTTTTTATTTTTATTTTTTCTCTAGCTTTCAAAAGCATACTTTGATGCTTCTCTCAATTATCCGCTCTATATATTTTTTATGCAAGTTTTGAGGCTAGACAGTAACCTAAAAAGATTGTCTGGATATAAATCCAAACTGTTATCCTATCCAGTCAATTTCTTTTTTGCCATGCCATTTCAGATATTTATTCACTTTGCTGAATGGTTTTGAGCCAAAAAAACCACGATGAGCTGAAAGTGGAGAGGGGTGAGGTGATTTTATAATGAGGTGTTTTTTTATATCTATGAGTTTTTCTTTATTCTGCGCATAACGTCCCCATAATATAAATACAACATTATTTTGCCTGCTGGATACCGTTTTGATTACGGCATCTGTAAATTTTTCCCAACCTTTTCCTTGATGTGAGCCGGCTTGACCAGCAATTACGGTTAAGCTTGAATTTAATAGAAGCACACCTTGTTTTGCCCAAGCAGTAAGACTGCTTGACTTTGGATAATAACCTAAGTTTGCATATATCTCTTGGAAAATATTTCTTAAAGAAGGTGGATGTGCAAAGCCTTCATTCACAGCAAAGCACAGTCCGTTTGCTTGATTTGGTCCGTGGTAAGGATCTTGACCTAAAATCACTACTTTCACTTCATTTAAAGGACATAAATCAAATGCACGAAAAATATTTTTAGCCTGAGGGTAAACTTTCTTAGTTCTATATTCATTTTTTACAAATTCAACTAAGGCATGAAAGTATTCCGCTTCAAATTCAGATTGCAAGGCGCTCCTCCAAGAATCATGGATTTTAACATTCATGGGTGTATTTTAACTGTAAGTTTTTATAAATACAGTTCAAAAATCGCAATATTAAACGTGGCTGGCCTTTTAGCAATCGGAAAATCCCAAAGTGGAGTAGGTGAGGGGAATCGAACCCCTATCAACGGCTTGGAAGGCCGTGGTAATAGCCATTATACGACACCTACTCAAAAGAAACAGAGCAGTGCCATTTTATGAATTTAATGCAGGATTTGCAAGGCATTTTTTATCTGCTATAAAACAGACGGACTAAGTCTATGAGGTGCCAGTTTTAATATACGCTCAAGACTTTGAAAAAGCACGAAAAATGAGTAAGATTAAGTATGTGAATATCAAAATTTATACAGATGGAAGCTGCCTCGGTAACCCAGGTCCGGGAGGATGGGCTTACTTAATTGAGTTTGAAGGCGGACATTTTGATGGGACAGGTGGTCAGCCTTATACAACAAATAACAGAATGGAGCTTCAAGCGGTTATAGAGGCACTCAAAACATTGAAAAAAAAGAACTTGGATGGAAAAATTTTTATTTATAGTGATTCTTCTTGGGTGGTCAAGACCATGAAAGAAAATTGGAAACGCAAAAAAAATCTGGATTTATGGAGTGAGCTCATGCCACTTTTAATTAATAAAGATATAGAGTGGCAATGGGTTAAGGGGCATTCAGGTCATCCGCAAAATGAATTTTGTGATAAAAAAGCGCTACAATCTGCAAAGCATTATGCAATCCTTGCAAAGGATATGGATCCTAAAGATCTATGCCTTCCTGACGAAGCACCAACTCTTTTCTAAGCTCTTGATACACTTTCGGACTGGTCATCCCGCTATGATACAATTTTTCAAGCATCTTGTTTTCAACATTCAAAGCTGCTTGTTGAGCTAGGTAAAGTTGTACATTTTTACATATATCTGGATGAGATTTTTCCAACTCATACAACTTTTCTTTTGCTTTTCTTTTCCAAGTTTTATAGCGTTTTTCAAATTTCTTAATCACACTCTCATCAAGGAATACGTTTCCATCTTTAATCTCTTCTAAAGCTTCCAAAACATCTGAAGTGCCAATTAATCTGGCTCTAAACATTTCATAGCGTAGCATCACCTCTTTTTTCTTTAAAGATTTCCGATATGAAGATACTCCAAGCTTTTCAATGCTTCGGGCAAGCCAACTGTTTGGAGAAGGCCACACCAAGCTCCCCAATCTTATCTTATCTTTTGATTCCAAATTTTCCATCTGATGATTTACATTGTTCAATAAAATATTTAGCAATTCTTGAGTTATCTCTCCGTAATAATAAAGTTTTGTAAAACTACGTTTTTCTATGCCAAGCAGATGCCTTTTTAAAACAAGCGTCAGTTGATCATGATCAAGTTCATTACGATTATGCTCAAAAAGTTCGTGAATGGATTGATTACACATTGAACAATGTGCTTCATAACGAGCGATCATTTCATTATAAATATCTTGAGAAATAAATTTTTGCTTCAGCATCTGATTGAGTTTGCTATTGACTCTCTTGTCAATCAGCACCAAGTTTTCTTGATGTTCAAAGCGTTCCAAAATGGAAAAAGATTTCAGGCCCAAGAAAGAAAGTAAAGGTTCTATTGTAAATCCGTTAAAAATAATTGTGAAAAATATCACAGCAACCGTGAAAATCAGCATTTCGTCATAAAAAGGAAAACTTTCCGGCAAGGTTAGCATGAGGGCAATTGCCAAAGCTCCACGAAGCCCGCTCCATTGAATTATATGTATCCATGATGCGGGAATTTTTTCTTTGGGATTTATTTTATTTAGTATGGGCAACAGTCCGTAAACTGAGATCATGCGTGCAAAAAGTACAATTGAAATAAGCATTAAAGCAGGAGCCAAAAGAGGGAAAATAGAGTCATTGACGCTATATACAATCAGTCCCACCATCAAAAAGAGCAGCGAATTGGCTATAAAAGCGGAATAATCCCAGAAATGAGTCATGATCTCTTTTACTTCCGGAGAAATTTTATAAGCTCCATAGTTGCCAATGACAATTCCAGCTGCAACCGTTGCCAAAATACCTGACACACCAAGGAAATATTCCGCAATAATGAAAGTTGCATGAGCTAAAATAAGTGTAATTGATATTTCAATTTCTTTTGAATTACGGACATAGTCCAGAGCCTTGGAAAAAATAAAGCCAAGTAGAACACCGATTCCTATACCTCCGAAAACCACAACACCGAAATTTCCAAATGAACCTAAGAGCTCGGCTCTACCGAAATGTGCAGCTTGATTGTTTGCAATTTCAAGTAAAATTCCAAAGAGAACCAAGGCAGTGCCATCATTAAACAAGCTTTCACCTTCAACAATTGTTTGCAAACGTTTTGGTGCGCCTATCTTTTTAAATAGTGCAATAACTGAAATAGGATCCGTTGCGGAAATAAGAGCGCCGAATAAGAAAGCGATTATCCAAGGAAAATCCAAAAAATAATGCATACCAACTCCTATTACTCCGGCAGATATCAATAAACCTAGGGTTGAAAGAGTTACAATGCTACCCATATTGCGGGTAAAGTGTTTTATATTGGTATGAAAGGAAGATTCAAAAATAAGTGTTGGCAGGAAGACATAAAAAACAAGCTCCGGAGACAGGCGAAACTCATCTAGAAATTGAAAAATTTTCAAGTGCTCAACAAGCAATCCCAGTCCAAGACCCACAATAACCAATGCAACAGTGTAAGGGACTCGTGAATTTCTCAGTAAGAAATTAACAAGAGTAGCAACAAAGAGAAGCGTGATAACTGCAAGTGCGGAACTTAAGACTAAGGTATTCTCCATGGAGGAGGGTCAAACGCTACATGAGTGCGTTGAGCTTTGCTTCAAGGGAATCTTTAGGTAGAGCTCCCGTGATACGTTCCACCTCTTCACCTTTTTTGAAGAAAATTAAAGTGGGAATGCTCATCACACCATATTTTTGCGCCGTTTCTGGACTCTTGTCAACATCTAATTTGAAAATTTTAACTTTCCCTTCCCATTCTGATGCAAGTTCGTCAATAATCGGAGCCAGCATTTTACAAGGTCCGCACCACTGTGCAAAGAAGTCAACAAGTACTGGCAATTCTGAATTAAGTACTTCCGAATCAAAGTTTTGATCTGTAATAATAGTTGCCATAGTTAGCTTTTATTAATTGTAGTAATATAATTTTACCACGTTTAGCTGCATTGAAGAAAGCTTTGCGCTATGTTATACTTAGAAGATAAATTTAGGCAATGAAACGATTTTTATTTTTTCTTTTAACACTTCCTTTATTATTTTGGCTCACTCAGCCGGCTGTACCGGTTCGCGGAGGCAGAGTGTCCGGAGCTGATTATTTGAGTTTGGAGCCGGTGAAATCCGCCGCTACAGAAGGCACGGAGGCACGCTATAAACGTGTAAGTAATTTTATATCACCTGTTTTTACAGCTCCTTATGAATTTCAACTTTTAGGCTTGAATTGGGAACAGTCTATTCCGGATGGCACACAAGCAATAATTGAACTTCGTTTTCAAAATAGTAAAGGTGATTGGTCGGATTGGGAGCAAGTAAGGTCTGATCAAGATTATCCTGATAAAGAGAATTCTGGAGAACAATGGAGTTATTCAATAAGCGGAAACAGTATTGCTTTCCAGTATCGGGCTACACTTAGTACAAATGATGCCGGTATAACACCAAAGCTTGCTGATATTCGTTTTGATTACATTGATGGTGGTCAAAAATCCACTATGGATAAATTAACAAGATTGGTTTTTGATCAAGATAAAGATATTGTTACTCGTGAGGAATGGGGTGCTGATGAAGCTTATCTTTATGCATCCAATTATAATTTAAGTGAAATAGATGAAGAGGATGAAAAAGAGAAGTCAAAAGAGGATGAAGATTATCCGGAATTGGAAATTGTCAAAACAGTATCAACTTTGAAAGGTAAAGAATTGCTTTGGCCGGTAGAGTACCCTAAAGAAATTAAAAAAGTCATCATTCATCATACTGCTTCAACAAAAGATTTGGATGATCCTGAAAAGCTCATGCGATCCATTTATGCTTATCATGCTTTGACTCGTGGATGGGGAGATATTGGATACAATTACTTGATTGATTCAGATGGGAAAATTTACGAGGGAAGATACGGCGGAGATGGTGCTGTTGGAGGGCATACAGCGGGCTACAATACTGCTTCTGTGGGTATAGCTTTGCTGGGTAATTTTGAAGAAAATCTGATCTCTGCTGAGATGATGAAATCTCTCATGGGATTGGTTTATGACACAGCTGTAAAATATGATATTGACCCTGACGGTTCCAGTGAGTTTAGAGGTGAAATGATGCCAAACATATTAGGTCATAGAGATTTAGGCGCAACTTTATGCCCTGGAGCTATTGCATATGAATATCTTGATCAGATTAGGGAGTCATTGGGTAAAAGTTTAGATAAACGTAGGAATATGAATTTTGATGAAGATTATGCTTATGAAGAAATTGGAGATCGTGAAATGCTTGCAATGGGGCCTGAGGATAAAGAGCGAGTAACATTAAAGATAAAAAATACCGGTAATAAAACTTGGAATGAAGATACATTTTTGACTTATGACATTAACAATGATGGAGTGGCATCAATAGAAAAAGATTCTCAGCGATCAATTGCAAAGATGAAAGAAAATTCTGTGAAACCGGGGGAAAGTGCAACATTCACTTTTGATGTAAATGGCACTCTTAAAGGAGGCATGACACATTTTAACTTGGCACCCATTTTCAATGGAGAAAAGAAAACAACACGTTATATGGATCTGACTGTATATGTTGAGCAGCCTGAAATTGATTTCAAATTGATTGCAGATGATATGCCTGCTTTTATTAATGCCGGTCAGAAATACACCGTGACAGTGGATATTAAAAACGAAGGAAACTTCACATGGCTAAAAGATGGAGATTATCCGGTAAAGCTCATGCAAAGTGGAGCTTCGGCTTTCACTTCAAAAACGATATTGGCTGAAATGCAGGAAGATGCAGTTAAACCGGGAGAAAATGCAAGCTTTAAATTTCAAATCACGGGACCTGAGGATGATAGCAAGCAAAGCATTTATATTTATCCGGCAATAGAAGGATCTACCGCTATTGCTAAAGCTACAATTCGTTTGAGCTCTCAAACTTCTGGAGCTAAAGAGGGTGCAAGCATTGAATCTATAATGCCGGAACTTGAATTTGAGCCCGGAGAAAAGAAATATTTTTGGATTGAATTAAAAAATACAGGCGCCGAGTCTTGGAGTAATGACAAGCTTGGAGTCAGTTTTGACACCAGAGGGAAAATAGATATTTCTTCAGCTTATATGCGGGTTAGAAGTTTGCCATCCGGAGCAAGTGCAAAGGTCTTTTTTATGATTGAAGCTCCAAGTGCAGAGGGTCGTTATTCAATTAAGTTAATGCCAGATTACAAAGGTCAAGATCTGCTTGGTGAAGCTTACAAGTTTGATATTGTGGTTACATCTTCAAAAGAACTGTCCGAGTCTTCTGATAACACTATACGCATCAAATTGACTCCGGATGAAGTAAGTGTGCCTGTTCTCACATCAAGTACAGATTTTGATATTTACGGAGGTGATGAATTATTACAAACTTTCAATGGTGGAAGTCGTGTTTTTGTGGATAAAAGTGGAGATGGTTACAGTGTAGGTTCTTTGAAAGGACGTTTTCTTACGAAAGAACCTGTGCGCATAGTTCCGAAAGATGAAGGTATTATTGAAATTTTAAGCATGAGCCAAGTTCCGGCTTGGAATTTAGATTTGAATGACAATAAATTTAGAGGTGTTATTGAAGTAAGGGAAGAGGAAGGAGAGCTGATTTTAATTAATGAATTACCCCTTGAAGATTATTTGAAAGGCATTGCGGAAGTATCTAATGATGCACCGCCTGAAAAGGCAAAAAGCATTTTGGTTTTGGCTCGCAGTTATGCTTATTACTACATGACTCAAGATGAAAAATTTCCGGGTAAAGCTTATGATTTAGATGATGACCCTGACAGTTCTCAAAAATATCTGGGTTACGGTTTTGAATCCAGATCTGAAAATATTGCAGATTATGTGGAGGCTACCAAAGGGCAAGTAATAACATATGAAGGTGTAGTTGTAAAGACGCCTTATTTCAGTCAATCTCCCGGTTACACTAAGAGTGCAAAGGAAGTCTGGGGATGGACAGACACGCCTTGGCTTCAAGGTGTTCAAGATCCTTATTGTGAAGCGGATAGTTTTGAGGGGCATGGAGTTGGACTTTCGGGGTGTGGTGCAAGCAAAATGGCGGAAGTTGGCTTTTCTTACGAAGAAATAATAGATTATTACTATCAGAATGTTGAACTTTCAGTAATCATGGAGTAATGATTTTGGCTATAAACACAGCTCAGAGGGAACATGAATTGGCTTTGCTGGAAAAAGATCGTATCTTGATTGAAGATAGATGGACGGGTTCTCGTGATGATGTGGAGCGTTTGGTGCCTACACTCAGAAATATGTTAAAGAAAATTCGGCGTAAGAAAGAAGAAATTAAAGATATTATAGTTGTGAAAGGTCCGGGGCCTTATACCGCATTACGTATTGGGGTGAGCTTTGCCAAAGCGCTTGCTGAAGGATTACAGGCCAATCTTCACGGCATCAGCACTTTTGAACTTATGAAGCTTAAAGCCGGAAATAATAATCAACTTATGGTTATACTTTTTTCAGGTGGAGATAATGTTGCTGTTTACAATGAAGATGAGTATTTTATAACTTCACTCAGATCTGCAATGGCATTGCATCAATTCAAAAATCATATAATCATTGCCGATTTGCCGGAAAACTTGATGGAAGAATTGAATATCCTGTGCAAGGAAAAAAATCGTAGGCAGATAAAAGTTGAAGATGCTCTAAGCATGGGAGAGGTATTTATAAAGCAAAAAGCATGGGAAATAGATCCTTATGTGGAGGAATTTTATCTTAGAGCTCCAAACATAACACCATCCACTAATAAATGGAAACAAGCATGACTTTATTTATTGTAGCTACGCCGATAGGAAATTTGGAAGATATAACTTTGCGGGCATTAAACATTTTAAAAGAAGTAGATTTGATTGCGGCGGAAGATACACGCCATTCAAAAAAACTGCTCACTCATTTCAAAATAAACACAGCAATGATCAGCTATCATAGCCATAGCGGACAAGCTAAAGTAGACAAAATTATAGCTCATATTAAAGCAGGTAAAAAACTGGCTCTTATTTCGGATGCAGGTACGCCGGGCATTTCAGATCCTGCATGGACACTTATTCAAGCCGCTTTGAATGCCGAGATTAAGATAGTTCCAATACCGGGAGCAAGCGCTTTCCTAACAGCACTTATGGCTTGCGGACTTCCAATGAATCAGTTCAATTATTTAGGTTTTTTACCTGCCAAAAAAGGACGTCATTCATTATTTACTTCACTTTTAGATGCAAACCGCACCAGCATTTTTTATGAATCACCACATCGTTTATTGAAGACATTGAAGCAATTGGAAGAAATTTTGGGTCCTGACAGATCAATTGTAATTGCCCGTGAACTAACAAAATTGCACGAAACTTTTTATCGTGGCACTACATTCACATTACTCGAACAATTCAATAAACAAAAACCAAAGGGGGAGATTGTAATATTAATTGCTCCACAAAATTTCACTTGGAGCTGAAAGTTCCTTTTCCACACCAAGCACCAGATTTAATTTCTTTTTCTACGTAGCAAAGCAGCAAGTCCTGCGGCAAAGGCCCAAGTTCCATTAGCCGGAGTAGGTGTTGTGGAACAACCACCGGCTTCAGGAGCAGGAGAAATAGCATTAGTTCTGTCAGGTTTAACATCTCCATTTGTTTCACCTTCACTAGCTGTATC
>WFTC01000005.1 GCA_015485665.1 Candidatus Altimarinota bacterium
AAACGTTATACGCAATTCAAAAAATATTTTTCTTTAAATTTATGGATATTTTGATAGACTTTAACAATACGGAATAAATTTGTTTTTAATTTTTATAGAGGGGAAATAAGGTGTTTTCTCCGCTATCGCTCCGAAAACTATTTATATTATAATTAATTTTAACTAAGTATGAACAATATGATGTCAAAAATTGAAAGCTACTTTGGCTTTAAACAACTTGGATCCACTTGGAAAATCGAAATCCTTGCCGGTTTATCCACGTTTTTATCTTTGTCCTACATTTTTGTAGTCAATCCTGCGATTTTGTCCGAAGCAGGAATTAGCAAGAGTGTGGTTTTCTTCGCCACTGTGATTGTTTCTTCATTGGCAACAATCATAATGGGGCTTTGGGCAAACAAACCTTTTTCGCTTGCTCCGGGATTGGAAATGAACGCATACGTTGCTTTCATCGTTGTTGGAACACTTGGCTTTGTTTGGCAAGACGCGCTCGGTGCTGTGTTTTGGTCTGGTGTTGTAATGTTGATAATCAATTTTTTGCGTATTCGTGAATATATTATCAAAGCGATTCCTGACAAACTAAAATCCGGTCTTGCCGCTGCCGTTGGTGTTTTTCTTATGCTCATTGCCTTAAAAGTAAGCGGCATACTTGCTTATGAAGGCATACAAGTGCAAGGCATTGGCCTTTTGACTTCGCCAGAGGCGTATGTATTTTATGTTGGCTTAATTGTTGCTCTTGGACTTCGCTATTTCAAAGTTAAGGGCACAATTTTAATTTCAATCATTGTTGCTTCTGTCGTAGCTCACTTGCTTGGCATTGGCACAGTTGTTGAACCAGTGCAGATTTCAAAAGAAATGTTAAGCGGTACATTTGCTTTCAATCTTGGCGTTATTTTTAATCCAAAAATTATAAGCGTTATTCTAATCCTTTTCATTATTGATTTTTACGGCAGTATTGCAAAATTTATCGGACTTACTCGCAATACAACAATAGTTGATGAAAAAGGCGACATGCCAAAAATGAAAGAAGCCCTAGCGATTGACGGTGGTGCCACCGTTGTTGGTGCCACTTTAGGAACAACAAACGTAACGACTTATGTTGAAAGTGCAGTCGGTATTGGCGAGGGCGGAAGAACAGGACTTGTATCTGTTGTTAGCGGTATTCTAATGCTGTTCTTTCTACTATTAACTCCACTTGTCAATTTAGTCCCAGTTGTAGCTACCACAGGAGCATTGCTTTTTGTCGGATTAACACTACTACCAACAAAAAAGGACTTAAAGACATATCATTGGACGGATGTTATATCGGTTATCGCAATGCTATTAGCGACAATCTGGACATTTGGACTAGATAAAGCAATGTTTGTTGGTTTTGGACTATTCATTATACTACAAGTAATTCAAGGACAGTGGAAAAAAGTAAACCCATATTTACTAGCTTCAACCATTTTGCTTTTATTAAGCATATTACTCGCATAATTTTATGTACATAAGAAATTTAAAAGAAATATCAAAAAAAGATACAAAAATTGCCGGAGGTAAAGGTGCTTCTCTTGGAGAAATGACTCAGGCAGGAATTCCTGTGCCGTCTGGTTTTGTGATTCTATCAGAAGCATTTGATAAATTCTTAGAAGAAACAGGCTTAAATGTAGAAATTGAAGCTATTTTAGACGAGGTTGATATTAAAGAAGTTCATACTGTTGAAAACGCTTCCAAAAAAATTCAAGAAATGATTCTTTTCAAAGAAATGCCAAAATACATTAAAGCAGAGATTCTAAAATTCTATCAAAAATTAAATTGTAAATTTGTAGCTGTTCGTTCTTCTGCAACATCAGAAGATTCTGCTTCTGCGGCATGGGCAGGGCAATTAGATAGCTTTCTGAATACCACAGAAGAAACTCTCTTAAAAAATATAAAAAAATGTTGGGCTTCATTGTTTACCTCAAGAGCTATTTTTTATAGGTTTGAAAAAGACTTGCGTGAACAAAGAATTTCGGTAGCTATCGTGATTCAACAGATGGTTGAGAGTGAAGTTTCAGGTGTTGCCTTTTCTGTTCATCCTGTTACACAAGACTATAATCAACTTATAATAGAAGCTAGTTATGGGTTGGGAGAAGCTATAGTATCTGGCCAAGTCACTCCAGATAGCTATGTTATAGAAAAAGAGCCTAAAAAAATTGTTGATAAAAATATTTTTACTCAACAAAAAGGATTGTTTCGTGCTACTAATGGAGGAAATGAATGGCGATATTTAAGTAAAGAGGTTGTTGAAAAAGCTGTATTGAATGATAAAGATATTTTAAAGCTCGCTAATTTGATTTTAACAATTGAGAATCATTATGGATTTCCTGTTGATGTGGAGTGGACCAGAGAAAAGGATGCTTTTTTAATTACTCAAAGCCGACCAATTACAACTTTATAATTAACATATTATACTTATGACAAAATCAGATCTGATCGATAATATTTCTTCAAAAAATTGGGTGAAAAGATGGGCAGGTTCCTATACTTTCATCTCTGCTTCCTATTGGGGGAAACAATACAAAACATCATTGAATCGTGAGTTGGGAGTGGGCTTTGACCATTCACTTTTTATTCATCGTAAAGGTACAGTTGCTTTTTATTTGCTACGAGAAGAGTTAGATTATTTTGGTCAAACACTTGCTAAACAGGCGACTGAAAATCAGTCTGTTGCCCTGAAATGGTGTGAGGAGTTAAAAAAGAATACAGATGTCATCTCAAAAATAATGAAAGCATTATATGGAAAAATTATTTCTTATGAGGAGTATGAAGATTTTTTGACAGCATATGATAGACATTTGCCCTATCATAATGCGATTAAAAAAACAATTGACTATTTTCCCGCAGAAACTTTAGATAAAGTATTGCCTTCTTTTAAAAAGGCTAGACTATATTCTGAAGCAGTCTATAGTGATACAGAAGCATTTTTTAGAAGTATTGTGAAAGCAATTGCAGTTAAGGAAGACCGATCACCAGAATTTCTTACCTGTTTAACACAAGAAGAATTTGAAAAATATATACGAGAAGCGAAACTACCAAAAGAAGATGTTTTGAAGAAACGATACGAATTAAGTCTTCTTTACTTTGAAGATGGCGAACAAACCGTCGAAGTTGATCTTGATAATAATGTTGAAAAGTACCTATTTGAAAAAGCCATCAAAGGAAAAAGAGAAGTTAAAGGTGTCGTCGCTTATGAAGGCGTTGTTAGTGGAAAGGCAAGAATAGTTCCAGATCCCCACAAAGTAAAAGACTTTAATGATGGAGATATACTCATTACCGGCATGACTCGACCAGAATTTTTACCTCTAATGGAAAAAGCATCTGCAATAATTACAGATGCTGGAGGTATTTTGTGTCATGCTGCAATCTCTGCTAGAGAGCTTAAAAAGCCTTGTATTGTAGGAACGCAGGTTGCTACATCTATTTTCCATAACGAAGATATGGTCAAGGTCGATGCCACTAAGGGCATAGCAAGCATTGTCTAAAAACATTATCTAAAAAACTATGACACTAGAAAAAGCATTTATTACTAGGCATACCACTCCCGCTAGATATGCTACTGAGGCTGATCCAAAATCGAATGAGTATCCGGAATTGACTCAAAGTGGTGTTGAAAAGGCAAAGGAAACAGCTAAAAATGAGATTTTAGAATTGATTGAAGAAGCACCCGCAGGATCTGTTATTTTTTTGGGAGCATCTTCTGATCAAATGCGTACGGCACAAACGGCTGAAATTTACGGAGAGGCATTGCATGAGGCCATATATAGTGAAGTAAAATCAGATGACATAGAGGTAATAACAAAAAAAGACCTTTTTTCATTAATGAAGATATCTATCGAAAAAAAAATAAAGCAAATTGCTCAAGTAGACCACGATCAATCTTTAGGACAAATTAGACAGGGTGTAGAACAAAGTGAAAAATACGAAGATGTGTTGAAAGAGTTACAAGAATATTTAAGCGTGGAGAATCCAAGTAAAAAAATTATTATAACGTTTCCCTTACAATTAAAAGGTTTTTCTTACGGATTCAATGATCGGTGGACAATGGATGGTGAGAAAACAGAATACTTTAAAGCTGTTTTGGATAAATACAATGGAGACCATTTGAAAGCAGGTTTAGATTGGCTTAAAAATAAGGGTGTACTAACTTTAAAAGATGGGAGAATATTAAATGGTCCAGATCCAACTCAAGTGGCCAAAGAATATATGGAAAGTCTAAAGAAATTAAGGAGGTTTGCTTCTAGATATACAGATAGACCAATAATTCTGGGTGGTGTGGGGCATCAATGGGATCTGGATGCCCTTGTTACGTTTGTTGCTAGTGGGTGTACAGATGTAAGTTATGAAAAATTCATAGAAATAGCTGGAAATCAGGAACGAGCTTTGATTGCTCCTGCAGAAATGTTTGATTTTTCATTTACTAATGAGAAAATTCATTTAAACTATAGAAATAAGCATTATGCCATTTCCTAAAAATAAAAATATGAGTAACCAAAATTCAAAATTGATCAAAGATCAAGATAAGTGGGCGGAAGTTTCAAAAGAACTTCAAGCCGAAAAAATCAAGCTCGCATTTTATGACAACACCATTATTCCGCTTCTTGGTGATTTAAATGGAAAGAAGGTTTTAGATTATGGTGGAGGTCCAGGTGTTTTATTAACTGCACTTAAAAAACTTGGGGCGGAAGTGAAAGAGTATGACATTTCCGAAAACATGAGAAAACAAGCTGCGGAAAAAATCGGCGAAGAAAATATTTACCATACCGTAGAGAATATTCCCTCAAATTATTTTGATTTTGTAATTTGCAATCTCGTACTCTGTATTGTTGATGAAGACGAGGTTAAAAGAATTGTCAGCAACATTAAAAAAGCTCTTAATGACAATGGTGTTGCTTATATCGGTTTTTGTAATCCAAAATTACTTGATGTCCCTGAAACAAATCTTGACTTAAGACCAACACCTGAACATCCTTACGAAGAAAATCACAGCTACATGAAAACTAAAAAAGAAGGTGGGTACAAAATTATAGAAAATCACCGCCCTATTGAATGGTATGAAAATGTATATAAGCAAGCTGGCTTAACTTTAAAAGACACAATTTATACGCCTGAATATGAAC
>WFTC01000001.1 GCA_015485665.1 Candidatus Altimarinota bacterium
TCAAGGCGATGTATTAAAGACTCTTGTGTTGGAAACTCTGTAATAATTTCAGGGTCACCTCGTTCTAAATCCCAAAAGTAGTGCAGATTTCCGTTTGAGAGAATAACAAAGCGAGCATTTTCACTTTTTGCATATCGGCGAGCTTGCTCTTTGCCGTCAAGCGGATCTTTTTCTCCTTTTTTGGCTTCCAAAATGACAAGCGGAAAACCTTTGTCGTCCAAAAGTAGAAAATCAACAAATCCGTTTCTGGTTGTTTCAAAATCTTCGCCAAAAGCATCTATATCTTTTTGGGTAATTTTTACATTCGGCTCAACTTGAATATTTGCCGGTCCTTTTTCTGTATCAAAAAACCTCCAGCCTGATTCTTCAAGAAGTTTGTTGATTTTTATTCGCGCTTTTGCCTCTTTTGAATTTGTCATATTATCTACTTTATTAAATCCTCAATACTAACCCCCAATGCTTTGGCAATTTGCGCCATAACCATAACTGATGGTTTTTTGATTACGCTACTTTCAATCTTTGTCAGGGTGGTGTATTTAACGCCAGACTTTTTTGCAAACTCTTCTTGCGACAAACCGAGCTTGTTGCGTAGCTTTTTTATATTTTTGCCGATGTCTTTTCCTTTTGTCATAATTTCAATAATTTGATAGTATTAAACTGATGTGATATACTTTCAGTATTATGATAACAAATATATGTGATTTTCACAAATTAAATTCTTGTAGCGGCGAAAGCAAAACCATAAAATTTCCTTTCAATTTTTTGCGGCTCCCCCCTGCACCCCGCCGTTTTTTTGGAAGGTAAGGAAATTTTTGGTTTTGCGTGCACGACCGGAGGGAGCGCACCCGAGGCGCAGTGGAAGCGGTTCGTGCGTTCCGTTAGGACGCACGAGATAAATAGCACGCGAAGCGTTCCGCTTCCTGTTCCGGATTTTCTTCAAAGTAAGTTCGGATTTCGTCCAAAAGGTACCGCCATTTTACAATTTTTGCGCAAAGCGCGACTTCTGCGGAGCAAAGCTCCGCTCCAAATTCAGCCGAAAACGCAAAAAATGCAAATTGGCGGAGAGACTGGGATTCGAACCCAGGAGACCCTTGCGGGCCTAACGGTTTTCAAGACCGCCGCATTCGACCACTCTGCCATCTCTCCGCACTGACTTACCGGCACAAGGCTATCAATAAGGCTCGCTAAACTTACAAGTTATACTCTAGGATTTCAACTTTATTTTTGTTAGTCTTACAGCGTTTATCCTAACAATTCAATTCATTCAAATGGCAAAAAACAATACAATCATTCCAAAGTGGACAATAATTGCTGCAGCAATTATTCTGATATCTTTATGGCTTGGATCTATTTACAATAATTTTGTTACTTTAGAAGTTAAAGTTGAACAAGCTTGGTCGGATGTGGAGGTACAATATCAAAGAAGAGCGGATTTGGTAGCGGAACTTCTTGGCATTGTTGAAGGTGCTGCTGACTTTGAAAAAAGCACCCTGCTGGAGGTGACTTCTGCTCGCACAAACTGGTTAAATGCGCAGAATGAAGGCGATATAAATATGGAAATTGAAGCCGCAACAGCTTTTGATTCAGCTCTTTCCAGATTGCTTGTTACAGTTGAAGCTTATCCTACACTCACCGCTACTGAAGGTTTTAAAAATTTTCAAGTGGAAATGGCAGGAACAGAAAATAGAATTGCCATAGCTCGTGAAGATTATAATAGTGTTGTATCTGAATATAGTTTGGCGACTAGACGTTTTCCAGGTTCTGTTTTAGCAAAACTTTTTGGTTTTGATACAGTTGATCTCTTTGAGAGTAATGCAGGCACTGAAACTGCTCCAACACTTGAATTTGATTTCTGATATTAAAAATGAAAAAAATTTTTCTAAGCATATTTTTTATTACCTTCATGGCGCAGGCTGTTTTAGCTGAATTCATTGTTCCGTCTGTACCGGATGAATGGGTTTTGGATGAAGCTCAGGTGCTTAGCGAGGATACGGAAACAGAAATCAATCGACAATTAAAGCAATTTGAAGCCGAGACTTCCACGCAAATCCTTGTAGTTACTTTACAGGACCTTAAAGGATATACAATTGAAGAAGTGGCGCTTAAAATCGGTCGTGAATGGGGAGTGGGACAAGAAGAATTTGATAATGGCATTGTTTTTTTAATTGCTCCGAATGAGCAAGAAGCGCGTATTGAAGTAGGACGAGGACTGGAAGGCATAATGCCGGATACAATCGCATATGCAATCTTGGAAAAATTTGTGATTCCGCAGTTTGCAAAAGAAGATTACAACGCGGGAGTAATTCAAGGTGTGTATTATATTGTAAATGTTGTAGCTAATGAAAATTTTGATACATCAGTTCTAACCGAACAAACAAAAATCAATGACTTTTTGGAGTTTTTTGCCGGCTTTGGGATGATTTTCTTTTGGATGATTTTAAGTTTCATGTCACAGAGTAGATCTTGGTGGGCGGGCGGACTTTTTGGAGGTTTGATTGCAGCGATATTTGCTCAAAATTGGTGGATAATAATATCTGCAACCTTGGGTGGTCTTCTTTTGGATTATATTGTATCTACTTTCTTTTATAGAAAAATCAAAAATACAGTTTTTGGCTCTTTGCATGGAGGCGGAAGATCAAACGGCGGCAACTCAAAGGGTGGATTTATCGGAGGAGGAGGCAGTTTTGGCGGAGGTGGAGCGAGTGGGCGTTGGTAAAAACTTATTTTTTGCTTTCACAGTGCATTCCATCCATGGACATATGAACCAAAAGGTAAATGCCGGACAGACCAACCAGAATATAGAAAATACGTTCAATTACTTGCCATTTACCAAGTAGTATTTCCACCAAATTAAATTCAAAAACGCCAATAAGCCCCCAATTGATGGCAGCCAGAGAGGCAAGAATAAAGCAAAAGGTCCAAAGAGAAGTGCAGCATTTTGAATTAGACATAGAAGCGTGGATCAAGGGTTAAACTGTAGTAAGACTAGCATATCCAGCCTTTATATTACAAATCCGCCCCAATTGCTTGAGAAATAGACTCAAAGCCATCACGCTCAAGCAGTTCAATCAAGCCTTTATTTATTTTTTTTATGAGGCCGGGACCTTCATAAACCATACCGGTATAAAGTTGCACAAGTGAAGCGCCGGCACGAATTTTTTCATAAGCTTGTTCTGCATTTGCGATTCCTCCAACTCCTATTATTGCTACTTTGCCTTGAGTTAAGCGAGCCAATTCACGAATGACATTGCTGGACAGTTCTGTGATCGCTTGTCCACTCAAACCTCCACATCCTATGGACTGTATTTTTTCTTTAGATGTCTGTAAGTCAGTTCTATTTGAACTGGTATTGCTTGCAATTATTCCATCAATACCAACTTGATTAATAACATCAACCATTCCTTTAAGCTGATCGTTTTCTACATCCGGACCTATTTTTACTAAAAGAGGAATTTTTGAACCAAGTTCCTTTCGGCGATTTTTCAAAGCTTGCAGAAGTTCAAGCAAATAGTTTTTTTCTTGAAGTTGATCAACATTTGTTGAGTTTGGACAACTTACATTTACTACAACAAAATCAACAGAATTATGTAGTCTATCAAGACAAGTCAGGTAATCTTCCAAAGCTTTTTCATTTGAAGTCCATTCATTTTTACTTATATTGACACCGATAGGTAAAGACTTTGGACGTCCGATAAGGCTTTTATAAAGAGCATCCACACCATCATTATTCAGTCCGAAACGATTTATAATTGAGCGGTCTTTTTTTAGGCGAAAAACTCTAGGTTTAGGATTACCATTTTGAGCTTTAGGAGTAACTCCTCCAACTTCAATATGCCCAACTCCAAGTACAGGCCAAAAGTGTAAAGCTCTGGCATATTTATCCAGTCCGGCAGCCAATCCCACAGGGTTTTTAAAGTGCATACCAAATATCTCTTGTTCCAAACGTTCATCTTCAAAATGAAATAATTTTTCACTTATCCACTTGAACGGACCTTTACAAAAACGTGTCATAAAAAGAGTGAACTCATGTGCTTCTTCCGCAGGCAAAAGAAAAAGTAAAGGGCGAATGAGAAATTTATACATGATAAACATAAATGAACAGCACTTTCGTTTTAATTGTTTTGCAGAAAATAAGCAATCTTCATTCTCTTAAGTCCGGCAATAATAACAGCATTTGGGACACCATGCTGTTGAAGAATTTTGATTACTTTCTTAAGAAATAATCTCTCTGACTTTGATGTTTGCCAAATAGTTTTATTCTCATATATAACTTTATAATGACTACCTTTGCCCATATTCTTTTTAATTTCTAATCCGCAAGCTATTAAAAACCTTTCCATTTCTTTACGTCTGTAGATCAAATTAGCACATAATATTATAGTTTTACTATCAGAGTTGGTGCTTTGGTTTTCTATATTGCCATTTTGTATCTTTATGTTTAATCCTAAATAGTTGAATATAGGTGTTAGAAGTTTCAAAGTTACATTTTTATCTCTTAATGCATGTGCAAGCTTTATAAATTCATCTTTAAATAATTGTTTGTCATCCTCACTTAATTGATTGATCAATCAAGTGTATTAGTTCTTGAATATCATCTTCATAAGAAAATATGCAGTGTACGGCACCATCAGGGTGTTTTGCATATGTAGTTTCTAAGTAAGCTCACGATATAATTTTTATATTTAAAGTATCGTAAATATCTTTTGATATATTTTTAATAGCAGACATTACTTGCAAAATAGCTAAATTTTGTTCGGGAGGTGCTTCATTTCCCACACTCAAGCTATTACAAAATTGAGGATATTCTTTCATATATTGCATTTTACAATTTTTTGACAAAAAGTCAATAAATTGTTTTATTCATGCAGAATTTCCTGTGCTTTCTAAGCGAGGTTCGAACATTTCATATTCAAAATCTAGAATAATGATGTCGCCCTTCAGTTTAAGGCTCAAAAGAAAAACTATCACCTCTTCACAAAACATACTCATTCTTTGCCAATAGTATTCCAAAATTTCTTCAATGGTCTGATTGGGGGATGTTGGTAGTCTAACCTGAACTTTACTGTTCTTATCAAGAGTATAATGCAAATTTGGCAAATGCCACCCCTTATGTTCAATCTTGTTTCGCAAGTCATTAAAGGATTCGTACCATTCTACTCTATGCTGTTTTATAAACTCGCTCAGTCCTTTGAAACGTTCGTCATTTTCATCCAATACGAACTTTTTCAATCCCTTGCGAAACTTCTTCTCATCGTCCGAGAAAAGAAATCCTATGTTTGATCCCATATATCGAGAATGTGCAATAAGACTTCCAATTGCCATTTCTCCACGAATGAAAAAATCCTTGAAGAATATATTTAGCTCGTCCTCAATCGGTTCGTTCACATCAATTTGATTGCCGTGATATTTTCCATCCTTACCAGTTGCCACTGCTTCGAGATGGTGGTTTATAACTTCAACACATTTCTTCTTCACAATATTCATTTCAACCAAGTTCTGAAAAACAGGATTGAAACTCTTGTCGTATTCTAGTTGCTTATCTTTTCCATATGCACATGTTCTGATATTCCCAAGTCCAAACAGAAAACGAGTATAAAAATCGTGGTCTCTACCCATGTCATACGCCTTTCGAAGTACGCCTATTTCTCGGCGCTTATTCATGCAACACTTTTTATATTTATTTCCACTTCTGCATGGGCATTTTTCATTTCTTCCTATTTTCATTTTGTAATGGTTTTTCTAACAAAACACCCACAAAGGATTCTCCGATATCAAAAATCGTATAGTCACCAAAACCCGCCTCATCTAAATCTTGCTTGAGTTTTTCCAGTGATGGACGCAAGGATTGAAATAGCAAAATTTTATCTCCGACCTTCAATCCAATTTCTGCAAGTCGCGGTGTAACCCTCTTTAAGGTACACCACATTTCGATACTTTCATTAGCGTGCAGATTTTCAACATCTACTTCCGCGTCAAGCCCTAACAATTTTAGTTTCGCCGTAGCGATGGATACAACATCTTTGCCATAAATATCCGCAAGCCTTTCAACGTCGACTCTTTCGCGAATTTGAGAGTTTATAAACACATATCCACTACTATCGGCTATATTCGCCAAAAGTTTTAAAATTTCTTGTGGTTTGTAATTAGAGTATGTAAGCCCAAGAGAAACAAAGCGTGGCGTGTTTGTTTTTTCGAGAATCTCGGGTAGTTCCTCAAACGAAGCACGTATCGGCTCTGCCGTTATGTTTTGTTTCTCTGCATGGCTAGTCGCCATATCAAGAAATTTTTCGCTAATATCAACTGGTCTATAAACACATTTCTTACCCTGTTTTGCCAACTTATTGAATAAGCACTGTTCTTTATGTGCAGATCCCGGCCCCAAATCAATATATTCAAAATCATCCGGCAAGCGGGCAACGATGTCTTTTGCTATCCGTTCTAAATACTCTCGTTCGGGAGTTGTGACCATTTCATGATATGAATTGCCCCCATGCTGAATTTTTTCGTATTCTTCATCAGAGCCAGGGATATACAAAAGCAGAGAGTCCGAATAATCAAAAACCCCGTCAGACACTTTCTTTAATGAGGAAAAAGCTCGCTCTTCAAACCAACCGAGCGAATATTTTTCTTTATTTTCTGTTTGCTCGTTTATTTTTTCCATAGTTATTTCAAAAGTTCATTACTTCCCACACCCAACGCTTCGGCAATCTTGGCAATTGTCTCAAGGGTAGGGTTTTGTTTTCCGGCTTCAAGGTTGCTGATATACGCTCTATCAATTCCTGTAGCGCGGTGAATATCGCCTTGAGACATGCTTTTAGCTTCCCGAAGCTTTTTCATATTTTTTGCAAATCGCTGTATTTCGCTGTCTTTCATAGGTATTGAAAACTAATCAATATCTGTACTTTAGCATTTTATTGTGTTTAATCGCAATAATGTGATATATTACATGTATGACTGCAAACGGCGGAAGCAAAACCCAAAATTTCCTTACCTTTTCTTTTCCACCTTGCGGCGCGGGCGTCCAATTTCCTTTCGTAAGCGGAAGTTACATTTGGCGGAGAGGGAGGGATTCGAACCCTCGAGCCCGATTGCTCAGGCTAACACCTTAGCAGGGTGCCCTATTCAACCACTCTAGCACCTCTCCATACTAACGGTTATACTCATAAGTAAGCTTTCGTAATATAGGGATTCCACACATAAGAGGCAAGAGATCTTATTATGTGGAAAATCTGTTAATACTCAGCCTAAGCTTTTTTAAGAAACTACATTCTGTCTACGTTTTGAATGCCTAAAATTCCAAGGCCGCTTTCCATTTGATTCAAGAAAGCTTTAATCAGTCCTAAACGACTACGTTTTTGCAGCTTTGTATTTGCACCTATCACATGCACATTGTTGTAGAAGCGATTAAAAGCGCTTGCAAGTTCATAAAGATAGGTGCAAATGATATGTGGTTTTCTTTCCAATGTTGCTCTGTTTAATACCTCCGGAAATTTAATCATCTGTCTCACCAATACAATCTCATACTCCTCTGTTAAAACAGGTAGACCTTTCAAAGCCTCTTCACCGGATTTTTTCAAAATACTGCGTGCTCGAGCAGTGGTGTACAGCAAGTATGGAGCTGAATTACCATCTAAACTTATGATTTTTTCCCATTCAAAACTTAAATCTTTGTTTCTGTCTTGAGATAAGATTGCATATTTCACACTTCCAACTCCCATGATTTCAGCCAGTTGAGCATATTCCTTGCGAGGAAGTTCGGTTCCTTTCTTGGCGGCAAGTTTGGCAGCTCTATCCACTGCTTCATTCAGTAAAGCTTCCAATTTTATCACATTCCCTTTTCTGGTTGACATTCCTTTTCCTGCAAAACTCATGCGGCCGAAAGTGATGTGTTCAAGCTTGGTATCTTGTGCATAACCCAAAGCTTTGCAAATATGAAAGTTCTGTTCAAAATGTAAACTTTGTGCTCTGTCAACAATATAAAATATATATTTTGGATTCCAAGTTTCCACCCTATATTTGACAGCCGCTAAATCCCTCGTTAGGTATAGGCTTGCGCCATCTTTTTTACGAATTAGAGCAGGTACACGCCCCTCACCCATATCAAAAATCAGTGATCCTTCTTTGCCCTCAACAAATAAACCCTTTTCTATACCTTCTTTAATAACATTTTCCGTAATTTTTCTGTAAAAGCTTTCCCCCATTGTGAGGTCTATTTCAATATTCATACGCTTTAAAAGTTTTTTTAAGTCTTCCGTGCTTTCATACACAATCCACTTCCATATAGCTTCTTGCTCTTTATCTCCTTTTTCAAGTTTTGCAAATATATTTCTTGCAATATTGTTCAGGGCAGGATTTTTCTCTGCTTCTTCATTAAACTTCACATAAAGCCGTGCAAATTCTTGATTGGGCTTCTCATGAATTTTTTTCTTATCTCCCCAAGTTTTTACGGCATAAATTATTTTTCCAAAATTTGTTCCCCAGTCGCCCAAATGATTGATTCGTAAAACTTTATACCCCATAAAATCAAACAAATTTGCCAAACTATCACCTATGATACTTGTTAAAATATGATGTACACCCATAGGTTTTGCGGCATTTGTGCTTGGATATTCCACAATTACTGGGCGAGAGCTTTCTTCATAAACCTCATTGCTTTCCATATTAAAATCTCGCTCCAATGATTTCAAAGATTCTTCAAGAAATGCTTTACTGAGCTTTAAATTAAGAAATCCGGGTTGAGCAAAACTCAATTCACCTATACGATCATCTTTGGGGAAATTATCAACTATTCGCTCACCTACTTCTTTAGGGTTTAGTCCAGTTGTTTTACCCAGACGAAGCGGAGCGGGACAAGCATAGTCACCATGTGACTTGTCACGAGGTTCTTCAATAGTTACTAATTTTTTTAGATGCTCTTGTGATAACTCCGGAAAAGCGGATAAACACGCTTCAACAAAGAGCGCTTTGATTTGATAAGAGAGAACTTTCATGGCTTGATTCTAATCAAGATTCATTAGCTTGGCAAATGTGAAGAAATCCCTTAGAATGAGGCGCATTTTAATTGAAATGATCCTTTGGATCTTGACCCGCAAATACTTATAGTCATAGCAATACTACTGATTTTTTCAGGGGTTTTTTCAGCAAGCGAAACAGCAATTATGACTTTGTCTCCGGCAAAAGTGCGTACTTTGCTGGAGCGAGGAAAAAAAGGCTCTGTTTATCTTACAAAACTTAAACAAAGCCACCATCGCACATTGATTGCCATTTTGCTTGGAAATAATTTTGTAAACATAGCAGCAGCTTCTTTAACGACAGTACTTTTTTCTCAAATCTTTGATTCTTCCGCTGTTGGTATGGCAACAGGAATTTTAACAATTGTTGTTTTAATTTTTGGAGAAATTGTTCCCAAGTCTTTTGCTACTACCTATGCAGAACGTATATCTTTGATGATAGCTCCTCCCCTTTATTTTTTCGGCATTATTCTTATGCCATTCATTTTCATTTTGGATTTACTGGTAAAAGCCTTGCTAAGTTTTACCGGCAGCGAGAGTAAACAATTGGTAACAGATGAAGAGCTGATAGCAATGGCTTCCATTGGTGAAGAAGAGGGTTCTTTGGACTCTCATGAACGTGAACTTATAGAAAACGTTTTGGAATTTAACGATATTCCAGTTCAAGATATAATGACTCCACGTATTCACATTGATGCAATGCCGGAAGATTATGATCTTGATGAAGCGGCTCATTTTATTGTGAATCATACGCATAGCCGCATTCCTGTTTACAGGGAAACTTTAGATAATATTGTGGGCATATGTTCAGTTAAATATTTGTTGGCACGTCGTCACGGCGTGAGCGAAGAAGCACATGATGAGATTACTCTGCGTCAAATTGATTTGCGAGCTCCATTGAGGGTGAAGGGTAGTGTTAAAGTGCAGCAGCTGTTTAAAAAGTTCAAAAAAAAGCGTACTCACATGGCTATTGTTACCGATGACTCAGGCAAAACAATAGGACTTGTTACACTTGAAGATCTGATTGAAGAAATTGTTGGAGACATTTTGGATGAAGAAGATCATGAAGAAGCCGCACGTATTCAAGAAATCAAGCCGGGATTATTCTTCTTGTCAGGTCGTGTTGAAGTTGGTGAATTAAAAGAATTGACAGGTTTGGAATTTAACTTTCCGGAATATAAAACTTTAAGCTTTGTTTTAATTGATGAACTTGGACGACTACCAAAAAAAGGGCAAAAAATAAAGATTGGAAATTGGTCATTTAAGGTAGTCCATCTTTACAAAGACACTATACTTGGAGTTGAGGCGCGCCGCATGAGGAAAAAATCACCGTCCAAGCATTTTTTGTAATTCATCTACAAAACTTTCAACATCTTTAAATTGTCTGTAAACGGAAGCAAAACGAATATAAGAGACATCATCAATGCTCTTAAGAGAGTGCATCACGTCACGACCTATTATACTTGATTTAACTTCTTTACCACTGGTACTCCATACCTCTTCCAGTTTATCCAAGAGATGACGAATTTGTTCTTCCGTGACAGGGCGTTTTTCGCAAGCTCGCCAAATACCGCGTTCAACTTTGGCTCTATCATAACTTTCACGGGCGCCACTTTGCTTAACGACGATAAAATTTGCAGTTTCTATACGCTCAAATGTTGTGAATCTGTGAGTACAAGATTCACACTCTCGCCTTCTGCGAATGCTGCGACCTTCGTGCGCTTCGCGCGAATCTACAACTTTGGTGCTTTTATTTCTGCATTTCGGGCAAATCATGTTTCAATGATAGCAGAGCTTGGTCATTTGCGCAGCTGCAAGTAAAATGTAGTCATGGAAATTTTTAAAGACTGGACAACGCAACATTATATTCGCATCGCCATTGTAATCGCTTTAGCAACAGTGCCCACCTTGATTTGGTTTGCGATTATGTTTAGAGGACGTAAAACTTCCAGATGGCCTCTGTTTTTAGCTTTCTTTATGGGTATTTTTACAGTAGTGCCAATTATGATTTTGGATTATTTTTTTCTGAAAAATCCGGATCTGGATATCTATAACGCAATAGACAGCACTTTGATGAAGGCACCCATTGCAGCCTTTCTGAGCTTAGTTTTTGCAGCTTGGTCGGAAGAGCTGTTTAAAGGTTGGGTTGTGCGCATAATAAATAAAACACGCATAGGGATTCAGACGGTTAACGATGCGGTGCGCTACTCGGTTCTAGCGGGACTAGGCTTTGCTTTTACGGAAAATATTTTTTATTTTTATTATATTTGGCAAGGGGGCAATGGGCTTTTGGTTTTGATAGCGCCAATGATCTTTCGTTCCATATTTACAGTTTGCGGACACATGGTTTTTTCAGGGATTTACGGTTATTACTACGGCATGGCAAAATTCGCTCGTCCGATTGTGGAAACAAAATTGTGGATGGGTAAAGCAAGTAAAAATCTCAAATATTTAGCTAAAATTCTAGGTGTTGACGAGGCAAAAGCCTTCGCTCAATGGTTGATGCTGAAAGGATTGATCATTGCGGCACTTATACATACTGCATTTAATTTCATGGTGGACTTAAATCAATTCTTAATTGTTCTATTGATTGTTGGAGGAGGATTTTTATTCTTGAAATACTTATTGGCCCATAAAGCGGGAGCAATAGCTTTTGCTGGCATGGGTCGCGCTTCCACCATGCAAAAAAAAGATCAAGATGTTGTGCTTGAGCTTCTTGCTATGTGGTCAAAAGAAGGTCGTTATCAAGATGTAATTGATATTTGTCAAAGGCTTCTTATGCGAGATCCAGATAATAAAGTTGTACAATTATTTCAAGCGAAAGCAATGGATGCAGCAAAACTGAAAAAAGTGGAAGATTCTTTTTCATCTCTGTTTAAAATGGCTGATACAAGAGAAAAGGAAGCTTCTTTACGTACTTTGATGAAACAAAAAGTGCTTATGGAAATGCTGCACGATAAACAGGCTTCAGTCCCAAGTCTTTCATCTGTAGCTCGGCAAAACGATCCGTCATTCCGGACAAATAATCCTTCAGTTCCACATGTGCCATCCCCTGCGCCGTATAATGTTGATACAAGGCGCGAATAATACCTTGACCTTTCTTTGATAAAGCCATTACTTCGGGATGAAAATATAAGCGGTTCATTAAAAAGTCTTTCAGCTGCTTGTTTAAATCTCTCATTTCATCTGAAAAACCAACAAGTGCTTTATTACAAAGATATACATCTTTAAGTGAATTGATTCCGGCTGCACATAAACGTTTTTTACTTTCTTCAAGTACATCTCGTATCATCATACTCATCATATTGCTGACAATACGAGCTTGACGTATTTTTTCATCTTTGATTTCACCGTATTTTTTTAATACTTCATCCTTTGCAATGATCCATAATTTTACCTCCTGCAAATCTCTTTCATTAAAAAGTGAGCTGCGCAGTCCGTCATCAACATCATGATTTTGGTATGCGATTTCATCAGCCAAATTCACAATTTGAGCTTCAATTGATGGTTTTATGGCTTCTACTCCGCTGGGATTATCCCAAGAGCTTTGATGCTTCATAAGACCTTCAATAACTTCAATACTCAGATTGAGTCCGGGAAAATTCGGGTAAACATTTTCAATTTCTTCCACAATACGACGGCTTTGAAGGTTATGTTCAAAATTTTCTCCGTGAGCTTGTAAGCATTCGCTCAAAGCATGTTCGCCTGCATGTCCGAAAGGCGGATGTCCAAGGTCATGAGCCAAGGCAATTGCTTCCGATAAATCTTCATTAACTTCTAAAGCTCTAGCCATGTCACGTGCAATTTGAGAAACTTCCAAAGAATGCGTCATGCGATTGCGATAATGATCTCCATATCCAACAACAAAAACTTGTGTTTTCCCCTCCATTCGTCGCCATGCTCTTGAATGTAAAATACGATCTCTGTCCAGTTGGAAAACACTACGTTTATCCTCAGATAATTCTTTATATCTGCGACCTCGGCTTTTTCCATTATGTACTGCGTAAGCTTTCATTGGTGAAATTTTTGATGAATTTCTTTAAGTCTGCGATTTGTGGAATGAGTATATATTTGAGTTGTGGTTATGGAAGAATGTCCAAGCATATCTTGCACGTCTCTAATATCAGCTCCTCTGTGCAGCAGTTCGGTGGCAAAACTGTGACGAATTACATGAGGCGTCACTTTTTTACCTATACCGGCGATACGAGCGGTATTTCTGACAATGCTTTGTATGGTATAAGGTGTCAAACGACGCTTTTCGCCAAGCCCCAATGCCTCATCTTCTCTTTTGCGTCCGTAACTTATAAAAAGAGGTTCCCAATTATCTTCTCGTTCACTTAAATAAAGCTTCAACCAATTTACGCATCTGTCTGACAAAAACACCAAGCGTGGTTTTTGCCCCTTTCCTCTCACAGTGAATTCTTTTCGGTTTAAATCAACCTGAGATCTATTAAGGCTGACAAGCTCCGAAACTCGCAAGCCAGTAGAATATAAAGTTTCCAAAATGGCTCTGTCTCTTGATCCGCTTCTTTTTGACAAGTCTATTGCTTCAAACATACGCTCAACTTCTTCACGAGTCAGCCAATCCACAATACGCTCTCCTGTTTTTTTAAGGTCAATCTTTTCAGGGGCCAAGCACGGAATATCACTTTTAACCAGATATTTTAAAAACGCTCTTAGCGCTATCAAATGATAATTTTGAGTTTTTACTGAAAGTCCTCTGTCACGCGCATCCAAATAACGATTCAAAAAGAGCTGATATTGATGAATATCTTCAAGTTCAATATCTTTAGGATTCTTTTCTTCAACAAAATCAGCAAAACGTTGTAAATAATGATGATAATTCTCTATAGTTTTGATTGATTTGTTCTGAGCAACCTCAAGATGTTCAAGAAAGCGAGTTATAAGACGTTGAAGTTCTGAAACGGGATTCATTTCATCAGGGTGTAAATCACTTTTGCAGCCTCTCTACGAGTCATTTTTGCGCTAGGATAAAAATTCATACCCTTCACAAGATTATATTTTGAGGCAAAAGCTGCAGCTTCAGCGTACCAATCTTTACTCTTAACGTCACGGAATTCTTCATTATAAAACAAGTCTTCTTTACGAAGACGTAAAAGCATTGTGAAAAATTCAGCTCTATTCAATGTCCCTTCAGGAATAAATTGTCCATTTTCATAACCTTTAATAATTCCAATATCCAAAGCCTTATTTATATATTTTAAATACCAAGCATCATCTGGCACATCTGAAAATACTGATGGCGATTCATCATCACTTTTCAAATCTTCGGTTTTAAGAAGAACTTTAACTATTTCTGCTCTATTCAAAGCTTTGTCCGGATATAGCATTCCATCTGATCCAACAAAAACACCTCTTTCTTTCAAGGCTTGAAAAATCATAAGATCCGGATCAGTGTTTGGTAGGTCCAAAAAAAGTTGATCAGATAATATAGTATCCCATACTAAGCCTGAATCCGTTTTACTATATCTTATGTCCAAGTTGTCAAGGTAGCCGATCATACTTTCATTTATTGAGTCATAAGGATAATCTCCAAAAAACAGCGCGCTTTCGGAGCGAGGCTGTGAAACATTGCAGGAGGCGGTAAGTTTGTCGTTCAGATATAGCATCAGTCCTCCTACTCCATAATGTAATCTTACATTGTTCCATTCATAACTTTGCAGAGTTGCATCACTTTCAATGCGATACCAACCACCTTGCAAGTTGCAATCCGAGTCTAAAGATGGAGCATAAATGCCGGCGAATAATCTTCCGGAATCATCAATATACAAATAAATATCACCTTCCTTCGGATTATCAATACCGGAGCTGTCCAAAATGGTGCCGACTGCCCCCTTGGCTTCTCCTATATACAAATCAAACGCCACTTCTCCATGTTGAGGCACGGTGTAAAGTTCACTTAAGTTTAAGCTGCTGATTTCACTGTTGGCAATGAGTTCGGAATTCGCAGGAGGAAACAAAAGCCCACTTGCAAATTTTAAAGTATCCAAGCTTGAATATAGGATTTCATAAGTCTCCGCAGGATTTTTTATTGCATCGGCATAGGCCTCAGCAGCAGCTATTTCAGTTCCTTCATCAGGTCTATAAATACTGGCTTGATACAAAATGTTTCCATTAACATGAAGCAAATGGTAAGACCTATATTCCGCATCAATACTGTCAAAAAAGTCCACAGACTCTCCTGTTTCCGTACTGTAGAAAAGATAATGCTCATCACTATTAATCACTTTTTTATCTCCCAACGCATCTTCACTTGTATCTTTACTCGCATCTAAAATTTCCGAAAAAGCATTGTGAGCGGCCTCTTGGCTTTCGTAAGCGTAAAGTGTGAGTTTTAAGTGGGGAAGTTCATTGTCAGTCCAAGGATCATCCAGCAGTCTTGCTTCATAAGTTGCCGATATTCCACCTGAAATTGAGCTACTCTCAATCAATTGAAAATCGCTGAACCCATCCAAATTTCCCATGGAGCCGCTACCCGGCCAAAGCATGGATTGCGCTTCTTGCAATTCACTTGCTTTTACTTCCACTGCCGCAAAACTAAGTTTGGGAAATGAGAAGAAAAAAACTAAAATCGTGAAAATTGTGAGTAAATCTTTGGGAAATTTCATAAAGTAATTATACTACTTTTGTGATTGAGTTCAAAAACGCTACAAAACAATACGGGCAACGCTTGGTGCTTGACAATGTCAACCTCAAGATTCAAGGAGGAGAGTGGTTATGGCTGACCGGTCCTTCCGGTGCGGGCAAAAGCACATTGATTCATGCACTGATTGGAGCGATTTCTCTTACGCATGGAAGTGTAAAAGTGGACAACTACAACATAGGAACTTTCAATACTTTGGCGATTCAGGAATATAGACGTAAGATCGGAATTGTATTCCAAGACTATAAGTTATTGCAGAAAAAAACAGTATATGAAAATGTTGCTTTTGCAATGGAAGTCTGTGGCTATGGCAATAGGCAGATTGAGCGTTTAGTACCTGCTGTTTTATTGAAGGTTGGCTTGGCGCAGGCTCGCCATCATTTTCCTTATATGCTATCTGGCGGTGAGCGTCAGAGGGTGGCAATAGCCAGAGCTCTCATACATGAGCCACGTTTGATAATTGCGGATGAACCTACCGGAAATTTGGACGCTAAAACTGCAAAAGACATTATTTTGCTTTTGCAAAAATTAAATGTGGAAGGGGTCACAGTGATAGTTGCCACTCATAATCATGAACTTTTAAAAATAGTGAAAGGACGAGTAATCACCCTTGAAGAAGGACGATTGACTGAGTGATTTTCAGGAAAAATTCAGGATTTTCCAAAGAATTATCGTTAATGTAAAGCTCGCTTTTGATCAAAAAGATTGACGGTGAGTGCGCACTCACCTAAACTGAAAGTACATTTAATTTCCATTAACCTAAACAAATTATGGCGAAAGCAAAGACGGAAGAAGCTACTCCGAATCAAGGAGAGCGCAACAAAGCACTTGAGCTTGCAATGGCTCAAATTGAAAAAAACTATGGTACTGGATCCATCATGAAGTTGGGCGAATCAAAGCATATGGATGTGGCAACAACTCCAACCGGATCTCTTTCATTGGATATAGCGCTGGGAGGTGGCATACCAAAAGGTAGAGTGGTGGAAATTTACGGACCTGAAAGTTCTGGGAAAACTACACTCACATTGCATATGATTGCAGAAATTCAAAAGCAAGGAGGTATGGCTGCTTTTATAGATGCGGAACATGCCCTTGACCCATCTTATGCGGAAAAAATAGGTGTAAATGTGAATGATTTGCTTCTTTCTCAGCCGGATAATGGTGAACAAGCCTTGGAAATCACCGAAACACTTGTACGTTCAAATGCGGTTGATTTGATTGTAATTGATTCGGTTGCGGCTTTAACTCCGCGTGCAGAAATTGAGGGAGATATGGGTGATGCACAAATGGGACTTCATGCTCGTTTGATGAGTCAAGCTTTACGTAAACTTACGGGAGCTATAAGTAAGTCTAAGTGCACAGTGATTTTCCTAAATCAAATTCGTATGAAAATCGGAGTGATGTTTGGCAATCCCGAAACAACAACAGGTGGGCAAGCTCTTAAATTTTATTCATCTGTTCGTATGGAAATTCGCCGTATAGGTAAGATTGAAGGAGCAAGTGAATTTGGAGAAAAAGAGTTAACAGGAAATCGTGTGCGTGTAAAAGTGGTTAAAAACAAGATAGCACCTCCTTTTAAGATAGCTGAATTTGATATTTTGTATAATCAAGGAATTTCCCGTGAAGGAGATTTGCTTGACTTAGCTACAAAATATGAATTAGTGCGCAAAGCCGGTGCATTTTACAGTTATGGAGATGTACGCTTAGGTCAAGGCAGGGAGAAGAGCAAAACTTTTCTTAGAGAAAATCCAAAGATGAGAACAGAGATTGAAAAATTACTTAAAGATAAAGTGATTTCTGCATGATGGAAGTGGATGCGGAATATAGAATCCTGATGGATTATGCTATGCGTGCTCTCTCACGGCGTGCGCATACAGAGTTGGAATTAAGACGAAAGCTAAGAAAAAGGGCAAAGCATACCACTTTGAATGAAGATAAAATCATCAAACGTCTTTTGGATTTAAAGCTTTTAGATGATCAAGCATATTTGGATAGACAGATTGAAATGGCAATACAAGTAAGATTTCAAGGTCCTTATAAAATTGCAGAACGTTTAAGATTCAAAGGTATAAGTTTGAATCAGATAAAAGAGAGATGGGATTTCCATAAGGTTAAAGAGAGGGAGGTAGCGCAAAAAGCCTTAAACAAAATAGACAAAAAATTACAAGATCTGCCAAATGAAAAACGTATTCAAAAATGTATTCAATTTCTTTCCAACAGAGGCTTTTCAGCGGAAATCATTCTAGAGCTTGCAAAATCAGAAAATCCAATGTAAATTCTCACTGTCAAATGCAAAATTTATAAAAGTAGGGATATAAAAATCCTGCTCCTCTTTGTTAAAAAGTTAACCCTAAAACAATGCATCAACAGTTCATGGCTGCGGTACGTCAACTCTGCAATGAAAAGAATCTTCCCGAGGAAACAATTATGGAGATTGTGAAATCTGCCCTTAAAACAGCTTATCGTAAAGACTATGGAAGTCGCGAGCAAAACTTGGAAGTGGAAATTGAGCCTGAAACAGAGCACGTATCTATTTTTCTTGTTAAAGAAGTAGTGGATGAAATTGAAGATGAAGGAAGTCAAATAACTCTTGAAGATGCTAAAAAACTGAAAAAAGACATTAAAGTTGGTGATGAAATACGTATGGATGTAACGCCGAACGGTTACGGGCGTATTGCAGCTCAAGCTGCAAAACAGGTTATAATTCAAAGAATACAAGAAGCGGAACGTGATCTTATGTATGAAATGTTTAAAGATCGTGAAAATGAATTGATAAATGCATTGGTACACAGAGTAGACAACAATCATGTTTACGTTGAATTGGGAGGGGTGACGGCTTTGTTACCGGCACGTGAACAGATACCGACAGAACAATATTATGGTGGACAAAGGATAAAACTCTATCTTGATCGTGTAGAAAAAACAAGTAAAGGTCCCCAACTTTTAATATCTCGTAGGCATCCGAAGTTGGTGGAAAAGCTTATGGAATTGGAAATTCCTGAAGTAAAAGCTGGAACAGTTGTGATAAAAGGGGTTGCTAGAGAGCCAGGTGTGAGATGTAAAGTTTCTGTAATGTCCACTGATGAACAAGTTGATCCGATTGGAGCTTGTGTGGGACAAAATGGAGTGCGTGTACAAAGTGTAACCCAAGAATTGTCGGGAGAGCGTATTGATATAATTCCTTGGAGTGAAAATCCTGCAGAATACATTAAAGAAGCTTTAAAGCCTGCAAAAATTACTCATGTAGACATAGACGAAACGCTCAAATTGGCTAAAGTTTATGTAACTCAAGATCAACGCGCACTTGCAATCGGACGCAATGGGCAAAATGTCCGTTTGGCATCCAATCTTAGTAAGTGGGAAATTGACATTTTGGATGCTCAAGAAGGAGTTGCGAATGAAAATTCACCGACATCTGCCTCAGATTCTCCATCAAAAGAGTTGGTAATGATGATTTCTGACCTTGATATTAGTGATGCAGTAAAAGCGAAATTGGAAGCAGTAAGTCTTGAACAGGTTGAACAGCTTAAAGGTCTGAGTGTAAAGGACTTCACTCAAGTTGAAGGAATAACGGAAGAAGAGGCGGTTCAAATTGTAGAGGTGGTAAAAAATGTGAAATAATTTTCCACTTCCTCTGTGCTTTATTAAGATCACTGGTAATTTGTTGCTGCTCATGCTACAATTATGAGATAAATTTACCTCATGATGAGCAAGACAAACTTTACTTCCTCTCAGATTAAAAGTGATACATCAAGGCAGAGTGCGGCTCGGGATATAAACAGAGATTTTGAAGAACGTGCCACTGCGGAGCGTGCTCAGAAGATGGGTATGAGCTATATTGATATTGCCAACATTAATATTAATCCTGATGATTTAAAGGTGATTTCAATGGTGGATGCTCATCAATCTTTGATTATTCCTTTTTTCAAACTTGGAAAAAAAATACGTGTGGCGATTGTGCATCCTACAAATCCGGGCACGCAGGCTGTTATTCGTAGACTTAAAGATGAAGGATGGTCAATAAATGTAAACTTGGCTTCTGAAAGTGGTTTGCGTCAGGCACTTAGTCAATACAAAAAATTAAGTGATGTTCATCCGATTCAAAGCGATAACATAATAGATGAATCAAAAATACAATCTTATCAAGATGAGATTGAAAATCTCGCTCATTTGAGAAGTAAAATAAGTACGGTTACGGCTGATGAAGCTTTGAATTTTATAAATGTTGCAGCTTTGAAAACAGGAGCTTCAGATATTCATTATCAGCCGGAAGAAAATCAAGTAATATTACGTTTTCGGATTGATGGTGTGCTTCAACAGGTTTTAGAGATTGATAAAAATACATATAATTACATTGGCAATCAGTTAAAATATAAATCAAGAATGAAGTTAAACGTGAGTACTGTCCCCCAAGATGGGCGTTACTTTTTTAAAGTGAATGGACGTAAAATCGATGTGCGTGTTTCTTCTATTCCAACTGAGTATGGGGAAAGTTTTGTGTGTCGTATTCTTGATTCAAATAAAAAAGACCTAGCCTTTGCTGATCTGGGCTTTGAGGGGCGAAATATTATGATTCTGGAAAAAACTTTAAATATGGCAAATGGCATGATTTTGGTTACAGGTCCAACCGGATCAGGTAAAACAACCACTCTTTATGCACTTTTGAATGAATTTAATCAGCCTGAAAATAAAATTATTACTTTGGAAGATCCTATTGAATATCATTTGAACGGCATCACACAAAGTCAGATAAATGAAAAAAGAGGTTATGATTTTGCTTCAGGATTGCGTGCTGTTTTACGTCAAGATCCTGACATAGTCATGATTGGAGAAATTAGAGATCAAGACACTGCAAACATAGCATCGCAAGCAGCCTTGACAGGTCATATTGTATTGTCCACTTTGCACACAAATAGTGCAGTAGAAACTATTCCAAGATTAATCAATCTGGGGCTAAAACCTTTCATGCTTGCTCCATCTATAAATATTGTGATGGCGCAACGCTTGGTAAGACGCATTTGTCCTTACTGTGTACAGCAAGAAGCACTCAA
This sequence comes from Candidatus Altimarinota bacterium, assembly GCA_015485665.1. Classification (GTDB taxonomy): domain Bacteria; phylum Patescibacteriota; class Gracilibacteria; order UBA1369; family 2-02-FULL-48-14; genus WFTC01. The sequence continues at coordinate 20,727 of WFTC01000001.1, forward strand.
TCATGGTGAGAGAGAGGCTTTACTCTCAGCTATTGAGAAGATTCAAGAAATATATCCGGATTATAATGTAACTTTACCTCCTTCCCTTCCACACGCCAAGGGCTGTGAAAGATGTAGCAATACAGGGTATCTTGGACAAATATCCATTGCGGAAGTATTTGAAAATTCTGATGAACTGCAAGATCTTATTTTATCCGGCGCAAGTGTGTCTGAATTATTCAGGTTGCTTAGAAAACAGGGCATGTTGACAATGGGAGAGGACGGAGTTCTTAAAATTCTAAGAGGCTTTACAAGTTTAAGCGAGGTTGAAAGAGTGACCTCCATTTGAAATTTACTGTAAAATCACCCACATAAGGCAATGTGCCAGAATTTTAAATGGACATGTAACGACCCAATGAATCACGTCTTACAAGCCCTTCCAATTCAAGTTGCGCTACTTGAATAAGCTCTTTTTGGCTAAGTTGTGCAGCATTTTTTGGACATTCTTTCAACACTTCATACAAAGATTTCAATTCTTCCGAAATATTCAAGGAAGCTTCTGCCTTCCATTTTAATCCCATACATTCAATTACTTGTTTTGGAGAACGTACCAAAAAGCCAACTTTTTGAAGTTGAGTTAAACAACCTTGACTATGAGGATCGTTAATGCGCCCAGGCACTACCATAACATCACGATTTTGTTCCAATGCGTGAGCCACAGTGTTCAAAGCGCCTGAACGTTCAGCGGCTTCAATTACTACGACTCCTCTTGATAATCCGGAAATGATACGATTGCGCACAAGATAATCAGATTTTTGTATGAGTTTTGCTTCACTCCATTCAGACAGTAAGAGTCCTCCTTTTTGTAGTATTTCATCTGCTAAAGATCTATGTGAAGCTGGGATTATTTCAGGTAAACATGCAGGTATTACTGCAATTGTTGCACCATTCCCGCAGAGAGCTCCTTTATGTGCAGCTGCATCGATACCAAATGCAAGACCACTTACAATTGGATGACCCTGTCTTGACAAATCACGGGCCCATTCAAAAGCTAAGTTTTCCCCAAGTTTTGAACATCTTCGCATACCGACAATGGCAATACCGGACTTTTTTAAAAGTTGTATATTTCCTTGAACATAAATTCGCTCTGGTGCGTCATATATCTCTTTCAGCCAAAGAGGATATGCTTCTTCGTCAATATGAATACTATGTATCATAAGCATATCCTACAGCTTTTTATATGACTTTTTTCTGAAATTTTATAAACTGCAGCAAACTCGCCGAAATAAACCGCTACACAAGAATTTGTCTAAAGTCTTCGGCAATTTATGTTGCATCAATAAAACCGATCACCTTTGCTTCAAAAGATGATAATTTCTTCAAAACGGCATTCACATCATAAGGCGATACAATAAGTGCCATACCGGTGCCCATATTCCATGTGCGTCTAGCTTCATCTTCTTTCACTCTACCAATTTTCATCAATTTTAGCATAGCCTCGTGAGGCTGCCATAAATCCGTCCATATTGGCTGCAATCCTTTCGGTAAAACACGCTTTACATTGCCATCCAGTCCACCACCTGTTACATGCACTATGCCGTGAACATCAATAGTTCTAGATTCTCCGTAAGATCCCAATATATCCAGTATTCCTCTATGGTATATCAAGCTTGGTTTTAATAGTATTTCTCCCCATGTGCGTCCGTCACCGTAATCATGATAAACCCAATTTTCACCAAAAGCTTCAGATAAAATATAACGAATTAATGTAAAGCCGTTAGAGCGAAAACCTGCGCTGCGAAGACCAATGATACTGTCTCCTTCGCTTATTTTGGATCCGTCTATAAATTTATTTTTTTCAACAATACCAAGTGCTGTTGCATTCCAAATAAAACCTTTTACTTGATGAGCTAATTCAGCGATTTCCCCACCGGGAATTACAATTTTTTGTTCAATACAGGCATTCTTTAATCCATCCATCAAAGGACCTATCTCTTGGGCATTAACCTTTTCAATATCAACAGTATTGCTGACAGATATAACTTCCGCTCCAACACAAATTGCATCATCGGCAACCATGGCAAGTAAATCATAGCCGAGAGTATCATAGCGGCCCATTTTTTGGGCGATTATACTTTTAGACCCAACTCCATCATCATTCTGAACAATATAAAAATCCCCCATATCAAGTGCACCGCTAAACCCCCCTTCTAAAAGTGCAGGCGATCCTATAAGGTTTTTCCTTGCACTAAAAGTGGCCTTAGCAGCTTTATATGCCAATTTTGAGCAAGCATCCCCAATTTCAATATTTACGCCTGCCTCTTCGTAGTTACTCATTGACTTTTATGGTTAAGCATTTGTTCCAGATCCTTTTCTTTGATGTGATAAAAGTCTGAAATAGCTTTCTTTGTACCAAAGGTAACACGATCTTCTTTGCACTCCGGACAGCTGTACTCATATTTTTGTCCTTTGCGAACAGGGTTTGAAATTACACGTTGGCATTTTTTACAGTAGAAAAGAATTTCAACATCTTCAGATACGGTTTCTTCAGTCATAAAAACAATTGAAAGGAATTAAGGAAGTCGCCTATCATTTTGCCTTGAAGTATAAGCTGAATGATCATAATTGCGTGCTCCTCCCCAAAGATTATTTTTAGCATGTGCACTTTGGCGTTGACGTTGTTTCATGAGTTTATACCTTGCTTTTGCATCCAAAACCCTTCCATCAAAAGCATTGCTATTCGGAGTTTTTGTAGCAGGGTCTGTGTATGGTTGTGTTTCCGAATTTGATTGAACGGATACAGTAGGATTTATTGCGTCATGTTGGCTTTTTTGTTCAGGAGTATAGGAGTGTAAAGGTTGTTCGGTATATTGTGAGGAATAAATATCCACATTTTCTTCTGTAGGGATAGTTTTTGCATTCATAAAAGACATTTCTTTTTCAGGCACAGACAGTTGATCATTACTATTGCCATATTTACCATTCGCTTCACATTTTCGTGTCCACCACCCTCCTATTATCAATACTCCAACAGAAAAAAAGGCTATAGTCATACCAAATCCGGTACTTTTATAATTAGGGTTTACTCCAAATTCTGGATGAAGAAAAACAGTATTTCCAACCAGTAACAAAAGTGCGGATTCAGCACCTAAAATTATAGAAAGCAATCCGCTGTTTCGCTTCAATTTGCTAAAATTTCTACCTAAAAGCGGCAAAAACATATTAAGGAAGTTCGTCAAGCCTAATCCCAAAACCAAGAATCCCACCATAAACAAAGGTCCCTGAATGCCAAGATAGCTTTCACCGGATCCGAAAGTATTACGGTTATCATACCAAGGTAACAAAGCACTGATTGCCAGTGTGAAACTGGCAATCAGTAAACACTTTTTTGCAGTTGGCAATCTGAGAAAGCCTTGTTTTACTCGCTGCGTTGCAGACATAATACTGGGGAAATGTGTTGATAATCTATCAAAGGCTATCTTATATGGCAATAAATCTTATATGGCAATAAAAAACATAGGAATAGATATACGTGAAGCTTCAGGAAAAGGAGGTGGAAAGGCACGTTATGCGAAAGAAATTACAGAGGCGCTCATTCGTCAAGCTTCGAATCTGTCCTTTTCTCTTTTTACAAAAAAATCACATCCCTTTTTCATGAATAAGCTCGGAGTGCAACAAATTCTTATACCGGGGAAAGGTCCTTTTTGGCATTTGAATTTACGACGTTATCTTAAGCATAATCCTGTAGATATTTTTATTGCACCAACAAGCTATATTTACCCAGCCTTTTCTCCAAAAGAGCAAAAACTTGTTACGGTAGTACATGACCTTATTGCCTTACGTCATGGCAAAGAACATCACTACTTTCCCCGTTTTGTAGAAGGTCTTACCCTAAAACCGGCGATGAGACGTTCAGATTTGATTGTTACCGTATCTAAACATACGTGGCGAGATTTATTGGATTTTATGCCTGAAGTTCAAAAGAAAGCGCAAGTGGTGGTTGGACCTGCCATAAGTGAGCATATAAAGCCGGTGACTGAGTTTCGCATGAATCTTCCAAAAGACTTTCTATTGGCAGTTGGTACATTGGCACCACGTAAAAATATTCAAGGTGTGATAAAAGCTTTTGCCAAAATTGCACCTTATCATTCAACTCTTGACCTTTGTATTGCCGGATCTGCTGGATGGAAAACAGATATTATCTTCAAATCCATCCCGCAGGACTTAAAAAACAGAATTCACTTTCTTGGTTATGTACATGATCATGAGCTTTTAGAGCTTTATACAAGAGCGAAACTTTTATTATTTCCTTCTTTTTATGAAGGTTTTGGACTGCCTCCTTTAGAAGCCATGGCTTGTGCTTGTCCGGTAATTACAAGCAATACCTCAAGTTTGCCGGAAGTTGTTGGAGAAGCAGCTTTATTGATTGACCCGAGCAGCACAGAACAAATGATTGAAGCTATACAGTCTATGTTGGATCCTAAAATAAGTCAGATAGCTAAAAAACGAGGTTTGAAACATGTGCAAAACTTTAGTTGGGATAAATCTGCACAAGTTTTACTTAGAGCTATTAATCAATGCTTCAAATAAATTAAGCATGGTTTTGAAGTCATAATTCTTTCTGGCAAATTTTTGACCTGCTTGTCCCAAATCTTTACGAATGTTTTCATGTTTCATTAATTTTTTCACAGCTTTATCAAGTGCTGAAAATGATGGAGCTACAATATAAGCTTCACGTCCGTTGTGAAGATCTTCACTGATTCCACATTTATCAGTCAAAAGTGTGGGAGCACCATGCCACATGGCTTCCGCTGCAACCATACCAAAGGGATCTGTTTCTTTACTTGCCAATACAAATAGATCAACCGATTTATAGAGGGTCATAAGCTCCGGCCGCGACAGGGATTTCACCCACATTACTTGCTTTGATTTCGCAGCCTTTGAAAGTTCATTGCGCATTGCTCCATCACCTACGAAAATCATTCTAATTTCAGGTTTGGAGTGGACAAGTCTGACCATCATGTCTACCCCTTTGTCTACTGTCAAACGTGATACATTTGCAATTGAAAATCCACTTTTTAAAAAAGAATTTATTTCATTTGGTAGAGGAGATGCTTTACTTGCCATCACAGAGCAAGGAATTGCCTTTACATAATGTGCAAGCCCTCTCACATATTTCAGCATGGCTTTTGAGGTTACAACAACTGTAACCCACTGAGAACAGAACCTATACCATTTTCTCCAAGGATTGGAAGTCATCCACTCACCTATTCTGGCATGCTCCAGCCAAAGCACTTTAAGTCCGAACAATTTTGCCCAAGGTGTCATGAGTAATTTCTCTCCGAAAGACAGCATGTATACAGTGTCTACCTGCCATTGTTTTTTAGCTTGCCATAAATGGAATCCCGATTTAATGAACAAAATTGGAGAGAGTAATGTAAATAAGATCAAAGTTTTTTTGGAGACTGGCGGTTTACTCAGATTTACTTTCTTAACTGGAAAATTCCCTTTTTCAAAAGCTTTTAATAAAACGGAGCAAGATCCCATAAAAAAAACTTCATGACCTCGTTTATCAAGACCGCACATAAGCTCAAATGTATGCACTTCCTCTCCTCCCCATTGAGATTCATAAGGAAAACGAGTGACAAGAATGCGAGCTTTCGCTAGTCTTAGTGCAGAGTTCATGCCTTATTATAAGCAAATATGCCTCAAGATTTCCAGACTATAGGACTTATTGGTCGCAAAAAGCTCACAAAACACAAAGCTTTTCTCAAAAAGTTATTTGCTTTTTTGAAAGGGAAAGAGCGTAATATAATTTGGGATGATAATTTAGAGGAGTATTTTGGAGTGCGTGGAAAATCATATAGAGGTGATATTCTTAAAAGAGCAGATATGATCATAACTTTAGGTGGTGATGGCACAATACTCAGATTGATTCGTGATCTGCCGAAACGGAAAAACCTCTTTTTTTTCGGAGTGAATTTGGGGAATGTAGGTTTTTTGACGGAAGTTAAAAAATCGGAACGTGTTTTTGAACTGTTGGAGGAATTTTTCTCAGGAAAATATCATATTGATGAGCGTTTAATTTTGAGGGTAACCCAATATAGAGACAGGGAGAAACTTTCCACACATCTAGCTTTGAATGAAGCTGTGATCAATCAAGGTAATTTTGCGAGGGTCATCACAATGAGCGCTAAGATAGATAAGAGAAAAATGATCCAATTTAAAGGAGATGGTGTAATTTTGGCATCTCCAACAGGATCAACCGGACATTCTTTGTCGGCCGGAGGTCCAATAATTCATCCGCGCTTGGATGCTTTAGTATTTACGCCCATCTGTCCAACAGAGTTATCTATTCGTCCTATTGCCATTCCAAGCAACAGACAAGTAACAATTACCATAGAAACGGATCGTAAATTTGCAGATAACAAAATAGGTCTAACAATAGACGGACAAATTGTTTTACCTCTGGAATATGGAGATCAAGTTAAAGTGCGCCGTTCATCAAGGAAAATACGTTTTTTGCGTAAACAAGGAGGAGGACAGCGTTATTATCGCTTACTTAGAGACAAGCTTAGCTGGGGACGTAAAGCCTAAAATATATGGGCATTAAAGTGCAGCTTGAGCGGCAGCCAAGCGAGCGATTGGTACTCTGTAAGGACTACAGCTCACAAAATCAAGACCGATTTCATGGCAAAAAGCTATAGAACGAGGCTCTCCACCATGCTCTCCACATATCCCTATAAACAGATCCGGATTTGTGCTGCGACCAAGTTTTACAGCCATATTCATAAGCTTTCCTACGCCATCAACATCAATACTTTCACATGGGTCATAGGCAAGTATTCCGCATTTAGTGTAATGAGGTAGAAAGCTACTCGCATCATCCCGACTCATACCAAAGGTCATTTGAGTAAGATCATTGGTTCCAAATGCAAAAAAATCAGCTTCTTTTGCAATTTGATCGGCTGTTAAGCAAGCTCTGGGTAATTCTATCATAGTTCCTATCTTCCAATGAAAATTCAGAGGACCTTCTTCTTCAGCTACTTTTTCAATCATTTCACGAAGTATCTTTAGTTCATTTACATGACTTATAAGAGGTACTTCAATTTCCAACTCCGTTTTTATGCCTTCATTCATAACGACTTTTGCAGCTTCCATCATTGCACGCACTTGCATTTCATAAATCATGGGAGTTGTAACTCCCAAACGACACCCGCGATGTCCAAGCATAGGGTTTACCTCATGTAAAGATTCCACAAGTTTTTTAAGGTTGTTAAAATCCACCCCCATCTCATTTGCAACCTTTTTTATATTTGTCTCTGTATGCGGCAAAAATTCATGCAAAGGCGGATCCAAAAGTCTGATAGTCACAGGTTTACCATTCATTACACGAAAAATATCTTTAAAATCTTCCCGCTGCATAGGGAGTAATTTTTCAAGAGCATTTTTGCGAGATTCTTCATCTTGAGCAAGAATCATTTGACGCACATAAAGAATACGATCTTCTTCAAAAAACATATGTTCCGTTCGGCAAAGCCCTATACCTTCCGCACCAAAGTCCAGAGCCACTTGAGCATCCCTTGCATTGTCAGCATTTGTAAAGATTTTCAATCTTCTAACTTCATCGGCCCATTTCATGATGGTTGCAAAGGCATCTGACAATTCAGGATCTTTTGTTGGAACTTTACCACTCATAATTGCTCCTGAAGCCCCATCAATTGTTATGACATCACCAGCCTTAAAAGAGCGATTACCTATTTTTAGAGAACGATCCTCTATATCAATCATTATTTCTTTGCATCCTGCAATGCAGGGTTTACCCATGCCGCGTGCCACTACTGCAGCATGACTGGTCATTCCTCCGGTTGAGGTTAAAACGCCTTGAGCTGCATGCATTCCATGAATATCTTCGGGGCTGGTCTCCTTCCTTACCAAAATTACATTTTCACCTTCTTCATTTGCTTCATAGGCTTCATCCGCTGTTAGAACTATCTTTCCAGATGCCGCTCCAGGAGATGCAGGCAAACCTTTTGCAATAATTTCACGATTGGCTTTTGTGTCAATGCTTGGATGCAAAAGAGTATTCAGTTGTTTAGGATCTATGCGCAAAAGAGCTTCTTTCTTGGTTATAAGACCTTCATTCACCATATCTACAGCAATCTGCAAAGCTGCTGCCGCTGTTCGCTTTCCTGTCCTTGTTTGGAGAAAAAATAGCCTACCTTCTTCAATGGTAAATTCAATGTCTTGCATATCTTTGTAATGATCTTCAAGTTTGGCTTGAATTTGAAACAGCTCTTCATAGAGTTTTGGCATACATTCTTTCAAAGCCTCAATTTTTTGAGGAGTTCGTATTCCGGCAACCACATCTTCACCTTGAGCATTAATCAGAAATTCTCCATAAAACTTTTTTTCACCTGTGGCAGGATTTCTTGTAAAAGCTACACCAGTTCCGGAGCTATCCCCCATATTACCGAAAACCATGGCTTGCACATTAACTGCAGTACCCATGTTATGTGAAAAGCCATTTATATTACGATAATCAATGGCTCTTTTATTGTTCCAAGATTTAAATACAGCTTCAATGGCAAGTCGTAATTGTTCTTTGGGATCTTCCGGAAAAGAAATCTTTTTGCGTTCTCTGACAATTTTTTTAAAAGTGGAAACCAAAGACTTAAGATCTTCCGAGCATAACTGAGTATCTTCTTTTATGCCACGTTTTTCCTTTAATTCATCCATAGCTTTTTCAAAATGATGATGCCCTATTCCAAGCACTACATTTGCGAACATTGCAACGAATCGCCTGTAAGCATCATAAGAAAAACGTTCATTGCCGGTCTTTTCAATCAAAGCTTGAACAGTGGTGTCATTCAGTCCCAAATTCAAAATTGTATCCATCATTCCTGGCATTGATACACGAGCTCCGGAACGAACGGAAACAAGCAAAGGATTTTCTGCAGAGCCAAAATATTTTTTCATTTTATGCTCCAGCTCATCCAGTTTTTCTGATAACTCTTCAGAATATCCAAGAGGGTAACTTTCGTTCCTTAAAAAATAATTACATACTTCGGTTGTAATTGTGAAACCGAAAGGCACTGGTAAGCCCAATTTTGTCATTTCCGATAAATTAGCCCCTTTGCCTCCAAGGAGATCTTTCATAGTCATATCTCCTTCGGAGAATGAATAGATATGCTTCATGTTATGGTTCAAATTAGCCGCGACGAGTTTTAATAGCTTTTTCGAGTCGCTTCATCGCGGTGATAAAAGCTGCGACCCGATAACTACAGTTATATTTTTTAGCATTGATAGATACATTCCTCCAAGCATCACACATTTTTTCTTTCAATTTTTCATGTACTTCTTTACTGCTCCAGTAGTAATTCATCTTGTTTTGCACCAACTCAAAATAACTTACGGTAACTCCTCCGGCATTAGCCAAAATGTCAGGTATAACATCCACTCCTTTTGCAGATAAAATATCATCCGCTTGCGGGGTGATTGGACCGTTAGCAAGCTCAACAATCACTTTTGCATTTACAGCTTCAGCATTGCCTTCATGAATCTGATTTTCCATGGCAGACAAAATCAAAACATCACATTCCAAAGTCAGAAGTTCTTCATTCGTAATCATAGAGCAAGATTGTCCCGCCATTAGGCATTCAGATACTTTGCCTTGCTCAGCTTTACAATTTAATGCCTTTTTAGGTTGAAGCCCATCTTTACAATATAGAGCTCCTTTGGAATCTGATACAGCAATTACTTTAAACCCTGCATCATGCAAGATATGAGCTACATGAGAGCCTGCATTTCCAAATCCTTGTACAACCACGCTTTTACCTCCAATTTTTTCAGAATTTTCTTTCAGGTATTCTTGCAAAACGAATATACCACCTTGTGATGTTGCATCGGCACGACCTTCAGAGCCTCCTACAGCAAGCGGTTTTCCGGTTACAACGCCGGCTATGTTTTTACCTTGCAGCTTTGAGTATTCATCCATAATCCAAGCCATAATCTGCGGATTTGTGTAAACATCCGGAGCAGGAACATCTTTTTCAGGCCCTATAAAAGGTGAAATATGCCTTGTAAATTCACGAGTGAGACGCTCAAGTTCAGCCTGTGACAGCTCCTTGGGATTCACAATAACACCACCTTTACCACCACCAAGAGGAATATTGACAACAGAGCATTTCATAGTCATCCAAGTTGCAAGAGCTTTAACTTCATCAATGTCAACATTGGGATGATAGCGAATGCCTCCTTTGTAAGGACCTCTTGCGCTATTGTGCTGAACTCTCATGCCACGGAAAATGCGTAATGTTCCATCATCCATTTTAACTGGTAAGCTAACCTCAATAATACGCTCCGGATTTCGTAAAATAGACCCCACTTTGGGATCCAAATTCATAAGTTCCGCCGCTTTATCAATTTGCGATAATGTATTTTTGAATAAAGACATATAGATGGGGAAATTATCAGAAAAGATCGCCTTCAGTCTAAAGTCAATGACTCAGCCAGTCAAAGAAATATCCCAAAAAACTTCGTGGCTTGCGTCTTTCTTGTTCAAGTTCCTTTTGTAGCTTTTGAACAATCTCAATCATTAACATAAGTTCACGATGATGCGATTCCATCAGTTTGGCAAGTTCTTTTTTGTCAATACCATCTAAAATGGCTTGTTTATGTGGCTGTTTCCCGTGTTGATTAATCAACATTTTATTTTGACTAGTCAAACTGGAGTTATCCGCTTGTAATTGAGGTTCAATAGACTTTTCCACAGGGGTTTTATACAACATTTTACCACCTTCGACTGAATCGGTTTTTACTGCTTTTTTCTTGACTTTCTCAATATTCTTATTTTTTCCTTTGCTCTCAATAGAGGTCAAAGGAATGACATAATGAAAGCCTTGAGGCGTGGAAATACGTGTTGCTAACAGGTTACCATTTTTTATCATTCGCCTTATGGTTTGCGGTGATTTGCCCAATTTTTGGGCAGCTTCTTTGATTGTAATAAACTCCTCGTTCATGTGGGAAGTATGATTAGACAACAAAGTGTCGCCTTATCACAAGTGTATAGGCGAAATATGGCTTTATGTAAAGGAAAATAGCACTTTGTATAGGCGCCGACTAGTCAAAATTATACAACATTGTATAGGCGAAATGTTGATTAATCAACACGCCCGATTTTGACTAGTCAAAAGGGCTTTTAAACCTGTTAATTTTGACTAGTCAAAACTCATATTTTGACTAATTGACAAAAATTCGCCTATACAAATTTTGACTAGTCAAAATTTAAGATTTGTCTATGTCGGTGCTTGGTTTATTTACTTAAAATTTGATAAGCTGCATGCGGATTTATTTTTTCTATCGTGGACGATATACGCCTTTCTTGGGACCTGCTCATATTAGTTTTTTTCGCTCTTGTTATAGCATATAGCTTCATTATTGGGCGTAATCAGGCTTTAAAGGTTATTATTTCATCTTATATGGCAGTTTTAACTGCGGACGGCATATCAGGTCTTTTTGAAAATTACTTACTTCCCGCAGCACCTGCCCTGCAAGGAGAGGCAGGCGAGCAAACCTTAATACTGATGAAAATGTTTCTTTTTGTGCTTGTGATGGTTGTTTTGGTAATAAAAGGAGGGTATAGGGTGGATTTATTGCCTGAGAGTTCTTTATTGACGCGTTTTTTATCAAATTTTAGCTTTGGCTTTCTTTGCGCAGGGTTAATGGTAAGCACGCTTTTGGTTTATCTGACAGGAGGTTCTTTTGTGACAGGTACGGTTCAAGCGGCAATGGATACCAATCTTTATAAAGAATCTGAGATGGTGCGTTTGATGATAGATAATTACAGTTTATGGTTCGCTTTACCGGCAATAGCAATAGTCTTGGTGAGCTTTTTTGAACCGAGAGAAGTTTAAATGCCCTGAAAAATTTCTCTTGCGTCTTGATCATTAGATCCCTAAAATGCCGATGGGTCAGTAGCTCAGGGGTAGAGCAACAGCCTTTTAAGCTGATGGTCGTGGGTTCGATTCCCACCTGACCCACCACTTTTCAACAAGACAAAATAGACAAGACCGTCTACAAAATCATTTTTCTACAGGTTCGTATAAGACAAAAAAGCGCTATATACTTTTCCACAATACTTTGTGCGAAACTAAAAGAATCCGCCTTTTTCATTTACATCAATACCACTTATATCAGCTAATTGCTTATATAGGCTTTTTTCTTTGCGTGAAAGTTTTTTCGGAACATCAAGTAAAATTGTTACAAGGTGATCACCTTTTTTGTCTGAATTGAGAGTAATGGAGCCCTTTCCTTTCAATGTGAATACAGTGCCGTTTTGCGTTCCTGATGGGATTTTAAGCGATTCTTTTCCATAAATGGTATCTACCATCACTGTGGCACCCAAAACACCTTGTAAGAGGTGAATATTCTCATTTGAATATATATTGGAATTTTCTCTTGTAAACTTTGGATGGTCCGCAACGCGCACATATAGGTAGAGGTCCCCGTATGGGCCACCAAAAAGACCAGCTGAACCTTTTTCTCTCATACGAATGCGCGCACCACTCTCAATGCCAGCAGGAATTTTAACACTTATTTCTTTCCTTTGATTTGTGCGCATGCGCCCTTTGCAAGTTTTACAAATTTTTTCTGGAATTTCTCCTCGTCCATTACACTTGCGACATGTATGCAGACTACTTATATTTCCAAGAATAGTCTGCCTTGTACTTCTGATTTGACCTGATCCGTTGCAGTCCACACATCTTATAATTTCATGGCCAGGTTCAACTCCACTGCCTTTACAGCTTTCACAATTATCCGGTTTTGTAATTTCCAGATGCTTGATGGTACCAAATACAGCTTCTTCAAATTTGATTTCAATTTCAGCTTCAATATCACCTCCTCGCATAGGACCTGGCTTTTTTGCCGATCTTCCTCCAAAACCTCCACCACCACCGAAGAAACTTTCAAATATATCTGCAAAACCATTGAATGCACTGGGATCAAAATCACCTCTTCCTCCGGAGAAGCCTGCACCAACAGAGCCAAATTGATCGTATTGTTGACGCTTTCTTTTATCTGAAAGCACCTCATAAGCAGCTTGAATTTCTTTGAATTTCGTTTCAGCTTCTTTATCTCCGGGGTTTTTATCGGGATGATATTTTTGCGCAAGTTTACGGTAAGCCTTTTTTATTTCCGTTTCACTTGCGGACTTATCCAATCCTAAACTTTTATAGTAATCTGTCATAATTTTATTTAAGGTACACATACTTTATATATTTTTCTTTTTTTATCAATAAGTATAGTGCAATATTTTAAAATAAAAGCAATCTATTTAATGAAAAGTTTTGCACAATGTAAATTTTGCCTTATACATGCCTTTAATTGAGTGTTGATTAATCAACATTTTTTGTGTTGCCTAGTCAACATTTTGACCACTTGCGAAGTATGTGGAAAACTGCAATTTAATCTGTTGTATACAATAAAAACCGCCTATACATTTTATATTATACAATATCTGACTTATGATTTTAAATTGAATTAAATAATTTTTAGCTATAAGTCAATAGTCAAAAAATGCCTTTATAAAGCGCTAAAATCAAATCTGACTAGTCGAAAAAAAGCTGGTAAGTTAGTCAACACATGCTGTATATATGCCTTCTACATGTCAAGTTTGACGCTTTTGTCTATTAAAAAGACTTGAAACTGTGGACAGTATTGGTAAAATCACTCGGACTTAAAATTGCAGAAATTAACCTGTAGTAAATTAAGATCATGCTTATCTTGAATGTCAAGTGAAAGCGTGAAACAAAGCAGGCTGTCTAGACGTTATAAGAGTCAGTCCGTGCCAAAAAAATCTACGAACTTTAGAAGCTTCGCTCTTTGAAATCTCGGTAATAGGCGGCACAGCCGTCATTCGCACTAATTGTGCATTTAAGATTCTTTATTATATACATGCGAAGCCACTGCTCTCTTTAGGTCGAAGTAGTGGTGAGAAAACAAAGACCTTGCTTATTCTTATTTGTGCTTATTCTGTACATTCTGTTGTACATACTTATTTATTAATTACAAAAGCTATGGACATTTCTTTCGTATTTCGAAAGTTTAGAAAGTCCATTTCCGGATTCACAATCCTTGCACTCCTTGCTACATTCTTTAGCTTCGGAGTAGCTCAAGCATCTACTTTCTCAGATACCGAAGGGCACTGGGGAGAAGCGTACATTGATGCGCTTTATGATGCAGGAGTAGTTTCAGGTGATGAAGGAAGTGATACTTTCAGACCAGACGATACTTTGAACAGAGCCGAACTTGCAAAAATGCTTGTTGAGGCTTACACGGAAGGTCTTGTAGATGGGGCTTCAAACCCATACTCAGACGTTTCCGAATCGGACTGGTTCATTGACTATGCAGCTTCTGCTTACTCTTACGGTATTATGACCGGAAATGGTGATACTGGTAACTTTGACGGAGCTGAAACTGTAAACAGAGCAACTCTGATTCAAGCTGTTTACAATGCAGCCGGTCTTACAGCCACTGGCAAAGACCTTCCTTTCGACGACGTTATGTCATCTGACTGGTACTACGATGCAGTAGATGCCGGTTACTGGTGGAGCGTTATCGATGGTGAAAGCGAAAACACTTACAACCCTGCCGGAGACGCCACTCGTGCGGCTGCAGCAAAGGTTATTTATAATGGTTGGTACCCTGTGGAACGTGATGGAGGTGACACCGACACCACTGATGACACAGGCGCAACTGACACCACAGATACAACCGACGATACTACTGATACAACTACATCAACTTCTACTCTCAACTTGAGCATCGCTGCAGATACACCTGCAGGAGAAACGCTTCCAAGTGGAGCTACTTCAGTTGAAGTTTTTGCTTTTGATGCAGTTGCTGAAGGGGACGATGTCAACATTGACAGCATCACCTTTAATCAAGAAGGTGTAGCTTCTCTTCCTGCAGATCATGCAGTATATGTATACGCTGAAGTAGATGGAATGAATACAAGAATGTCTTCAGGACAATCTGTGAATTCTTCTACTCATGATATCACTTTCAACAACCTTGATATTGAAGTTGCGGAAGGTGAAACGGTTCGCGTATCTGTTCGTGTTGATGTTGGAACTGTAAGCTCTACAGGAGAATTCGCGTTCCAAATAGAATCAGCTGACATGGTTGATGCTGACGGAGCTGATGTAGCCGGAGATTTCCCAATCTTGGGTGAAAGCTTTGATCTTTCAACTACTGCAGCTGGAACTCTTACAATTGAGAAGAACGGATCCATTGACAACCCTCAATTGGGTGAAGACAGTGCAGTCATTTCCAAGTTTAAAATGACAGCTGCCACTGAAGCCGCTGACCTTCAAGAACTTGGTGTATACATTTCAGGTTCTGTGAACACAACTGATATGGCTAACTTCAAGCTCTACGTGAGTGGTGAAGATGAACCTATCGGGATGGTTGATATGGTAGATTCTCTTGATGTAGCAAGATTCACCGGTCTTGATTATCAAATCTCAAAAGGTGGAACAAAGAGTTTCTACATCACAGCAGACTTCAATACAGGTCGTACAGACGATACCGTTAAGGTTTACATTGATGAAAGTACGGATGTACTTGCAACAGGTGATCTATACGGATTCGGTATGGCTATAGACAGAACACTCTATGATGGTAATGCGGATGCTTGTGCTTCCACATCTTCAAATGATTGTTCTTACTCAACTCTTGAAGGTGGAGATATAACTATTTCTTCCGATGGACCAAATGCAATGGATATCGCCATCAATGGTGATGACATCGTTCTTTTGAACTTTGATATTGCAGCTGTAACAGACGTTACTTTCAAGAACTTCCCAATAGGACTTCTTGTTTCAGAAGCTACAAATGCTTCAGGTCTCTTGAATGATGATGGAACAACAAGTACAGGAGCTAACTTCACTGATATTAAGATTGTTAATACTGAAACCGGTGAAGAAATCTTCTCTTCAGTAGATTCAGATGTATTCACAACAGGATCTATCGGAGGAACAACTGTTGCCGTTGGAACAGATGATGCTCAAGCTTACTACCTCTACACAGATGATGTTGAAATGTCTGCAGGGGATGAATTGAGCCTTGCTTTGACTGTTGATGTTGAAAACAACACTAATCTTGATGGAGACACTATTGTTGCTTCTTTGCAACTTGGATCTTCTTATCCTGAAGTTAGAGACAGCAACAACAAAGTGCTTTCTAATTCAAGCTACCTAGTACCTTCTTCTGCTATCACTTCAAAGACTCATACACTAAGATCTCCTTCTCTATCACTTGCTTTGGCTTCTACGCCTGTAAGTGACACTTTTGTTAAGGGATCTGAAGATGTTCCATTTACTGGAATTGTATTCACTTGTGGAGATGCTTCCGACTGTAGAATCACAGACCTTACAACACAAGGTTACCTTGATGATGATACAGATGACGGAACTGATAACTGGCAAGCTTCTTCTTCCACAGCTACCGACAACGGAACTGTTCTAAATTCCTACGTTGGTTCAATCTGGTTGGAAGATGGAGATGGTAATGTTGTTGACGGACCTGAATCCGTAAGCGGCACTACTTTTGCAACTACTTTCTCTGACATAGACTGGACTCTTGCAGCAGGTGAAACCGCTATCCTCTACATCATGGGGGATCTAAGTTCAGATTCTTATAAGAACAGTGATGGAGAATATATTGCCTTTGGTATTGATTCTACTTCAGATGTAACCGTTGAAGATGAAGATGGAAACACCTTCACTCCAACAGGAACTGTAAATGACACCGCTTCCGGTTCTACAGATCCTTCAACTTATGTAACAGTTTCTGAAGGTGGTTCATTGACAATTGCCGTTTCAGGTAATAAACCAAATGAAGACATTGTTGTTGCCGGTACTGACGGTGTGGAAGTATCTAAATTCAAATTCACAACAACAGATGAAGCTTTCTTGGTAACTGATCTTGCACTTAACGCACGTCAAAGTGGTGTTGCACCTGCTAATATCGGTGACTACGACAATAACATTCAAGAAATCACTATTTCTTACCCAAATAGCAATGGTGATACTGAAGAAGCTACAGGCTTCCTAACAAACGGAACCGCTAAATTCACAGGTTTGAACTTTTACATTCCTGCAGATGATAATGCGGAAATGACAGTTGCCGTTGATGTAAACACAATTGAAGCAGGTGCTTCTGCTAGTGAATTCATCGAACTGAACATTGCATTCAACAACTTTGAAGCTATTGCACAAGGTTCTGGTGAAACTTACAATGCATCTAAGTACGACTCTACAGTTGCTTCAAACTCAGATCTTGACTTTGGAAATGTTACGTGGACAAGCACTTCTGTTGCTCTAGGTACAACATCTTCTGCTCTGACTCTTGGTTCTACTGCCACGATCACAACAGCAGATCTTAATGTTACTCTTCCTGTTGGAACTCTTGTATTGGTTGATAATGATGGTTCTTTTGATTCAACAAACTCAACCATCTTCGTCCTTACTTCACAGTATGATGATGGAGATACAACTCTTACAGGTATGGTGATTGATGATGCTGATACAACACCTGCAAATACAGACAATGTCTACTACTCACTTCCAGGTACTGGTTACTTCACTGCTACTGAACGAATGCATGTTCAAGAAACCAAGCCTACGCTTGCTTTGAATGCTTCTTCTCCAAGTGGAGTTCAATCAACTAATACAAATGCTCAACCTTTCATTGTTGATGTAACTGCAGATGCTGCTCAAGATGTAACTCTTCGCTCTGCTGTTTACTTGGATGGTACTTCTGATCTTGATGTAGAATTCAATGGTGTTGATGCTGAAGTTGGACCAAGTTCTACTCAGTACCTCTCAGGTATTGATACTTCATCTATTAGAGTATCTCTAAATGGTCTGTCAGATAATGACTGTTGGTACACAGATACCGGTTATGATCTTAGCAACTATGCTAGAATCAGCGCTTGGTACTATGTAACCGATGATACTACATTAAGCAATGATACCTTTACTTCTGCAAGATACGTTCTTGCTACGGATGGTAATGGAGATGCTACAGCAAACACTGAAGTAGCTCTTGATACTGCTACTAACTTGACTGAAGGTGCATGGACTTTCCGTGACGCTGCTCTCTCTGCTACAGCCGGAGACCAATATCTTGGATTCTGTTTGGCTGGTGCTTCTGAAGCAGGTGATGCGGGAGATTACCTATACCTTGATGAAGTTAAGGTTTACAACGAAAAGATTACACTTGACATCAGTGGTTCAGGATCTCTTGCAGCTTCTGATGGAGCTCAAGGTCTTTACGTGAAACTAAAGAACGGAGGTACTACTGAAGCTCATGGTTTCATTGACCAAACAAGCACAAGTGCTGCAACCGTTGTATTGATTCCAACAATCGCACAAGGCGATATTGAAATCACTGAGGGACAAACTGAAACTTACGCATTTGAGATGGATACTACCACTCTCATGAATGTGACAAGTAATGATGACTTCCTCACACTCTCTATGGATATGGGTACATCTACGGATGGAACCATTTCAGCTGGAGATTTCTGGTGGTATGATGATAACGAGACAGTTAAATGGCTCGGAGACGTTTCTACCACAACGCTCAGCAGTAATACTCTTACTTACTAGTAAGATCACTACTTTGAGTTAAAAAAGCCCCCCCCCATTTGAGAGGGGGGCTTTTTTTTATTGGAAAAAGCTTTATAATAATTGTGAATTTAACTTAAACAACAAAAATGAAAAAAATATTAATTTCCGTGTTACTATTGACTTTATTTTTGACAGCTTGCAGTCAACAAACAATTAATTGGGATATTTCACATGATAATATGCCTGAAGAAGTTGAGGCATTTCACAGAGAGCAATTGGAAACATATTTGGCTTTATTGGAGGAGGATCCTTACAATAAAGATTACTTATTTGAGGTTGCTTATCGTTACGGGAAATTAGGCGACGGCAAGAAATCTGAAGAATATTATCTTAAAGTTTTGGAAATTACTCCTAACGATCAAACTACTCTTAACAATCTTGCAAATCTTTATGAAGAAGTTGGAGATTATGAGCAAGCCTCAATTGTTATTTCAGATTTATTCAACTTGAATCAAACAAGCGTTGAAGTTGTGCGTGATACGGTTCGTATTCTTTTGAAGGCAGGCAAAGATATTCAAGCTCAAGATGCACTTGAAATTTTTGCAAGAGAGATAGGGGATAATGCAAATACTGAAGAAATGACGCAGTTTATTAGTGATACATTTCAAAGCATTTTAGACTATAGGGAAGCAAATGGCATTGAAACTAAATTTATAAAACAATAACTTGACTTTATGAAAATTTCACAGCTTGGTGTAAAAGCCTTTATCATTGCATTATTTATTATAAATATTGCTTACGCAAGTCCGGTCATAAATTCAGATGAAGATCAAAGTTTTGATAAAAATCAAATCTCAACGCAGCTAAGAAATATTACTATTAGTGAAAGTGAATATGATCCAATGATTATTGCAGGAGAGATTCGTATTACTTTACCTTCAAATGTTGAGATAATTTTTGATGATGAACGTAGCGAAGAAGAGATATTGCTTTATGGAACAGCTGTAGATAATGGTAGGCTTGAAGAGAAACCGCAAATTGAATGGGAAGATAAAGATAAAACTTTGGTCATACCTATATTGCAGGATTTTGAGGAAGGTGAATGGTTTGTCATTACAAAGCTTTATGTTGAAGGATTTAATGAAGCATCTACATCATCAGGTTCAATTACTTTGAATGTTTCCGGCAGCAATGAGATTTACACTGATTCAAAATATCTATACGTCAAATCAAGCAGCTTAAATGACACAAATAAGCCTGAAATGCCAAGCAATATTGTGCTTAATTCCACAGATGAAGGTGTGCAAATTACTTGGGAAGATCCGACTGACTTGGATGTGAGTCAAATTCATATTTTAAGGGGGGTAAATGAATTTCCTGTGGGTGGTACTTATTATGAGCTTGTAGCTCCAGGGGTTGAAATGTTTATTGATGAAGATCTAAATGAAGGAGATGTTGTATCTTACATTTTAAGAGCTTCAGACGGGCGTAACTATAGTGATAATTCAGAGGAAATGAGCATTACTTATATTAAGCCTGCAAATGAGGAGGCGGAAGATGTTGATGAAGAAGAGCCAAGTACAGGTATTGAAGAAGAAGATCTTGGGGCGGAAGATGTTGATGAAGAAGAGCCAAGTATAGATCTTGAAGAAGATATTTCAATTGAAGAGGAAGATACTGAAGAAATTGGGATAATAGAGCCAGCTCCTTATTTTTCAGACATGGATGGTCATTGGGCTAAATTGGCGGTGGAAAGTATGGCAAGCTTAGATGTGATTTTTGGAGATCCTGATGGAACTTTTCGTCCTGATGATGCTTTGAATCGTGCAGAAGCCGGAAGTTTGATTGCACGTCTTTTATATTATTTCTTTGATATGCAAGAAAGCACCTACCTTCCTTTTAGCGATGTGAGTGGAGATACTTGGTATTTTCAAGATTTGGGGAGTCTATATTTTTACAATATTGTTTCAGGTAATCCGGACGGCACTTTTGAGCCTGCGGAAGATATAAACAGAGCGGAGTTCTTAACAATGGCGCTTAATTTGTACATCAAAGTTTTTGGAGAGCCTTTAGATGAAAGCTCCAATGAAATAAATTTTGCAGATATAGACGAGGATGATTGGTTTTTCCCTTATGTTGATTTGGCTGCTCAAGCAGGATGGGTGAGTGGTTACGATTGTGATCTTGGTACATGCTTTAAAGCGGATCAAGTAATAACGCGAGCAGAAGCAGCGCAAATGCTATACAACATGTTTTATGGCATATTGGGTGGGGAGGAATTTTAAAGTAGTTTTATTTTATCCACTCTTTCCCAAGTAAAGTTTGGAAGATTGCGTCCAAAGTGACCATAGCTTGCGCTTTGAAAGTATATAGGACGTCTCAGCTTCAGGTGTTCAATAATACCTTTAGGTGTGAGTGGAAATTTTTCTTTTATCAATTTTGCTAAATCTTCGTCTGAATCACTGCCGGTTCCGAAAGTATTTACAAAAACTGAAATTGGTTTAGCTATGCCTATGGCGTAAGATAGCTGGACTTCACAGCGTTCAGCCAGCCCTTGCGCAACTAAATTTTTTGCTATGTAACGAGCCATGTAAGCTCCGCTTCTGTCTACTTTTGATGGATCTTTTCCAGAGAAGCAGCCGCCTCCATGGCGACCTATTCCGCCATAAGTATCTACAATTATTTTTCGTCCGGTCAGTCCACAGTCGCCGGGAGGTCCGCCGATAGTGAAGCAGCCTGTTGGATTTATATGAAAAATACTGTCATCACGCAGCCATTCTCCACAGACAGGTTCAATAACATGAGCTTTTAAATCTTTTATTATTTGCTCCCTTTTAATATCCGGATCATGTTGAGCGGAAAGTACAACAGTATGCACGTGAGATGGGCTACCATCGGCACTATATGCAATGGTAACTTGGCTTTTTCCATCAGGACGTAAATAATCAAGAATTTTTTCTTTGCGAACATGGGTCAATTTTTGACTCAGTTTATGGGCAAGATAAATTGGAAGTGGTAAATAAGCTTCGGTTTCATTTGTTGCATAGCCAAACATCATGCCTTGATCTCCAGCTCCGCCGCTGTCAACTCCGCTTGCAATATCCAGACTTTGTTCATTAATTGAAGTCAACACGGCGCAAGAAGAAGCATCAAATCCGTACTTTGCATTGTCATACCCAATATCATGGATTACTTGGCGTGCAATTTTCGGTATATCAACATAAGTGCTTGTACTTATTTCTCCTGCAATTAAAACCAGTCCTGTTGTCACCATAGTTTCACAAGCCACACGTCCTTGCGGATCTTTACTTAGTATATCATCTAAAATTGCATCTGAAATTTGATCGGCGATTTTGTCAGGATGACCTTCTGTAACAGATTCAGAAGTAAATAGAAGCATTTTTCAAACAGTATTATTAATTTAATTGTAACAAGCTTCACACAGCTTACTTAAGCTTAAATATTTAATTTGACTGTGATCTTCCATCAGGGATAGCTTTTGGGCTAAAACACTAAAATTTTCACCTGCAGCATGAGGATGTTCCTCATGTGAATAAAACTCCCAGTCACTTGCTTCAAAAACAATAAAAGGAGGAAAAGAGTGTGCCTTCCAAAAAGCTTGAATATGTCTTATTGAAGCTAATAATTCATCTTCACTCATATTCAACAAATTTTTAAGATCCATGCGCAAGTAACTAGCAAAAGGCAAGGCATACCGCCACTCCAAAAGACTTACGGGATCTTCTGAAACAGGTAAATACTCAAAACCATATTCATGGATTATATCCAGCATAGTTTCGTTTATTTCTGTTTTAGGACGAAGCATTCTTATATTTTGAAGGTTTTTTGCGGCAAGATTATCTTGTAATTGCCTTAATGCTTTACGTTGAGCTGGTAAGTTTTTCCAACTTTGTCTACTGGGAATCAAACCTATTTCATGACCCATTTTTTGTAATTCTTTTATTGTTTCAGCCCACATATCCAGCAAAGCTTCATCAAAAAATAAAGTTAATTTTATTTCCAGAGTATCTGCAAATTCTACGGTTCGTTGTAAAAAATCTTCAGTATTTTCATCATTTGCAATGTTCAAGCTAAGGCAGAAATAAAGTCTTTTTTTCCCCTTCATATTCTTTGCCCATTTCCTGTCTCTTAATTTAATAAAAGGAATAGACCAAGGCATAAGTTTTTTTCTTTTTTCTACTTTTCCTTTGTTTTTATCTAAAATCGCTTCATAAAGTTTCAGATGTTTTTCTACACTGTTTTCCCAGTTATATTTTTCTTCAATCAGAACACGGCTGTATTTTCCCATTTGTGCAAGTTGGGGATTGAGTGCAAAATATTCAATATAATAGGCAAGTTCATTAACATCTTCCGCCGGAACTATGTAACCGTTTTGATTGTCTAGGACAAGCCTTCGCACATCTCCAACGTCTGTGGCAAGAATTGGCAGCGAAGCGGCACAAGCTTGAAGCAAGCCTTGAGGTAGACCATCCCAACGTGAAGGCAAAACAAAAAATTGGCTATTTTTGAAAAGTTTAACAAGGGAGTCTTGACTTAGCTTACCGTAAAAACGTAAATATTTTGATATCTCCAAATCTTTCGCCAGATTTTTCAAATTGGCAAGCTCCGGACCTTCTCCTATAATATGAAAGACAAAATCTTTGCGTGACTGAATGAATTCAGCAGAGGATAATACTTTTTGCAATGCTTTAAGCAGATTATCCACACCTTTATTATGGTTGAGAGAACCAACATATAAGGCTGCAAATCTGTCTTGATTGACTTTATTTTCAACTTTATCAAACTGGACCGTATCTATACCATCAGGAATGAATAAGATATTTTTATTTATGTTTTTAAGTTTTAAAAACCTTTCCGTAACAGAGATTTCATGATCGTATTTGGTTTCAAGAAACATTATACGGTGCAATATTTTTCTAATACTCCGACCTCGCATAAAAATTGCATGGTCATGAATCGTTAAGACTGTCGGAATACGAGTTATCCATGATGCACATTTCATGATTATAGCGCTAAGTGCATCATGTGCATGATAAATACGATAAGAGCGCCATGAAAATAGTAAGCGACAGAAAAGTAATAGGGCAAAGAGTAAAGACCACTGTGTAAGTCTGTGTATGCGAACACCCTCCAGATTCTCCACAGCTTTTTCTTCTTTGCTAAGACTTCCTTGCATTGATTTGGTAAATATATCAACTTCATAGGCATATTTTTTTGATAAAGCTTCAGCTAATTTAGCCACATGCACTTGTTTACTGCCATCAACCGGAAACCATGTGTCAATCATTATGGCTATACGGATTTTTTCCTTCCTAATTTTCCTGATTTTCATCATAGAAGTGGTGAGTCTTCCGCTTTAAGAGAGCTTTTCAGGGCATGAAGAGCAACTTCCAATTGTTCATCTGTTGGTTCTTTTGTTGTCAGCTTTTGAATCCAAAGTCCGGGTAAAGATAAAAGTCGCATAATAGGATTATTTTGCTTTTTAGAGCTGATTTTTAAAAATTCATAACTTACGCCGGCAATCAAAGGGATGACCGCTATTCGTAATGCCAACATGCTTTGGAAGCTTTCAGCCGGCGGTAGCACAGTATAAACCAAGATACTCATTAAAATCACAATGAAAATAAAACTTGTGCCACACCTCGGATGGAAACGACTTTGTTTTCTGGCATTTTCAATATTTAGCTTTAAACCTTGCTCGTAAGTCCTTATGGATTTGTGTTCCGCTCCATGATATTGAAATACGCGCCGAATATCTTTTAGCAGGCTGATTAATAAAATATAGCTGATAAAGATAAGAATCTTAACAATTCCATCTACAGCATTGAAGAGCAGATAATATCTTTCCAGTAATGGTAAAAATTCGGCAAGTTTTCCGGCTATCCAAAGCGGTATGAATTTAACGAGAAATAAGGTGAAAGCCAAGGTGCCCAGTACATAGATTATTGTAAAAATACTTGTTGCAAGCTTCATTATGAAACTCTGGTGTTTTAGCTCTTTTTCATGCTCGCCAAGAAAAACATCATTTGAGTAGTCCAATGCTTTAAATCCTATATTCATTGATTCTGCCAGATGAACAATTCCACGAATCAAAGGCAGATTCAAAAAGCTCATTTTGTGAATAAGGCTATTAAATGAAGTTTGCTTTGTATGGATCTTCCCTTTTTCATCACGAACACTAACAACCCAAAAGTTTGGAGATCTCATCATTACCCCCTCAATCACGGCTTGCCCTCCTATTGCAAAGTCTATCTTTTCAGCTTTTTTTTCCATTGTGGCTATTTTGCCAGATTCTCTTTTGTGAGACTAGTCAAAGTGTTAATATGGACACGCTTAATACATATTTATGTTTAATTCATATTTGTATAAATTCTTTCTCTTAATAGCATCACTACTACTAATAATAATGCCTTTTTTAGTTTTACTTCTGATTATTGTTTTATTCAATATTCGTCAGATTAACGAATATCAGCATGGTATTTTGTTTACATTTGGTAAATTTTCAAAAGTTCTTAATCCAGGTTGGCACATTGTATTGCCAATTTTTCAATCCATTAAGAAGGTGGATTTGAGAGTGCGCACTGTAGATGTTCCAACTCAAGAAACGCTTACCAAAGATAATATTTCAGTTGGAGTAAATGCTGTGCTGTATTTTAAAGTGCGTGATGCGCAAAAAGCCATAATTAATGTGGAAAATTTTTATTATGCAACATCTCAATTAGCTCAAACAACAATGCGTAATTCAGTTGGAGAGGTTGTTCTTGACATATTGCTTTCAAGTAGAGAGGACATTTCTGAAAAGATCAGATCTACGGTAGATCAGCTTACCGATGAATGGGGGATTGAAGTTGTCAATGTGGAACTTAAAGACATTTTAATTCCCCATGGAATGAAAAGAACAATAGCCAAAGAAGCTGAAGCGGAAAGAGAAAGACGGGCAATGATTACAAAAGCACAAGGAGAAATTGCGGCTGCTAAAAATCTTAAGAAGGCAGCTGAGTTACTTGGAAAGGTGCCCGGAGCTCTGCATATACGTACATTGCAGTCAATTAACGATATTTCTTCAAATCAATCCAATACCACAGTTTGGATGGTACCCGTTGAAATGATGGATGCTTTTGCTTCCATGGGAGTTAAACGGAAATAATTATGAAGCACTTTCGTGTTATTACATATCCTTTATCTTACAGGATTACAGAGCCGATCATGAATGCCTCTTTTCAAGAGATGGGCTTTGAGGGTAAATATGATTCAAAAGAGGTGAGCGAGGAAGGTTTAGAGGAAGAGATAAATAAGCTCAAATCAGGAGAGCTGTACGGCATATCACTCTTTACTCCGCATAAAGGACCGGCTTTGGAGTTTTGTGATGAAATTTCAGATGAAGCAAAGCATATTGGAGCTGTAAATTATATTCAAAAGAAAGGAGAAAAATTAATTGCTTACAATTTGGATTGGGAGGGTGCAATGCGTGCAATAAGGCAAAAAATGCCGGATATTTCAGGAAAAAACATGCTGGTTTTGGGTGCTGGAGCTGCGGGTAGAGCTGTGGCTTATTTTGCCCGTGAAGAAGGTGCAAATGTTATTTTATGGAATCGTACTCCTGAAAAGGCAAAATCTTATGCTGAGCGAATTTCCATTGATTGGATTGAAGATCTTACATATTTAAAAAGCTCGCCTCAAATCATTGTCAATGCCACACGTTTATCTTGTCAAGATAGACAACAGAGTCTTCTGCCATTCATTTTATGGGAAAAAGTGGAACTGGCAATGGAGTCCGTATGCAGGTCTACAAGTTTATTTTTAGAAGAGGCAAGGGCTATGAATGTGCAATATTTGATTGAAGGAGAGGATTGGGCGAGACATCAGATGAATGCTCTTCTCAGGCATATTTTGGACAGGGAAATGGAAGAAAGTCTCATGCAGAATATAATTCATGAAGTTCTTAGATAGAATCTTCATCTTGTCTGGCAATCAAATAACCCATCAAAAAAACGCCACTTAATATCCATACATCGGATAAATTAAAATTAGGCCACCAATAAATTTTTATAAAGTCCACAACATATCCAAGACGAACTCTATCTATAAGGTTACCGAGTGCGCCGGCAAGAATCATTGATAAAGAAGTGAGATGCCATTTGTCTTGCCATAATTTTTCTTGAATCGCAAGATAAGTACCCATTCCAAGTATAGCCATGCTGAAAAGAAAAATTATCCAAGTTGGCAGATCAATTCCAAAAACAATTCCATCGTTGTAAACAAGCTGCCATCCAAAATCTACTCTATCCCCCAAATTCAAAGAAGAGACTGCTTTAAACTTACTTGCCTGATCAATCACAAGCAAAATACCGGTTGTGATGCTGAAACGAAGCCATAATTTATCCAGAATTGTGCTTGAGATTTCTTTCATCTCCTACAAGATAAACAGAGCTGAGAAAAAAGTCCAAGCAGGTATATTGACAAAAAGCACAAAAATATATATTATAGACTATATTGAGCAAAATTACTGACGCTGCTTATGCATACAAATACAGAACAGACGCCGAATGAACCGCTGCAACAAGAGAGTGTTTTTGATGAAAAAGGAAAGGAAAAAGGAAAAAAAGTATCAGGTGTTATGAGTAGAATTCGTAATAAAGTTCAGGCGCTGCTTATGCATACAAATACAGAACAGACGCCGAATGAACCGCTGCAACAAGAGAGTGTTTTTGATGAAAATAAAAATGAACAAGGGAATGAACAAGGAAATGAACAAGGGAGTGAACAAGAGAATGAACAAGGGAGTGAACAAGGGAGTGAACAAGAGAGTGAACAAGGGAATGAACAAGGAAATGAACAAGGGAGTGAACAAGAGAATGAACAAGAGAATGAACAAGAGAATGAACAAGAGAGTGAACAAGGGAATGAACAAGGGAATGAACAAGGGAATGAACAAGAGAGTGAACAAGGGAATGAACAAGGGAATGAACAAGGGAATGAACAAGGGAATGAACAAGGGAGTGAACAAGGGAATGAACAAGAGAGTGAACAAGGGAATGAACAAGGGAATGAACAAGGGAATGAACAAGGGAATGAACAAGGGAGTGTGTTTAATGGAATTAAGGATATTATGCGTATACCGCACACATTAAGAACAATTCCTTTGCGGGAATTTTTATCCGGTCTTGATAGGGGTAATCTGCAAAATGCCCTCTCTTCCATTTTAACCTTAAGTGATGCATGCGCTTTAGATGACACTACAAAACAAGATATTCTAAATATATGTGGATTCTCAAAAGCGCCAACAGCGCAAGTATTTTTCTCTCGTCTGAGAGAACTGATTGTGCTTATGCAACATGTTGTACATTTACCTGATTTGCGTAGTAAAAATGGATGGAAACAAGTTATGGGTCGTGAGTCTGCTGACAATAGTAATAAAAACGTGGCTGATAATGTTGAACTGTATATGAAAGCATTGCATAATATTGTGAAATTCTTTACAGGAGATGAATCTTTAGAGTTACCAGAGTCAAATACAGGTGTTAGCTTGAAAAAGCGGGCTCATTCACATTTAATGTGGAAGAATCATTTTAAAGCCTTGAGAGAATGTGATAGTGAAAAATATGATTCAATCTTTGAAAATGAAAAAGGAAATGAAAAAGGAAATGAAAAAGTATTAGGTATTATGAGTCGCATTAGTAATAAAGTTCAGGCGCTGCTTATGCATACAAATACAGAACAGACGCCGAATGAACCGCTGCAACAAGAGAGTGTTTTTGATGAAAATAAAAATGAACAAGGGAGTGAACAAGAGAATGAAAAAGGGAAAGGGAATGAAAAAAGAAAAGGGAAAGGAAAAGGGAATGAAAAAAGAAAAGGGAAAGGAAATGAAAAAGGAAAAGGGAAAGGGAATGAAAAAAGAAAAGGGAAAGGAAAAGAGAATGAAAAAAGAAAAGGGAATGAAAAAAGAAAAGGGAAAGGAAAAGGAAAGGAAAAAGGGAAAGGAAATGAAAAAGGGAAAGGAAATGAAAAAGGGAAAGGAAAAGGAAAGGAAAAAGGGAAAGGAAATGAAAAAGGGAAAGAGAATGAAAAAGGGAAAGGAAAGGAAAAAGGAAAAGGAAAGGAAAAAGGAAAAGGGAAAGGAAATGAAAAAGGGAAAGGAAATGAAAAAGGGAAAGAGAATGAAAAAGGGAAAGGAAATGAAAAAGGGAAAGGAAATGAAAAAGGGAAAGGAAATGAAAAAGGAAAAGGGATAAATAAGCTTGTATTAGCTTATCTTGCAGCGGTTACAACTGAATGGACGTTTAGAACAGGAAGGACATGTGTTAAAACAGGCTATGGTGTATCACGGTCATTTGCTAGATTAATAAAGGAGTCTGTTAGTACACCATTTGAATGTGCTGTAGAAAGCAGTCGTCAATATGGGGAAAAAGGATTGAGTATTATGTATCCTCCTAAAGAAAAATCATCCGAACATACATGGCCAAAACATATGGCTCGTAAGGTGGTGCGAGTACTTGCTGCTGCTGCTTTGGCACCTCCTTTATCTGTTGTAGGATTTGCTGTAGGAGGAATCAATGGTGCGATAAATGGTATGAAAGAAATTCCTTCTAACGTTAGTGATGCTTTGAATGAAGTTAGTGAAGGTGTTAGAGAGGCAATTGTGGACAATACAAAGAATGCTGTCACTTTGGCTGGATTTAGGGCATTCCTGCCAAGTACATTACTGCCAAGTAATATAAAGAAGCCAACAGTTGGAGAAATAATGGAACTGGAGAATGTATGGAAAGAATTTAAGCCCGATGTTTTACGGGCTTACAATGCAAGTACAAAGAACAATCAGTTCGAAAGATTCATGGATGCCCTATCAGTCTTGAGTAGAGATGATCTTCTTAAATTAACAAATACAATTGTTAATACTTTTGATCTTGCCGAAGGAGAAGAGCTGCGTGCCACACTTTGGAGTGTTTTCCCGTTTATATTAAGTAACTTAATTGGTGGGGACGCAGAGAAAACATAGAAAACAAAAACATAAACCTATAGTATGAGAGCGTCTTTTGAGATATTCTATGGCTAGATCCCGTCCAAAAAAATATGATCATATACTTCTGTTAGCCGTATTGGCTCTTTTAATGATAGGCATTGTTATGATCACAAGTATAGGCGTGCCTAAGTCAATTCGCATTTCCGCACCGGATTTAGCTTATCCGGACTGTGGAGATGCTACTGTAGATTGTTATTTGATTTTGAAAAATCATGTTGTGCGTGTTGCTTTGGGACTGATTACCATGCTGTTTACATGGAAGATTAATTATCGTTTTTGGAAGAATATATCACCACTTATTTTTGGAGTTGGAGTGGCGCTTTTGACTTTTGTACTTTTCGGAGGTGATGACAACAATACTTTTGCAACCAGTTGGATCAATTTACCGGGTGTTCCTTTTGTAAATTCACTTCAACCATCGGAGATTGGCAAATTCGCAATGATTCTTTATTTGAGTTATCTCTTTTCAGAGAAAATTTCAAAGGCTCAGCTTGAAGATTGGAAGGAAGGTTTTTTAAAGTTCACAATGATTGCCGGAAGTATTATAGGATTGGTTGTATTGCAGCCTGATTTCGGATCCGCTTTGGTTATGGTTGTAATTGCCGTTGTGATATATTTTTTAGCGGAAGCACCATTGAAACATTTTCTTGTAGGTGGAAGTATTGTGCTTTTTTTAATCATGATCGCTGTGAGTACTCAACCTCATATTCGCAAAAGAATAAATGCTTATTTAAACCCAAGTCCTGAATGTACGGAAGAAGATTGTTGGCAGACTCGTCAAGCCAATATTGCAATAGGGTCAGGAGGATTTTGGGGTAAGGGATTGACTCAAGGCATACAGAAATCATATTGGCTGCCTCAGGCATCAGATGATTTTATTTTTGCAGCTTCAGCTGAAGAATTAGGATTTTTCCGTACAACATTAATCGTATTATTGTATTTTTTAATAGCGTACAGAGGCTTTCAAATTGCAAGTCACGCTCCAAATAAATTTGCAATGCTTACTGCATCCGGCATAAGCAGCTGGATTTCAGCTCAAGCTTTCCTTAATATAATGGTAAACACTGCACTTGCTCCGATTACAGGAGTAACATTGCCTTTCATGAGTTATGGAGGCTCATCCATGCTAACAACTTTGGCGGCGATCGGAGTTCTTCTGAATATTTCTCAATTTACCAAAACATATGCATATCGTTCTGACGGGGGGCGGCACCGCCGGACACGTCGTTCCCAACCTCGCTATCGCAGACGCTATAGCTGAATTAAATCCTGAAGTAAAAATAAGTTATATAGGTTCCAACTCCGGAATGGAGCGCAGACTTGTAGAGAGGCATGCATTGCCATTTAAAGGTATAACATCCGCAAAGTTAAGACGCTATTTTTCCTTGCAAAATTTTATTGATTTTTTCAAGCTGCCAATAAGCTTGTTTCAAGCAATGGTCCTTTTAAGAAAAATGCAAGCCGATGTACTTTTCAGTAAAGGAGGTTTTGTAGCTTTGCCGCTTGTATTGGCTGCCTATTTAAATAAAGTGCCAATAATTATTCATGAATCAGATGCCATTTTGGGTTTAACAACACGCATTTCAGCTCCTTTTGCAACAAAGATATTGTTAGCATATCAAAGCGTGGAGGCGGAGCTTAAATCTTACAAAGACAAGGTGGAGGTTTGCGGCAGTCCGATTCGTGAAGAAATTATCAAGGGTGATAAAGAACTGGGAATGCAGATAACAGGCTTTTCAGGGGAAAGACCTGTACTTTTGGTAATGGGTGGTAGTAGCGGATCGGCTCAAATCAATCAAATCATCAAAGAAGAAAAAGAAAAATTGATGGAAACTTTTGACGTAATTCATATTACGGGTGCAAGACACGCAAAAGACTCAAAAGAAGAACATTATTGGTCTTGTGGCTTTGTTTATGAAGAAATTGCCCATTTATACGCAATTGCAACCCACGCTTTGTCACGTGCGGGTGCAAATACTTTGGCTGAATTGGAAGCTTTAAAAATACCTTGCTTGCTTTACCCTTTAGGCTTGGAGAGCAGCCGAGGAGATCAAATTGAAAATGCAAAGTATATGGCTTGTAAATACAATTTTATGCAAGTTGCGGATGAAGAAAAGTCCGCTTTGTCGCAGCTTATTTTGCTTCCAAAACGCAATGATCATGTAAAGGAATCTTATGTTGCTAAACATATTGCTCAGATATTGCTGGGAGTGAATGAATAAATTTGCTAAGCTCAAACCATGAGAATTTACTTTCATAAGTCCATATCTTAGCTTCATGAAACTGGGCATACAAGGATGGTTTCTGGCGCAGCCTCATACAGGAATAGGCAAACACTGCTTGGGGCTTTTAAGGGAAATTGCAAGGCGTCCAAATGTGCAAGCTGTTATTCCGGTACCTATGCCAATGAATCATATTGGAATTCCAAAGCATTGGATTAAAGTTATACGGCCAAAGTGGTGGCTCTTTCATGCTTCTTTGAAAAAATGGTATTGGGAGCGTTATCAAGTCCCCCGTTTTTTTTCCAAGCAAAGACTGCAGTGGGAACTTTACCCTTACCCTTGTCCACTTCCCGAGCATTCGTCATCTCTCAGAGCCATGACTGTGCATGATACCATTTTATGGACTGATAAGCGCTATATGAAAGGATTTTTGAAATCTAATTATCATAGAGCTTCAAAACATACTTTGGTAAATATGGATAAGCTGTTTTGTGTTAGTGATGCGACAAGAAAAGATTTAAATATTCCATCTGCAATTTTGCTGCCAAATGCCGTAGAGATACCTAAAGAACTAAACAATACAGATCATAAAAAAGATCTTGTTTATTTGGGAGGTTATGCTCTGCACAAACAAGTACCTTCACTTATAAAAGCTTTTAGTTTTGTAAGGAAGAATCAACCTGAAACAGGACTGATTTTACTTGGTGAAGCGCATCACAGATCTATTTATTACCCTCAAGTACCGGATTGTGAAGGCGTGACTCGCATGGGAACACTCACAGATAGGCAAATTTATTCCATTTTAAGTTCCGCCTTTGCTTTAGTGCATTTTTCAGACAGTGAAGGTTTTAACATGCCTCTTTTGCAAGCAATGTCTGTTGGATGTCCGGTTATTGCAAGGGATTTACCGGTTAATTGTGAGGTTTCTCACGGGAAAGCACTGCTTTTAAAAAATCCGGATGGACCATCTTTGTTGAAAGCAATAAAATATATACGCAGACACAGAGAAGATATAATTCAAAGTCAATTCAAGGCCGCCGGAAATTATAGTTGGAAAAAATCGGTGAATATTTTACTTGAAAATTTGCGATGAAAAGAAAATTAAAATTTCCGGGGCAAAAGAAAGGTGAAGAAATTCAAGTGCTGGTTCGTAAGCACTGGATAATTGATGTGAAAGTGGCGATGATGTTTCTCATTTTCGCTATAGTTCCTTTTGCAGCTGCTTTACTTGGAAGTATGCTTTATTATGAAGGGGGTCTACCAAGTAATATGAAGAATTTTTTATTGGGACTCATGATATTTTGGGTTTATTGCCTTATGGCCTTGGTAATGATTTATGTTAAATGGCTTAATGAAGAATTGGATGTGATTATTGTTACGAATGAACGTATACTTTCTCATGATCAAGTAGATTTGTTTCATAGGGAGATCTCAGAAACAAGCATTGCACAAGTGCAAGATGTGGTAGGTATTGAAAAAGGATTTTTCGGTCATTTGTTTAAATATGGTACTTTGCGCATGCAGACTGCGGCTCAGCATATAGTTTTTGAAATTCATAATGTAAGTCGCCCTTATGAAACCGCAAGGAACATTCTTGACTTGAGAGATAAGTATCTGGATAAAGAAAAATTTGAATCTCCAAGCCCTTTAAATCATACAAATTCTCAATCAACCTTTAAAGTTTAATGGAAAATTTTCTTCTTCTTCTAATCGCCATTTTATTACTACTTTTTATTTGGCTTATGTGGGCACGTCAAATATTGATCAGTCATTTGCGCTCTTTTCAACGCCGTGATGAACTTCTGCGTCGTGATTATCAAAAGAGGAGAGATATGGTACCTTATTTGCTTGAAAGTTTTCGCAGTAATGCGGAAGTGGGGACAAAATGGCATGAACTTTTGGAAGCAAGAAAGCGATTTCATACCGAGGAAGCTCTCAGTTTAAAAGAAGAAGAATCTTTTGAAGAGAAACTGAACACATTTATTCAAGAAAATGACATTTATGATATAAATTATCTTGAAGCGGAAAAAAATATTCTGAAGATGAATGAGACAATAGATCTTGCAAGAAAAGAATGGAAGGCTGAGTATGATTACTTTTTAAGCCTGAAAAATAGCTTTCCCTATTCTTTAGCCTCTGTTATTTTCAAGATCCGAATCTAAGGTTATGAAATATTTCATTCAAACTTACGGCTGTCAGATGAACACTTCTGATTCCGAGCGTTTGGCAAGTGTTTTGGAGAGATTGGGTTATGAAAAGGCAAGTGAACTGCAAGAAGCGGATTTTTTGGCTTTCAATACTTGCTCCGTACGTCAGAAAGCTGAAGATAGAGTGCTCGGATTGCGCCCTAAACTTCTTGAGCTTCGTGAACAAAATCCAAAAATCATTTTTGCAATTACGGGATGTATGGTTAAAAAAAGTTCCACCAAAAATGATATGGCTAAAAAAGATGAATTGCTTCGCAGAATGCCGGAAGTTGACATTGCTTTTCGGATTGAAGATGTAGCAAAGCTTCCGATTTTTATCTCCAAAATTGACGCAGATTTAGAGTTTAAAGACAATTTGGACGATGGAACTTTGGAAAATTATTTTAAAATCGCACCTCGTAAAGAAGCGAATTATTCTGTTTTTGTGCCGGTCATGACAGGTTGCGATAAGTTTTGCACTTATTGCATAGTACCCTACACAAGAGGCAGAGAATATAGTCGTGATTTTAATGAGATATTGGATGAGTGCAGAAAACATGTGGAAGAGGGTGCGCTTGAAATTACATTGGTAGGGCAAACCGTGAATACTTATGGCTTGAGTTTTAATGACCGTAAATCTGGTAAATTCAATGACTTTAAAATGAATCCTTTTGCAGCCTTACTTCGTGAAGTGGACAAATTAAAGGATAAAGGTCTTAAACGACTTAGATTTACTTCACCTCATCCGAGAGATTTCCATGATGATATAATTGCAGCAATGGCTGAGTGTGAAACTTTGTGTCCTTATTTTCATATGCCAGTTCAATCCGGAGATAATCGTACTTTAAGACGCATGAATCGCAATTATACAATGGAAGAATATATTGAAATACTTAGCAAAATACGTAGCGCCATACCTAGAGTTGCTATTTCTACGGATATTATTGTTGGCTTTTGTGGTGAGACGGAAGAAGAATTTGAACGTACTTATGAAATGTATAGGCGTTTACAATGGGATTGGTGCTATTTGGCCCGTTATTCTCCAAGAAAAGGAACTTATTCAGAGAAAAAGCTTAAAGATGATGTTCCTCCGGATGAAAAAGCGCGTAGATGGCATAAGCTTAATGACTTAATGATGAATATAGCTGCCGGCAAAGCACAGTCACTTGTAGGTCAAACTCTTAATGTTTTGGTGAATACGCAGATAGGCGAGACTTGCAGTGGCAGAACAGATTCTTTCAAAGAAGTAAAGTTCAAATCGGGACGTACTTTGTTGGGGCGAATTGTGCCCGTCAAAATAACTCACACAAAAGGTATAGAGATATTTGGCGAATTGGCTTAGCAATCCAGAACTGCTTTAATTCTTCTAATACCGGCGGAACTGGATTGTTCTTTTATGATTTTAAAACTTTTGCCAAGTTGACCGGTATGTTCAACATGAGGACCACCACAAATTTCTTTTGAGAAATCTCCAATGAAATAAACTTTTACTTTACCTTTGAGTTCTCCTTCATATTTGTCAATAAAAATCCCTGTTGCTTTTAGGTCACGTGCTTCTTGCACGCTCATCTCTTTAAAGCTTACAGGATAGTCTGCGGCAATAGCTTTATTTACTATATTTTCAATTTTTTCAATTTCTTCCTGTGTAAGTTTTTGTTCATGATTAAAGTCAAAGCGCAAACGCTTTGCTGTGATATTTGAACCTTTTTGTTCAACATGAGGTCCAAGCACGCGCCGTAAAGCCTCCAGCATCAAATGTGTGGCTGTGTGTAGTTTTTTACTTGCTTCGCTATGGTCAGCCAAGCCTCCTTTAAACTTAGCTTTGGCTCCCGCTCTTGATTTTTCTTGATGTTTTTCAAAAGCCTTATTGAAGGCTATTTCATCTACCTTTATTCCTTTTTCTTCTAAAATTTCCTTAGTCATCTCAAAGGGGAAGCCATGTGTTTCAAAATAATAAAATGCTCTTTCTCCACGCAAAGACCAAGCTTTTTCTTGCAGTTGTCTTGCCATTTTTCTAACTGTATCTTTCACATCCAATTCCATGTTAGAAGCTTTTGCTTTATATTGCGCCCTCATTTGGGCAATTAAAGGTCGCAAGTTTTGATTGAACACTTTAAGAGCATCTTTTTCCGCAATTATTTGAGAAACGGCGTTTAAACTCATTTCCAATTCAAGTAATTTTGATGAATTTGATAGGCGATTCAGAGCTTCTGCAATTCTTTCAATATCACGATCTATTTCCGCTTCACCACTTATCAAGGATTTTTGAAATTTAGTTTCTTCTTTCTCAAGAGCTTCAATAATACGCTTTTCATTCTTTTTCAGTTCAGGATACATTTCAGAATAAATTTTAATGTAAATGCCGGCAATTTGAGCTGTGAAAGCTTCTTTAATGCCGAGTTTACGTCCATGGCGAATTGCTCTGCGAATAAGTTTTCTCAGCACATAAGCTTGATCTGTATTAGCGGGAGTTACGCCACGCTCATCTCCAATAATGAAAGTGGCACTTCTGATATGGTCCGCAATGACACGTTCACTTATGAGATTTGATACCGACTGCAATTCACAAATTCTTTCCATTGCCGGACGAAACAGCTCTGTTTCATATGCAGAGTCTTTGCCCTGTAAAATTGCGGTTATGCGCTCAAGCCCCATGCCGGTATCAACATTTTTTTGTTTTAATTCTTCAAAACTTCCCTCTTTATTTTTATAAAACTGCATAAATACATCGTTCCATATTTCCACCCAAGGAGTATCATCATCTGCGGGTTCGGTGTCCCACATTTTATCTATTTCATCTGAATTATAGTAAAAAATTTCCGAATCGGGTCCGCATGGTCCTGTAAGTCCGGCAGGACCCCACCAATTTTCTTTTTTATTATAAGAAAAAATACGTCTTTTTTGATTCTCCCAAGCATCTTCATTTCTTACAAAACCAAGTGACTCCCAAATTTTTGCCGACTCTTCATCATAAGGTGAGTCTTCATCTCCTTTGAAAACAGTTACGGCTAATCTGTCCGGATCCAAGCCCAAACCTCCCGATTCAGTTGAATTTGTTAAAAATTCATAAGACATTTTAATTGCTTCTTCTTTGAAATAGTCTCCCAAAGACCAGTTTCCAAGCATCTCAAAGAATGTAAGATGAGTTTTATCTCCAACTTCATCAATGTCTCCGGTGCGCACACATTTTTGGACATTGACAAGGCGCTTTCCTTCAGGGTGTTTTTCTCCCATTAAATACGGCACTAAAGGGTGCATTCCCGCAGTTGTAAATAAAACCGTGGGATCGTTTTCCGGAATCAAGCTTGCGCCTAAGATAGCTGCATGATTGTGCTTCTTCGTGAAGAAGTTAATATAAGCTTTTCTTATTTCAGATGCTTTCATGAAAACTTATTGAAAGGGATCAAATTTTATCATGAGCCGGCAAGATGGACAAACTCTGGCTGAATTTGTCCGCTTCTGGCATAGTCAAGACACGCTTCATTGAGATTATGTCGCACTCAATATCTTCATTTCCAAAGCGGTTTTACACCTTTCTTTCAGAGACTGTATTTTTATTATCTTTTCTGGCAGCTTTTTCTTTTGTTGCTCTTGCCTTTTTTTCTCGCATAAACTCATTGTCCAATCTTGCAGAGTATCTGCCTGAAAATACTCAAGCTTTTTTTGTGGTGAATACGCAAAAATATATTGCAAGTTCAATTTCTGATATGCCCAATTTTTATTGGCAAGATTTTTTTGATCAAGATCCACTAACTTTAAAATGGTTCAAAAGAGATATTGCGCTTGCATGGCTTAATAACGAAATTGTGGGTTTCATTGAAACACGCTCCATTTCACAGGCCGATAATTTTATGGAATCTACCTTGCTTGAAGGTGAAAAATTTATAAAAAATGGAAATATCAGTTGTTATGATGAAGAATTTTTCAAATGTTTTACATATCGTGGAGATTTTTTGGTATTTGGATCCGGTAATGCGCTTTCAAGTTTGGAATCTGGATTGGAATCTGAAAGTTCTTACATAAATGTGCGTTCTCGTTTGCCATACAAAGGAGATTTTTTCGCCTATATAAATTTTAAAAATATGGAGCGAAATTCAATGACTTTACTTAGTGAGTATCTTCCGGAAGTCTTCCCAACTTTTGGAATTTCCATTAAGATGAAACTTGGAGAATGGGATGCAGAATCTTTTCTTGCAGTAGATAAATCTCTCTTGAAAGGAGATGCGCTTTTCAGACCGAATTTTACTTTGCAATCTAAAATTGCATCTTTAATACCACAAGACTCGGCTTTGAAGTGGTCTGGTGTGGAAGCCGGAAGTTTTATATTATCATTGATGGATAATCTTCCTGATTTGGATCTTCCTGATAATTTGGAAGCGATATTTAAAAATTACACTTCTTTATTGGATGGCGAGCAGACACTTTCATGGAAAAGTGACGGAGGTTTTTTATGGATTTTGGAAGTTGATGATCCAAAGTCAGATTTGACTCTCGGCTTGAAAGATGAAATTGTTTCTTATTTTACAAGTAAAGATCCAAATCTAAGACCGGAAATAAAAACTTACTATGACGATGAATATTATTTGCTTGAATCGAAAGAGGGCAAAATTTATTTTGCGGCAATGCAAGATATAATATTACTTTCACAAAATAAAGATGACTTTTTTTCAATTTTGGACAGCTTGCGATATAGTCAAGACAGAAGCAAAATGGAAGAGCAAGTACCTCTTTTAAGTGGTGGTCAACAAAGTTTGAGTCTAGACATGACTATACTTCAAAAATCACCTATAATGTCTACGCTCTTCAAAAGAGAAGGATCATTGACCGCCGGTGTAAAAATTTTTGATGACGGTTTTTACTTCAGATCTCACTTTGTATTTTAAATGGATAAGCCCATCAAACTTGAAATCGGACCTGAAGGGGGGCAAGAGGAAGAAAAGTTTCCGACTTTGTCTCAGTATTTGTTAAATCTGAAAACTCTTGACAGAGAAAAAAAACATAAAGCTGCGGAGCATGTCAACTTGAACTTAAAAGAAGAAATTAAAGCGGCTCAATCTCAAGAAAAAATTTGTATTGTAGGAGAGTGGTCAGAATCTAAACAAGGGCTTGGACGTTTACCTATGATTGCTGCTGCTTTACTAATAATTATATTGCTCAATATGGGGCAGCTAATGTTTTTGGGTAAACAGGCTGGAGGAGAGACTTTAGCTCTGGCTGGAGAAGCTTTTACTACCATGCAAGATGCAGGGCGAGCATTTATATCTGGAGAGGATGGCGCAGACCTATATCTTTTTGATAAAGCTGCCAGTCTTTTGGCTCAAGTGGAAGAAGAAGCCGCGCCTCTTTTGGCACATTCATCATCTTGGCTTAAAGAGCCGAATGAAATTAAAAGTATAAGAGCTCTTTTGGATGCAGGATATCTATTCACGGAGATCGGAGCTCATGCATCGGAAGCCAGACAAATGCTTGAAAATTTACCGGAAGAATCTTCACTTACAGATTATATAAAATTGGTAAGTGATGAACACATAAGTCCGGCAGCGGAAGGCATTTCCATAATTAATTCTTTACTTGCAGATGTTGATTTAGGAAATACTCCTTATCAAGATTCATTTATTGAGTTTCGCAAGAGCTTTGAAGAAGCTTCAGCCATATTTGACCTTTGGATGGAGGCGAGGGATCCGGTTTTAAGTTTTTTGGGAGGTGATCTGCCTCAGCATTATTTGATCTTATTTCAAAATAATGATGAAATGCGACCGGGTGGAGGATTTATAGGCAGTTTTGCAATTGCCGAACTCAATGATGGACGGCTGACCAATTTGGAATTCAATGATGTATATGATTTTGATAATCGTTACTTTGAAGATGTAAAAGTGCCTATTCATGAATTACGTCAACTCACTGAGCAATGGAGGCTTAGAGACAGCAATATTTCCGTTGATTTTCCAAGCTCGGCAAAATTTGCTATGGATTTTTTGGATAAAGAAGGAGGTCCCGGTGTAGATGGTGTGATTGCTGTCAATTTGTCAGCTGCTCAAGCTTTAATGGAAGTAAGCGGTGATTTAAAGGTGCCAAATATTGACAAAGCCATTTCTGCTGAAACATTTCCAATTGTTTTAAGTACTTTGGTGGAGGCGAAAGTTTATGGAGATTCTTCGCCGAAAGCGATTCTTGAAGAAGTTTTGAATGCATTTAAGGATAGAGCTTTAAGTGAAGATGTCAGAATGGATGTAGGACGTGTTCTTTTAGAGCAAATGAGAAAAAAACAAATTTTGATTTATCACAAAGATCCAAAGATTCAAAAGTTTATTGAGTCCATGGGTGTTGATGGATCTGTGCAAAAACTTGGTGAGCTTGAAGATGATTTTTTCATGCCGGTATTCACAAACATAGGTGGAAACAAAACGGATCGTTATATTGAAAGCACAATAAACCATGATACTTACCTGATGGATGACGGATCTATGGTGCTTGCAGTAAACATTGAGCGTAAACATAATTTTACTGAAGCCACTCGTGCTTGGATTAAATCTACAATGGAGGGCTATGGATTTACTATGTGGAATGAAGGCCTTTGGAATATAATGGGTGATGATATAAATGAAACCGGTATACGCTTATATTTGCCTGAAGGAGTGCGCTTTTTGGAGGCAAAGGGGCTTTTGAAAGATGACCTTCAATTTTATTATGACGAGTCCATGGATTTGTCTTATTACTATACTGAAATGAGAGTTCCTCCAGGGGAAAGTAAATCTTTTACAGTATTTTTTGCTCTACCATGGAAAATAGGAGAAGATTTTGATGAATATAATTTCAAGCTTTACAAGCAGCCCGGATTGAAAAATGTGACTTATACTAAAAAAGTATATGCGCCAAATCGTATGATGTTGTCTGCTTATCCTTTTGCAACTGAGATTCAAGCAGATGCAGATTATGTTTTAAGCGGACCTTTCAACAATGATATAGACATTACTCTATTGTTTAAATAAGAAAAATATCATCAGAAATTTTTCCGTTTAAAAAGACTTTCCAGTTGGTCAAAGCTCAGTTTAATCATAGCTGGACGTCCATGCGGACAATGTTCACAATGACTGGTATTTTCCATGTCTCTTACAAGAGCCTGCATTTGAATTAAACTTAAAGTATCTCCGAATTTAATAGCCCCTCTGCATGCGGTAAAAGTCAGTAGAAATTCTTTTAAATTTTTACTGTGATTTTGTTTCCATGTTTCAGCAATATCTGTAAGTATATCTTTCAGAAGTGATTCCGGCTTACCTTTGCCGAGTCCCGCCGGCACGGCTCTGAGAATAAAACTTTTTTCGCCAAAAGATTCAATTTCAAAGCCAATTTTACTGAGTGTATCTCCATATTCTTCAATGAGTTTTATTGCTTCAATACCCATATCTATTTCCAAAGGAGTAAACAAACTTTGTTTAAGTGGACTTTCTTTTTCCAGAGCTTCCATCAGCCTTGCATAACGTATGCGTTCATGTGCAGCATGTTGATCTATTAAAACCATTCCTTCTTCACTTTCAGCAACAATGTAACTGAGTGCAACTTGAGCTATGGGGCGGATTTTCATATCACCAATTGTAAAAATATTTTCCGATGCCATATCTTTATCTAAAGCAAGTTG
Organism: Candidatus Altimarinota bacterium; assembly: GCA_015485665.1. GTDB lineage: Bacteria > Patescibacteriota > Gracilibacteria > UBA1369 > 2-02-FULL-48-14 > WFTC01. Next base: position 62,432 of record WFTC01000001.1, read on the forward strand.
CAAATTTGGCTTACTTTGAAAATATCTTTGTGAAGTGAAAGTATTAGCCGAACTTTCCAAAAGATTCATAGATGGGCTTAATGAATTGCTTTGCAGCGCATGATACAAAGAACCTCTCACGGCTCTATACATTTCTTGTTGATTTACAAATTTAACCTCAGTTTTTCTTGGATGAACATTTACATCAAGCAGTTGAGGATCCATGTAAATGTTCAATAGGAACCAAGGATATTTCTCGTGCATGAGTAAAGAATGAAAGGCTTCTTTTACGGCATGGTTTATCAGTCTACTTTCAATGCAACGACCGTTTAAGAAAATAAATTGATATTTTTTGGATCGCCGTGCAAGTTCAGGTTTGCCAACAAAGCCTTTGATTATCAAATTGGATTGATGGTATCTGACAGGTATCAATGCTTGTAAAGTGTCTCCACCATACAAGCTGCGAATTCTTTCCTCCAGTGTCTGGCTTGGCAAGTCAAAGACTTTTGAAGCATCTTTCATAAGCCTGAATCCAACTTGTGGATGAGCCAATGCCATGTGAGAGATCATTTTCAATATATGTAAATATTCTCTTGATTCACTTTTCATATATTTACGGCGAGCCGGAGTATGTTTAAAAAGTCCTCGTACACTTATATCTGTACCTTTAGGACAGCCACTTATTTCATGGACTTTCATTTTCCCTCCATCAATAATGTAATGCACACCGGTGCGCTTTCCCTCTTGACGGGAAAATAATTCAACATTTGCAATGCTTGCAATGCTTGCAAGAGCCTCACCTCTGAATCCCAAGCTTTTAATTTGGAACAAATCATTCAAAGAACTCAGTTTGCTGGTGGCATGTCTTTCAAAGGCCATAGGCGCATCTTCAAAAGAAATTCCGCATCCGTTATCCACTACTCGTATCTGTTTAAGACCTCCATTTTCAACTTCAATGCTTATTTGAGTAGAGCCGGCATCTAAACTGTTTTCCAGTATTTCTTTTAGAGCCGAAGCCGGTCTTTCTATAACTTCACCGGCTGCAATTTGGCTTATAAGCTCATCATTGAGAATATGAATCCGTGTCATAAGGGTAGCATAACCTCAGACTTGACCATGGGCAAGGCTTGTGGCAGTCTTTTCCATATGACAAAGGTAAATTTAGATGCAAAAAAAGAGCGACACGAGAAGCTCTATGAAGGACAATATCAAAGCAAGCTGGGTAAAATCTGGTTCCATACGAAGCGTGCTTTGAAAAGAATTTTGCATTTTTTGCGCCCTTCCAGAAAGAAATTGTCGCATTTTATGCATCCACTGGATCATTTGCCTGCTCCAAAACGCCTTTATACGCAAATGGTTTTGTGGAGCTTGGGCTTACTTATTTTAAATTCAGTGAATATAAGTAGTGCCGCTTATCTTGGAGGTGAAGGTGTTGGTGCTCAATATGATTCTTTGGCTCTTGATATTGAAAATTATTTGACAAATGAAGATGGATATTTGATTAAAAATATGCCGCTGGAAGGAGAGGCGGTATACGATATGGATAGGATTGAGCGTGTGGTTTATGAAGTACAACCTGGAGATACACTTTCTTTAATTGCATACAGATATGGTCTTTCCGTGGATTCATTGCGTTTTGAAAACGATGCCATTGCAAATACGGACAAATTAAAGCCTGGACAAGAATTACAGATTCCACCAAAAGACGGTGTTTACATCAAAGTGGAATCAGGAGATTCCTTGCTTGAACTTATGGAAAAATATGACGGGAAGCTTGAAGAAACAAAAATGTTTAACGGGATAGATGGTGATAATGACTTGGTTGCCGGAAAGGAAATATTCATTGTTGATGGATCTTTACCACAGAGTGTTAATACTTACATCGCGGCAGCTCCACCTAGCACTTCTCAAGCTGATACAACTGAGGTGGACCATTCTCTTCCAGCTGTAACACAATACAATATCACACCAAGTGCGGAAGGCTGGATTCGTCCTGTGCCGGGTGTTATAACTCAAGGTTACAGTGCTTCACATTATGCCTATGATGTTGCAGATAGAAGCAGGCCACCTGTTTTAGCGGCTGCATCAGGTACAGTTGTTACTGCAAGTAATGGAGCTTGGAATGGAGGTTATGGAAATTATGTGATTATAGATCATGGTAACGGATATCAAACTTTATATGCGCATACAGAGATTGTTTATGTGAATGTTGGAGATTATGTTGAGCAAGGTCAAGTAATTGCAAAGATGGGTAATACTGGACGGGTATATGGTGTAACCGGAATTCACACTCATTTTGAACTTAGATTCAATGGAACTAAACTTTCTCCAAGTGTGATGGGTGTGTGGTAGAGCTTTACAAACAGTTTTTTATGAAAACTATTTTCCAATTTTTAATTCGTATTTATCAGAAGACGATTTCACCTGATCATTCTTGGGTTAGCTATAAATTTCCGGGTGGCTATTGTCCTTTTAGACCAACTTGTTCTCAATATGCTCATGATGCAATTGGCAAATATGGGGTTATAAAAGGGTGTGTTAAAGCTGCATGGCGTATTATAAGATGCCATCCTTGGACTAAAGGAGGTCTTGATTTACCGTAAAATCATGTCTAAAATCCGCCTCGGACTCTAATCTGGCATTATGAAATCTCAAATTGAAGACCTGCAGCCCGTTCGGCGAGCACTTTTAAGCGTTTCTGATAAAAGCAAAATCATTCCTCTTGCCAGAAAGTTGCATGAACATGGTGCCGAATTATTATCTACAGGAGGTACTGCACGAGTTTTGCAAGAAGCCGGTTTGCCTGTTACGGAAGTATCTCAATACACGGGTTTTCCGGAAATGATGGGAGGTCGTGTTAAGACTTTACACCCTTTCATACATGGTGGCTTATTGATGCGACGTGGAGAAGATGATGAACTTGCTAATGCAAAGGGCATTAAAGCAATAGATATGGTGGTTATAAATCTTTATCCTTTCAAGGAAACAATTGCAAAAGACGGGGTGAGTGAAGAGGAAGCGATAGAACAAATTGATATTGGCGGTCCCAGCATGCTTCGCAGTGCGGCTAAGAATTTCAAGTGGGTTACGGCGCTCACATCAATTAGTGATTATGAATTGGTGATGAAAGATTTGGATGAATTTAAGGCTGTAACTTTTAAGACTCGCCGTAAATTAGCAATTGCAGCTTTTGAGAAGACTGGAAAATATGATAAAGCCATTGCAAATTACCTTAGTTATCATGGAGAAGCGCCAGAACTTTTGGATCTTAATTATGAGAAGGTAATGACTTTACGTTATGGAGAAAATCCACATCAAAAGGCAGCTTTCTTCAGAGATCCAGCAGATAATTTTCCAAATGTAAGCAATGCAAAAGTTCTGCAAGGAAAACAGTTATCTTATAATAACATTATAGACATAAATGGGGCTCTTGAGCTTGTGAAAGATTTTACATTGCCAGGTGCATCTGTAATTAAGCACACCAATCCTTGCGGCGCTGCCACGGCATCCTGCATTGATGATGCTTTCAAGCTTGCATATGCAGTTGATCCTCTTTCAGCTTTTGGCTGTATTATTGCTTTAAATAGAGAGTGTACGGAAAACATAGCAAGATACATTATTGAAAATAAACTTTTTGTGGAAATTGTTGTTGCTACAAGTTTTCATCCTGCAGCTTTGGAACTTTTTTCTAAAAAGAAAAATCTTAGACTGATTGAGACGGGAGAGTTAAGAAAAAATCCGAATTTACGTGATATTAAATCTGTAGCTGGAGGCATACTTGTTCAGACAGCAGATCAGTATGTTGTCAGTCAAGAAGATATAAAAGTTGTCACGAAAATTCAGCCAGATGATGAACAGATGGAAGCCCTGCTCTTTGCTCGTATATTGGTCAAACATGTTAAATCAAATGCGGTTGTTTTTGCTAAACAGCATGACAAAGGTGGTTGTGTGGTAACCGGAATAGGTGCCGGTCAAATGTCCAGAGTGGACAGTGTGATAATAGCTCGTCGTAAAGGAGGAGACTCTGTAAAAGGTTCTGTTTTAGCTTCAGATGCTTTCTTCCCTTTCCCTGATGCTGTAGAAGAAGCAAATAGTGCAGGTGTGAGTGCAATTATTCAGCCAGGTGGATCCATTAGAGATGAAGCTGTAATTGCCAAAGCAGATGAATTGGGTATAGCAATGGTATTTACCGGAATAAGAAGTTTTAAACATTGATTAAAAACATATTTAATGTCATTGGCTGAAGCTGTCATTTTGGGGATTATTCAGGGGATAACTGAATTTTTACCAATTTCTTCATCAGGTCATTTGATTTTAGTGGAAAGTATACTTAAACTTGAAGTGTCAAGCTTGAAAAGCTTTGATGTGACTGTGCATGTTGGCACCTTATTGGCAATTCTTATTTATTTTAGAAAAGACCTTTTAGATGCAAGACGCTTTCCATGGTTAATTTTGGGAAGCATACCGGCTGTTTTAGTTGGATTCTTTTTGGAAGACTTTATTGATTCCATATTTAGAAGTGCTTTTGCAGTTAGCATAATGATGCTTATTACAGGATTTTTATTTTTCATTTCAGAGTCACTTTCTTTTAAAGCTAAAGATTCAAAACTCAATATAAAAAATGTGCTTTTAATAGGTCTTGCTCAAGCATTTGCAATTATTCCGGGAGTTTCAAGAAGCGGATCAACTATTTTTGCCGGAACGCTGCTTGGAATGAAGCGTGAAGAGGCTGCCAGATTTTCTTTTCTGCTCGGATCAATAGCAATTGCAGGTGCAGGTTTGCTCACAGCTTTAGATATTGAAAGTGCGCCTATAAATTTGGAAATTTTATTCACAGGCTTCTTAAGTTCTTTCCTTGCAGGATTTTTTGCAGTGAAATGGCTTATGACTTACTTAAAACAACATTCACTTAGAATTTTCGGTATGTATTTAATGTTTATAGCCCTGTTAACTCTACTTGTATTGAAATAAAATGCTAAACTTGATAGAATCTTGGAAAATTCAATATGAACGATATTTCAAAATACGCAATTGCAACCTTGGGGAGTCATACCGCTCTTCAGATTCTAAAGGGAGCTCAAGATGAAGGTTTGAAAAGCATAGTAATTTGCTCGCAAAAATCACGTCGTGTTTATGAAAGTTACGGTGTTGCTGATGAGATTATAGAGATTTCCGACTACCAAGATTATTTTCGTATTGAGGAGCGTTTGATAGAGCAGCAGGCTGTTGTGATTCCCCACGGGTCTTTTGTAAGTTATGTTGGGGCTGATCGTATTACTGCGGAAATGAAAGCCATGTATTTCGGATCCAAAGGCATTTTAAGATGGGAATCTAACAGAGAAATTGAGCGAGAATGGTTAAAGAAAGCCGGAGTTAATGTACCAAAAGTTTTTAGAGATTCTTCTGAAATAGATAGACCTGTTATTATTAAATTTCATGGTGCAGGTGGAGGTTTTGGTTATTTCATTGCTCATACTCCGGAGGAATTTCATGAAAAAATTAAAGAGTTTCCAAATCAAGATGATTATGTAATTCAAGAATATGTAGTTGGAGTGCCGATGTATGTGCATTATTTCTATTCTCCTCTTAGTGGTGAATTGGAAATAATGAGTTTTGATAAGAGATATGAATCTAATGCTGATTCCATAGGACGAATTGCAGCTCGCGATCAGCTTGATGCGGACCTTCACACCAGCTATACGATTACAGGAAATATTCCTGTGGTTGTCAGGGAATCTTTATTGCCAATGTTTTTCCATATAGGTGAGCAGGTTATAGAAGCTTCAAAATCACTTGAAGGAGTTCCAAAAGGTCTTTATGGTCCATTTTGTCTAGAAGGAATAATAGATCCACAGCTTAATTTCCGTGTTTTTGAGATATCTGCGCGTATAGTTGCAGGTACAAATCCTTATACTCATGGATCCCCTTATTCTTGGCTTCGTTACAATATACCTATGTCAACCGGAAGAAGAATTGCTCGTGAGATAAGGCAGGGGATTGAAGAAGGTCGTTTGGAAGATTTACTTGGATAACAAATTCAAAATGGACATTTCAAACATTCTTGCCGGATACGATAGAGAAAATCTAACAATCGCAGTACTTGGAGGGCACAGCGCTTTGGATATATGTGAAGGAGCCAAAAGAATGGGCTTTCGCACTTTGGCTGTATGCCAAAAAGGTAGAGAGCTTACTTATTTGAAATATTTTCGTACCAGAGGTGAAAAAGGTTGTATTGATGAAGTTATGCTTTTGGATAAATTTTCAGATGTATTGCGGGAAGAGAATCAAAAAAAGCTAAGAGAAATGAATGCAATTTTTATTCATAATAGGTATTTTTGGGTTTATTTTGATGACTTTAAGGAAGTTGAGGAGAATTTTAAAGTACCTATTTTCGGAACAAGAAAGATGCTCCGTTTGGAGGAGAGAGATGTTCCGGGAAATCAATATGAATTGCTTGCAAAAGCCGGCATAAGAACACCAAAAATTATTCGTTCCGGCGGAAGTGACATCAGTGATGAAATTTTAAAAGATAGTTTGGATAAGCATTTTTTAACCAATCAAGGCCTACCTCTTCTTGTTAAGGCTGCGGAAGAAGAGCGTTCTTATGAACGTGATTTTTTTCTTATAACTTCCTCTGAAGATTATTTCAAAGAGAGGGAAAAACGTAATCCTGAATTTGTCAATAATGCGACCATTGAAGAATATGTAATAGGACCTCAAATAAATTTTAATTATTTTTATTCCGTTTTGAATGATGAATTGGAAATTATGGGTACAGACACTAGAAGGCAAAGCAATTTGGATGGATTTTTGAGATTGAGCGCAGTGGAGCAAATGCAGCTTTTAAATAAAGGTTTTCAACCTTCAATGGTGGAAAATGGACACATTGCTTGCACCACAAAAGAATCCATAATTGAAAAAATGTTTCTCTTGGGAGAGAAGTTTCTTGCAATCAGCAAGAAAGAATGCAAGCCGGGCATAATAGGTCCTTTCGCATTACAGGGTGCCTATGTTTCGGAGCAGGGCAAAGAAGAAATGGTAGTTTTTGATGTTTCAATGCGCATTCCGGGCTCCCCCGGGACACGCTTCACTCCACACACAACTTATCTTTGGAGAAGACCAATGAGCTATGGTGAACGCATTGCATTGGAGATTCAAGAAGCGATTGATTCTGCTAGACTAGCAGAAGTGCTGACTTAAATTCAATTCTTATATTATTAATAAAATATGAAAGCATTATTGCTTGCTGCGGGGCGCAGTAAAAGAGCCAAACCCATTGAGGATAAGAATTTTCTTAAATTTTGCGGAAAAACTTTATTGGAGTTTCAATTGGAATCTTTGCACGAAGCAGGTTTTAATGATGTTTTAATAGCGGCAGGTGTTCACAACCTTAAAAAGGTGGAGCAAATAGCAAAAACATACGGAGCTCTTGTTATTCGGCAGGATGACCTTGATGAAGGCATGGCGGGAGCTATTTTAGCAGCAGCGCCATATTTGGATGATGCTCTTATGATAGTCTCAGGCAATGATATTGTAGATGTTTTAGCTTATTCAGATATGCTCAAAGCTCGTAAATCAGGTGCTGATGCCTATATTTTGGCTCGTCAAATGGATACATATTTCCCTGGAGGTTATTTAAAAGTGGAAGAGGGTCGCATTGTTGATATTATTGAAAAGCCGGGTGAAGGCAATGAACCTTCAAATTTAGTGAATATAGTTCTGCATTTTTTTATGAAGCCATCTAGCTTAATAAGTGCAATTCAATCCATCAGTACAGATAAAGACGACCGTTATGAACAGGCATTGGCAAGTCTTATGAAAAAACAAGTCTTTGAAGCTGTTATTTATGAAAAATTCTGGCAGCCTGTAAAATTTCCTTGGCATGTTTTGGATTTAATGCCTTTTTTCTTAGATAAAATGCAAGCTTTCATACATCCATCAGCTGAGATTGCATCCACAGCTATATTAAAAGGGAAAATTTACATTGAAGAAGGTGTAAAAATCTTTGATCATGCCATCATTCAAGGTCCTGTTTATGTTGGAAAAAATACGGTTATCGCCAATCAGAGCTTGCTTCGTCAATCAATTTTGGGTGAAAATTGTGTGCTTGGATTTGGAACGGAAATTGCAAGATCTTTTATTGGTGATGATGTATGGTTTCACAGTAATTATATTGGTGATACCGTCATGGGTAACAATAACAGCTTTGGAGCGGGTGCAATTTGCGCCAATCTCAGACTGGATGAAAAAGAGATATTAAGTTCAAAGCGCAACAAGCTTGGACCAATATTGGGTGATAATATACGTGTAGGTGTCAATGCAAGTTTAATGCCGGGAATAAAAATAGGCTCCAATACAATGATTGCTTCAGGCACTCTGATTGATATAGATATACCAGCCGGAAAATTTGTCAGTTTAAACAATAATTTGAACATACGAAATAACCGAGTCAGCATGGAAGATACAGCTCGTTCAACTTTTAGGGCTGCTCAAACTCCACATCTCCATTGATTTGGCACTGACAAGCAAGTCTACTGTTTTCATCAGCAAAAGGATGTGATTCAAGAGTGAATTCTTCAACTTCTGTAACAGGAGTAAGCTTGTCTTGCCCCGACTTTATTTGAACAAGACATGTTCCGCACATTCCACTGGCGCAACCAAAGGGAATACCAAGTCCGTTCGTATCAGATACATCTTGGAATTTATCTCCTTCATTGCATTGAGCGCTTTGACCGGTAGTTATATTTTTTACAGTTGGCATATAATAAGGTTAAGTGTTCTACTTTGTACATGGATTTTCACCGATTTTCAAGAGTCCCATTCTTTTTGCAACTTTTTGTCCTGTTGGAGTGGTGGCCAAACCGCCAAGTGCAGTTTCTTTGATTCTTGGGCTCATCATATCTCCAACTTCTCGCATAGCACGCACAACCTCATCAAAAGGCACAAAACTTTTAATTCCCATAAAAGCCATATCTGAAGCAGACATGCTGAAAACAGCAGCTATACCGTTTCTTTTAATGCAAGGCACTTCCACAAGACCTCCAATCGGATCGCAGGCAAGACCTATCATGTTTTTCAATGCAAGTGCTGCAGCTTGCAATGTTGTTTCAGGTGAAGCTCCACGTACTTCGGTCAGTGCCGCAGCAGCCATTGCACTTGCGGAGCCAACTTCAGCTTGACAGCCACCAGCTGCACCTGAAAGCGTGGCGGTATTTGCAATAATCACGCCTATTGCGGAAGCTGTAAGCATCATGTTAATCAATTCCTTTTTTGAAAGAGAAAATTTGTATTTTGCTCCATACATAACCCCAGGAAGTACGCCGGCGGCACCGGCTGTTGGGAATGCTAAAATCACTCCCATGCGTGCATTATTTTCACCTGTTGCAATGGCACCGAGCATTGCACGAATTGCAGCTTCATTAAGAAGTAGAGAATCAGCATATTTATCAAATTCATTTATATGTTTCACCAAAAACGCTGTGCTTTCTCCAGCCATTTTACTTGGAGATACTTCAGGTTTTTCAATTGATGCATTGATTCCATTAAAAATTACATCCAATCTCTCCAAAAGTTTACTCATTATAGGCTCTCTCTTTTTTGAAGAAATTTGCATTTCATAACGGAGCATAATCTCCCAAATTGGAGAATCATGTTCTTTGCAAAGTTTTAGAAGTTCTTCACTGTTTCTAAATATAAAAGAGTTCATCGGCTTATTTTTTTAAGAGCTCGAACAAAAACAATACCTTCTTTAGATTCCAATTCCATTATTTCATCAAGAGCAAGTTCTTTTTCAAGGCTCAAAACGCTAAGAACTTTATTATCTCCCGCAAAATAAGAGCTTTGCATATTAACTATGCGAATTCCTTTTTGACCTAAAAATCCTGTGCTTTTTGCAAGCATTCCAGGTAGGTTTTTATTTTCAATTATTATTGTAAAAAAATTATCCGTACTATTGCCGGTCAGTCTTATATCAAATCCGTTGATGCGATTTATCTCAATATTACCACCTCCGATAGAGGATGCAATCACGCTCATTTCTCGCTTTTCGTTGCGTAATCTTATTTTGACTGAATTAGGATGAAAACCGCTTCCCAGATCACCCTTTGTAAATTTATATTTAAGGCCGATTTCATCTGCTATATCAAAGGACTTTTTTATTTTTGGTTCATTTGGTGGGAATTGCATAATGCCACCAAGAAGTGCTTTGTCTGTGGCATGACCTTTATAAACATCACCGAAAGAGCCATGTAAGAGAAAGTGTACTTCATCAGGTTTTCCATCAAAAATAGCTCTTGCAAACTGACCTATCTTTGCAGCACCGGCAGTATGCGAGCTGGAAGGACCGACCATTATCGGACCTGCAATATCAAATAGAGAAAATGGACTCATAATTTTGAACTAGTATCCGAATTGAACACCTTTTTAAAGTTGCATGCAAGTTTACAGTATGACTGTGAGATTTATATTCACTACTTGCTGTATGAGAATGTCATTTTACTATAATAGTATAAGAGCACCTTTTTATGAGTTTGTCTAATTAATAAACTTGCAAATTCTGCATAGGCAGATATAATTACATGAAACCTTAATAAAGGATTCATAAATAAATTTCTGCTTTGCGATGGCGATGAATGACCCCATTGCCCGCGAGAGTTAATGGCTCTCAACTCCGTTCTGTGAAGAGAATTTGAGACTTAGGTCTCTCTCGCTTCACAACAAAGAACAGCCTTGGACCGGCCAAAAAGCATTCCAAAGTGAGGCAGATGAAAAACAAAAACAAAAGTAGGATGGTCTCTACTTTAAAACCGGCCTTTCCTCCACTAGCGGCTCAGTGACTTAAATCCTCATTGATAGCCAGGAAGAAAGACCGGTTTCTTTATTAAGTTTAGGCTCACCTAATAAAGTGATTGCATAGACTTTCTTATATTACTCTGTAGTGCTAAATGGGTTTATATATACAGCTTTGTCGCCCAAAGCTTCTTCAATACGTAAAAGTTGGTTATATTTGGCAATCCTATCTGTCCTTGATAAAGATCCTGTTTTAATTTGACCACACTCCATTGCGACAACAAGATCAGCAATCGTTATATCTTCTGTTTCACCTGAACGATGTGAAACAATTGCTCGCCATTTTGCATCATGAGCCATATGGATTGCATCCATAGCTTCCGTCATGCTGCCTATTTGATTTACTTTTATCAAGATTGCATTTGCTGCATCTTCCGAAATAGCCCTACTGAGGAATTTTGTATTTGTAACAAGAAAGTCATCTCCCACTATTTGTATCTTTTTGCCAAGTGCTTTATGGAATTTTTTCCATCCTTCCCAATCATTTTCATCAAGACCATCTTCAATGGAAACGATAGGATAATCACGCACCCATTTCTCCCAAAGTTCTATCATTTCATCACTTGTTTTGCAGCCACCTCCACTTCGTTTGAAATGGTACATTCCACCTTCAAACATTTCACTTACTGCGGGATCTAAAGCAATGGCGATATCTTTACCTGGCACATATCCGGCTCTTTCAATAGCTGCTACAAGGAAATTCATAGCTTCTTCGTTGCTGCCAAGATTCGGGGCAAAACCGCCTTCATCACCAACACTTGTTGAATGTCCCGCTTCTTTCAAGAGTTTTTTCAAAGCATGAAAGGTTTCAGTTCCAAAACGAAGCGCCTGAGTAAAGCTGGCGGCTCCCAACGGCACAATCATAAACTCTTGAAAATCAACACTGCTGTCAGCATGGGATCCACCGTTTATTACATTCATCATAGGTACAGGCATTCTTGATGCTTTAGGGTTCAAATGCTCCCACAGCATCATATTTTTCTCATTTGCAGCAGCATGTGCAGCTGCCATGGAGAGACCTAAGATTGCATTTGCTCCCAGTCTGGATTTGTTTGGAGTGCCGTCAAGTTCAATCATTGTCATATCTAAAGTTTTTAAATCTTGCACATCCATTCCTTTCACTCTCTCAAAGAGTTCTGTATTAACATTATTAACCGCATTCATCACTGAAAGCCCATTGAATATGGATGGATTGCCGTCTCTCAGTTCGCAAGCTTCGTGCTCACCTGTAGAAGCACCGCTTGGCACAATTGCACGACCAAATCCCGCTTTTGTTGTAACTTCAACTTCAACAGTGGGGTTTCCACGTGAGTCCAGAACTTGTCGTGCATGTACTTGTGTAATGGCAGTCATGAATTTAGGTTAAGATCGCTTGGATTATAGCATTTCTACCTTCGCGGGTGAAATTATGATAAGATTGCTTCGATTTAATTAAATTATTTATGGATATTATTTGGCACGGACATTCTTGTTTTACTTTGAAAGGGCAGGATGCAAAAATTATTTCAGACCCTTATTCAGGTTTAGGTATATCATTACCTTCTTTTAAGGCTGATGTTGTCAGCTATGGAGATATTCTTGCAGAGAAAGAAGGTGAACGTTTAGTTGTTGAAGATGCGAAAGTTCTTGACTGGCCCGGAGAGTTTGAAGTTTCCGGAGTAGACATTGAAGCTTTCAGTGCAAAAGAACATGCAAAGGAAGGCGGAGTTCAAGGTGCAGAAGTGATAATTTTCGTTTTTATGCTTGATGGCATTAAAATTTGTCATTTGAGTGGGTTAAGTCATGAATTGTCGGATGAACTTTTGGATCATATTGGAGATATAGATGTTCTGCTTGTACCGGTTGGTGGTAATATTGTTTTAGATGGGCGGAAAGCATATTCAGTGGTTGAATCAATAGAGCCACGTGTAGTGATACCAATGTATTTTTCTGATGGGAGCACTAATTTGGAAATAAAAGGATGTGAAGAGTTTTTAAAGGTGATCGGCCGAACGGAAATGGAAGCCAAAGAGAAAGTGTCTCTTTCTAAGAAGTCTTTGCCCGATGGAGTAATGGAGTTTGTAAAGCTTATACCTCAAGCTTAGAGAGCCAGTAAATTGCTATCTGAGCTTCTATAAACTGCACGTTTGGTGTATGGCTTAAAACGCCGCAAAATGCCATGCAGTTTACTTGTTTTTCCAAGTAGGAAAACACGATCAGTTGAGACGTGAAACTTACGTTTCGCTCTTTGTTTAAACATAGGGATATGGGTTAAATTAATACATTCGGATTACAGTTGTTACAACACCTTGTATTTGTAGATACTCATTGGCGTGTATATCTGAATATTCCGGGTTTTCGGCTTGAAGCCAAATCTTTCCTTCTTTGCAGCGATAACGTTTCACAGTATTTTCGCCGTCAATCAAAGCAATAACAATGTCTCCATCTTTTGCTCGCATTTCTCTATTTGCAATTACAAAGTCTCCTTCGAGGATACCTGCATTGATCATACTGAGTCCTGTTACTCTCAATGCGAAGGAGCCTTGCGGTTTTTTAAGCATATCACTCCCGACTTCAAAATAATCAATTACATGTTCTTCAGCCAAGCTCGGTCCTCCCGCAGGTATTGTACCTAAAACAGGAATTTTAATGAGATTATTTGCAGCATTTAACTTTTCTTTTACGGAATTAAGAAGAGCGATTCCTCTTGGCGTGTCATCTTTTGAGAGATAGCCTTTTGTTTCCAAAGCCTTCAAATGTTTGAGAATGCTGTTATCGCTTTTTACGCCGAAATGCTCTCGCATTTCTCTGATGGTGGGGGATTTGCCATAGCCTAGCTGATAAGATTCTATATATTTCAGCACAGCCTCTTGTTTTTCTGTAATCATTTTTGATGGGTGAGTGTATCCTCAATATAGGTGAGTAAAAGCTCACCGTCAATTCTTTTAAACTTGATTTTTCTTTTAACTATGTCAAAAATATATTTTATAGGCTTTCCTGTATTTACACTTCAAGTACATTACTGGTGCTAAGAAATAGAGCGTAGACCCCTATCTACACATCATGTTCATGGGCAGCGTATTTTGTTATGAATGTATTTCATTGCTGCACATATGCTTATTCATCAGACTTTAGTAAAAGTTTTTCAAGTAATTTTTGCAAGAAAGACCATGACTCTTCGTTCATAATATCATGAAGAGGGATATTTTTACTGTCATGTAATTCCAGATTGGAGACTTTGGGTTTTGATTCTTGATTTTTGTCAAAAGCAAAGAGTCTCAAGCTATGGATACACTCTTTTGCTATTGCAAACTTAATTTTAAGTTGAGCATGATTTCTTTCCAATTCATCAAGAATGCAAATCGGATCATTTGCATAATAGTAACGACATGTCTCTTTTTTTTCATAATTTACGTAACCTTTTTGCATTAATGATTCCAGTACTGCATAAATACTTACACGCTTCATGTTCAAACGTTTTGCCAGTGTGCTGACCGGAGAACACCCTCTACGTAAGAGCATCATGTAAACCAAGGCTTCTTTAGTTGAAAGACCAATAGCAATAAGCGCATTCAACAACATAATAGACCTTGAGTCAAATCCATGTCAATGATATCAAGAGGTTTTTGCAAATGTCTAGTTTTTACTGTTGTAGAATGTGATAAACAGTAAATACTTGCAATTTGAGTAATTTAATGGTAACCATCAATCCATCCCCCGAATTATAAAACAAAATGCCCTTCATAGTAAGAGTAATTTATATGATTTATATAGTGAAGTCGAAAAGAGTTTAGGTGGATTTAGTGGAGGTAATAACTGGTTTATTTTTTGAATGAAATGTAGTGTAAGATTTTATTGGTCGTGGCAAAAAGTGTTGACGTAATCAGGGTGATTGGTCTGGGAAATTGCTTAAGAGGTGCTATAGAAGTAGTATTTGATTAGCTTCCATTGATTTGGATATTGACATCAATAAAAGAGGTGAAAGAGGCCGAACAGACATTTTTAATCCTGCAGAAGTTGGGATTTTCCCTTAAGGAGGCAAAGGTGTACACGGCATTGCTTTGTTTAAGGGAGGCGCTTGCGAGCAGTTTGGCTAGGAGGAGTGGATATTCTAGGAGTACAGTTTATACTGTTTTGGATAGGCTTAAGAGTAGGGGTTTAGTTTCTGTTATCAGAAGGAAAGGCTATAAGTATTATAGAGCGCTTTGTTTGGAAGGCTTTTTGTTTTGTGAGGAGAAGAGATTGAAGGAGAGAGAGGAGGAGCTTTTAAGATTTAGGGAGATAATGCCTATGTTAATGGATGTAGGTGGTGGATATGAGAGTCCTTGTTTTTCTTTATATACCGGTATGGAGGGTGTAAAGAGGGTTATGGAAGATGTAATTGGTGCCGGAGGAGAGCTTTTATTTATATGTGATATAGCAAGGGGATTGGATAGTTCTTTGGGGGAATATTTTGATGAGCACTTTAGGTGTCGATTTGATCTTGGGATAGATAAACGAGGGATAATTGGAGGAGGATATGAAGGATATGAATATATTTGTAATGGTATAGATAAGATTTTGAATGTAGGTGTAAGATTTGATAGTGACATAAACATTTATGACGATAAGATAGCATTCATTTCTTACATGGATGAAGTTGCATGTATTATAGAAGACGCTCATATAGCCAATGCACAAGCAAAGATTTTCAACATGCTTTTCACTTTGGCAGATTCTGCGGGTCAATAAAACGCCAAAAAGTCAGATTTTGGTGCTCCCACCAGGACTCGAACCTGGAACTGCTCCTTAGGAGGGAGCCATTATATCCAGTTTAACTATGGGGGCTTGATTGCACATTAATTGAAATAGCGAAGAAATTGAAGATAATCCTATTTTTCAGAACTTGATCAAGGTCCATTCTTTGCGAATTTATCAATTTTTGCCCTAGAATAAGCTCTCTTTAAAATATATCAAAATTTTTCTCATGGAAAAGCTAACTCCCATGATGCGACAATATCAAGAAATTAAAGCTAAACATCAAGATGCTATTTTACTATTTCGTTTGGGGGATTTTTACGAAATGTTCGGAGGGGATGCACTTGAAGCTTCAAAAATTCTGGATATTACACTTACCTCTAGAAATAAAAATCACAATGCCGTTCCAATGTGTGGAGTTCCTTATCATGCCGCAGAGAATTACATCGCAAGACTTACAAAAGCTGGAAAGAAGGTAGCAATTTGTGAGCAAGTATCTGACCCTTCATTGCCGGGAATTGTAAAGAGGCAAGTTGTTAGAGTTGTCACGCCGGGCACAAGTTATAGTGATCAAGTTTTAAGTAATAAGGCAAATCACTTTGTTATGGCTTTATTTCCGAGGAAAGATTATTTTGGCATGGCATTTGCCGATTTATCAACCGGACAGTTTTATGCTTCAGAATTTCAAGGTGTGGAAGTTTTAAAGGCTGAATTGGTCCGTCTTGACCCTGTTGAATTACTTGTACCTCAAGATCATTATGATGAACCATCATTTCGTTCGTTATTGGCGGAAACAACGCAGGCAACATTATCTTCATGTGAGTTTTATGAAGATGGAGCAGGCTTTATAAGGAAACATTTTCAGTTAAGTAATTTGGAAGGTTTCGGATTGGCAAATCATCCTTTTGCAACACAGGCTGCGGCTTTGCTGCTTCACTATTTGTTGGAAACACAAAAAGAAGGGTTAACTCACATTGAACGTATTCAAAGCTATCATCGTGAAAGATGGATGTTTTTGGATGAAGCCACAGTACGCAATCTAGAGATTTTTTCAAGTTTTAGAGGACAAGGCAAAGACACCACTCTTTTGTCTGTTTTAGATAAGACAAAGACATCAATGGGAGGTCGTTTATTAAGGCGCTGGATTGCTCAACCCTTGTTGAAAACAACGGAAATCAAAGCTCGTCATGACGCTGTAGACAATTTTGTCAAAGACGACAAACTTCGTCATGATTTAATTGAAAATTTGAAACATCTGACAGATTTGGAGCGGGTCTTGGCACGTTTATCTGCAAAGCTTGGAAATGCTCGTGATTTGCGCAGTTTGGCAATATCTTTGGAAAAAGTTCCGGAAATACAAAACTTGGCTCTTTCCGCTCGTTCAAGACAAATTTTGTCTTTGGGAGAAAAGCTAATCCCTCTTCCGGATCTTACAAGCAATATTTTAAATGCAATTGTTGAAGATCCTCCACTTAAGTTGACTGAAGGATCTTTGTTTAAAGAAGGTTTCAATAAAGAGCTGGACTCTCTAAAAGTGATAATGAAAGATGCTAAAAAAGGACTTTTGGATATTGAAATGAAAGAACGTGAAAGAACAGGCATTAATTCTTTAAAAATAGGTTACAATAAAGTTTTCGGCTATTACATTGAGATTGGAAAGTCGCATTATGAGAAAGTTCCTGCAAGTTATATAAGAAAACAGACTTTAAGTTCTGCAGAACGCTATATCACACCGGCTTTGAAAGAGTATGAAGAAAAAGTGCTAAATGCTTCAGAGCGTATCCGACACTTGGAATATGAGTTGTTTACTTTATTGCGAGATAAGCTTCTTGAGTATATTCATGATATTCAAACAAATGCACAAGTTTTAGCTGAGCTTGATGTACTTATTTCTTTTGCACAATGCGCAATTAATGGGAATTACTGCCGTCCGGAGCTTGTGAAAGAGCGAGTCTTTGTAATTGTAAACGGACGTCATCCTGTAGTTGAGCGTATGAATTTTGCTGGGAGTTTCGTTGCAAACGATACTCAACTCATTGAGGATGAGTGTAATATCAAACTTATTACTGGACCGAATATGAGTGGAAAATCCACTTATTTGCGCCAAGTTGCGCTAATAGCTCTTATGTCGCAAATAGGCTCTTTTGTACCTGCCGAGCGCGTTCAAATGCAGGTTTTTGACCGTATTTTTACTAGAGTGGGTGCCAGTGATAATCTGGCGGGAGGGCAGTCCACTTTTATGGTGGAGATGCAAGAGTCTGCAAATATTTTAAATCATGCAAGCTCACGTAGTCTTATTATATTGGATGAAGTTGGGCGTGGCACAAGCACTTATGATGGTTTGAGCATAGCTTGGTCAATGCTTGAATATCTGCATGATCGTATAAAAGGATTTACTCTTTTTGCTACTCATTATCATGAGCTGATTTGTCTTGCAGATAAGCTTAAATATGCGGAGAATTTTTCAATTGATGTTGAAGAGACACAGAAAGGTGTGATTTTTTTGCATAAAATAAGACATGGTGGAGTACATAGAAGCTATGGAATTGAAGTTGCCAAGCTGGCAGGATTACCAAGTTGGGTAACTGAAAGAGCTGGAGAAATACTTCATCAATTGGAATCTAAAAAAGCTTTGCAAAGGGCGCAAGTGCCAAACAATCAATTGGATTTGTTTTCCACTTCTATGTTGCAGTCAAGGGTATCAGGAAAATTAACCCACCCCGCTCTTGAGCGTCTTAAAAAGATTCAGCCTGAGAATATGACACCTCTTGAGGCACTCAATATTCTAAGTGAACTGAAAGAGTTGAAAGATGAATAATTCTCCAGACAATGTTTCTCAGTTTAAGTAAGGACTTTGGAGTACGGCCCGGAGCGGTGCACTTGGATTTAGAAAATAATCCTAGGGCATTAAAGACTTGGCCAAGCGGCCCGGAGCGGTGCCGCAGGATTATTTTCTAAATCACTTGCTTTGAAAACAAACCCATGCTAAGCTCCGCTCGCTTTTATTTCTGTCTTTCAGGCTGACAGTAACCTGAAGGTATAACCCATACAGTATGAAGTATGAAATCATGTTAATCTTGAATCCTAAGCAAACTAATAAAGAGCTTAATGCTGTTTTATCGGAGGTTAAAGATGGACTTGCGGAGCATGGTTATAAGATTGTTGATGAAGATATTTGGGGTAACCGTGAACTTGCATATAAGATTAAAGGATGTGCTTCAGGTTACTACGTCATTTTAAACTTCACTGGAGATCCTGCAGGTATGAATGGCTTTAAAAAAGATCTTGCACTTATGAATGGTATTCTTAGAACTCTCATTCAAAAGGTTGCTGATGATTACGTTTTGCTTAGATATGAAGATCTGCAAACAACTAAAGCCGGTGATGCCGGAGCTAAGCTTAGTAAGCATGCTGAGGAATTAAGTAAGAAAGTTGCGGGAGGAGGAAAGTTGGATGACAATAAAGACACATCGGAAGAAGATAAAGAAAAGCTTGATGAGCAGCTTAAAGCCATCATTGACGATAAAGATATTGATGTTTAATTTTATTCTTAACTTAGCAAAAAAATGCGAAGTGTTAACAAAGTGATTCTCATTGGGAACTTAACTCGTGTTCCCGAACTTAAAACCACATCAAGTGGACAAGCCATCGTCACTTTTGGTCTTGCGACAAACAGGCAATGGACAACGAGTAACGGTGAAAAACGCACATCTGCCGAATTTCATGAGTGTGTGGCATGGGCAAAGTTGGCTGAAATATGTAATACCTATTTGAAAAAAGGTATGCTTGTTTATGTTGAAGGTTATTTGAAGACGAGAAGTTGGGATATGGAAGACGGTACAAGGCGTTTCAGAACGGAGGTTGTACTTCAAGATATGATTATTCTTGAAAAGAAAGGAGATGAAGATAATGATCAATATCTTGCAGAAGATTTCAATATTGATTCTGATTCTACGAATATGATGAGTGAAGATATTGCACAAGCCCCAGCTTTGGAAGTTAAACATAAGGAACAAGAAGATATGGGGTCCGGAGCTGATCTCAGTGCAAATTTAGATGATGATAATATGTTTTAATTCTGAAAACTTTAAATATTATGACTAAAAAAGTTAAACAGCAAAAAACACAGAGGCCACCTCTTCCAGCTTATATTGATTATAAGGATGTTGAGTTGCTTAGAGCCTATCTTTCCGTTTTTGGTAGGATTGTACCTCGTTACTACACAGGGGTAACTCTAAAACAACAAAGAAATTTGGCTCGTGCAATTAAACTTGCTCGTGAAATGGCACTGTTGCCTTATACAAGCAAATATTAAAACATGACTTTTACAAAAAGCCCCACCTATATGCTGGGCTTTTTGTGAATATATTTTTCAGAAAAATATAAAAAATACTCATTGATTATTTCATTGAGAATGTAAAGAAAAAGGCTTCGTAAGTTTGAATCTCGGACTATTGAAAAAAAACTGTAAATATGCTAAAATCATTAGATAAAAAAGATAAAAAAGACTCATGGCAAAGAAAAGTACTATCGGTAAAAATGCATTTGAAGATACACTTTTTGGCTGGAATGCTCCGGAATTCATTCGTTATGAAAGAGGATGGAGGTGGTATCTAATAATGTCTGTTTTGGACATTGGACTAATTGTTTATGCTTATTTTACAGGTTCTTGGAGTATGGCACTTGTTTTTCTTCTTTTGCCTCTTGTTTACATATTGGAATCTCGTAAAAAGCCTAAATTAACTCAAGTTTCTTTATCATCTTGGGGTATTAAATTCGGCATCATTGAATTGCCTTATACTGAGATTAAACAGTTTTGGATTCATCATAATCCTCCTCATTTGGATGAATTGCATTTACGAACCAATAATAAACTTCATCCTCACTTGGCTATTCCTTTGATGGGAGCGAGTCCTGTTTTGATTAGACAATATCTGCTTACACAAGTTCCGGAGTGGGAAGGAAAAACAATATCATTTATAGATTGGCTTACTAGATTTTTACGCTTACATTGATGTCTTTACCTACAAACAAAGAACGATTTGAATCTGATCTGAAGGAACTCAGAAAAGATTTTCATGGGAAAATGACAAATCTGGAAATAGATTCTGTTCCTCTTTCTATCAAATGGGATAGGAAAGATAGACGAGCTGATGATCTTGGTAATCTGGATAAATGGGGAAAAACCTTGATTGATAAAGTTTCAGAGGAAGCGCAAAAAATCTTTGAATCTGGAAATATAAAAGAAGCTCATGAAGAAGAAGAGCTTATGCGCATCACAAAACGTGCTATGACAAAAGCTGTGGAACGTTTCGGTACGGTTTTGGGAAGTTTCCAAAATGGCGAAATCGCCAATAAAACTCAAGTTGATGAATTTTGGCAACGTGCAGCAGTAGTGCTTTGGAGTATTGATGAAAAGGCTCTTATGCTTGAGAGTGCAAAAGAAGAGGCATTACCGGATCCTGTTGTATTGGCTTTTTATAAAAGCATTGAAAGTCACATTCCAAGTGATTATACGGCTATTGTTGAAAGAATTTTAAAAGATGAGCTAAAGCCTGAAGATAGGGAAATTATTGCTGATAAATTTCTCAGACTTATGGGTGGAGATTCTCTTACAAAAATTTACTCGGAATCAACAAAAGATATAAGAACGGGAGAAGTTACTTTACTTTTATTGAATTTAAATAAAAATACATCTGAAAAACGTAAAGTGATTGAAATAATTACTGCAAAACCGGGAGGTCCGGCTGCAATTATGCATTTGGTTGTGGGCGATTTTATATCGGCAGCCGAAGGTGAACAGTATATTCAAAGGCAGCTGACATATGAGCAAGATCCGGACAGAATTGAAGCATTTAAACAAGTCAAGAATTTCATTCTGGGGGAATCCATGAGTAAAGTTCAAGAGATGCAGGCGAATGCTAAAAAAGAAATTAGGGAAAGAGCAAATTTTATTATTGGAAATAAAAATCAAGCTGCCGCCAAGCTCAGTTATTCAGGCTTAGGTTCACTTTATTTGAAAAGTATTGCCACGGGCGCTCTGGGACTTATGGTTATGGCAAATTGGAAGCAGCCGGGTAAACTTATGCGCAATCCTGTTACATGGGCAGCTTTGGCAACTGGCTCTCTTGCCGCTGAAATGGATAAGAGTGATATTGGTATTTGGCCAAAGCCAGGAACATATTTATCAAAAATTGCTCAAGATAAAAATAAAATGGAAGAAGGTGCATTAGATAGCAAATTTAGAGCTTTTGACAATGATTTGCTTAATAATGTTAGCACTGCTGAGCTTTATTACAATTTGATACCTGAGGTACGTAAAGCCACACTTGACCAATTGAATAAAGGAATTCCTCTTCATGAAGTTGAAATAAAACTTGATGCCATTGGTATAGATTATAAAAAACTTGATAAGCGCTTTAGATTAAGAGGTAAAGCAGATATTGAAGATCATTTTACAAAATGGACACGCAGTTTTTTTCTTGAAAAAGGTCTTAATAGACCGGGTGAAAATCAACAAAAGAATTATATGAATGAACTTCGCCGTAGTCGTAAGATAGATGGCACATGGAAAACTTATAACCTTTCTAAAGCTTTATTATGAGTTATTTGGACAATATAGACAGCTTGGTGACCTTCAAAAAAGATATTTTAAAACCTTTGCTTCGTGGTGCTTCAATAGATTCATTACCTTGGCAGGAAGGTTACAGGGAAATGTATGAAAAATGGGCAGCTGTATATGGTGATGCGATAATAAAAATGGATGCTGACGATCGTTTACTTAGTTTCACGGACTTTATCCGATCTGAAAATTTACGGAAAGGTAAAGCTGCAGCTGAACAAATTTCAAATCAAATGCTTAGTCGTAAGTTTGCAAAGCAGGTAAGTCGAGGACAATTTCTATGTATACAAGATAAAACGGGAAGCTTTGATCGCATTATCACGCGTGATCAATTAGAAAAGATGGAAAATCCGCTCAGCTATACTGTTTCGGACACATGTGCTGGGGTGACTGCAAATTGGGAAAAAATCTGCAATGAGCAAAGCGCATTATTATTTGCTGAAAAATTGAGAGAACAACACTTTTTAGTGCAAAGCATAGAGGCTGGACCAATTTTTAAAGCTGAGATTGTGCATCCAAAAATGGGACTTTACACGGTAAGTGTTGATTTGGAGCAAGATTTAAATAAAATGTTGGTTTTTACATTCATAAATTCTCAAGGAGAAAAAAGGGAAATTTCCATGAATAGATTTGGATATGCTTATGAAATAATTGAAGAAAAATTTAGAGATTATTCAATAGAAACAGGCACAACTTTTTTGAAAACTGGCACTGCAAGTCTAATGCTAAATGATGCGAATCTTATAGCTGCTGAGCAAGCTGCAATTGCCGCAAGTGAAGCTGCAATGGCTGCATTAAGTGTAAAAGCGGCACAAGACGAGGCGGCAATATCTGGCAAAGTTCCACAAGAAACTTTATTTTCAGGTTTGGTGGTGCCGAACTTTCAAGCGGCAAAGGCTAATTTGCATGCTCGTTTAAAAGAAGAAAAGTCCAGAACAAAATTGCAAAAACAAGCTACAGCTGCTTTTGAGGCAAAAGAGAATTATAAGTCTCGCATTGATTCATGGCGCAGAAAAGATAAAAAAACCAGAAATAGGGCAATGATTGCAACTTTTGCTATTGTGTTTGCTTCAGGCACTGTGGGCACTTTGATGTCATGGATCATCACACGTTAATAAGTCTTCATGTTTAAAAAAATAAAAAATATTCTGAAAAAATTATTTCCCTCTGATACATCAAAGCAGAGGCGAATCATAATGCTATCAATTGCATTGTTCATGTTTATGCCTGATCTTGCACATGCTGCGAATGCTTCATCTGAAGTGGAGACTTATCGTGAAATAGGCAGTTTATTGAATATTGCACTTGGATTATTGCAATCTTTAATGTGGCCTTTTCTTATTTTTATAGGAGATTTGATGGATGTGGATTTAATCACAGGTCCAGGCATGGAAGAGAGATTATGGGCTATTTGGGTTCAAATACGTGATCTTGTGAACATTTGTTTTGTTATTTATTTACTGGTTATTGCACTTACAAATACTTTGGGAATCGGGGGCGGCGAAGGTAATCTTGCAATGAAAACCGCATTACCTAAGCTTGTAATAGGTTTAATCATTGTCAATTTTACTTTTGTAGCTGGTAAAGTCGTAATTGATGTTTCCAATGTGGCAACTACTGCAGTTTTTGCACTTCCGGAGCTTGTAGACACTTTTGACATGTCTGATCAACGTGATTCCTTGGCAAAGAATCTTTGTGTACCTGAAAGTGGTGGATATTACTCTTATGATGATGAAAATACGCCTGTATTTACAAGAATTTTTTGTGAAACTGATGAGGATGAAACAAAATATATTGAAAAACTGAGTTTAAAGTCTGAAACAGAATATTTCGCTTCAATGAATAAGAGTAATATAGCATTGGTTATGGCTGTAAATATGGGTGCTGTAAACTCTCAAAATTTATTGAAAGCAAACGCAATAAATAATTTGGGTGATCTTATTGAGAATTTCAGTTTGTCAGTATTAATGACATTGGTAATGGTGATTGCTTACATTACCTTGGGCTTGGTGTTATTGGCTCGTGTTGTGGTTTTATGGTTGGTATTGGCATTTTCTCCAATAGGTGTATTGATTTTTGTTATCCCTCAAGTAAAAGAATGGCTCGGAGGCGGAGGTGATGTGGTTCAAAAAATTGTTAAGCATTTATTGGCGCCAGTTATTATCGGAGTGGCAATGACGGTTGGTTATGTGATGATAGATGCATATGACGGTATTGTTGGAAATAGCTCATCTTCAGTTGGAGGTGCTAGTGGAGGAGCAATTATTTTTGACAATGTACTTTTTTCGGGAGTGAGTGATATCTCACAGCTACTTATCTCAGTGGCAAGTGTAGTGGTTGTATGGGTTGGAGTTTTTGGTGCTGCTTCCGACACCTTAGCTGGCTTCGCCACAAATGCCATCAAGGGACTTGGAGAAACTGCAGGGAAGGGATTGGCAAAATTACCTTTGCAAGCTGCCGGAATGCCTGTTCCTGTTTTTGATCAAGATACAGGCAATATATCAAAGGAACGTATTTCCGTATTGGATATGTTTCAAGCAGGTAAAAATCGTTTTGACAATTTTCGTTATGGTCAAGATGAAGCACAAAATGAGAAAATCGGAAAGGTGTTCGGGAGTAAATTTCAGCGTAATTTTACAAATGCGAATGCAGACGATAAATTGACTAGATTACGCACACAAATGCAAGGCAAGGATTCTTTGAGTGACTCTGATTTACAAGCGATTATAAGTGAATTTTCAGACATTGCCAGAAATAATAAAGTTAAAAATCAAGGAGCTTTGATCAGTGAACTTAGGCAAAAAGTTGATGAAGTAAAGAGTACGAAAAATGTGGCATCTTTGGCATCTTGGATAAAGAACAATGAAGATAAATTTGAAATGGATGATGATGCGAAACAAGCATCAAGACGATTTAGAGAGGAAGTGCTAAACAGATCTACTTACCAAGCAGATGAAGATGGTGTAGTCGCTGCACCACAAGCACCAGCACCAGCACCAGCACAAGAATCTCCACAAGCACAAGCACCAGCACAAGAATCTCCATCAGCACCAGCACAAGAATCTCCACAAGCACCAGCACAAGAATCTCCACAAGCACCTGAAGATGGTGATGAAAATGAGGACAATAATAATTAATATCTATGATAGAAAAATATAAAATCAGATATATTTCTCCATCAAAAAATCCTTTCTTGGGAGAGGATAAATTGCTTTTTCTACATTCTCCGGAGCCAGATGTGCCACAAGTTACCGCATCTGAACGCTTTCATGCTGAAATTCAAAGTGGTTTACAGCCTGAATCTGCTGGAGAATTCATTAAATTATTTCCGGATGATGATATCAAAGAAGAGCTTCAAGCAAGTATTGATGATTATCAATTCTTAAGAGGAGGCTTGACTTATATAGAAAGAATTAAGCGTTATTTAGAATCAAGTACAGATGGAATTGATACAGGGCATCTGCCTTGGTCAAGAAGCGTGGATGCAATTGCGGAATCATTTGCTCAATTGGAAGAGCAAGTAGATAGCTTGAATTTGAATATTGATCAAAGCATATTGAGAAATATACGTAATGAACAAGAGAGTGAGCAAAGGAGACAAATGGTGGAAATATTCAATGATTCATATGAGAGAATTCAACAAGAATTGAATGAAAAAACTCAAAAAATACATAAGCTTTATGTTATAATTTACATGGAAAAATATGATGAACTTGCTGCAAAATGGGAAGGTGCACCAAACATTTATAAAAATTATGCTGCACATAAAAAAGCGATCTATCAAGAGTGTAAAAATCATTTGATGGAAGAAATAGAAAAGCAAATTCCTATTGGTGAAGAGGATAAGCTCTTGCAGATGTTGAAAAATTATAAAAATATACTCTCTCGTGAAGAGAGGGAGCTTATTTCTGCACTTTCGGAAGTCAATAATGAGGTTGATATTTCCACTCTTCGTATGGATTTAGATCAGTTAAATACTCGCAAGAATAAGGAATTTGAATCTTCATACGGTATTTATATATATAAAATAAATGCAATTTTATCACGATTGATTGAAATTGAGAGAGAAATTCAAAACAGTACGGAATTGGATGATACGGAACGTATTTCTCGTCTTAAAAAGATAAAAGATCTTAAGGAAGGTTATGAAAAGAATTTGAGGCAAGCGGATGAGTTTAAAGCTACCGATTTTAGTGATCCAAATCCTTTTATGGAGAAAAATGAAGATGGAGAGTATGTTCCTAAAAGCGTGAAAGGTATAGATGGTAGTGATGTGCCTATGCCTAAAGGTTTGAAGGATAGAGTGGAACTTATGCTTTCAGGTTTTTTACCACCTGATGTAGTCAATGTTTTGGCAGATGGAATAAAAAAAGAAATAAGACAAATTAACGCTGCAATTGACGGATTCATTGATGATGTAGAAAATAATCTGGATACAACCCTTATAGGATTGCAAAATGAAAGTATTGAAGGCCCAATAACAACGCCGAGCTGTAGAATAGATTACAGCGTTGTTTGGATGTCTCCATTAGATGTGTGGAAAATGATAGAGAATGCAGGAGAGTCTTTTAAACGTTCTTTTGAAAGAACTAGGCAGCGTAAAGTTGGAAAAGTTGGAAGTGTTATTACTAAGTCTTTGGAGCATTTGAATTGGGGTCCATTTGCACATTTTTCAGTTATACCGGGAGATTTGGATAAGTTGCAAACTCGTGCTGAAAATGAAGCTGTATCACATTATCAAGAGGACTATAAATCAAATGATGATATGTCTGTTATTTCATTGCTGCATAATGCTAGGAATCAAGATCAATTCAAAGCGTGCATACAGTTGCTTGCTGAAAGAGGGCGTGTAAATTGGTTTGATCCTCGTTTTTTAAAACAGTTGAACGCTTTTCAAAATATTGTACATTTTGATCTTACAAAAGAAGCCACTTATCATGCAAAAGAGACTGAATTTTACCGTTCATTGGAAATAGCGCTGGATGCGATTTACGGAGATGCGGACTTTTTTAGAAATATGCAGGCACAAAATCAATCTGCTTATAATTCCGGAAAAGAAAAATTCAAGTCTGAATTGATAAATATGTCACGTGCACGGGGAGGGCTGCAAAAAGTTGCTGTTGAAATGCTTAAAGAACATTGGCAATCAGGAGGCAATTCTACGGTAAACCCTCAGAAATTTGAATATGTTATAGAGCTTGGTGTTATGGAAGGTGCTGTACAGCCTGCGGAAACAGGTCTATATTTTCTTATTCAAGCTGCACATTGCGGGCTTTTACCATTTGAGCGTTTACATGCAATTTATGCAAATCATAGTAATGACATTCCTTATTTGGAAATTTTCAATGAAGGAGTGTTCAATGCAGAGATATTAAAAAAATGGGCAAGTATTGATCCTCCACCTGATTCTTTTGAAACTTTGGCAGCAATGAAATGCCCTCATAAATTTATGAGATGGTTCCATACATTTGTTATGCATCATCCTCGTGTGCGTAATCGTTGTGCCAAAGTTATATCCGGAGGTCGCAATATGGATTCTGATCTTCAGGCCTTATTCCTTTCTTATGCTTCAGAAAACTCTGTAACAAATTTACTTACCGTACATGCGGATGGTTCACATGCTGAAGAGTGGTTATTGAATAATGCATCGCAGTTTCAACTTTTTGCTTTACATAATACGATAACCACAATGGATGAAATGGAGGATGAAAATGAAGGTAAATTTGATGGAGTTGATCCTAAAGTAGAATTGAGCAATATCATTTCCGCTTTTATTAAATGGGATTCTGTAATGAGCAATAGAATGTATAACAACAGACGAATGGTTCGCTGGACAGACTCTTTAAAAAAACAAGGGCCACGTTCAGGATATTTCTTTGAAGGTATATATTGGGATGGTAAGAATGAGCACTATAAAACTACTTACGGATATGCATTGAGAGCGAGAGAAATAATAATGCAATTGGATGAAGAACTTTTTTCAATTATCTTCAAACATGGTGAGCCAAGCATTGCTGATGTGGAAAGAGTTGTTCAAATAGCCAGAGAAAAGTACCAATATAATTTTGATGGTAATCCACCAAGTACAGCAGATAAAATGTATGAACAAATTGCGGGTTTGATCGGCGCTGTTATTGCTAAACAAAGCATTTCAGGAGGAACTTTGCAAAGCTTGAGTGCCAAAATCAAATCTGAAAATGAACAATTTTTTCAAGAAAACAAAATTTTGAAAGAAGATATTTCTTTTTATCCGAATCTTTCAGTAACTAATCGGTCTCAAGAGAGCGATTTCCAATTTCAACAAGCAGCCTAGATCTGAAATCTTCAAAGCTTAAAGACTCTTGTTTTTTACTTCGGTAATTACGTGCCGATACACTTTTTGCATTAACTTCTTTCTCTCCAACAACCAAAATCCAAGGAGTTTTGGACTTTTCGGCATTTCTGATTTTTTTTCCAAGACTTTCACTACTTTCATCAATATCCACACGCACACCATCTGCATGTAGCTTACTAAAGAGCTTTTTGGCGTAATCCTGAAATTTATCAGAAAGGGTGAGAATTACAACTTGTCGAGGTGCCAACCAAGTGGGGAAAGCACCTGCAAAATGCTCAATCAAAAATCCTATGAAGCGTTCATGTGTGCTTAGCGGTGCCCGATGAATGCATATAGGTGTTTTCGCTTTACCATTTTTGTCCGTATAGCTTAAGGCAAACTTTTTTGGAACTGAAAAATCAAGTTGATTTGTTGCAAGAGTAAATTCACGTCCTATGACAGACCATATTTGTACATCTATTTTTGGTCCATAGAATGCAGCTTCGTCTTCTACTTCTACATACGGAACTTTGCTTGATTCCAGAGCATCACGCACTTGCTGTTCGGTTTGTAACCATAGTTCAGGTTCATTAACATATTTCACCCCCAATTTTTCAGGAGAGTGTTTACTTAGCCTCATTTGATATTTTTCAATACCGAAGAGTTTGAAGTATTCCATATACATTTCAATTACTGCTTTAAACTCATCTTCAAATTGTTCTTCGCTGCAATAAATATGTGCATCGTTCATGCATAGTGAGCGTACTCGCATCAGTCCCAGTAGTGCGCCACTGTCTTCATAACGGTAACAATGACCATATTCCGCATAACGAACAGGAAGATCACGATAACTTTTTGGTCTTGCGGCAAAAATCTTATGATGATGTGGACAATTCATAGCCTTTAAATAGTAGCTTTCATTGTCCATTGCCATTGGAGGAAACATACTGTCCGCATAATAAGGCAGATGACCTGACCGTAAGTAGAGTTTATCTTTTGCAATATGGGGAGAGCGTACCCTTGCATAACCGTAACGGCGTTCTGTTTCTTTAGCCAAACGTTCAATTTCCTCCACAATTATTGCACCATCCGGAAGCCAAAGCGGTAATCCAGGTCCAATTTCATCATCAAAGGCAAATAAATTCAGTTCTTTCCCAAGTTTTCTGTGGTCTCTCTTTTTTGCTTCTTCAAGCATTTTCAGATGAGCTTTAAGCTCCTCTTTACTTTCAAAAAGCACACCGTAAATTCTTTGAAGTTGAGGTCGCTTTTCATCTCCTTTCCAGTAAGCTCCCGCAATTTTCGTAAGTTTGAAGTAGCCTATAGATTTTGTTGTATCTGTATGCCCACCTCTGCAAAGATCTACAAATGCGATTTCACCGTTTTTCCTGTGATTTTCATAAAGTGTTAGTTCTTTCCCTTCACCAAGAAAGTCTTGCGCCAATTCAATTTTAAATGGCTGATTTGCAGCTTTTAAAAACTCCAATACTTTTTCTCCTGTACTTTCAACTCGTTTAAAGGCTTGAGCTTCTTTTTGAATTTCTTTCATTTTTTTCTCTAAAATTTCAAGATCTTCGGGTATAAGAGTACGGGGAAGCTCAAAATCATAATAAAAGCCGTTTTCTATTACAGGGCCAACGCCCAATTTGGCATCAGGAAACATTTGCAA
>WFTC01000006.1 GCA_015485665.1 Candidatus Altimarinota bacterium
ATTTAAGATATTCTAAATCAATTTAACTGAGGCAATATTTACCCATTAAATTAAATTGATGTTCTCAGAGAGTTTTGCTAGATTGGTAGCGCTTGATAATTCTCCTTAATGAGCTTGGCATTCCGAATTGAAATTCGTCCCGTGATTGAGGATTCTCGCGAGGATATTTTTTTAAAAAAAATTCATGAAGCTGGCTTTAGATCTGTTGATAAGGTTCAGGTTGCAGATGTGTATACAATAAGCAAAAACTTCTCTAATGAAGAAAAAGAAAAGATTGTAAATACTTTAATAAATCCAATTGTTGAATCTGCATCTTTTTCTTTGCCATTCGCACCTGAAAGTTTTGATTGGGCTGTGGAGATAGCTTATTTGCCGGGGGTTACTGATAATTTGGGTAGAACTGTGAGGGAGTCAATTGAAGATCTTTTGAAGATTAAATTTTCTTATCCTGAAGAAGATGTTTATTCTTCACAAATTTTGTATTTAAGCGGAGCTTGCAAAGAAGACATACCATCCATTGCTTCTTTATTTTCAAATCCTCTGATTCAAAGTCAAATTTTTAAATCCAAAATGGAATTTGATAATGATGGAGGAATGGATATTCGTACAGCAAAAGTTGATCTGGATTTTGATGCAAAAGCGCTCAAGGTAAACTTGAAAATATCTGACGAGGAATTGAATGAAATTGGTAGAAAGGGGGTAAAAGATGAGAAAGGGGTTTTTAGAGGTCCTCTTGCCCTTAGGCCTAGCTACATGAAGGCCATTCAAGCTTATTTCAAATCAAAACAAAGAGAGGCTAAAGATATTGAAATAGAGGCAATTGCTCAGACATGGTCGGAGCATTGCAAGCACACAATATTTTCAAACCCTATTGATGATATAAAGGATGGTATTTTCAAGTACTATATCAAAAGAGCTACTCGAGAAATTCGCCTGAAAAAAGGAGATAATGATTTTTGTGTTTCAGTATTTAATGATAATTCAGGCGGCATAATATTTGATGATGAATGGGTTGTGACAGATAAAGCTGAGACTCATAATAGCCCTTCAGCTCTTGAGCCTTATGGGGGTGCGATCACAGGGATTGTAGGGGTTAATAGAGATGCTTTAGGTTACGGATTGGGTGCAAAGCCTATTATTAACCGTTATGGGTTTTGTTTTGGGGATCCGGATAAAAAAGTCTCTTTATTCAGAGAGAAGAATAAGAAAAATCCAGCTCTTCAGCCACGTCAAGTAATGGATGGTGTAATTAGAGGTGTAAAAGACGGTGGTAATGAATCCGGCATACCTTCTCCTCAAGGTTTTCTTTATTTTGATGAGCGTTACAGTGGTAAGCCCCTTGTATTTGCTGGTACCATAGGTCTGATACCCCGTATCTTGCCTGATGGACGCAATAGTGCTGAGAAATCTGCAAAAGCTGGTGATTTTATTGTTGTCGCAGGTGGTAGAGTTGGAATGGATGGGATTCATGGTGCAACTTTTTCATCTGAGGCAATGAATACAGGAAGTCCTGCAACCGCGGTTCAAATTGGTGACCCCATAACTCAGAAAAAATTAAGTGACTTGATAGTCAAAGAAGCTAGAGATCGTTCACTTTATACAAGTATAACTGACTGTGGTGCTGGTGGTATATCTTGCTCAATTTCGGAAATGGCTCGTGAATGCGGAGGGTGCATAGTGGATCTTGAAAAGGTTCCTCTGAAATATCCAAACATGTCACCTTGGCAAATTTGGATAAGTGAGTCTCAAGAGAGAATGACATTTGCCGTCCCAGAAGATAAAATAGGCGAATTTATGGACTTAATGCAAAGTCGTGATGTTGAAGCGGCTGTTGTCGGCAGGTTTACGGATTCCAAGTACTGTATTGTGAAGTATAAAGATGAGATTATTTTTGAGCTTGAAATGGATTTCTTGCATGAAGGATACCCACGTGAGACTCAAGAAAGCATTTATATTAAAGCTCTGCACAAAGAGCCGGAAATGGATGATTTGACTGAAGCGAATGATTTGCTTCTGAAGATGCTGAAACGTAAAAATATTGCAGCTTATTCTTTTCTTTCACGCCAATATGACCATGAAGTACAAGGAGGTTCTGTTATCAAGCCTTTGCAAGGACGTGGCGAGGTGAACGGAACGGCCTCTGTAACACGCCCCATACTTAACTCAAAAAAGGCTGTAGTTATATCTCAAGGTATAAATCCAAGATACAGCGACATAGACACCTATGCAATGGCGGCGGCTTCTTTAGATGATGCGGTGGCTGCAGCAGTTGCGGTTGGGGGAGATATAGATTATATGGCACTCATGGATAATTTTTGTTGGTGCTCTTCGGATGAAGCGCAGCGTTTAGGAGAGCTGAAAGAGGCTGCAAGGGCTTGTTACGACATTGCAACTGCTTATGAAACACCTTTCATTTCGGGGAAAGATTCAATGTTTAATGATTTCAAAGGTTTTGATGCTGAGAATAACCCTGTAAAGGTTTCAATACCTCCAACTGTTCTTGCTTCCACTATCTCTGTAATTCCGGATGCCGAGAAAAGCAACTCTTTAGATTTTAAGTTGGAGGGTGATTTGATTTTTATAATTGGTGAAACAAAATATGAGCTTGGAGCTTCTGAATATTATGCTGAACATGATTATATTGGCATGAAAGTTCCCATTGTTGATGTAAATGCGGCACGTGACCGTTATAGACGAATGTTTCTTGCGTCACAGGCAAATATATTTAACTCTGTCATTCATGTGGACAAAGGTGGTATTGGAGTTGCACTTGCAAAATCTGCAATTGCTGGGCAGATAGGTGCTAAAGTTCAACTTCCAAATGGACGGCGAGATGTATGGCTTTTTTCAGAAAGTAAGAGTCGTTTTATTGTAAGTCTGCATTCAAGGAAAGAAAAAGAATTTACAAAATTATTTCCAGATGCGCTTAAGATAGGTAAGATTGGTGGAGATAGGCTTATTATTGATGGGCTTGTGAATTTGGATCTAAAAACACTCACAGAGGCTTATCATTCAACCTTTTTAAACTATTAAATGGAAGCAAAAGTAATTGTATTGTCGGGTTATGGTATAAATGGAGAGCAGGAGATGCGCCAAGGTTTTATATTGGCGGGCGCAGAACGTGTAGATGAAGTACATATAAACGACTTGATTGATAAGTCTTGTTCTTTGCAAGATTACAATATCTTGGCTCTTCCCGGAGGCTTTTCTTATGGAGACCACACTGGGGCTGGAAAGGCAATGGCTAATCGCATTTTAAATAATTTGGGTGATGAGCTGTTAAAATTCGTAAAACGGAATACTCTTACTTTTGGAATTTGTAACGGATTTCAAATTTTAGTGCAGCTTGGCTTACTTCCGGCTTTGGATGAAAATTATGGGACCAGACAAGCCGCTCTAATTCATAATGATAGTCAGCGTTACCAGTGTGAGTGGGTGAAGCTTAAGATAGAGGATTCTCCTTGTGTATTTACAAAGGGGATTGATGAGTTGGAATTGCCAATAGGTCATGGAGAAGGACACTTTTATATGAGTGAAGAGAATTTGAATAAATTGGAAGAGGATGGCTTGGTTGCACTTCGCTACTTAGGAAGAAATCCAAATGGCTCATTGCGTGACATTGCAGGTATTTGTGATCCTAGCGGAAGGATTTTCGGGCTTATGCCGCACCCTGATCGTGCACTTTTTTTTACGAACCTTCCAGATTGGACTCAGAAGAAAGCCCTTTTTCTTGCAGAAGGGAAGAATTTGCCGGAAGAAGGTCCAGGACAAATTATTTATAAAAACGCTGTTAATTATTTTCATGACTTATAAAATCGCTGTTCTATCCTCCAGCGGGGGGACTGTTTTGCAAGCTATTATGGATGAATTAAAGTCGGGTAGAATGCCAGGAATAACTTTTGTTGGTCTTTTTACTGATAAAAAAAACAGCTTAGCTTTAAAGAGGGCTAAAAGTGCAGGATATAAAACATTTTTTTTTGATCCGCAAGGAAAGACTCGTGTGGAATATGACAGAGAGATGCTTGAAAAATTAAAAGAGCTTAAAGTTGATCTTGTTGTACTTGCTGGGTATATGCGTATTTTGTCTGGATTATTTGTAGAGAATTACAGAGATAGGATCATAAATGTACATCCATCCTTGCTTCCGGATTTTGCAGGAGGAATGGACATGAGCGTGCATGGAGAAGTTTTAAAGTCTGGTGTTGAGAAAAGCGGAATGACAATTCATTTAGTGGATGAATCTTTGGATAGAGGGCTTATTTTGATGCAAAGCGAATGCAAGGTTGTAAGTGATGAAACGCCGACTTCATTAAAAGAGAAGGTGCAAGCTCTTGAGTGTAAAGGTATGGTGGATGTTATAAAAAGATTTGCTGATGGAAGTATTCAAGAATCTATTGAGCAAAAAAGACTTTGCCTTTAAATTTAAAATAATTAACACTTTTAATATGCTATCCACCAATGTCATTGCTCAGCAAATACCTTATGTTTTGGAAGGCACTGATTTTCAAAATCTTGGCAACTTATATAAGGGTAAAGTCAGAGACAATTACACAAAAGGTGATAGGCGCATATTAATTACAAGCGATAGATTGTCAGCATTTGATAGAATAATCACTCTAATTCCATTTAAAGGGCAAGTTTTAAACCAATTGACAAGGTTTTGGTTTGAGGAGACAAAAGATATTTTTCCGAACTATGTAAAAGATTATCCTGATCCAAATGTTATTGTTGGCGAGGAGTGTGAGCCTCTTATGGTTGAGATGGTTATAAGAGGGTATATCACAGGCTCAACCTCAACTTCATTATGGTATAATTATGAGAGAGGTGTTCGTGAAATGGGTGGAAATATACTGCCTGAAGGCTTGAAGAAAAACATGAAATTAAAGGAACCTATCATTACACCTTCAACAAAAGCGGTTCAAGGTGAGCATGACAAAAACATCACTCCGGATGAAATCTTAAAGCAAGGACTGCTAACTCCTCAAGAATGGGATTTTCTTGCAGATGCAACTCGGAAATTATATGCCAGAGGGGTTGAAATTGCAGCAAAACAAGGAGTAATTTTAGTTGACACAAAGTATGAATTCGGACGCAACAAAGACGGAAAGATTATGTTGATTGATGAAGTTCACACTCCTGACTCATCACGATTTTGGCTGGCGGACACTTACGAAGAGAAATTAGCTGCTGGAGAAGAGCCAGATAACATAAATAAAGAATTTTTAAGGCTTAAATTGGCTGAGCAGGGCTTTATTGGTGATGGAGAAGTGCCTCCTATTTCAGATGAACTACGCATTCAAACAGCTCAAAAATACATTGAAGCTTTTGAATTGATTACTGGGCAAAACTTTCATGCCGAGCCGGGAGATGTACTGAGTCGTATAGAATCTAATTTAGCACCTTACTTTTCATAAACATGATGGTTCCTTTTATTTTAGGGTCAAAAGTGGATATTCCACATGCCAAGAAGATAGCTTCAATTCTGGAGGACTACGGCATAAGATATAAAATATATGTTGCATCAGCTCATAAAGCTCCTAAAGTGACGCTTGAAATCGTTGAAAAATATAATGAGATGAAAGAGTCAATAGTATTTGTAACCATTGCAGGGCGCTCCAATGCTCTGAGCGGTGTTGTAGCTGGCAACTCACATCGTCCGGTCATTGCGTGTCCGCCTTTCAGTGATAAATCTGATTATTTGATAAATATTCATTCAACCATACAAATGCCAAGTGAAACACCGGTACTTAGCGTTGTTGATCCAAAAAATGCAGCACAAGCAGTTGTACGTATTTTAAGTCTGACTGATAAAGATTTAGCAAAAAAGGTTAGAAACCATATCAAAGTAATTAAACACGGATTTACTACTGACCATATTGATTTAAATGATTGATGCACTTTCACCACTTGAGGGTCGTTACAAAGACAAAGTTAATGAGCTGCGCCCATTTTTTTCTGAGTCAGGACTAATAAGAAGTAGGATTGCAGTGGAAGTTGAGTGGCTTATTTACATTGTAAACATTTTGAATTTGGAAGGAACCCAGAGTTTGGATGAAAAAGAAATAAAAGCGTTGCGTAAACTCTACAAAGAATTTCAACCTGATTTCGCAGATAAAATCAAAGATATTGAATCAAAGACAAACCATGACGTAAAAGCGGTTGAATATTTTTTGCAAGAAGCTTTGGAGGCGCTCAAGCGAGATAATCTTATTCCATTCATACATTTTGCCTGTACTTCAGAAGATATCAACAACCTTGCTTATGCTCAGATGCTAAAAGGCTCTGTTGTAAAAGTTATATTGCCTTTTTTGGAGCTTATATTAAATCAGATAAAAGATTTTGCCGAGCAAACTAAAGATATTGCAATGATGTCTCATACTCATGGGCAAGCCGCATCACCCACTACTGTAGGCAAAGAATTTAAAAATGTTGCGGCACGTCTTTATCGTCAATTTCAGCAAATGTCACAGATGGATTTTTTAGGGAAAATCAATGGAGCAACCGGAAATTTCAATGCACATATAGTCGCGTATCCTGAGATTGATTGGCTTAAGGCATCAAGAAGATTTGTGGAAAGCTTGGATCTTAAATGGCAAGCTTATACAACTCAGATTGAACCTCATGATTATCAAGCTGAAATTTATGATTGTATGCGCCGTATTAATGTTATTTTAATTGATTTTAATAGGGATCTTTGGTCATACATTTCACGATCTTACTTTAAGCAAAAAATTGTGAAAGGCGAGGTGGGATCTTCCACTATGCCACACAAGGTGAATCCTATTGATTTTGAAAATAGTGAAGGCAATTTAGGGCTTGCAAATGCAATTTTGAATCATTTATCTAATAAATTACCGATTTCCAGATTACAAAGAGATCTTACAGACAGCACCGTTCAAAGAAATATAGGAATTGCACTGGCTTATACTTTACTTGGCATGAAGAGCTTAAAAAAAGGACTTGAGAAAATAGAGGTTAATGAAGATAGAATAGTTAAAGATCTTGAAGAAAATTGGGCCTTACTTGCTGAGGCTATTCAAACAGTCATGAGGCGCTATGGTGCAAAAGATGCTTATGAGCAGCTTAAAGCACTAACAAGAGGTTCAGAGATAAATAAAGAAAAAATCCATTCTTTTGTGAAAAATTTAGATATTCCAAGCAGTGCAAAAAAGCGCTTGCTTGATCTGAGCCCCAGCAGCTACATTGGTCTTGCTAATCGCATTTAAATCATGATTCTCTCAGATAGAGATATAAAGAGACAGGTTAAGGAAGGACGTATTGTGGTCAATTCACCCATGAATGATCATGAAAAAAATATTTTCGCTTCAAGTTGGGATTTTCGTTTAGGTAAGCACTTCAAAGTATACAAAAAAAGTTGTGTAGCTATTTTGGACCCTCTCAAGATGGATTCTTTTGGAGATTTAACAAAGCTCTATACCATTGAAAATCCAGGTGAAGCTTTTGTTGTGCATCCAGGTGATTTTGTTTTGGGTGTTACACTTGAAAAGGTAAAACTGCCTTTTGATATTGTTGCAAGAGTTGAGGGTAGGAGCTCTTTGGGGAGGCTGGGAATCATTGTACATTCAACTGCAGGTTTTATTGATGCCGGATTTGAAGGCACCATAACTCTTGAAATAAGCAACATAAATAATGTGCCTGTGGCCTTATATCCAGGCATGAGAGTATGTCAACTTGCATTTGAAACTATGAGTTCGCCTGCAGAAGTGCCGTATGGTGAAAAGTCTTCTTCAAAATATCAGGGGCAAGAGCTGCCTGAAGAAAGTAGGATCACAATTGATCCTGAATTAGTGGAATCTTTAAATTCTTGATTTATGTTAAATCCAGTTGACTCTAAAACCCCTATGTCTGCAATTGAGGCCAAACAAATGAAGTATTGGCGTGAAAACAATATTTTCAAACGTTCCTTGGAACTGCGCAAAGAAGATAAAAAATATATTTTTTATGATGGACCTCCTTTTGCAAATGGGAAAGCACATTATGGTCATATTTTGGCTGGCTCAATAAAGGATGCTATAACTCGCTATCAAAGCATGCAAGGTCTTTCTGTTCCACGTATAAACGGATGGGATTGCCATGGTCTGCCTGTTGAGTATGAAATTGAAAAAAAATTAAATTTGGGAGGACGCAAAGATATTGAAGAAATGGGGATTGAGGCTTTTAATGAAGCATGTCGTAAAAGTGTTTTTACCTATACTGAAGATTGGGATCATTTGTTTGAGCGTATGGGGCGTTGGGTTGATATGGAGCATAGATATGCCACTTTGGATGCGGACTATATGGAGTCCATTTGGTGGGTGTTCAAGCAAATTTGGGATAAATCCATGATTTACCAAGGTTACAAAGCAATGCATATATGCCCTCGTTGCGTTACACCTCTTTCAAACTTTGAAGTGAGTCAAGCTTATAAAGAAGTTAGTGATCTTGCAATTACCATGAAATTTGAATTGGAAGAGAAGCATGGAGTCTATCTTTTAGCTTGGACAACAACGCCTTGGAGTTCACTTACGGTTACAGGCTTGGCTGTGTCTAAAGAGATTGAATATCTTGAGCTTGAGACAAAAGAAGGAAATTATATTTTGGCAAAAAACAGACTTGAAGCAATCTTTAAAGACAAAGATTATAAGATAATTGATTCATTTAAAGGAGATGCTTTACTTGGAAAGAAGTTCAAACATCTTTTTGATGAATTTTATGATACTGAAGAAGTTAAAAGTGCGGATCAAAGTTATGTTGTGGTGGATGCGGATTATGTCAGTGATGAAGATGGAACCGGTATAGTAACGATTAACGGTGCTTTTGGTGAAGTTGATATGGAGTCGGCTCGCCGTCATGGATTGCCTATCATACTAAATGTCAGTATGGACGGACATTTTTCAGATGCGGTTTCGGCTTTTGCCGGCAAATATGTAAAAGGACAAGATCATAATATCGCTGCATACCTTCAGGATAAAGGTCTACTATTCTCTAAAGAGAATTATCGTCATACTTACCCTCATTGTTGGCGTTGTGATACTCCTCTTCTCAATTATGCCACAAAAGCATGGTTTATATCTGTAAAAGAAATAAAAGACAAGCTCATTCAAAATAATAAAAAGATTAATTGGCAGCCATCTCACATTAAAGATGGGCGTTTTGGGCGTTGGCTTGAGAATGTAAGAGACTGGAACATTTCTCGTAATCGTTTTTGGGGTTGTCCCATGCCTATATGGGAGTGCAATTTATGCGGACACAAAGAATGTATTGATTCAATAAAGACATTAAAAGAAAGGGCAAATTCATTGCCTTTAAGAGACGGCAAAGTGGATCTACACAGACCTTATATTGATTCTATTAAGTTGCCATGCACTAAATGTGAAGGTCTTATGGTACGTATTTTGGAAGTTTTGGATTGTTGGTTTGAGTCGGGTGCAATGCCATATGCACAACTTCATTATCCATTTGAAAACAAAGAGCTCTTTGAGGAAAATTTTCCAGCTGATTTTATAGCGGAAGGTTTGGATCAAACTCGAGGCTGGTTTTACACTTTACATGTATTGGCAACTATACTTTTTGATAAGCCCGCATTTAAAAATGTTATTGTAAATGGAACCATTTTAGCTGCAGATGGAGAAAAGCTCTCTAAACGCAAGAAAAATTACCCTGATCCTGAAAAACTTTTTGAAGAAAAAGGAGTGGATACGGTTCGTATGTTCTTATACAGCTCAACTGCAACTATGGGGGAAGATGTACGTTTTTCAGAAAGACATGTGGATGAACTTTTGAAGAAGTTCACACTTACTTTATGGAATACATACGCATTTTTTATAACATATGCGCGTATTGACAGATTTAAACCTGCAGCAAGTCACAAGGCATCAGAGAAAAAATTGGATAAATGGATTTTATCGAGATTAAATGGCTTAATTAAAGAAGTTACCGAACAAATGAATCATTATGATCTTAGTCGCTCAACACGTCCTATCATTGAGTTTGTTGATGACTTATCAAATTGGTATGTACGAAGAAGTAGAAGACGCTTTTGGAAGTCGGGAAGTGATGATGATAAGATGCAAGCTTATCAAACTTTATATGAGGTGCTGGTAGAACTTTCAAAGCTAATTGCTCCTTTTATGCCATTTTTGGCAGATGAAATGTATCAGAACTTAACAGATGAAGATTCTGTTCATTTAAGTGATTGGCCATCTTACGATGATAATCTTATAAGTCCTGACCTAGATGAAGAAATGAGGCTGACTCGTACAATTGTGAATCTGGGGCATGCGGCGCGCGCTAAGCGAAAAATAAAGGTGCGTCAACCTTTGTCAAAGATAACTGTTGGATTACCTCACTCTGTTAATCCGGAAGTTTTGGAAGAGAAAGTAATCCTTGAAGAGCTCAATGTAAAATCCTTGAGTATATTGAAAAATGCTGGTGAAATTGCAGAGTTTGCATTAATGCCGAAAGCACGCCTTTTAGGTCCAAAATATGGGAAGGATGTGCAAAGTATAATTCGTGATGCAAAAGCCGGTCATTTTAAAATTCTTGATTCAGGACAAATTAAAGTTGGAAAGTTTATATTGGAAAAAGATGAAGTGGATTTGGCATACAAAGGCAGAGAAGGTTATGACATTGAGTCTCAAGATGGTATGGTTGTTTGCTTGGATGGCAATTTAACGCCTGAGTTAGTTCAAGAAGGTTATGCCAGAGATATAATACGTTGGATACAAGAAATGCGTAAAGAAGCAGATTATGATGTGAGCGATCGTATTCAACTACTTATTGAGGCTGAAGGAGAGCTTAAAAAAGCTATGACTGTATTCTCAGATATGATAGCAAAAGAAACTTTGGCGGATGAGATTAAAGAGGAGGCAGATTTGAAATGGGATCTCAAAAAAGATTTCAATATTGATGGATTTAGAGTTAAAATCGCTTTGCGCTCTTACAAAAAATAATGAGATTGATTTATACAATTCTTACAAATGCTTTGGCGCTCTTTGCAGTAAGCATAAGTCTTACAGGTTTTACATTTGAAGGTGGATGGGTAGCACCTTTGATAGCTGCAGTCATTCTTACACTTTTAAATATGCTTGTTAAACCTGTTTTAAAGCTTTTATCTTTTCCGCTCGTATTTATCAGTGCGGGTTTGTTTTTAATTATTATAAATGCAGGTATACTTTATTTAACTCAAGAAATTCTTCGGGTGATGGATATTCAAGGTGTATCTATGAACATAGATAACCTATTGACCTATCTGCTGTCGGCTATTATCTTCGGTATTGCAAATTGGCTGATTCATTGGTTTTTAAAAGAATAATATATGCAAAGTACTCTTCTTATCATCAATTTAATTTTAGGGCTTCTTTTGACTTTACTGATACTAATGCAGGAAAAAGGTGAAGGATTTGGTGAGGCAATTGGCGGCAGCGGCGGAGGTGGAGGATTTCAAACAACGAAGCGTGGAGCAGAGTTGCTGCTTGCAAAATTGACAGTTCTTTTCTTTATCCTTTTTGTTGGGCTTTCTTTGGCGCTTAATTTTGTCTAATGAATCTCATAAAACAAACTTTTAAGTCACTAAGCCGAAAGGAGAAAGGGGCGTCCTTGTTTTTTCTTATCATTTTTCTATTTTCAGTTTTTCAGCTTTTTGTGGATGAAAGTAGCATTAAGGGTAAAGTTGCAAAAGATAGTATATATACCGAAGGTGTAATGGGCGAGATTAGCAGGATCAATCCTGTTTATACTGAATTCAGTGAAGCGGATGCAGATATATCTTCTTTGGTATTTTCAGGCCTGCTAAAGTACAATGCAGCTACAGGAGAATTTGAAGAAGATCTTGCAACATACACTTTGAGTGAAGATAAACTGACTTACACATTTACATTGAAGAATGATGTCTTTTGGCATGATGGAGAGGAGTTGAATGCTGAAGACGTTTACTTCACATATGCGGAAGTGATTCAGTCGCCTGATTTTAAAAATCCGGTTTTAAAGTCCAATTTTGAAGGAGTAAAGATTGAACTTCTAAATACGCGTGAAGTCAGCTTCACTTTGAACTCACCAAACCGCTTTTTTGCCAGCACTCTTACGCTTGGCATATTGCCTAAACATATACTACAAGATGTCCCAGTTTCCGAATTGGATTCAAATGAATTTAATAGGCAGCCTATAGGTAGTGGACCTTATAAAGTGATAGCTCCATATGAAATCAGTCAGGATGGGAAAAGTAGCGTGGATTTGACTTTGAATGAAATGTATTACGGAGATATGCCAAGTATTAAAAGTATTCGCTTCATTGCTTATCCAAGTTTTGAAGAATTAATATCACGCAGATCGGAATGGAATGGGGCGGCACGTCTTCATAAAAAACAGGTTGAAGCTCTCAATGAAGAAAATTTGGTTAGTTATCAATACGAATTACCTCAGTACACTGCACTCTTCTTCAACACAGATGCGCCTAATTTAGATAAAAAAAATGAGCGACTTGGTATTGCAAAGGCAATTGACAAAATGGAAATTTTAGATGCAATTGATTATAAAGTTCCGATTGATACTCCTTTACTGCAGCTTGATCAAGAGGAGTGGATACATAAATTTGATATGCAAGAAGCACAGGGGGCTTTATTTGATGCAGGATGGTCTCTTGATGAAG
Source organism: Candidatus Altimarinota bacterium (assembly GCA_015485665.1). Taxonomy (GTDB): domain Bacteria; phylum Patescibacteriota; class Gracilibacteria; order UBA1369; family 2-02-FULL-48-14; genus WFTC01. The sequence continues at coordinate 12,647 of WFTC01000006.1, forward strand.
AAAGTGGATTTAGAACTAATGAAGAAGGGGAGAGATATAAATTACGTCTTTTGAGACGTGATTTTTCCGGTGAAAATGCAAAGCAAGAAGAAACTGCACTTATAACAGCTGAATTAATAAAAGAACAGCTTGCAAAAATTGGAGTGGAAGTTGTTATTGAAGCTTATAAACTGAAAGAGTTAACTGAACTCATTCAAAAACGAGATTATGATATGCTTCTTTACGGGCAAAGTTTGGGTTATAATTTGGATGTATTTTCTTATTGGCACTCAAGTCAAGCAACGGAAAACGGTTTGAATTTATCAAATTATCAAAATGCGAAGGCAGATTATCAAATTGAAGCTATTAGAACTTCATTTGATAATGATGATTTTGATGAAGCATTGGAAGATTTGGCAAGTATAATAGCGGAAGACGTACCTGCTGTTTTCTTATATACACCCAGTTATTATTATTTGCTGGATACAAAAGTTACGGGCTTTTCTTTCAAAAAGCTCTTGCGTCCTTCGGATCGTTTCTCCAATATTAATGAGTGGATATTAAATTAAACTTATGAAAGTCGTACTGCTTCAACATGTTACAGGTTTAGGTCAGAAAGGAGATGTTAAGGAGGTAAGTACTGGGTATTTCCAAAATTTCTTAAAAAAACGCAATTTGGCTCAGGAGGCCAGTGAATCTGTTTTACGCCATGTCAATAATCAAAAAGCGAAGTCTGAAGAGAGACTTCAAAACTTCAAAGAAAGTGCTGAGGCTTTGAAAGCTAAAATTGAAGGCAAAACAATAATTTTAAAAGAGAAAGTATCAGATTCAGGAACTTTATATGCATCAGTTACAGCAAAGGAAGTTTCTGAAGCTTTAAAAGAACAACATAAAGCATTACTTCCGGCTAATTCTTTACGACTTCCTTCTCACATAAAAGAGCTTGGACAATATGAAGTTACAGCCGTCCTTTACAAAGAGATAACAGCTAACTTTACTCTTCATGTTATTTCCGCCTAAAGGTAAATTATTGTCTCTTGATCTTGGAAGACGTTATACCGGCTTAGCAATTTCAGATTCAAAGCAGCGTGTGGTATTTCCTCGCAAAGAAATTGAAACAAAAGATGAAAAGAGTCTTTTGAAGCAAATAAAATCTTTAATGGAACTAGAAAATATACAAGGAATTATTGTGGGACTTCCTCTAAGTACTAAAGGCGAAGAGACAGGGCAAAGCTTATGGGTTAGAAGTATAGTTTCAAAACTTGAAACCGAGTTACCTCTTCACTTTGAAGATGAAGCTTACAGTAGTGCTAGTATAGATATGCACACTTCAGAACGTAAAGATAGCTTGGTTGCTCAAAAACTTATGGAAAAAGTCTTAGGATTGAAGAGCTTTTAAGGCCGGTAATTCTTTACCTTCCAAATACTCAAGCATTGCACCTCCACCTGTAGAAACATGTGTGAAATCGGAAACTTTGTAGTCGTATTTTTTTAATGCATCAATGCTGTCACCTCCACCAACAATTGTTTCGGCATCCGAATCTGCTATTGCTTTGATGATTTCACGAGTGCCGCCTTCAAAAGGCGCATATTCATAAAGCCCCATTGGACCGTTCCAGATAATTGTTTTTGATCTAGAAAGAGATTTCTTAAATTTTTCTATAGTGAGTTTCCCAATATCCAAGATCTTCATCCCTTCTTTCAGTTCTGATACATCCACATTAAAAGCCTTTGCTTCATTTGTAATTTCAGCTGAGATTACAATGTCCTCAGGCAGAATACAGCGTTTATTGTTAGACTTCGTAGCTTTAAGGAATTTATTAGCAACATCAATCTTTTCCTTTTGGAATAAGGAATCTCCAAGGTATAAGCCCATTGAAGCTAAAAAAGTATTGGCAAGTGCGCCTCCTATTAAAAATTCATCTGCAATATCAATAAATCGCTCCAAAACACCTATTTTAGTATCAATTTTTGCACCTCCTACAATCAAACACAGAGGTCTCTGCGGAGAAATCAAAATACCTGATAAAATTTTTATTTCTTTTTCAATAAGAAACCCAGCAAATGAAGGAAGGTGATGAGTCACTCCTTCCGTACTTGCATGAGCTCTGTGCAAAGCGCCAAAAGCATCATTTACAAAAAGATCAAAAGAAATTGCAAGTTTTTCGGAAAAGCTTTTATCATTTTCTTTTTCTTCAGGATAAAAGCGTATATTTTCAAGAAGTAATATCTCACCTTTCTTCAAAGATAAAACTTCTTTTTTTACAAAATCTTCCACGCATCCATCAACTTTTTTTACAGACTTCTCAATTAGATCTTCAAGCTGCTTTTGTATTACATCTGTTTTCAATGATTCAACTTTACGCCCTTTAGGTCTGCCTAAATGTGTTAAAAGTGCCAAGGAGGCACCGGATTTAAGTATATGATTTAAAGTTGGTAAAATTGCTCTTATACGAGTATCATCTTGCACTTTCCCATCTTTAATCGGGACATTCAGGTCAACTCTCATAAGGACACGCTTTCCATTCAGATTAACATTTTTTAAGGTTTTCAGATTCATGAGGAAAGATTTAATTTAGCCATTTCTGTAGCTACAAATGCTGCATGGTAGCCTTTTTCAATACGTGCTTCAGCCTTTTGGTAGCTATCAACCATAAGAATTTCAAAAACAATTGGAAGATTATTATCAAGCATAATGCGAGTAAGCCCATAGCTTAACATATCGCAAATAGCTCTGTAATGATCTGTTTCACCTTTCACAAGGCATCCTAGGGCAACCGCAGCTGCAAAATCTTCTTGAGAGGATGCTTTTTGAATTGCAAATGGAATTTCCGCAGCTCCGGGAACTCGCAAAATATGAGGCTGTATCCCTTGCTCATCAAATCCTCTGATGCATGCCTCAAGCATCGGCTCTGTAATCATACTGTTGAACTTGGAAATTACAATCAGATATTTCATCTATTTTAGATATTAGCTCCATTTATGCGTTCAAGATATCTGGCAATAGTGTCAACTTCAAGATTAACTTCAATTGCGTCTTTTAAATTCGTCATTTTTAGTGTTTCAGGTATCAATGCAAAAGAAACTTCATTATCTTTAAAATTCACAACAGTCAAGCTAACACCATTTATAGTTAAAGATGCTTTTTTTGCAATATATTTCATTAATTTTTTAGGTACTTTTACACGAAAATCACTTCCTCTTTGTGTGATTTTGCCAACACCGTCAACATGTCCCAATACAAGATGTCCCGCTAAAGGGGTTTGAAGTGTAAGTGGCGGCTCTAAATTTACAAGTGAGCCTTTGAGAAGATTGGAAAGATTTGTAATTTTTAAAGTTTCTTTTACAAGAGTGCATCTAAAAGCATTTTCTTTAAAAGATTCAACTGTTACACAAACTCCGTTTACAGCTATGCTATTACCTTTTCTAAAGTTATCCACAGGCAGATTGGAGCTAATCCACAAAACTCTTCCTTGAGTTGTATCCTCAATGTGTATAACTTCTCCCAAATCTTGAATGATGCCAGTAAACATATCACTCCTATTTAAGATAAAATTCAGGATTTTATAAAGGCTTTTTTGTTTTACTCTTACTACTTCTTAACCAAATTAAATATGAAAAGTGTGAACAGAGTCACTCTTTTAGGTCATCTAGTAGCGGATCCTGAAATAAAAATCACTAAAACCGGCAAAAAAGTCAGTAATTTTGCACTTGCCACAAATAATGAATGGTTTGATCATAATGGTGAATTGCAAAGCAGTGTGGATTTTCATCGTATTGTTGCTTGGGAAAAATTAGCTGATATAACTTCCACTTATTTAAAGAAAGGGCAACCTGTACTCTTGGAGGGTAGACTTACACATCGCTCTTATGAAGGTAAAGATAAATTGAGACATTATATTACGGAAGTTGTTGTGAGTAATTTGCATTTGCTCAGCTGGAGGCAGGATCGCAATTCAATTGAAGCAAAGGAGCTTGCAGCATCTGCAAGCTAGGCTTAAAGTGTGAGTGATGAAAAAGGAAATTTCAATAATTATCCCTACTTATAACAGATTCGCAAAGTTAGATCTCTCATTGCGGCATTTGTATGAGCAAGGAATATCTCATGAAAAATATGAGGTGATAGTTATAGATGATGGCTCTATGGATGCTACGGATAAAATTTTAAAAAAATGGAAAAATTTATGGCATGAACTCAGAGTTTTCCATCAAAAGAATTCAGGACAGGCAAAAGCGCGTAATAGAGGTATTGAAAAAGCGGAAGGAGATATAATTTTACTCTTGCAAGATGATATTTATGCATCTTCCGATTTTCTAAAGAAGCATATTGACTTTCACAACACTCATGACAATTTAAATATGGCATGTTTGGGTCTTACAGATTGGTGGCATGAAATAGAGGTGAGCGATTTCATGCACTGGCTTACTCATGGAGGACCTCAATTTGCATATCAAGATCTGAAAGCCGGTGAAATCGTATCTTACAAATACTTTTATACCTCAAATATTTCTTTAAAATCAGCTATTTTAAAAGAAAACCTCTTTGATGAAGATTTTTCAGATTATGGCTGGGAAGATATTGAGCTTGGATATCGTTTAATGGAGAAAGGGCTAAAGCTTATATATACACCTTCCGCTCTAGCTTGGCATGACCACGAAATGAATGAATCGGATTTGAAAAAAAGAATGATATCTGTGGGTCGCGGAGCTGTTTTGCTTGAAAAAAAACAAAAAAATATAGCTGTAATTCCGAGAGCTTGGAAATATATTGCTTTATCTCTTATTTCACATTCTTTTTCTTTACGTATTTTAAAGTTTTTGTCACCGATACATTTACTTTTTAAGAGAGCTTATTGGTATTCCCTTTCAAAGCGCTATTTCTTTGAGGGGGTTCAATCGGTATAATTTAAAGCGAAATATATGTAAGCATATTAAATCACACGCCATGAAATTAAATCTTAGAATCAGTATATTAAGTTTACTTATGCTTTCAACTTTGCTTTTCCCGGCTTGTCTGAAAAAGCAAAGTGAAAAGCCTGAAGTTGTAAAGCAAGACCCCGTAGTATTGAATTTTTATGGGCTATTTGACTCTGAAGACATATACTTGGAAATGATTCAAGAGTTTCAAAAGGCAAATCCACTTATCAGTATACGTTACAAAAAGTTTACGGATCCCGAGGCTTATTTGGATTTAATAATAAATGAATTGGCGGAAGGTAAGGGGCCGGATATCTTCCTCATGCAAAATACTTGGTTTCCAAGACATTATAAGAAGCTCATGCCTGCTCCAGATACACTTGTGAATCCTGAAAGATTTAAAGAACTCTTTGTTGAAATTGCAGCGGAGGATTTAATTATCCCTGATGATGAAGGTGTTGAGAAAATATGGGGATTACCACTTTATGTTGATACATTAGCTCTTTATTACAATGAAGACTACTTTGAAGAAGTAAAGCCCAGTACAGGACGTCCTGCAGATACGTGGGAAGGTATTCGTTCAGACGTTCAACTCTTAAATAGGCAAGACAACAGTTTTTCCAGATTCAGACGCTCAGGTATAGCAATGGGGCGTGGTGATAATATTTCAAGGGCATTTGATATAATTATGCTTTTAATGCTTCAAAGCAAGGCGGATTTTTACAGCTCTGATCTGACAAGTGTTATGTTTGATACGGCAAAGGAAGTTGTAGATGCCTTTGATCTGTATTCTAGTTTTGCTTTACCAAGTCAAAGGAATTATAGTTGGAACGCTTATTTGGCAGACTCGGAAAGTGCAGAGAAAGAGATACGCACTTTTGCATCAGGCAAAACATCAATGATTCTCGGTTATAGTTATGCTTATGAAGATATTGTGAGGGAAATTGCACTATTGGAACGATCCGGGGAAGATGCAATTGATATAAACGACATAGGAATCCAAGAAGTTCCGCAAATTTTCGACCCGAATTTAACAAATTATACCAAAGAAACTTATGGAACATATTTTGTTCCGGTTGTAAGTCGTACCAGCCAGTATTCTGAAGAAGCATGGTCATTTTTGGCATCTATGGTATCTGAAGAAAATTTGAGATCTTATTATAAGGCTACAAAACGGCCAAGCGCACTTAGGAGCCTTATACCTGAGCAGGAAAATATGCCTATTTATGGAGTATTTGCAAGTCAAGTAGGTTATGCCGCAAGTATACCGATGGCTGATCCTGCAGCTTATAAAAAACTTTTTTTGGCAGCGATAGATGCTTTGATATCTACCGCTTCAACTGAAGATGTAGTAAAAGATTTGGCAGATGAAATACAAAAACTTATTCCTCTCGGAGGTGTTAAGCCAACTAAAGTGGTCGCAGAATCTTAAAGAATGGAGTGGCATTTTCTTAATTCTTGCCATATTTTTCATACCCTTTCAGATTAAAACCTTGATTTTTGAGTCTCCGGCTTGGGGTAACGGGTTTTTTAATCCTTACGGAGCAATATTTCTGTATTTATTTGAAGTTTTTATTCTATTTAGCGCATTTTCATTTCTCTGTTTTCAGAGAAAAAATAATTTAAAAATGAAGGTGGGCAATTTAAATCATTATTTATTAATTTTAATTTGCTATTTACTTGTTCTGCTTTCTTTGTTCAAAACTGATTTCAGCATGCAATATCTTTTTGCATTATCATTGCAAGGAAGCTTTTTCCTTATCTTTTACTACTTAATTGTCAATAAAGTTATATCTGCACAATCCGCAGTATTAACTTTTGTATTCTCAATGTCATTCCAGTCATTGATAGCATTGATACAGTTTTTTAGTCAAAGCAGTATTGGACTTGGATTTTTAGGAGAGCTAAAAATAGATAAAAACATAGCTCACCTTGCAAAGATAAACCTGCAAAAAGATTGGATTCGTGCTTACGGAACCCTTCCTCATCCAAATATTTTGGGAGGTTTTTTGTCATTATCAATCATAAGCTTAATTTTGACGGAAACAAAAAGAAAGAATCTGAAATATGTCTTGATATCATTCCAATTTTTAGCATTAATCTTAACTTTTTCACGGTCTGCCCTCATGGCACTTACAGGTGGGCTTATTATCATAAGCTCTTTCCGGAACAAAAATATCTCACCAAAAGCAAAAAAAATCATAACAGCTTCATTCATATTTTTAATCTTTACGTGGATAATTATGTTTTATTTACGTTTCAATGAAATTGAACTGAGTTTTAAAAGCCGCATTTCAGGAATTGAAAACGCAATAAAATCATTAAGCCTTTATCCTTTTGGCACCGGATTGAAATCTTTTACTCTATTTTTAGACACTTATGTAGGACGAGCACTAATGCCATGGGAATATCAGCCGGTGCATAATATTTACCTTTTAATGCTTAGTGAGCTTGGCGTGTTAAGTGTAATTTTGATCTTATATTCCTCAGTGCTATTTATTTATGAAACTTACAAAAAGAATACCAAGGCTTTTATGGCATCTACACTTTTCATAATTGCTTTCATAGGTTTCTTTGATCATTACTGGCTGAGCTTGAATCAAGGCTTTGCCGTATTTACATTGTTTTTCAGTTTAAGTTCTCTCTTATTAAGAGAAGGTAGATGAGATGAAAGAAAAGAAGGCCGACCGAGGCAAAAATCTTTGGCATTATTGGCTTTTTTACCTTCAAGTTGTAATTTGATAATTTCAATACTGGAATTTCCGCAACCAATATAAAGATTGCCATTTCGCATCTGTAGACGTCCATGAGGCAAAGGGAATGAACCAACTTTTATTTTAAGCAATTTAAGTCGTCTACCTTCAAATGTAGTCCAAATTCCGGGCCAAGGTGAATAAGCTCTAAATTTTAGATATATTTTCTCTGCACTCTCTTGAAAATCAATAAATCCATCATCACGTTTGATTTTATAGCAAAAACTTACTTTTGAGCTGTCTTGCTCCATGAAGGAGGCAAGATTTTCATAAAGTTCATTTATTTGCTCAGGTACAAATTCAGCAACAATATTGGCTATTTCATCATGCAGTTTGCCGGCAGTCATATTTTCCGGAATATTTATTCTTTTTTGATGAGATATAGGGCCGGCATCCATGCTTTTTATCATCTTCATCAAACTGTAACCGGAAAATTTTTCTCCATTTAAAATCGCAGCTTGAATTGGCGAAGCGCCTCTATACTTTGGAAGTAAAGAAGCATGTACATTAAGCGGAGCCTTTTTAGGGATGTCCAACCAAGAAGAAGGAAGAATTTGCCCATAAGCAAATGTGAGTAAAAAGTCGGGTGGGTTATTTTTAAATTGAGAAAGCAGTGAGGTCTCCTTACTTAATTTCTCAGTTTGATAAACAGGGATGGAATATCTTTCAGCCATCAGTTTGCTTGGGCTTTTGGAAAGTTTCATTTTACGACCCGCAGGCTTATCAATTTGACAAAATAAGGCTCTGATTTCAAAGCGAGGATCTTTTATAAGTGCTTTAAAAAGAGGTAAGGAAATCTCTGCGGAAGAAAAGAAAAACAGTGAAATAGGCATTAATATCTGTTAGACTTGCTATGCAATTTTAACATAGAAAATGGATAAGACACCCATGAAACATCGTGATCTTTTATTTATACCTCAATTGCGTATTGTTGCGGTCATTTTAATGATAACAATACTTTCATGGATTGCTTTGCTCTTGGTAATCTTCAAATTAGATCCTTACTCAAGCACAAAATTAGCACTGGGGTTCTTTTTTACATCTGCACTTTTAGCTCTTTCCGGAACATTCTCAATCTTACTGTTTTTAATTAAAAGATGGAGATCTGAAGATAGAATTTATGTAAAGAGTGTAATGATTTCTTTACGTCAAGGATTTTTATTGGCTTTGTGCACATGCCTATGTTTAGGCTTGCTGATTTTGGGTCTTTTAAGAATATGGAACGGTTTTCTATTGGCAATTTTAATTATACTGATTGAATTTTATTTCAGCAGACAAGATGATTTAAAGTGAATAATCATAAGAAGAAATCCATCTAATGTGTGTAAATGGGAATAGCACCATCTTTACTTTACCTTGAATTGCATCCATTTCTAGAAAATATGAACTATTTCCTGTACAACCAGCACTTTGGAAGCATCTTCTGGAATCACTGCTGACCATGCGGTTATCTCCCAAGACAAAAAGTCTATTTTCAGGGACTTCATAAGTCATCTCTGAACGATGATAAGGCTGTGTATTACCTTGATTCTCATCATTTAAATAATCTTCATTCAGCTTAATATAATTGCCATTTTCATCCATAAGAAAAACATAGCCATCTTTTATTTTGATTGTATCTCCAGGAAGACCTATTACTCTTTTAATATAAAATTCTCCATTTTTTGAATAAGGAGCGCGAAATACGATTACATCACCTCTATCAATGCTACCAAAGCTAAAACCGAAAATACTCCATGTTGGGAAGCGAGAAGTTAAAATAAGCTCTCCTTTGCCATCTATGCATTCCCCATTATAAACATTAAAGCTATCACACATTGAAGGTCCTTCTACTCGGAAAGGTGCATAAATGAAGAAACGTATAAATAAAACCAGAGCGGCAACAATCACAACATCAGTTAGAAGCTCCAGAATAAAGGCTTTCGTTTTTTTAGATAGCATAGTGATGTACAATAGGGGTGAAAGATTAACAGGCATTTGCCCCCAGCACAATGATATTGGATGAAATTGCTTTCCGAAGCCTCCTGAACAAAGGAGAGGAAATAAAATATGTAGCTCATGTGCACCCTTTTGTAATCTATCCGGATCTGTTTAAAATTTTACTTTTTGCTTTAGCAATGCCGATATTGGCTTATTTCCTATTTCCTCTTTACCCTTTTAATGTAATTTGGGCTGTTTGGATTGGAATTGGAATTTTACTTTTTGTTTACAGGCTGTTGCAGTGGTATTTGGATGCATGGATCGTTACAAATATGGGTTTGATTGACCATGAATGGAACTCACTTTTTGATCAATCTACTACAAGAATAGAGTATGGGAATATAGAAGGTATCACACATGAAATTAAAGGTTTTTGGGGAACTATTCTGCGTTTTGGAAATATACAAGTTGAGCATATGAGCGGTGAGCCTATTATGATTGAAAAAGTTGCTTCACCAAGAAAAATTGAACGTCACATAGTCAGGTGTCAAACGGAATTCTTACGTCGTCAAAATTTTGAAGATCATGGGAAATTAAGAGAAATGTTGGTTAATTTATTGCGAACATCCGGAAAAAAATAGTATGCTAAGATCATGAAAAAAGAATATGAGGTTATAATCGGACTTGAAATCCATGCCCAAATTAATACGGATAGCAAGTTTTTCTCACCTGCCAATAATGATTCTTTCGGGAAAGAGGCAAATACTAATATAACTCCAATTTGCATGGCTTTCCCAGGAACTTTGCCTGTTCCAAACAAAGATGCAATTGAAAAAGGTGCAAAAGCTGCATTGGCACTTGGGTGTAAACTCGCAAATTTTTCAAAATTTGACAGGAAAAATTATTTCTATCCAGATCTACCTCACGGATTCCAAATTTCGCAATATGACGAACCTATTTCTTATGATGGAAAGGTTGAGATTCTTATTGGGGGAGAAAAGCGTTCAATTGGTATTACTCGACTGCATCTTGAATGTGATGCTGGTAAATTAACTCACGGTAAAACAGGAACATTGCTGGACTTTAACAGGGCTGGGACTCCTTTAATGGAGATTGTTACAGAGCCTGATTTAAGAAGCGCTGAAGAGGCAAAGATTTTTGCTGAAAGTGTGCAGAAAATACTGCGTTACGTAGGCAGTAGCCTTTGTGATATGGAGAAAGGAATGATGCGTTTTGATGCCAGTGTTTCATTGAGATATCTTGGCGATGAAAAACTTTACCCTCGTGCTGAGATAAAAAATTTGAATTCCTTTCGTTCACTTGAATCAGCAATTGATTTTGAAATAAAGCGTCAAAAGAAGCTTTGGGAGGATGGCAATCCACCTGAAAATGAGCAGACGGTAGGTTGGGATGATGAACGTGGAACTACTGAACTTTTGCGCAGTAAAGAAAGTGCGGCAGATTATCGCTATTTTCCTGAGCCTGATATACCTCCAATAGTTCTTACAGATAAGCAAATTGAATCTTGGAAAAAAGATATACCGGAATTGCCTCTTGCCAAATATGAGAGATTTATGAAAGAGTTTAATCTTAATGAAATGGAGGCCTCTTTTTATACTGAAGATAGGGATTTGGCAGATTTATTTGAAGCTACGGCAAAGAAATCCGGAAATGCAAAGGCAGCTCATTCTTTTGTTGGTACTATTTTGCTAAAGAGATTGAAAGATGCCGGAATTGCAGTTTCAAAATCTCCGGTGCAAGCAGAACATCTAGTTGAATTAATTGACTTATTAAAAAAAGGTGTTATTTCTAACAATGTAGCTAAAAGCAAGATTTTTGATCTTATGATGAAGAATGGAGATATGCCATCTGAAATAGTAAAAGCTGAAGCACTTGAGCAGCTAAGTGATTCAAAGGAAATTGAGGAGCTATGTCAAAATGCAATTGATCAAAATCAATCCATTGTTCAAGATATAAAAGGTGGTAAAGAAAAGGCAATGGGAGCTTTGGTTGGATTTGTAATGAAAGAGAGCAAAGGGCAAGCTAATCCTAAAATGGTGAATGACATATTGCGTAAACTTCTGTTATAATATTGGCACTTAACCACGCCATCAGATGGAATCTCTGGATGTACTCTACATTACAATTTCAGTAAGCATTGCTCTTATTACTGTTTTTCTATCAATTACAATGCTTTATTTCATGTTCATCATTAGGGATTTTGTGAAGATTTTGGACAAAGCCAAAGAAGTTGTTGAGAAAGTGGATCGTTACATAACAAAACCTCTCTTAATGACAAAAAGCATAATTGAATTTATTAAGCCTTTTATTGAAAATGCTGAAAGTAGCGTTAAGAGACGTCGTAAAAAAGGCTAACAATGGGGAATTTGATTAATGCCGTATAAATACGCTTAATACGCTTTTTAGGGTTCAAAATAAGCCTCCAAAGCCATTCCAATCCGGCTTGTTGCATAATTTTTGGAGCCCGTTTAACTTTTCCGCTGTAAAAATCAAACGACCCTCCAACAGCCATTGCTATTTCAACATCTTTCAATTGTGAAATAAATTCATCAATCCATTTTTCTTGTTTCGGGGCGCCATAAGCAACAAATAAAACTTGAGCTTTACTTTTCTTCACCACTTCAGCCGCTTTTTCATTGGGGTCTAAGTGTGAAAATCCGGCTATTTTTATATTTGGATTACGTTTTTGAAAAAAAAGTGCGGTTAATTTCGCAATTCCGGGGGAGGCTCCAAGAAAAAAAACACTTTTACCTCTTTTTTCCGCCCAATCTACAACAAGAGGCATAAAATCACTACCATGTATTATTTCCGGTATTTTCTTTTGAAAAGCTTTTTTGTAAAACAAGAAAAGTAAAAGAGATGGTGGGAGAAGGAATGCTCGGATATAAGGGTTTTTATGTGCTTTTAATGTACTTACAAATTGAAGACCCTTGCCATCCGGCAAAAGTAAATCGGCTCCTTTTAAAATTTTTAAATATTCGTGGTCTCTATGTGCCTCCATAAGAATTTCAGGATTCGGAGTATATATAATACGAATACGATCCAAAGATCCCCATGCATCTGTCTTAGTTATTTTTGGAATTTTTAAACCGAAAAAATTCATATTTTTGCTACAGTGAAGATATTTTTGGCACTGCTGAAATTTGTAGCTCTGCCATCAGATATATATTCATTTTCAATTATCTCAAAGCCCGCTTTTTGCAAAAGATCAGATAGGGCTTTTTTACTGAAGGCATAATAGTAACGTTTTAGTTCATTTTTCCATGCTATTTCACAACCGTAAAAACCATAAGGACCAAAAATACTTTTTATTACTGCACTGCGATATTTCTTTTGAAACAAATTCCAATTTAACATAATTAAATGTCCACTAGGCTTTAAGTAAGTTTTCCAAGATATCAATGCATTAAGTTGATCTTCTTTGGGTAGATGATGAAAAGATGCAATGGCAAATAAAATATCATATTCAGCTTTTTTAGCTGGCATGAGTCTTGCAATATCTGCTTCTTTAAAATCAAATGAAGGGAATTGCTCTTTTGCTTTTTTTATCAGGGCGCCTGACTGATCAATGCCCAAATAATACCTAAATCCTTGTCTAGAAAGGTATTTCAATAGCCTTCCATTGCCACAACCAAGATCTAAACATCGCATTTGTGGATTGATGTATTTATTAAATCTTTCAAAATCCTTCCAAGGAAAACGTCTTGTACTGGAAAAATCTTCCGCAATTTTGTTATAATCCTCCTTGACCTTTTTTCTAATACTGTCAGAATTCATTTAAGTATATTTATGAAAATCCTCTCTGAAGAAAATATCCTGAAAAACTTCATTAAACAAGCTTCATCCAAGGCTATTTACAAGGAAGAAGCTTTACATAAGATGAAAAAAAAATTGGCGCGTGAATATAAAATGGATTTGCCAAGTAATTTTAAGTTACAAAAAGCTTATCAAAGCTTAAAAAAAGAAGGTTGGGAGGGAGATGAAAAGCTACAAGCCTTAATTCGTAAGAGGAAAATTCGCACTTTATCCGGAGTATCAGTCATAACCGTGCTAACCAAGCCATATCCTTGCCCTGGAGAATGTGTGTTTTGTCCAACTGAGGCAGGTATGCCCAAATCATATCTGTCAAATGAGCCTGGAGCAATGAGAGCGGTGCTTGATGACTTTCATCCGCAGGAACAGGTTAAGACTAGAATTGAAAGCTTAACAAGGCAAGGGCATGAAACTGAAAAAATTGAAATGATAGTGCTGGGTGGCACTTTCTCAGCTTACAATAGGTCTTATCAAACTAATTTCATAAGAGCCCTCTATAATGCCTGTAATCCTAAAAAGGCAAGATCTTTAAAAGAAGCACAAAAAATCAATGAAAGCAGCCCTCATAAAATAATAGGTTTAAGTTTGGAAACACGACCTGATCACATAAATGAAGAAGAAATTAAAAATATGCGCAGACTTGGATGCACAAAAATACAAATAGGTGTGCAACATACTGATAATAAAGTTTTGGCTCTAAATAAACGGGGAGAAAGAATAGAAGATAGCATTCGTGCAATAGCTCTTTTAAAAGATGCGGGTTTGAAAATAGCATGTCATCTCATGCCAAATTTACCGGGAAGTACACCGGATATGGATCTTGCAATGCTAAAAGATTTTTTTGAAAATCCTGCATTCAAACCAGATCAACTTAAAATTTACCCTTGTGTTGTAGCTCCTTTTACTGAGCTGGAGAAATGGTGGGAAAAGGGGCTTTACCACTCTTATTCAGATGAGGTCATGATGGAGCTTCTGATGGAAATGCAAAGATCTTTACCAGAATATGTTAGAGTGGAGCGATTGTTTAGGGATATACCGGGGGAGAGTATCTTGGAAGGAAGTCAAATGACAAATATGCGTCAGATTATTGAAAGAAGGATGAAGGAAAAGGGAATAAGATGCAGATGTATTCGTTGCAGAGAGATAAAAGGTGAGTCTTATGATCCAAAAGCAACTGAACTGCGTGTTTTGGAATTTGAAGCCTCAAAAGGTAAGGAGTTTTTCATAACTTTCAATGACAAAGAACGAGATAAGCTTTGCTCTTTATTGAGATTACGTTTTCCATCTTATTTACTGGAAAATAAAACTCATTTCATACCTGAATTAAATGGTGCTTCTGTGATTAGAGAAGTTCACACATATGGATCTCAAGTAAATACTGGAAGACGTAAAGGTGCTGCTTCTCAACATTCAGGGCTTGGAAGGCGTATGCTTGAAAAAGCGGAATTCATTACAAAAGAAGCCGGTTATTCAAAAATAGCTGTTATTGCCGGAGTTGGCACTAGGAATTATTACAGGAAATGGGGATATGAACTGGAAGGGACTTATATGACAAAACAGCTTTAAGATTCAAAAATGCCTAAGCTATCTTGAAATGAGTTAAATACTGTTTCAGCTTCTTTAATCTGATCATCATTAACATCTAAAAGAGAGAATATTCTCTTATTTTTCTCTTCCTCGCTAATTGTAACAATTTTTTCATCCATATCAATAAGTTGATAAAATTGAATATCTGATTGAATATCACGCTTCATGGCAATAAAATTATCAAACATGGCTTTCATATTTGGATCTTTATCGCTGAGCTTTTTAATTAATGCAACTCTGGGTTCATCTTCAATATTTAAAAACTCTTCATCCAGCCAAGAATAAGGAACATCCACTGTTAGTAAGCTACTCACCAAAGCAGATTCTCTTTTTGAGAGTTTTCCGTCATATTTTTTGAATATTTCAGATTCCAATTTAGCCCCTATATCCATGATTTGAATTTTTTTCATATCAAATAGAATGCTTTGTCTGATTTCCCATTCCCCATCAATAATTTGTGCACGAAGATATTCCACTTCTTCTTTAGAGTTGTTCCTTTCGGCTTCAGCTATTCTTTCTCTTATTTTGGCATTGAATATTTCAATAGCACGCTTTACTGATTGTTCATCATAATCCTTGCTTTTTCCCTCTTCAAATGCCATATGCACTCCACCAGATTCTTTCCATTTCCATGGCAGAACAGGTCGGAAAGTTGTGCGCATAAAATATTCTTTTGCACCTTTGTCTTTCCATTTGTGCATATATCCATCATTCAAATGGCCAAGACCAATTGTATATAGTGAAGATCCCAGCGCTGCGATTAATCCGGCTGCAATAGGATCTTTAGTCTTTAAATGTGGTTCTATTGCGTTTTCAACAGCAAAAGTTATACCTAGAGCTCCAAGCAGAGCTCCAATACCTATAACAATAGGGTGCTTGGACATTTTTGATGTAATTGCAATTCCATGAGCTGTATTTTTTAGAATGGAAGCACCTGTTACTGCAAGTTCAGCAGAAGCCAATCCTATTCCAAACAATGCAAATTTCCTGATTTTATCAGAATCTTTTCTATAAACAACATCACAAGCAAAATAGGATGAGAGTAAAACTGCGCCCATTGGAAGACCATAGCGAATACCACGATTCATGCTAAGTTTTATAAAAGAAAGTAGTGGACTATCTTTTGCAAGCATATTTACAAGGCTTTCATAAGGAATCTCAGGTAAATTTAATTTCTTTGCAAGTGTATTTAATGCTCTTGCAAGAGATTCAGGCTTTATTTTTTCACTTAATCTCATAGCTTTTTCAGCTTTTGCTTGAGTAAAAAAATCCTCCAAGCTCATATTAAATTTTTCTCTTACAATTGTTTTTAGTTGCTTTTTCCAATTATGGCTAATCTCGTGATCAGGCGTAGCATCAATACTCCTGACAAGATGTGGATCTTGGGCAAAAGTGGCAATATCATTTGCATTATCATCTAAAATATTCATCAAAGTTTTGAATTCTCGCATTCTATCTCCCCACTTTGCTGAGTTTTTAAATAAATCTTCATGCTCAATGGCAGCTTTACAAAGAGCAATTGCTTTACTTGAGGATAATTTTCCAGAGGCAAATTTTTTGAGTATCGTTTCAGGAGTATTAAAGCCTAAAATATGTCCAAAGTTTCTATTAAAAGTGAATGCTTCATAGGTAATATGCGGACCTGGAAGCACAACTCTTTCAAGAGCTTTTACAACGTTTCCATTTTTGAATTGGTAAGCTGCCACTCCAAGATTTGTGATAAGAGCTGCACTGCCAATTCCGGCAGATAAAGCTATTACTTTTTCACTGCTTCTGCTTTCTTTATCTTTGAGTTTTTGAACGCTCCAACGCAAGTAATATGGGATATTTGAATATCCAAGATAATAGAAAGTCAAGACATCACCAAGATCCTCCAAATTTATTTGCTTGGCATCTTCTTGAATTGCATTTTTACGAGATTTTTCCGCACGCAAGCGCCAAGTTTTTATTTTTTGATGAATTTCTTTCATATTCTTAATGTGCAAACTTGCACTTTTACCATTTAAACCAACCTTCAAATTTGCAAAAAATTCATGAGCATTTTTTATTTCATTCAAATCTTTTAAAATGCTGGATTCCTCTGAATCCTTTATATTTTTAGCGAATGTTTGATAAAATTCTTGAGTTTTTATAAGGTCTTGATTTTCATAGCCTATTATATCTTCCATAGATTCTATCATAGGTATTGGAAAGGCTCTGGCAAAAGATTTTTTGAGTTCATCAAACTGCATTGGAATAGCTAATCTGATCTCATCCAGTTCTTGTTGAAGTGATACAGAAGACTCTTTTAAATATTCAATTTGAGATTCATTTAAGCTCTCTGACATCATTATGGAATCGAGCGTGGCTTTATAATCTGCAATCTCACCATTTACAGATTTTTCATCTTCATTAGTTTTTTCTTCTTCATATTTTTCAAGAGAATTAAAAATTCCATTTGCGAATGCAAGGCGTATTGCTTCATCTATAGTTTTATCTTTAATCTGTGGATCAATCTTCATGAGTTTTGGCATTTCCTCTAAAAATTTCTTTTTAATCCTATCTTCAACCAATTTAAGTCCACTCTTTTCTATTTTTTCATTGAAAAGAGGTATATTTTTTAAAAATCCTGCACTTACAGGATATTTTCTTGCAGGATCAGCATTTAAAAGATCTTTAAGCTTCACTCCGCAAACGGCCCAAATAGAATTCTCTTTCACTTCAAAATATTCAGCATAAAGATTATGGCGCATTTTGTCTTTTGCACTCCTTGCTCCAAAACTCATAGTTGCAATGGCTTCAATAACTCTACCTGAACAAAGATGAATGAAACTTGCAGAAATACGATTCTTATAAAGCATTTTTGGAATAAAAGCCAAATTGCCCGTCATATTCCTTTCAAGAAATTCTTGCGTTTGCTCGGCTCCTAAGAGCATTCCGGCAAGTGAAAGACCTCCCATTGCAAATAAAGTTCTAGGCATATAAGACATTACAGAGGTAGTTCTTTTTATAATGCTATTCCCATCTGCTGCAGTTCCACTCTCCTTAACTTTCAATGGAGCTTTTTCTCGCATAAGACTCAAGCTTTTGTAAAATAAAGTCCCAAGACCTATTGCTCCCAAAGTCACAATACTGGCAGAAGCAATTGGCTTATTTCTGAACTGCTCTTTCACCCATGAGACTGTGTTTTTTTCAGGGTCTTTTAAATAATTCATTGTATCCACTGCCGCTTGACTCAAATAATTCGCTTTTCTTATTATTTCAGGCATATGAACTCTTTGAAAAAGCTGTGCAATTTGTGAGGATGGATTATCCTTAATAAGCTTTAAAGACTTGTAAAGTGACTGCATTACTTTATTTTCATTAGATTTGGACAAATTGAGTAAATCGTCAAAATCTGAAAGGATAGGGGAGTTTGGTCTGTATTTCAGCAAAGAATAAGCTGCCAAATATGAACTTGCTCCAGATAAAGCATTTAGAGCTTCCAAACTTTTTTCATTGATATCTTCCAAAGAAGTTGAAAGTATGGTGAAAATGGCTTTGGCATCATCAAAATCATCATTGCTAAATACTTCTTGTAACAAAAGCATACGTTCTTTCGCTGACTTGGAGGACAGACCATCACGAACTACCTTTGCTTCAAGTTCGCTGATCAAATTCAATTTTGCCTCCAAGGCTTTATTATCTTTCTTTTCTTTTTCTTTATACAATTCATAATTTTCATCCATTTCTGTGAGTGTATGAGTGAAATATCTTTTTATTATAGCAAAAAAGAAAAGAAATGTTAAGGTATAGAGCCATGCCCAATAAATTAAGTGGGGAGCTATGATGAGAAAGTCAATTCTTCAAAAGAGTTAATCCCGCACAATATATCTTGTGCGAAGTTACTTACTACAAAATCAAGATGATATTTGCTTCAGCTTCTTTTTAAGCTTGGGATATTTATCCAAATGAATATCTTCTTTTATTACAGTTTGAGCGCAATTACGTACACGTTTTAATAATTCAGTATCACCAAAGCTTGCCATACGCAGATCCGGAATTCCACTTTGCTTTAATCCGTAAACTTCTCCGGGACCACGTAATTTCAAATCAATCTCTGCAAGATCAAAACCGGAACTATATTTAGCCATAAGTTTCAGTCTTTGCAAGGCATCTAGTGATTGAGAATCGGTAAACAGAAAACAATAAGATTGATGTGTTCCTCTGCCGACTCTACCTCTAAATTGATGCAATTGAGCCAATCCAAAACGATCAGCACCTTCAATAATCATAATACTTGCATTTGGTATATCTATACCGACTTCAACTACTGAAGTTGAGACAAGTATATCTATATCTCCACAAGCAAAGGCTTTTAAAACGTATTCTTTTTCATGGGATTTCATTCGTCCATGTAAAAGCGCCAATTTAAATTCAGGAAAAACTTCTTCACAAAGCCTTTTATATTCATCTGTAGCTGATTTCACTTGAATCACCTCAGAATCTTCAATAAGAGGGCAAATTACAAAAACTTGTCTTCCTTTGGCAATTTGATCAGACACCCAGAATTCCGCATCTGAACGTTTTTTCTCAGGGACCAACCGTGTAATTATTTCTTGACGTCCAGGAGGCAATTCATCAAGAATAGATAAATCTTGATCACCGTAAATTGTTAAAGCCATTGTTCTTGGAATAGGTGTTGCCGAAAGACTTAACATATGTGGTCTGCCTTTTTGATTGAACATCTCTCTTTGCTTTACGCCGAATCTATGTTGCTCATCTACAACAGCCAAACCTAAATTTTTAAACACTACATTTTCTTGAATAAGTGCATGAGTACCAATAAGCAAATCACAAGTGCCTCTTGAAACTTGCAT
The DNA here is from genome assembly GCA_015485665.1 of Candidatus Altimarinota bacterium. GTDB lineage: Bacteria > Patescibacteriota > Gracilibacteria > UBA1369 > 2-02-FULL-48-14 > WFTC01. The sequence continues at coordinate 32,475 of WFTC01000006.1, forward strand.
CAATACTTTTTCTTTATCAGTTTTTGACATTGATCCAACAAGCCATTGAATGTTGTATTGAAAGGGATGAAGCAATTTCATTAAGCTTTTATAATGTTGACGAGCTAAAATTTCCGTCGGAGCCATAAGCGCAGCTTGAAAGCCGGACTTTAATACAGTGTGTATGGCAGCTGCAGCAACTACAGTTTTACCGGCACCTACATCACCTTGAACAAGCCTTCTCATGGGGAAATTTTGATTTAAATCATTGTGAATTTCTTCAATCACACGGATTTGAGCTGTAGTCAATTCAAATGGCAATGCCGATAAAAAATCCTCATCAACTCCCCCACTAATTTTTAAAGGATTATCTTCATAAGATTTTTGCCATATTGCTTTGCTTTGCAATGCCTCAAGTTGAATAAAAAAAAGTTCATCAAATGCTAAACGTTTACGAGCTTGCTTTAAAGCATCTTCATCTTCTGCAAAATGCACATGGTGCACGGCATCTTCTAGACTCATAAGAGATTCTTTTTCTAAAATCCATTCAGGCAGGTAGTCCTTAATATAAGATGTATAGCTCAAAAGATGATGGATTTTTTCTCTTAACCATTTTGATGTAATAATCTCGCTCTCAGGATAAATCGGTACTATCCTACCAGTATGCAATAAAATTTTTGAAGGCTTTTCATATTTAGGGCTCATCATTATAAGCCTACCTTGAGACTCTTTAATTTTACCTGTCAGGATTATCTCACTTCCCTTAAAAAACATCTGTTTTATATGAGCTTGATTAAACCAAAGCACAGGTATTTCCCCACTGCTATCCGCAACTATAGCTCTGGTCATTATTTTTCCACTGCGAGTTTGGGTATTTCTTATGAATTTAATCTTGGCTGAAATTACATTTACCTGATCTTTTTTCATCTCATTGATCGATATGAAATCTTTTTCATCTCTATAAGCGCGAGGAAAATAAAATAAAAGATCTTCAACAGTAAAAATACCCATCGCTTTGAGTTTAGCTATGTAAGAATCTTTGCTCCTAAGAATTTTTGCATCAAGAGGAGTATTGAGCATATTTGAATTTTCGCTTACCAACTTGCAATAAAACCGCCTTTTTATTCAAATGAAGCTCTTCATCCAGAGATGTAATTTTTATACTGTCAACCTTCACTGCTCCGCCTTGAATTAAGCGCCTTGCATCACTTTTTGAAGATGCCATTCCAAGCTCAAGAAGTAAATCAATCAAAAGCCAATTTTGAGAATTTAGCTTGAGGGTCTCAACATTACTTGGAATTTCTTTTCTTTGAAATACTGTTTTAAAATGCTCCTCTCCTTTTCTGGCTGCATCTTTGTCATAATAAAGAGTAATAATGGCATTTGCCAATTCCATTTTTAAATCACGAGGATTCTCACCTTCATTTAAACGCTTATCAATAAGCTTTAATTTTTCTTTGCTATATCTGGCAGCCAGTTCATAATAATTTAAGATCAACTTATCCGGAATAGACATAATTTTTCCAAACATTTCTTCTGGAGAATCCGATAAAGCGATATAATTACCTGTACTTTTTCCCATTTTAATATTTCCATCTGTTCCAACCAAAATTGGCATGGTAATAAAAGATTGAGCTTTTTGACCGTAAACAGTTTGCAATTTACGTCCGGCAAATAAATTAAAAGTTTGATCAGTTCCACCAAGCTCAACATCAGCTTCTAAGGCAACAGAATCATATCCTTGCATGAGCGGATACATAAATTCATGCATTGAAATGGCTTGTTCTTTTTTGATTCGTTCTTGGAACATGTCTCTTTCCAGCATTTGCGCAACTGTAAATTGAGAAGAAAGTTTAATAACATCAGAAAAACTGAGTTTTGCAAGCCAATCGGCGTTCCATCGGACTTCCACTTTATCCACGTCTAAAATAGAGGAAACTTGCCTTAAATAGTCTTTTGCATTCTCTTCAAGTTCTGATTGAGTTCTAAGTGCTCGTGTTTTGTCTTTACCTGTAGGGTCTCCTATTTGCCCTGTGAAATTCCCAAAAAGTAAGATTAGTTGATGTCCAAGATCTTGAAATTCTTTTAATTTATGCAGAACAACCATATGCCCCAAATGAAGATCAAAGCCTGTTGGGTCAATGCCAAGCTTAACACGCAAAGGCTTGCCTGATAATAATTTTTCTTTCAACTCTTTACGAACCACAACATCCGCAACCCCCAAAGTAAGCAAAGATTCAATGGCAATCGGATCTGTATTTATAGGCATATTTATTAAATTATATGCTCTCAGTTTAACTTGTGTTTGTGAACTTGACCAGTAAAATACTTTCATGATGAATATAAAGCATATCATTACAGCTGAAGAAGATAAGCAACGTTTGGATCAAATACTTGCAAAATTAAGTGGATGGAGTCGCAGTCAAATTCAAAATTCCATTGAGATGGGAAATATTTTAATTAATGGGAAAGTCATTAAAAAAAAGGGGCTTATTTTAAAAGAGAATGATTTAATTACAGCTAAACTCTATATTAAAAATCATAATCTAAAAGCGGAAAATATAGAGCTTGAGATAATTATGGAGAACAATGATTATTTGGTTATAAATAAAGCACCTGGAATTGTAGTTCACCCCAATGATAGCGGACATTCGGATGGAACAGTTCTTAACGCTCTACTGGCACATACTAAATTGAGCAAAGGAAGTTCACAAGAAAGACCTGGAATCGTTCATCGTTTAGATAAAGATACTTCAGGAGTTTTAATTATTGCAAAGAACAATGAGACTCATGAAAAACTTGCAAAAGCTTTTCATGACAGAAAGGTTGAGAAACATTACATAGCTTTAGTAAAAGGACATATGAAAAGTAATAAAGGTCGCATTGATGCTCCTCTGAGACGTAGCAGTAAAAAAAGAACTCAAATGGCTATACATAGACAAGGTAAAAGAGCAATTACAAATTTTGAGATTATTTCTGAATATAAAGATAGTTCCTTGCTCAAGATTAATATTGAAACTGGACGGACTCATCAAATTAGAGTGCATATGGCTGGGATAGGACACCCAATAGTAGGAGATAAAGTTTATGGTGATAAGAATTTCAATCTATATTTCAAAAATAAGTTCGGACTAGAAAGGCAGTTCCTACATGCATATAGCATGGGCATAATAGGAAAAAAATTCAAGGCCGAACTATGGCATGACCTTGAAAATACTTTAATAAAACTTAAAAAAGTCTAATTTTTCTTTTCAACTGGTTTCTTATCTTCCACACCCTTCTTTTGTGAAGCTTTTTTTGCAACAGAAGATATTTTTAAAACTTTCAAGCGCGTATATGGTTGCCTATGACCTTGAAGCTTTGAATAACGCTTCTTTGGTTTCATTTTGAAAACACGTATTTTTTCACCTCTGCCATGCTCCAAAACCTTGCATTCAACATGAGCTCCCTTTACAAAAGGAGTTCCGATTTTCAGTTTTTTTGCACCAGATTCACTAAGTAAAAGTACATCCTTAATTTTAATATTCTTACCCTCTTTGATGTCTATTTTTTCAATATTAAGCTCATCTTTTTCTTGAACTTTATATTGCTTTCCACCGATGTAAATAACAGCAAACATTCTTTTCTTAAGTCAAAGTCCAGCAGATTCTAAAGCTTAGGCTAAGATTGTGCAAGAGATTTTTTCAATATATCCCAAGCTTCTTGCATTGCCATATCCAAATAAGCTCTTTCTTCTTGTAAAAAAGGAGATAAAACAAAAGTGCCAAGATTCATTTCTTTTGGAGCATAAAGTCCTCTTGACTCAATGCCTATCCTAAGACGTGGAAAATCTTGAGTGCCTAAAGCTTTTACAACAGATTTCATTCCATTATGAGTACCTCCGGAGCCACAGGATCTGTATCGGATCTTGCCTAGAGGTAAATCAACATCATCATAAACAACTATGATTTCTTGTTTTTCTATTTTATAAAAATTTAGAAATTTTAAAACTGCATCTCCGCTTGAATTCATAAATGTATTTGGTTTCATTAACAATAAAGTCTCTCCGGAGAGTTTCATTTCATGAATTGAAGCATTCCATTTTTTATTAAAATCAGCATAACCGGATATAAAATCCAAAAAAGCGAATCCAACATTATGCCTTGTATTATCGTATTTTATGCCAGGGTTGCCAAGTCCGCAAATTAATCTCATTGTAAGTCGTGATATTCAATAAAATGCCAAGCGATTTTAATATAATCTCCGCTTTTAGCGCCTGCACGTCGTAAATCGTCATGAATCTTCATTTTTTTAAGTACATCATAAATCCTATGTAAAGCCCCCTCTTGCTCCAAATCACTCATACGAGCAATTTGCTCAATACGTATTCCTTCAATTTTCCATAGCTGACGAATAGGTCTTGATTCATCACTGATTAATTTCCCATAAACTTTAGCTTGAAATTCAGACGACTCCACATCATATAACTTTTTCACTTCATAAGATTGCTCATCTACATGTAAGTGAGGTATGTAGTCAATCATATTCAATTCTTTTTCTTGCTCCTCGGCATTCCTTCGCCCATTTTTTGTGGTGGACCATAAAGATAAAATAAGTTCTTTCAATCCTTCACCACTCACCCCTGATATCATAAGGAATCTATCTTCCTCTTCAGGGAAAAGATCTAAAAATTCATTTTTATAATTGCTCCGATCTTCATCCGAAAGAGCATCAATTTTATTTATCACAATAAAATAATCCTTGCTAAGCAATTCCGACTTATAAGAGTTAAGTTCATCTCTTAGAATTTCATATTGTTTGGTGATACTTTTACCTTCATAAGAAAAAGGATCCAAAAGAAAGACAAAACCTGCAGTTCGTGAAATGTGTTTTAAAAAACTATCTCCCAGACCCTTCCCTTTTGATGCCCCTTCAATAATGCCCGGCATATCTGCAATGATGAAACTATCTTCACTTTTTATTCCAAAATCTGAAAGGAAAACTACACCTAAATTTGGTACAAGAGTTGTAAAAGGATAATCACCTATTTTCGGTTTTGCGGAAGATAAATGCGATATCAATGTAGACTTTCCAGCAGAAGGAAAACCAATTAAACCTACATCTGCAACCAATTGCATTTCAAGTTTAATATCACGCTCCTCACCAATATCTCCTATTTCAGCAAATTTTGGAGCTTGTCTTATACTGGAAACAAAGGAAGCATTACCTTTACCACCTTTCCCACCTCTTGCAACAACAACCTTCTCTCCTTCAGTATTTAAATCAGCAATAAGTTCATTGCGCTGAATATCATATACAATAGTGCCAAGCGGAACCTTTATTAAAGTATCAGAACCATGAGCCCCCACCCTGTTATTCTTGTGGCCATGCTTGCCATCCTCTCCTTTATAAGTTTTTACTCCGGAATACTTTTGAAAAGTATTTATATTTGAATCTGCTTGCAAAATAACACTACCGCCATCACCTCCGTTGCCGCCATCAGGAGGTCCATTTGAAACAAATTTTTCACGATGAAAACTAACCATTCCATTTCCACCTCTGCCCCCACATACATGAAGAGTTATTTCATCAAAAAATCCTGTTTTCATAAGATTAAAGTTCAGATTCTATTAGTGCTTTGAAAGTTTCATAAGGATATGCTCCTACAAGTTTTTTACCGTTTATAAAAAAAGTTGGAGTACCTTCAACCCCGTAACTTTTTCCTGCATTGTAATCAGATTCTACTTCTGAAAGCATATCTTCATTTAGAAGACAAGACTCAATATCATAAGTAAGATCATTGCCGTAATCTGCAAAGATTGAAATAAGGTCCTCAGATCCGGACCACTGTTCAACACCTTCAAAAAGAATATTATGCATATTAAAGTATGCTTCATCTCCTCCTTTCTCACCAACACATTCTGCAGATTGTGCGGCTTCTTTTGAACCTATGTATTTTGGGATTGGGAAATCCCTGTAAATAAATTTCACCAAGCCAGTATCAATATAATTTTCCTTAATTAAAGGAAGAGTTTCATTGTAAAAACTCTTGCAAAAAGGACACTGATAATCACTAAATTCAATAATTGTAACAGGAGCATCCGACTTACCCAGAAAAGCATCATCATCTTCACTTACGGAAACATATTCAAGTTCAGGCAAGTCACTTGAAGCTTTTTTCATTTCATCTTGTAATTCATCTGCCTTTGGCATAAGGAAAAAATTTGCTAAGACAAGAAGCAAAACAAAGATAAAAATAGTCACGGACTTCAATAAAATACTTTTTTTTCCCATTATTATTTCGGCAAAACTTAGATAAAAATACTTTAAAACTTTTATTGTGAACTGAAAATAGCATGATAATCATACGTATTGAATAGAGACTGCAAATAGTGCATAATGCCACACGCTTGCCGAAGTGGCGGAACTGGTAGACGCGCGGGACTCAAAATCCCGTTCTCCTCGGAGAGTGAGGGTTCGATTCCCTCCTTCGGCACCAAAAGATTTATTTCAAGTGTTTTCGTATTGCTGCGCATAAAGATGCTCCAACTTGCTTTTCCAGATCTTTATCTGAAGCTTTTTTTATTTGCTCAACGGAACCGAAATAACGAAGCAATTTCATTTTCTTTTTCTTGCCAATGCCTGGTACTAGATCAAGAGATGATTTGATAAAATCAGATTTTCTGCTTCTTTTCTGAAAAGAAAGTGCAAACCTGTGAGCCTCATCTCTAATCCGTTGGAAAAGTTTAAGCGCTTCAGATTCTTTTGGCAACAAAATCGGCTTGCAAAATTCCGGCAGATAAATATCTTCCTCTCTTTTTGCGATGCCTATCATTGCTATATCAAGCCCATAATGATCTCTTGCCTCCAAAGCTTTAGTCAACTGACCTTTTCCACCGTCAATAACAATTAAATCTGGTCTTGAATGAAAAGATTCATCTTTTTCTTTCACTACATCCAAAACCATTGGAGTCAAATCTTCCTTACTATCTTCTTCAAAACATTTTGGAAATATTTTAATTTCTTTAAAGCCGACATTGATATAAAAAGCCACAGTATCTTTTAAGGCTTTAACATAAGCACGTTTAATTTTGTGTTTTTTTAAGGTGAAATTAAGTAAGGCTTTTGCAATGCCTATACCTCTATAATCTTCATGAACATAAAAAGTGTTAATTTTAATGCGTTGATTGATCGCAAAACTTACTCCAAGCGCCCCTATCACCAAGTCACCATCCAAAGCAATGCTCCATTCAGATATATTTACAGCTTTTTCATATCCTCCCTTTGTAAGCAAGTCATTTAATGAAGAAGATGCCTTTTTTGTACAAGTTTTGATCTTTATTCCTGCCGGAGAAAAACTTAAATAAGACAAACGACGTCTAAGCACTTCTTTCATGGCTTTAAAATCATCAATTTCACCATCTTTAATTTTTCTCAACCTAAACTTGCGATAATGTGATTTTTTAGCTTGCCCTTTCTCAAAAACAACCATACTTGCAACAGTATTACTACCACCAAGATGTGAAATATCATAGCATTCTATGCGCCTTGGTGTCTTTTTTAACTGCAAAGCTTCTTTAATTGCTTGAGAAGCATCTTTACCAGTTTTAAACCCTGCCCAACGAGCACGGTCTTGTTTAAAAAAACTTTCAGCATTTTTACGCGCTAATTCAATCAATTTATCTTTTTTACCTCGTTGCGGTATTTTAATTTGAACTTTACTTTTCCAGCGACTAAAAAGCCACTTTTTAAATAATTCTTCTTCTAAGATTCGGCAAGGTAGAAGAATTTGAGATGGCACATAAGAAGCTTTGAAATAGTAATCATAAAGAAAAGCTTCCAATACTTCAGGAGCCATATCTTCATCTCCGGATAAAAATCCTCTGGCTTCCGCGATGAAATTTTCCTTATTAATCAATTTTCCATCCCTGATTTGAAAAAGATTAAAAAATGCCTTACCTTCATTTAAAACAAAAGCTATCACATCCATACTTTCAAAGCTGGGAGATGTAACAATTTGAGACCTCATAATATTTTCAATTGCAATTAGACGATCTCTTATTTGTGCAGCCTTTTCAAACTTTCTTTCTTTTACAGATTCAGCCATTTCCAGATTTAAACGAGCTTGAATGTCTTCCGTTTTACCTTCAAGAAAGTCAATAATCTGCTGAATTGACTCTTGATAATCTTTTGGGTTGATCTTATTGATGCAAGGGCCTGCACATCGCTTTATGTGATAGTCAAGACAAGGAAATGCTTGAGTTTTTTTTGCAATAGACACATTCCCATCTTCCCACTCCATCCTCAAATCACAACTGCGGTATTGAAAAAGTTTTTGCAAAAGGCCTAGAGTTTTTTTGCATTTATGAGCGGAGCTTTTAGGTCCGAAATATAAAGCTCCATCTTTTTCTATTTTTCTTACTATTTTTATGCGAGGGAAAGTTTCATTTGTAATTTTAATATAAACATGATTTTTATCATCTTTCATTAATATGTTATATTTTGGCTTATGCTCTTTTATCAGGTTGGTCTCAAGCATAAAAGCCTCTAAATCACTTTCCGTTAAAATCCACTCAATATCTACAATTTGCTCTATCATTTTTTTACTCCGAAGAGTGCGTGAACCTTTTTTTTGAAAATATGTATTTACACGCTTTTTTAAATTTTTTGCCTTTCCTATATAAAGCAATTCACCATCCCCATTCTTGAACTTATAAACTCCGGGGGAATTTGGTACTTTACTTAGGAGGGATTTGATATCAACATTATTCATGCATAAGCATATTAGCAAAGAGATGGAGTCACTGGAAAAAGAATTCTGGGATCGTGTAAATAAATTCAGATGGATATTTCAAATTTCTCCTCATATTTATTGGGTTGGAGTTTGCAACTCTCTAGCAATGCATAATATAAAAAAAGGTAGTGATATTGACATCTTAATCGTATCAAAAAAAGAAAAACTTTTTACATGCAGGTTATGGATTACTGTTTTGTTAAGTATATTTGGTGTGAGACGACATGGCACAAAAACTCATAAACGCTTTTGCCTCAGTTTTTTTATTGAAGAATCTTATGAGGATTTAAATGAAATCAGCATTAAAGATGATATATATCTTGCAAGATGGATTAAAACCCTTCAACCCATCGCAGGTAATTGGCAGGGTTATGAAACTTTTTTGAAAGAAAATCAGGCATGGATAAAAAGCTTGGTTGGCAAAGCTAAAAAGCAAAAAAAGCACTTTCATGAGAGAAAAAAATGGCAAACTTTTATTTCTTTCATGCTGGCAATGACAACTATGCCTTTTGAGAAAATTTTAAAAAAATGGCAAATTCAAAGAGGGTGGAAAAAGATGGCAAAACTTAAAGATTCAAGCGGCACTATCATAAATGCGCACATGTTAAAATTTCATGACAATGATATACGTCATAAATATCGTGAAAAATGGAAAAAATCTCTATAAACCACCTTTAGAGTCTTTAAAACTCATGTAAATAGCTGTCCCAAGGAAGCCAAAACGTGCTCTTAGTTCATTTTCAAGATAACGTCTGTAAGAAAAATGCATTATTTGCGGCCAGTCACATTGAAACAAAAAATGAGGTGGCTCACTTGCAATTTGTCTTACGCTTCTTACCATAAATCGCCGCTTACCCTTCCTTCCCTTAGGGGGGTGTTTTGCTAAAGTTTCATCCAACCAAATATTTAAATCATCCTGAGAAATTTCCTTCCCTCTCTCCTTGGCTATTTCCTCTGCAAATTCAAGAATATGAAATAAATTTTTCCCTTTCAATCCGGATGTAAAAATGAGTGGAGCCCAAGGAAGATATGCCATGTTTTTTCTCAACTGATGAATCATGCGATTTTCAGCTTTATCTCTTTCATCTTCTTTATATTCATCCATTTTATTCACAGCCAAGATCAAACCTTTTTTCTCACGAAGAACATATTCACTGATATGGCAATCTTGATGTGTTACACCTTCATTTGAATCCAGCAAAAGCACACAAATATCCGCTCTACTTACAGCTTGAACTGTTCTAAGCACACTGTATTTTTCAAGTCCGCGTCCAATCTTACCGGGCCTTCGTACTCCAGCAGTATCAATCAAAGTAAATTGTATGCCTTTATATTCAAAAGGAATTTCAGTTGCATCTCTTGTAGTTCCGGGAATATTTGAAGTTATCACTCTGTTTTTACCAAAAAGTCCATTAATCATGGTTGACTTACCAACATTGGGACGGCCCAAAAAGGCTATTTTAATACGAGATTCTTTTTCTTGATTCCCTTCAGAAGGTATAAATTGCAAATTGATAAGTCGTTTTTTAATTTGAAATTCCAGCTCATCAAAACCAGAATCATGCAAAGCAGTAATAGCAACAGGTTCATCAAAGCCGAGTTCATATAAATTATATCTTGATTCCTCCAAAAAAGGATTGTCGCACTTGTTTGCAAGCAAAATAACAGGTTTTTTGGATTTTCTAAGTAAATCGGCGGCATGATAATCTTCCGCAGTCAGCCCGTTTATAACGTCTACAACAAATAAAATAATGTCTGCACCGGCAATTGCAACATGAGACTGTTCTTGAATATCTTCTTCAATATCATTTCCTACATTCAGCTCCAATCCGCCCGTATCAACAAGCATGATTTGATAATCTCCAATAGATATTGTTGAGTAAATTCTATCTCGGGTGGTGCCGGGAACTTCAGACTCAATTGCAATGCGCCTTCCAATCAAACGATTGAATATACTTGACTTACCCACATTTGGGCGACCTACAATGGCAATAACAGCGTTCATTACAATGAATTTTACTCAATTCAAGATAGCAAAAGATAAAGAAAGCCTCAAGTGCGTGCTCGTAAGTAAAGGGCACTCAGTTGAAGAAATATCAAAAGTTTTGGCGGAAACAGGATTAAAACGTATAGGAGAAAATCGTCTGAAAGAAGCGGAAGAAAAATTTCCTAAGCTTGATGCAAAAATAGAAAAACATTTCATAGGCAAACTTCAATCAAGGAAAATAGCTAAAATAGTAAAGCTTTTTGATGTAATTCAAAGTGTGGAAAATTTAAAACAAGCCAGAATGATTGAAGAATATGACAAGCCAATAAAAATCTTCCTGCAAATCAATTTAAACGGAGATCCCTTGAGGCAAGGTGCTTCACCATATGAAGCAAAGTATTTGATTGAGGAAATCAAAAAGCTGAAAAAAGTTACTTTACTTGGCGTGATGGGCATAGCCTCAAAAAGAACTGAAGATGCAATGTCTGAATTTGCACTTTTAAAATCTTTACAAGGTGATCTTCCAGAATGTTCAATGGGAATGTCTAAAGATTATTCATTGGCGATAAAAGCAGGTTCAACAATGTTAAGATTAGGAAGGGTATTGTTTGAGACGGGCTTGCCCAAAGATATCAAAGTTCAGTAAAATAAGGTCATGCACAGATTAAAAAAGTTCTATGTAATCGCCCTTCTTTTTATTGTTACACTCTTTCCTTTAAACGGAGTATCGGCAAGCGGATTATTACCGAATTTTGATGAAAATACATTCAAAGAATTGGCAAATGACTTTTCATCCGGAGGGGATATTGTAAATGCTTACAATGAATATGGATCAAACCTAGCCTGTAAATATCTCATTGATACAGCCTTGCGTGAATTTGGAGTAGAGGAATCAAAAAAGTATCTTTCCGAAAATGAAAATGAATTCACGGAAACTTTTCTTGCATGCGGCATTAAATCAGGTAATATGACTTTTTGGATGGTACCTTTTTATGTTGTTCACATACTTGGTTTTTTGATTGGGCTTGCCGGGATTATCGCAGTGCTTATGATAATTGTAGGTGCTTATTTCTATATTGCAGGAGGAATTTCCGATGACAAAGAAAAAGGGAAAAACATAATAAAATATGCTATTTTTGGTTTGATTGTAGCAAGTCTGGCTTGGATAGCAGTAAACTTCATTTTACTTCTTATAACTGCATAATGAAAAAAACACTGAATGATTTTTTCACAAAAAGTGCTTCTCAATTAAAAAAAATGAGAAAAGCGATTCAAGAAATCAAAAAAGAGCAAAAAGCTTTTTATGAAATTGAAAGAAAACAACAATATAAAGTCAGCAAAAAAGAAGAAATACTTATACATTTTTCAATGGTTAGCGTAGCAAAAGCCACTTTGGTCGTAATATCACTTCTTATATTTACCGGATTTTTAGGGCAAATACTGGATATTATAGTGGTTCTCTTTGTTTCCGTTCTATTTTCGGCTGCTCTGGATCCAAGTGTAGATACTTTGGAAAGATATAAGATACCAAGAAGTTTAAGTGTGCTTTGTATTTTTGCAATATTGCTTGGGATTCTTGGATTTTTTATCTCACAAATGATACCGCTCTTGGCTTCTCAACTGATAGAGCTTGCAAAAAGCGTAGGTGATATAATAAACAATATAACCCAAGGGAAAAGCAATTTCATATTTGCAGAAAACATACAAAACTTTTTTAATGAAAGCATAGGGTCTAAAAACACAGATGAAATTCTTCAGGAATTATCACAAAATTTAGAAACGCTAGGGACTCAACTTCAATCAATAGCAGGAGATACCTTTGAAGTAATTAAAAATCTTTTTAATGGAATAGTAAATTTTTTCTTGGTATTGATACTCACATTTTTTCTTGTAGTTGATGAAAAGAGCGTAAATGAGTTTTTTATATCACTTTTCCCTTCCAAACATGGTGAATATATAATTGAAAAATCTGAAGCAATCAAAAAAAAGGTTGGGTTGTGGCTGCGTGGACAAGTGATTTTAATGGTAATGATGTTTTTAATTTCATTGATTGCATATGGCATTTTAAATCTTGATTTTGCACTTACACTTGCAATGTTGGCAGGAATTGCCGAATTGATTCCGGTAATGGGAGTATTTTTGGCTGCCATACCTGCCCTGCTTGTTGCTTTTAATCAATCTCCATGGCTTATGCTTTGGACTGCTATTGCAATTATTGTAATTCAACAACTTGAAGGAAATTTATTGGTACCTCTTGTAATGAAAAAAGCTGTTGGACTAAACCCTATAATTGTGATTTTAGCGATGCTGATCGGATTTAAAATTTTAGGTATACTGGGAGCAATTATCGCTGTCCCTGTAGCTACAACTTTGTCTATTTTTGTGTTGGATTACTCTCTTAAAGCAAAATAAAGCTTTCTCTGCAGCACTTTCCCATGAATAATGACGTTTCATTTTTGCTATAGGATAGATTTTTTTTAAAAATTCTTTAAGCAAATCTTCATAAGTCTTTATGAAGTTTATACCTTCATAAAGCTCTCTATGCACAGCTATATCACTCATTATAACAGGACAATCAACCTTTAAGGCCTCCAAAACGGGTAAATCAAAACCTTCATATTCACTTAGTGCCAATAAAGATTTGGCCCTTTTCAAAAGAAACCATTTTTCAGACTCAGATATGGAATAAAAACGTTGTACATTAGATGGCAAAGATATTTTCATTGAAGCAAAGTTTGAATCTTTTTTGCGTCCACCTATCCAAATAAAATTTTCATTCGGAAAGTCCTTTGCCAAAGAAAGAAACCAATCAATTCTTTTTCTTGGATCATTTGGAGCTATAAAAAGGTGAAAATTTTTAGGTAAATTCTTAATTTCTTTCTCCAAAATAGGACGTGCACCTGCATAAGTCGTACATTTTATTATATTTGTTTCAATGCCATCTTCAATGCTCCGGCTTGGCAATAAGACTCCATCTGCACGTGAAAGTAAAATCTCAGTAGGAAAGCATACATGCCAAAATCTTGCCTTCCAAGACAAAGAGTTTGGAAATTTTTTAGGAACATGATCATGTAAAGTCATAACTAAAGGCATATCGGTTTTCCAAAAAGGTCTTCTGTCAGGCATCCATATTAAATCAGGTTTGTCACTAAAATATCTATCAGGAATGGCAGGATGAGAAAAACACATCATCAAATGAAATTTGAGACTTGAAAAGTGTATAAACTCAATTTCTGGATATCTTTCATGCAAATGAGAAACTTTTTTTCCGTTTTGATAAAAAAGAAGCAATTCAACATTCTTCAAAGCTGACAAAGCTCTAATCATTTCATGGGTATAAACAGTGACTCCATTAACCCCACCATCAATCAAAGGACGGCAGTCAACTGCGATTTTTACGGAAGGTATCATGCAAGAAAATCAAAGCACCGGAAAGAAATAAAGAAGCCAAGAAAGCACCAAAAATGATTCGTGGCTTATTTATATAAATCTCTATGGGTGAAATATTTGCATTTGCTATCAAATAATTGCTCTGTGCAGCTAAATTATAACTTTCAATTCTAGATTCAATTGCATCAAGCAGCTCATTTGCATCATCTAAATTAGGGCTATCTACAGTAAAAAGTAGATTTTGCTTTTCTTGCCTTCGTCCATTGAATTGAGCTTTTGCAAATTCAAAACCGGGATCAAGAGTCCAACCTAGAACTAAATCTGAAAAATGCTCCGCGGCTCTCTGCAACTCATAACTTGAATTCTCATTTGGAAGGGCTTGAGCGGCAATGGTAATATACAAAATACTTTCTTTTTTTAGAGAGTCTTTTTCAGAGAGATAAAGAAAAGATCCAATCAGAGATAAGACAGCAAATAAAAGTGTAATTCCAAAATAAAGTTTAAAATTTTTCTTCATGAGATTCTTCCAAATTAGTTTATTTTCAATTTTAGCCTAGCATTTTCACATGAGCTTTCCAAGCTCTCTCAATAGCATGCAAAAGTTCAGATTTAAAACGTGCGGACTCAAAATCTTTTACGCTGAGATGAACAGCTTCCGGCGACCATTTTCTTCTTTCAAATCTATATATTGCATTTTTTAAAGATGCCACATCTTGATTTTTAAAATATAATCCACCAACACCATCACGAACTGTTTCCAA
>WFTC01000007.1 GCA_015485665.1 Candidatus Altimarinota bacterium
ACGTTTGATGGCGGCAATCTACAAATGGATTTTGTTGGCAGCAGTGATCAAAACTTTGATTTGAGCGGTGCTACATCCCTTTATGACGGTAATATAACCATAAATAAATCCGGTGGGACTTTAACCCTGATGTCAGATCTGATAATGGATAACACAGGGCAAGATTTGAATCTTTCCAATGGAAGTTTTGACTTAAACGGTAATAACCTCAGTGTGAATGGATCTTCCGGACAGTTTAATGTTTCAAACAATGGAATTTTAAGGCTTCAGGGTAATGAAAGTATTGTTGCCAACTCAAATTTCCCTGCACTTGCCGTAGGATCAACTGTTCTTTATTACGGCACAGGTGGTCCTTACACATTATTGAATTTAGATTATGATAATTTGCAATTTGACGGTCTCGGAGGAGTATGGCAAGCCTCTCAATCTCTAAATATTCCAGGTAATCTTACCATAACAAATGGCACTTTGAGTTTGTTGGGCAATACACTAAGTGTTACCGGAACTTTTAATAATCTGGGTACATTAAGATTGGTAGGTACTGAAGTACTGAATATAACCCATGACAGTGATTCCGGAACTTATGAATATGTTGGAAACGGTGACGGTAATGCCGATGTATTTCCACTCTACGATGTAACTCATAACAATATACTTGTAAACATGAGTGACTCAGCTGACACCTTATCTTATTCAGGAACTCGTCCAGAAGATACTCTGACAAATAATTTGTGGTTGTGGTGGAAATTGGATGATGCTTCAGGATCCGCAAATGCTGCTGACTCATCAGGTAATTCTCGTAGTGGAACACTTAATAATACTAATAATACTTCAGTTTGGGTTGCTGGCAGTAATTCAATACAATTCGCAAATACAGGTGCAATTAGTCTGGATGGTGTGGATGATTATGTGGAGTTCACAAGTGATACGGGTTTTCCAGATCGCTCCGTGTCTCTGTGGTTTCGTGCCACGGATGTAAACAGTCGTCAGGTAATCTTTGAAGAAGGTGGTGCTAACAACGGTCTCAATATTTATATTGACGGAGGAAAGCTATATGCAGGCGCTTGGGGATTATCCATTACAGATCAGTTTTTGGTTAGTACCGGTAATATCAGCACAAATACTTGGTATAATGTAATCATCATTTATGACAGTGACGGAAATTTTGAACTTATTTTAGACGGCGTTACTCAAGGCACAGGTGCTCCCGGTGGCGATATGGCTGACCATTCTGCTCAAGATGCAATTGGTGCAATGATTGGCGACACAAAATTTCATGATGCTAGCGGTGGAAGTGGAAACGGTAATTTTTTTGCAGGAGAAATTGATGACTTTCGTATTTACTCACGCACTTTGAATTCAAACGAAGTGTTAGGTTTATCAGAAGGTTATGATACTGCTCAAGCTACTGTTTCAATCTCCGCTTTGAATTTAAATGGTGATTTTACATTAAATAACGGGACATTTTCTGCCCCCTCTACAATGAATGTAGGAGGAAATTGGAGTAACTCTGGAGGTAGTTTTGTAAATAATAACGGAACCGTTAATTTTAATAATGCAGGTGCAATCGGAACAATTTCAGGTAATAGCAATTTTTATAATTTCAGTGTAACAACAGCGGGTAAAACTTTGAACTTCACTTCCGGAAGCACGCAAAGTATTGCAGGTATGTTCACTGCTACAGGAGTATCCGGCAATCAGGTAATATTGCGTGGTACAAGCCTCGGAATCTCTTGGTATCTTAACGCTAATACAAGCTCTGTGGATTATGTTGATGTAAAAGACTCAAATGCAAGTGGAGGAAATACAATCACTCACGCTGTAGACGTATCAAGATCAACAGATTCGGGAGGGAATACAAATTGGGGTTTTAACGACCCCCCATCCGCAACAAATGTTACCGCGGTGCAAAGTCAAACAGGTGACGGTGATGTGCTTATAAGTTTCATTATGGATGATCCAGATGATGACGATACTCTTCAAGCTAAAATTGAATACAGTTTGGACGGGGGGCTTTCATGGTCAGATCCCACATTAAGCACTGTAGATTCAGAAGTCACTGCAAATATTGCTGGTGACCCTAATATTGATAATGCTCAGAATTATCAAGTTGGACAAATTGGAGCATATATTCTGAGCTCAAGTGGTCCCAATACGGTTCAAATTGTATGGGAGTCTGCTGATGACATACCTGCAAATACTGATATTTCAAATGCACAAATAAGAGTAACTCCTTATGATGGCAGCTCTGAAGGAAATTCTGCTCAAAGTAGCTCTTTTGCTTTAGATTTTGTTGCCCCAGATGGATTAGGGGAGATTGATCAAAATGGATTTACAAACACTGAAATAACAATTGTGTGGCAATCCGCCCCCTCTGATAATAATTTCAGTCATTATGAAATATGGTACGGTACAGATCAAAGCGATGTTGAAGGTCGCAGCGGCTCCGCAAAGAAATGGGACAATGGAAATGATGCCGCATTATCAAGCGCAAACACACTTTCCAGTACAATAAACTTTGTTAATGAACAACGTAGCTACTTTTACTATCGCCTCTATGCATTTGATGATGGAGGGAATGTGAGTGCAAGTAATACGATTTTTATTGCAGGCGGTTCAGCAAGCAGCTCATCATATGCTGCATCTGGAGGTACAGGTTCGTCCGGAGCATCCGAATCCTCTATAACTACAAGTGCTACAAACATTGAAGAAGATGAAAATGATGAAGTTGATGATCAAGTTGAATCTACTCAAAGTAATGAAGGTCAAAATGAGGAAAATAATGCAGATGAAGAAGATAAAATAAGTAATGAAGAAGATGAAGAAAGTGAAAATGGTATTGAGGAACAAACTCAGGATTCATCACCTTCATGGCAAGATTACGTTGTTCCGGTTCATTGGTCATCAGGCTATATTAAATATTTGGAAGAATCTACAAACATGATTGACCTTGCAATTTCAACGCCAACTTTCACAGATATTTTGGAAGGTATTTATATTTATCCGGATAAGGGCATGTTGCGTGGAGAAGCTACTGAATTTTTAATGACCATGGCAGGGTATAATATTGAAAATACTTCATTTAATGTGCGTGAACTTGCATTCAGTGATGTTGATGAAAACAATAAGCTTGTAGGCTTCATACAAAAAGCTTATGAACTTGGCCTTGTAAATGGTTATCCAAACGGCACTTTCCAGCCTGAACGTATTGTTAATAGAGCTGAGGCATTAAAACTTGCAAGTTATTTCTTTGGCATTGATATTGACTCTGATTTAAGGGGTACAGATCTCTTAAAATCCTACGGATATAATAGCAGCCCATTTGAAGATGTTGATCTGAATGCCTGGTATGCACCATATGTAGTTCATGCTTATTATTATGGTGTTATTAAAGGCTACGAAGACGGAACCTTCAAACCGAATAATAATGTAACTTATGCCGAGTTTCTGAAAATAGCCACTTTGTTTCAAAATCTGAATGATGCCGTATCTTTAGCTTCAGAATTGGAATCTTAAAAGTTTTTTCTACCTAAGATTTGGTAAGTTTTCGCCAGCATCTTTTGCTCTTCATCATAAAATTCATGGTCATAGCCAAGATTATGCAACACTCCATGACAAAATAGAAACCTTAATTCTTCCTCTAAAGTATTGCCTACTTCATAGGCTTGTATTTTAGCTTTTTCAATAGAAATTACCACTTGTCCCAAGTGAACATTATCTTCAAAAGCAAAAGATAAAACATCTGTAGGGCTGTCTTTTTGTCTATATTGTCTATTAAGCTCTTGAATTCTACTATTATTCGTAATCAAAAGCTCAACATCTTCATGTTTGGCATGACTTACATATTTTGTAACATTATCAAGTACGGCTTCAAATATAGAAGATGAGATTGTATTAGAAGTTTCATTGAGATAAATCAATTTCATGATTTAGGTAGCTGTTTAAAATTTGCCATTCCTCCTTGTCCATTTCCCAATAAGGATAAAGTGCTATCCCGTCAATGGCTTTCAAATTGGAACGAATGTTTGAAATACCTTTTGTATAACCTATAAGTCCGGATTCCAAATTTTCTGCTTCAGGGTTAAAGCTGGTTCCTTCTTCATATACTGGCAAACCTATAAGCAAACTGGTTTCGTCATCCATAAGCTTTGATAAAGCCACTATTTGATGCTCTACCCAAAACGAATATAGTTTTGAGTCTTTAAAGCCTGTATCATAAGTCATTACAACAAACTCATCTACATATTGACGAAAATTAAGCACTTGCTCACTTGTCCAATAACTTACAATGCTTGTATTAAATAAACGAGCAATAAATTGTGTTAGCATGTCAGGTTGCCATTCATCCATTGCTATTGAAATCGGCACATCCGGCAAAGCCGCATCCATTTCTTGAAGCAAAAGTAAAAATGCTTCATCATCTGCACGTACCGGTTCAATATTCAAGTGAATGCCATCAAAACCCTGAGATAAAAGCCACTGACCGCTTTCAATAATGTTTGCACGTACAATAGGATTTTCAAGATCTATCTCACTTCTGAGTTGCCCAATCCAAGCATAGTTATCTGAAGGCAAAGATGCAAAGTTCTCAGCTTGAAATTCCAAATCATCAGCTAACCCTCCATCCGGATTCAATGGTCCTACATGAAAAAAAAGCTTGCTTGAAGGAAGTCTTTTCAATTTATTTGCCAAATCTTCAAAGTTTGATCTTTCTGCCGTTGACCATTTGTGCTCCATCCAAAATGCCACTTTAGGCTTGGTAAGCCTATCCAAATTATGTAGACCGAAAACATAATAGGCGAGCATAAAAGAAAGACCCACTGTTGCAAGTGTAAAAAAAACGATGAATATTCTGACAAAACGTTGAGCCCATTTGAACATATACCCATTATAATGAGAATATTCTTTCTCATCAATTTGGCGTTGATGCAAGTCTTTACTGTAGTCAATCTAGACAGTCAATGATAAGATTGATATAGACAATTTAGCCATCACGCCATGTCTGCTATAACTCAAAAATATTCGGTCACACGCAAACAAGCTGCAACTTTGCTCGATGTATCTACTCGTACAATAGACAGATACATACGAAGCAAAAAATTATCCGCTCGTAAAAAGGGCGGCGCCATCCTTCTCAATGAGGAAGAATTACAAAACTTTAAAGTTGCCAAATTTCAAAATATGCATGGGGCTTCTCCCTCCGGGGAGGGGCGCGCACATAGGCATATTGATAATGTTAAAAGTGCCAAACAAACCACTATTGATGGTGTAACCGGCTTGCTTGAAAAGGAAAGTAAGCCCAAAGGAGAGCTTGCCAAAGCCTCTACTGTGCGTGATGAAGTATTTGAAGAACTTTACAATTTATCCAGACGAGAAATACGTGAATATCATAATAAATTGGAAGCTGCAAATTATCGTCTGGGACAGCTGGAAACACAAATGAAGCATTCCGTGCCTTTATTGGATTTCCAGGCAAAAGAAGAAAAAATCAGGGAACAAGAGTCCATCATAAATATGAAAGTGCGACGGCAAGAAGAAGCTCTTGAAATGTTGGAGCAAGAAATTAAAGCCGAACGTTTAAATAAAAACATTTACATTGGTTTACTTTTTGGACTTTTAGCCCTCCAGCCTCTACTTTGGCTTTTATTGCAGGGCTAAGAGAACACTAAGACATAACAAAAAAGGGACCGAGGAGTGGTGGTTCCTTTTTTGTTATATGACAAAATTTAGAGTTTCTTTTGAATCAAAGAAATAAAAATACCAAGCATTAAAAAACCTATAAAAGCTTCCAAAGTAGCAATGAGTTTTGCAAGAAAAAATACGGGAGTTATGTCTCCAAAACCTACAGTTGTCATGGTAATCACAGAAAAGTAAATATAATCATACCAATGAGCAGTCCCTTGAATGGTTCGTAGAGAGTCATCCAGAAAGTAATCCAGTGCAGCATAAATGCCTGCCATGAAAATGGCAAATACAAATGTAGTCGTTGCCCAGCGCAAAATACTTGTAGTGTACAGAGAGGTAATCTCAAGTATTTTATACTCAAGCCATGACCAATATTCTCGATTAAAAAAGTAGGCCTCTTTGCGGAAGGTCATTTTCCTCAAATGTGCATGCGCTTTTCTCAACTTAAAATCATGCTTTAAATACAAAAATTCCAAAGACCCGTAACAACGCTCCATAAGTTGAAAAAAATCCTGAATTTCCGTCCATGAAAATTTGTGAGTTTTCTCCCTATAAACTTCAAGTTGCTGCATGAAAGCCTTGTCCATGGCTTCGTAGTATTTAATCGCCTCAAGTGTTTCATGTACAAGCTGAGCCTTTAAATAACTTGCCAAAAGATAATAATTGCATATTCCTCTTTCCGTATGATCACCTGGACGCAATTCATTTAACCTATCTTCAAAAATAGGTTTAACTTCGGCGTAACGATTGAAATCGCCACGCTCTTCCACTTTTCTAATTGCCTCTTGAAAGTCCATTTGTGCCTTTAGCTATCTTTACATTATAGCCTATTTCAGGTTAAATCTCAACAAGATGAATCCTAAAACTTTTATCTTTGAATCTTATAAATTTACTCCGGAAAAGAGGGAGCTTAATCTTGTTTACTCTTTGGATGGAAAGATTCGCTTTGAAGAACATTTAATATTACCGAAAGGAGAGTTTCAAAAGCTTGATCCGGAACTTTTGGACAGACTTTTATTTAATCTCCATTTAATTGGAGGCATAAGCTATTATAAAACTTATTGCCCTCCAAACATTCAAGTAAAATCCGGTCATTTAAGTAAGGCAGAGGCTCTATTTTGGAATAAGCTATATACTCAAGGCTTGGGGGAGTTTTTCTATAAAAATGATGTTGATTTTCGTGCTTTGGTGAATTTTCCGGTAACATCCGATTTTAATGGAAAAACAATATCTCTTAATCTGCCGCGACGTAGTCTTGTGCCGCTTGGAGGAGGAAAAGATTCTATCGTAGCCTGTGAATTGATGAAAAAAGCCGGTCTGGATTTTGATGTTTTTAATTTAGGCAATCATAAGGTGGCTGTGAAAGTTGCGGAAGTTATGGAGAAAAAACTCATGGTGGTAAAGCGTAGTTTGTCAGATAAACTTTTTGAATTAAATAAAGAAGGTGCCATGAATGGACACATTCCAATCACGGCTTATGTGGCTTTTCTGTCAGTGCTTATGGGTGCGCTATATGGTTACGATAGTGTGGTTTTTGCCAATGAAGCCAGTGCAAATCATGGAAATGTGATTATGTATGGCATGGAAGTTAATCATCAATATAGCAAAAGCTTGGAATTTGAACGTGATTTACGAACTTATTTGCATAAATTTGTCACACCAGATCTGCAAGTTTTCAGTATTTTGCGTCCGTGGTATGAACTGCGCATTGCAAAAGAATATGCAGCGATGAGCAAATATCATTATGTGGCAAGCAGCTGCAACAGAAACTTTAAAATTCATGGAGATAGCTTAAAATATCTCTGGTGTGGGGAGTGTCCGAAATGTGCCTTTGTTTTTCTTGTTCTTGCTCCTTTCATGAAAAAAGAGCACTTGCTAAAAATATTCGGTAAAGACATGTTGGATGATAAGAATCTACTGCCTTTATACGAAGAGCTTGCTGGACTGAAAAATATAAAACCTTTTGAATGCGTAGGCACTCCTGATGAAATTATCAAAGCGCTTGAGTTGCTTAAACAAAAAGAAGAAAATAAAAATGATTTTATTGTTAGGCACATCAAGGCAAACTCAAAAAGAAGCGATCTGATGATGCAACACCCTTCACATTTAATCCCATCACCTTTTTTGCGGTGCTTTAAATGGTCTTTTTTAATTTTGGGTTATGGAAAAGAAGGTCGCCATACATATAAATATTTGTCAAATAAATATCCTAATGCAAGTTTTGGAATTGCGGATCAAAATAAAGTTTCCACTCCAAAAAACACCAAACCTCACTTTGGCAAATCTTATCTTACAGCACTTTCTTATTATGATATAATCATAAAATCACCCGGCATATCATGGAAAAAAGAATTTAAAGATCATAAAGAAAAATTCACATCCGGAACTCAAATCTTTTTCGATCAGCTGGATCCCAGTAATACAGTTATTGCAATATCCGGGTCCAAAGGAAAGAGCAGCACTGCGGCACTAATGGCTCATGTTTTGAGAAGATGCGGGAAAAATGTGATTTGTGTGGGAAACATAGGCGAGCCTATGCTTAAACATACAGATGTAAAGAATCATTATGTTGTTGTAGAGCTATCAAGTTATCAACTGGAGAATTTAATATTCAGCCCTCACATTGCAATTTTGACATGCATATTTCCGGACCATCTTGATTATCATGGAGGGTTTGAAGCCTATATTAATGCAAAAGCCAAAATAACCGCCTGTCAAAGTCCGAATGATTTTCTCATTTATCATAGCAAATACATTGAGATTGAAAATATGCCCAGTAAAGCCCTGCGCATAAAAATTACAGAATATGAAAATACTGAAACTTTACTGAGGGGACAGCATAATCAAGACAATATTGCACTTATAAAAGCTGCATCTCACATCATGCAACTTGATAAAAGTTCTGTTTTGCGTGCAATTTCCGATTTTCAAGCTCTGCCTCATCGCTTACAAATTGTGGATAGACACCGTGGCGTAACTTATGTGGATGATGCCAATGCTACAACACCGGAAGCTACTATTGCCGCACTGAAAAGCTTTGATGGGAAGGTTGGAACAATTTTTTTGGGTGGACAAGATCGCGGTTACGATTTCAATGAGCTTGGTCTTGCCTTAGCTAAACAAAATGTAGAAAATATTGTATTGTTTCCTGATTCAGGAAAGGTAATAGAAAAAGCTTGGCCTATAAACTACAGACCTAATGTTTTTGAAACAAAAAGCATGAAAGAAGCTGTGCTTTGGGCTTCAAAACATACTCAATCAGGTTATATTGTATTACTTTCAATGGCTTCACCAAGCTATTCTTTATTCAAGAACTTTCAAGATAAAGGATTACAATTCCAAAAATATCTTAAGCTGATAAAAGAGCAATCTTGATGTTTCTTAAAAATTTTCAGCTTATTCCCACTCTATTGTTCCGGGTGGCTTATTGGTAATATCATAAAATACAGCAGTGATACCTTCTATTTCTAGAATCTCCCGAGCCAAGCTATTAAGCTCATCCCAAGGAAGTTCAGTAAAATTTGCGGTCATAGCTTCCTTAGAACTTACTGGTCTTAACACAATACTTTCACCACCTTTACAATTTACTGAAAGAGGAAGCAAAACCGTAGGACATTGCCAAACTTGCTTGTTGCCATCTATTTTATAAATCTTATCCATGACTAATTTGTCTACTTCTTGTAGAAGTGCCACTCTATCTTTGCTTAAAGTGGATGGTGTAACTGAAAGTGTTTCAATTGATTCTCCATTTTTTAATGCCAATGTATAAATCACTCTGTTTATCTCTTTGTAAACATTCGTAATGGTTGGAGCTTGATGTCTCAACTTATTCCAATTCGCATCTCCTTCCAAAGCTACAGGATGCCTATAGCTACGCTCATCACCTTGCACACCAACACTTTTTAAAGGCAAAATTGTAGCTTTATATTCGCCTGCATCAAGATCAAGATCTATTGTATCAGGCTTTTCCAAACACAAACAACGTACAGCTAAACCTGGTCCGGGGAAAGGGTGCCTGTCTACCATTTTATCCGGTAATCCCAAAGTCCGACCTACCATTCTCACCTCATCTTTATAGAGTTCTTTGATAGGCTCAATTATTTTCCCTTCTTTTATCAGAGTTTCTATTTCAGGTACTCTGTTGTGATGTGTTTTGATTTTATCCGCATTTTTAGTGCCTCCAGACTCAATCGTATCCGGATAAATAGTACCTTGCCCCAAAAGCCATTCCTTAGGATTCAGACCAAGCTTGGCTGATACTTCTCTTTGAATTTCCAAAAAGAGATCCCCTATAATTCGCCGCTTCTCTTCCGGATCTATCACTCCTTTCAAAGCCTTAAAATAACGTTCTTTGGCATCAAAGGTATGTAAGTTTTCAACTCCAGCCTCTGCCAAAAATGCTTGGATTTCTTCCGTCTCATTCTTACGCATAAAGCCGGTATCTACATACATTGCATGTATTCTTTCATGACCAAGTGCGCGAGCTAAAAGTACATATGTAACTGACGAATCTACTCCTCCTGAAATCAAAAGAAAAACTTTTTTCTTGCCAACTTTTTTCTCTATTGCAGAAATTTCCATTTCAATGAATTTCTCAATGCTCCATTCCCGTTTTGCTCCCGTTATATCCACAAAAGCATCCAAAATTTTCATTCCTCCATTGGAATGAGTAACTTCAGGATGGAATTGCAGAGTATAAATATTTTTTTCTTCATTTGCCGTAGCTGAAAAGGGATCATCTTGAGTGCTTCCAATTACTTTAAAGCCTTTCGGAATTTTCACAACGGAATCAAAATGACTGGCATAAACCTTATAATGCCCCACATTCAGTTTACTTAGCACTCCGCAAGATTCTCGTACATAAAAATCTGTCAGTCCATATTCACAAGCAAGCCCTTTTTTAACTTCTCCTCCCAAAGCATGCATGATTATCTGATGTCCGTAACAAATACCCAAAATTGGTATGCCCAATTCAAAAATTTTTTCAGAGATTTTTGGTGAATTTGGGTCATTCACGGAAGCTGGACCTCCGGAGAGGATAATACCCTTATATTCACTCAAAATTTCACTGTTTACGGATGGGTCTAAAATCTCTGAATAAACCCCCAAACGTCTTATTCTATTCGCAAGCAAGTGAGCAAATTGACTTCCAAAATCAAGAATTGCAATTTTATCCATCATTTGAAATGTCAGGGTCAGGTGCTAAAGTGCCTTCAGTATCACTGCTTTTTTGCTCTTCGTCCAGTGGTTCTTCAAAGAAATCAATGTCTTCTTGAACTACTGTAACGCTACGCGGACTTGGATTTATGATATTGCCTTTTGTGTCTCTAATTTCTTTCAAAAGCACTTTATAGCGTTCATTTGGCTGAAATTTCATTCCTTTTGTACGGATAATTACAGTATTTCCGTCCACTTGAATGGAATCTATGCTTATTGAGTCTGTAATATCCGCATTTACCACATTCTTATCTGTGATCTGATAAAGTAAAGGATCACTAGCATAATTTGGAGAAATTGGCTCATTAAATACAATTGTAATTTCATTGGGTGCAGTGATTTCATGTAATACAATGCGCGGCGACGTCTTGTCTTCCACAAGAGTAAAACTCAGGTTTTGATCACTGCGCAAATCTGTTTCATAAAAAGCTAGATTTTCACGCACAGTCATTCCTTCAGACTCCAAAGACATGCCCTGCGGTACACGCACCACTACTTCATAAGAATCCGCATCTGTTCCGGGTTGTTTATGCAAATGCAAACGATATTCATCTCCTTGCCAAACATACTCTGGCAATTCATAAC
>WFTC01000008.1 GCA_015485665.1 Candidatus Altimarinota bacterium
AGGGGCCGGAATTAAACTTGCCCGGAGTTCTGAAATACCCGGGCAGGGAAAGTATCACATCTTTTTAGCAAGTGAACGGGTTTTTAATCACTTCCCTCAGATGAGGCAGCGGTGATCGCAGCCCAAAGCTGCGAATCACATATAGGATGCCGGGCCGGTGATCTTAAATTTTATACTAAGGTGACTTAGATGAGTATTCAATAAATATTGTTCTTTATTTTTGAAGAGAAGGGAGGGCTTTATATAGGAGCCTTTATTGGCGGGTCGTGCTTTTTATTTTTTTCATAAAAGGGTTGCGGTTCAAACAATTTTGCCTGACCAACTTTAATTGAAAAACCTCTAATTACGTCTTCAGTAATCAAGCTGTTAATAAGGTTATAATCCTTCTCATCATAAGCAGATAAAATTTTATCAATCATTTCATCAGGAATTGAGTTAATAATTGGAATTCTTAGTTTCCTCAAGTTTTGACTTTGCCACCTCGGGTAACCTCCATTCATTTTATTTCCCAGTTCGAGAAGTTGATTTTTAACAAAATCAGACATTAAAATTGCTGCGAGTAATTTAAGTTTTTGATGATCTTGCCCAGATATGTAGTATAAGTTATGGTGAGGGTAGAAATTGCCTTCATCTACAAACAAGTGTGAATTTCCAGAGATATCGGGTAGAAGAATTTTATATGTCTTAGTTAAACTTGCTGTTATTTTGTCGATGGTTTTAAACCACATGTGAGGTTTTTTCTTTGCAACATGTCTTTTTAGGAGTACGTCTTTATAATTGTACAAATACTCCTTGGCTTTTGGGAATTCATCTAAATCAATTAGATTTCCATTAATTGAGAATGGGTTTAACACATAGTGCCCAGACCATTTAAATGTATTATTCTTCAAATCTTTCGATAGTATTATTGGGAGGATCACTTCCTTCTCTACTAGCTTTGGAAAATCCTTGCGAATAAATATCTTATCTGCTCCCGTAGCAACACCAATACCAATATTAAAACCTTGGTTTTCTATTTTATCTAGATACCTTTCAACGTCTGAGTAGGCAGGTTGAAATGAAAACCAATTCGCAGAGTTAATGAGCTTAAGATGCCGAAGTTTTATTTTAGTTGAATCTAGTTTATTTATATCGTTAATGTCATCAACCTTGTAATATTTAGACCTCTTACTTGGGCCTTTTTTATGAATCGTTGTTATTGCAGGATACGCAATTACGTCTTCCTCAAATGGACAAGTTCCTTCAAGGTCAATGATATCTGTTAGATCAAAGGATAATTGAATTAATTCTCTAAGACTTTTACCATATTGGTTTTTTAACCATCTGTTCGAACAGATGTAAGAAAGAACACCGCCTTTATTGAGGAGTCGAAGGCCTTTTTCATAAAATGCGATGTATAAATCACTTCTATGTTTAAAAGTCTCGAATTGCTGCCTGTAAACAATTTTCTTTTTTTCGGGAATGTTCTCGTGCCTAACGTAAGGAGGATTACCGACAACAAAATCGCATTTAGCTGTTTTTGCGGTTAGGAAGTCTTCAGTTTTAATAAGGCCATCAGGAAGTAATGTTGAGTATTGATTGAGATGAGATTTAACTTTCTTTGTAAGGAGATAGGACATACGATTGTCAAGTTCATAGAACTCTAAATTTTGTAAAGCTTCCTGAAAAGAGAACTGAAAATTTATTGATGACAAATAAAGGCGATCAATGATCTCTAGTGCATAAGCTCCGTCTCCGGAGGCCGGTTCAATAATTCTCAATTCACTTAAATCCTTATCCGATGTATACCCTATTTTATCCAGCATGAACGAGACTATCTCAGGCTTTGTAAGAACAATGCCGTGATCGTTACCATTTGACCTCTGTCCATAAATCATTTTGAAAAGTCTTTTAATTTGCCTTGGATGAATCCCATGAAAGATAGCAAGAATGTATCAAACGAAATTTCATCATCGGGAAATTCAAAATCCATATTCTCCGTAGTGGCTAAAAGTGCTGTTGATGAGTAATGTCTTTCTCTTATCAATTTTTTACAAAACAGGACATATCGATCGAGATAGCTGGTTTTTTGAAATTCAGATCGAGCCTTAAAGTGTGGTTCTATAAGCCTGACCACATGAGTCGATTTTTCCGATTTCTGAACAATTATAGCGTAACCAAGCCACGGTTGTAGTGTTTGCGGAAAACTTTGTTCTCTAAAAGCTGTCCATAAGTCAATTGCACTACCCAATGCTTCCTCTGTTCTGTTATTGAAATTATTTCCAAATGATCCAACTTGTGATTTTAATTCAACAACAGC
This sequence comes from Candidatus Altimarinota bacterium, assembly GCA_015485665.1. Taxonomy (GTDB): domain Bacteria; phylum Patescibacteriota; class Gracilibacteria; order UBA1369; family 2-02-FULL-48-14; genus WFTC01. Next base: position 2,300 of record WFTC01000008.1, read on the forward strand.
AACAAGCTGATTCTTGGGAGTGATTATCAGTAAATCCCATTCCTTGGAAGGCCGAAAAAAACCAGGAAGGACATTTCCTTTCGTATAAACACAATCTTTAGGAACACCTAAATCCACAGCAACTTGCACTAAAAGATCAATGAAACCATCAAGTTGTTTGCCACCAGTTACTGAACTTCTGTTTCCTTGGTCAGTTTTTTTCTTGCTACTTGCCTGATCTTGTCGAGTCTGCCAAAATTGTTTAACAGCCTTCTTAAGTTGCTTCTGGTACTTTTCTGTAGTCAGTTTATCCATTTATTTCTGTCATTGGAGTAAATATACTCTACTTATTTATTTCGGAATTATTTTCTCTCATGCACCCCAACATTTTCATAAAAGCAATTTGTGATTAGCACCCATGTAAAAGCCTTCGCCTTCCTTTCGTAGATTTTCATCAAAAAAGGAGGTTTTTATGGATTCCAAATCTATCACTCAAGCTAAGTTATTCATTGGCATCGACATGCACAAACGCTCGTGGAAAGTGCACTGCAGCAGCGATCTCTTTGCCGGTCCAGGAAGTACAATGCCCCAGATTACCGTCTCCTGCGCTCCGTGCCTGGCATCGGCCCCCTCGTGGCTTGTGCCATCCTCGCTGAGCCGGGAGTTCTCAGGCGTTTTTCTTCCGTCAAACACCTTGCAGCCTATGTCCGATTGATCCCCGGCATTCACCAGAGTGATGACAGACAGCTATTCTGGAACAGAATATCAGGAAGTCCTCAGATCTTTACAGCACGTGAACGGGATTCTGATCACTTTCCTCAGATGAGCTAGCGGTGATCGCAGCCCAAAGCTGCGAATCACCTATAGGATACCGGGCCGGTGATCTTAAATTTTATATCATGGTGCCTTAGAGGAGTATTCAATAAATATTATTCTTTATTCTTGAAGAGAAGGGAGGGCTTTACATAGGAGCATTGTTGTTCCCAGTGTTCTCATTTTATCTCAAACTGCTTGGGTTCAAAATCCAAGACCTTTTCAATTATACTTTCATTCTGTTTTCTCATATTATACCATCTTTCTTTCCAAAATTGAACAAGTTCATTTTTAGAGTAGTTAAAGTATAAAGGTTGTTTAGTCTCTCCTTTAAGAAATTCAACCGATTTTCTTCCATAAGGAACAAAATAAATATCTCGTTTAAATGAGTGCTTCAACAGAAACTTAGGGTCAAATCCTAACATTTTCCCAGTCCTGTTTATTACTCTCATTGACCAAATTGGACCAGAGCCAAATCGGTTACCAATTAGAATATTTTTTGAAACTAAATATTCTTGCATTGCAGAAAATGTCTCATTGGTCAAATGTAATGTTCCGAAACCTTTAGTCTGACCAATCTTCTTAAACACGTCTTCTCCGTTGAATTTAAGTCTATTGTACTGGGAACTTTTACCGTAAAGGCTTGTTGTAAAAAGCCCAACAAGTTTACTTCTGCTTTTTCCTGATATTAAACTTATTTTGTCCTTGTATTTTTCCTTGTATATTTCTCGTATTTCCTTTGAGGCTAAAATGTATGAAACCAATTTCCCTCCAAGCAAATAAGTGTATGGAGGCAATGCTCCAATCACATAAGCATCCATTGCATAGTTCAAATTTTCAGTTCTTACATTTTTGTCCCAACCCACCCACTCATCACGTTCAGGAATATGGATTATTGGACTTCCCAAAGCCGCAATACCAATTACTGGTTTGCTTTTTATTCCAGCATCACGAAAAATCAGTTTAATTCTTCGGCCTACATATTCACTATATGGGGAAGACCAGTAATAGCGATATATTCTAAATAAGTCGTGTTGTTTTTGTGTCTCACATACTTCAATTATTGGTTTTATTTTAGAAAGCAATACATCATAACCATTAGCCAGATTATTTTGTGCTATTTGAATTCGACTGTCAATCCATTTTTTATTGTTTATTATTATTTCATTTCGTTTTATTGACATTGCTTTTTGAATGACTTCTTTGTCGTAGTATTCAGGTGGTTTGACTTGAATTAGATTGTCTTGAAACTCGTAAGTCCAATTTAGTCTAAACAAATCCCGAAATATTAAAAGACGTACTTTCTCTTCAAGGTTTTTACAAGCTATATTCTCTATTTCGGTTGTTGTAGCCTGTCTAAAATGCTCAATATTTTGTGTACTTAGATTTAGCATTATTTAAAATAACTTAGTGGAGGTTTCTTTTCGTCTGTAAATTTTAGCTTATGATAAACCTCATCGTGTACTAATTCTTCAAAGAAATTTACCTTTAAGGGAATTACAAAAGATTGCTTGGCAGAAACCATATAAAGATTACCTGGAATAGTTTCTGATTGAACAAATTTCGATATTACTCCATCGTAGTTATGATTTGAATCAACAAGAGCTTTAATATCTTTTCCATTTCCCATATGCATAACAAAAAAGTTCTCTGCCTGCGACCTAATTTCTTCTGATATTGCAGAAGGTCTTTGTGTAACCGCTACCAAACCAATAGAAAATTTTCTACCTTCTTTAGCAATCCGGACAAATGGGTTGGCATTAGTTTTAACAAATTCATCAGATAGTACATTTTGTGCTTCCTCCATAACAATCACGCTTTCTACTACATCATCGGAATTGTCAGAAGTAAAATTATTTTTGTTGTTATTGAAAATTCTTCTTGCGAGAATTGTTGAAATAATATTGGCTTCTCGGTTATCTTTTAAGGATAAATCTATGATAACGGTTTTACCCCTTTTTAAATGGTTTTCAACATTCTCAATCAAATTGGAATTATTTAAGTGTAAGCCACGACCTTCTTCAATAAGTGGTTTTAACCGTTTTCTTATTGCAGCAATTGTAGTGGTTGCACTTGCATCTTTTTCCTTTTTAAAGAAATCGGGATATTTTTTGTGTAACTCTTGAGGATTGTTAACATAGTTGTCAATATTAATAATGAAATCTTCTACTTGCTCATCTTCTAAATAATACAGAAAATTTTGCATTACCGAAGAAAAGCCAGTGCCGAAAGTGATAATGTCATTTATAGAAAGATGCTTACGCATATTGAGCAAAACTTTACCTTCATAATTGAACAATGATTTGTACCCTTCTTTTATGTCTTTATCCGTATAAACTACTAAGTTGTTTTTAATGTTTTCAGATTGAATATCCCCAAAACCATAAGTCTCAGTTCCCTTTATAAAATATTCACCATTTAAATCGAAAATCAGTTTTCCGTATGTATTATCAGAAATAGTATTATAAAGCAAGGTTTTCATCAAATTTGTCTTACCAAAACCTGATTGGGCAAAAACCATAGTGCGTTTTGCCTTCAGCTTTTTAACATCAAAAAGAATTTCTCTATCTTCTACAGCTTTATCACCAATACATAGTTTTCCCAACTCTATTCCATTTTCATTTGACTTATTGAGTATTTTTTCAAATTCCTTTTTGTTTAAATGCCTTGCGTGATAAGCTACGGTTGGTAATTTCCTTACTGCCGTAGAGAAATCATAGCCATCGCTTGAAAATGTTCCAAGTATTTTAACCTTATAGGTGTAACTAAACATTTTCTGCTTGTCTCGTTGAGATAGTTCTCTTTCGGCTATCCGAGCATAGTGAACAGCAACAAGAGTTTTGTCTTGAGACCGAAAAATAGGATCTTCATCATAAATTTCTGCTTCAACTCTTGCTAAAAATTTTCTACCTGTTTCGTCTCGTTGGGCTAATACTATAAAGTCTCCAGTTTGTGGACTTGCCTTACTATCTTCATAAGAAGAATAAATAAGTAAGGCATCTTCTGTAGTTTTTTGCCCATATAGTACACCGAAATCTCGTCTTTTTTGTTCCATAATTTAAAACCTATCGTGTATGTCTAAAAATAAATTCTCTATATCAACATTGTCCATCATTTGAGTTTTGTATAATGACGCTTTTACTCTTTTTACCACTTCATCTTTGAAGTTGTTTTTAAGTGTAATAAAGTTATGTGCTTCTACAAGTGGATATGGATAACCCAAAATATAATGTTCTTGTGTTAACCTTGTTAATTCCTTAAAGGTTTCTTCAATCAAAGGTATGTTTCTTTCTTTTACCGTTGTTTCTGCATCAGATGAGCAATCGTAAAGGTTCAAATCCACAACAACCCAATCATAATTTTGCAATTTTTCTACATAGTCTAATCGAGCGGAAAAGAATAATCCAAATCCACGGCCACCGGTCAATCCTTTTTTTGCATACATACTCGTTTTTGTAATTGATTCAATTTCTCCGTGCATAAGTTTCACTTTCTGACTTCTTTCCGGATATGCCTGAATTAAAATATCATCACTTATTTCAAACCAAACACACAATTTTTGCCATTTTGGATTTTTTGTTTTGAATGGGTATCTTGGTTTTTTTTCAGTCTCTAAATATTGGTCTATCTTTTTATATGTAGAAGCCAATTCCAATTTTATAGGTGAATTTTTAGTTACAGCAACAAGCCTCAATCCTTTTTTGTGAACTTTTTTCCCTATGATATTTAAATATTCCTGTTTTATAACATTTGAACGCAACGTACCATCTCTTAAAATATAATCTCCCTTACTTGTGTTTTGAAGATTAGCTATTTCCCAAACCAAAGCCCATTCAAGGACTTCTTGACAAAAAGAAAAGAGGCTTGAAGTATTTCTTGTTACGGACTCTCTTGCACTACTACCAATTCCCCAAACTTTTGACTTATTTGATTCTTCAAAACATTCATCAAATAGTTTTTTTACAGGTTCGAGTTCAAGTAATTCATCAAATACTGCCAATTTGTGTTCATCGTTAGTTATAAGTATGTTGTCGGGATAGTATCCCTTACCAAGAACAACCGGGTCATTTAGTTCATTTAATACAAGTTGCTTCCCGCCTTTAAATCCAACATATCCAGCGGTATAAAGACCAATAGTTAGTCCGTTATAAAATTCTTGACTATTGTAACTTCCGTCTATTGCATAAAAGGTGGTTTCTGTGTTGTCAATTTCGTTAAAAGGAATTATCTCGTAATAATGTGGCGTTTCAGTCCGTCCACTTATTGTGATAATCGGAAAAGTTGACGGTCTATTTGCTCTCTCATTGATATGTTGAGCAATTTGGTCAATTGTATTTTCTGATATTTCCTTTCTGTTCATTTATTTGTTGCATTTTTTTACATTGGGCACAACTTGTTATATCCGTCAAACTTATCATCTTAATCCGAAAATATCCCGGGATAAGCGCAATAAAAGATCCTCTTTATCCGCAGTCTACTCCAACCTGCGCCAACCCATCCATCTGCCCGAATTTCTGAATTGACTATTTTCATTTCTTGCACTGATTTCGAAGCATTCATAATGGCTTCTATAAGTAAATCACCGTGGCTGTGCAATAAAGCTAATTCATTTTTTCTATTTCACCATGTGCATTTTGATTAGGGCGGGAGTTTGAAAGTTGATGAGTTGAAAAGTTGAAAAGTTAAGAAGTTAAGATAAGTCGCAATCGGATGTCCGGAAACAGGGCACCCGCAATCCGGCCCTAAAGGGGAGCCGCCTGCAAAAGGATGAAGCGCACTTCTCTTTTTTCCTTCTACTTTCAGGGAAAGTAGCAAAAAATCGCGCTGTGAATCTTTTTCAGACCCACAGACGCCTTGCCCGGAAAAATCCGGACTCGCTCCTTCGCTGCGCTGCGGATCTCAGACA
>WFTC01000009.1 GCA_015485665.1 Candidatus Altimarinota bacterium
AAAGGTGTAATAAAAGAGGATATATCGAGAGTTTCAAAAATGTATATACCTTTACCTCCAATAGAATTACAAAAACTCTTTAAAAAAGATGAGAAGGAATTAGAAATTAAAAAAGCAAAGATTAATTCAGCAATTTCTGAATTAGAAAAGATTTCTAAGGATACAAAATATATTATTCCTAAAATAAATTTTGTTCAGGAAGAAGACATTAACTCATATTTAAGAAGAAGAGCTGATGAGTGGGATAAAAGCATTTTAATTTATGATAAAACGTGGTGGGGTTTTCAGGATAGTTCATTTGTTGAGCACTATAGTGATTGGATTGATTGGTATTGGATTAATTCTAAGCCGGAAATAAAATTAAAGCTTTTAAGTAATGAAGGAGAAAAAGAGTCGGAGATTAAAAATCGCTATAAACAGAGACAATTAAAATATCTCAAAAAAGAACATAATTTTTCTTCTACGATTTGGGTAAATGGGGATTATATAATAGTTATTCAGACTTCGGAAAAACCATTTTACCTTTTTGAAATACAAGAAAGAGGATTGGCCAAAAGTTTACGTTATATGTTCCAAAAACTTTGGAATGAAAGGTAATAAGGAACTTGAATTAATATAAAATAAAAAATGTTTTCGTAGTGAAGCGGAGAAAACACCATATTTCCCCTCTATCAAAAAAGAAAAACAAAATCGGATTCTTTTTAAGAGCTAGGGCATAGCCCTAAAAGGAAAATACGTATTTCGTACAACGTTCCAGCATAACAGAAGTTGCGAAGTGAGCGTGGCGGTATAATTTTTGCGGAGCAAACCGCCTAAGCGAACGAGCAATTTGGGTGAGGGGCGAGCTGAGCCCCGAACCTGTTATGCTGTGTTAGCTGACCCGAGCCAAAACACCTTATTCTCTTAATGATTCTGGACCAGGGGAATTGTTGTAATCGTGTGATATTGTAAATTCCGCTACGGAATCTTGCAATTTTTTGATTACGTCCTCAATTTCTTCTGGTGAAGCTTCTGAATGGTTTTGTATATAAATCCTAGTTAGCTCTGCCTCTTCTTCTTTGGTAAAATATCCTCTTTGCTCAAATCGTTCGATTATTTGCCTTGCCTCTGGAATTTGCTTTACCCGCTCATAAACTTTTGAGCCGGGTAAGACATAAATGGGGAAGACCCCAAGAGCCTTTATCATTTCTCTGTAATTGGATTTTAACCAAGCAACACCATCTTGAAGGCTTTGTAAGGATTGAACGGTTTCTCGTGACGACCCGACAACCAATCCTATTCGTACTGTAATTCCATTTTGTCTAAGTGCGTTCAATGTTTGCTCAAGCCTTCTTGTAGTACGATGTGACTTGTTTTCTTCTTTTAAAGCCTCTGTATCAAAATGATCTACACCCAAATACACCTCAACAACCCCAGCTTCTTTTAGTAATCCAGCAATTTCTTGATTGATTGAAGTCACAGTCAGGTAAGTGTATTTTGGAATACTCACTCCATACTTATTGCGAGTTTGAATATATTTCCGTAGCCATTCAGCATTTTGTCGTGGATTTATAAACGGTAAAAATTGATTTGAGACATCAAATAATCTGTCATTGGCAAATTTTTCTTGTAATTCGGCTTCAACGGACATTTGTGCGTCTAGAGGTTGCGTATTCATTTCGGTTATGTTTTGTAGAGCGCAAAAATCACAAGCTCCGTTTTTATTACCTGCTGCCCATGAGCAACCCGGACCACCTAGTCCTTGAATACAAAGTTGAGAAAAACCGCTAACTTCTCTTTGTTTTGCCATGCGTGCCTCCAAAGCAAAAAAGTTGTCGTAATTTACAAAAGAAAATTTGCCACGTTGTGGCCTATTTCTTAACCAATCAGTATACTGTTCACGTAAGTCACCTGATTGAGCGTCTGCCAAAAGTTGAGGGAATATAGCTTCCGCATCACCAATACAAACTGAATCTACATTTGGATTATTCAAGTATGCTTTTTCCGTAAAAGGAATCAGTTGGCCGCCAAGCACAATTTTGATTCTTTCGCTAAAATCTTTCTTTAGTTCTTCAGCAAGTCTAAGGGTTGCCTCAGCGTTATATACCAAAGTCGTGCATAGTAGGATAGGATGACCTCCTACTTGTAAGACAGATTCTACCTCATTTTTAATTGCAATTTGAACAGCGTTTGGATTGGGAAAAGCCGAATCGAAGCCCATGTGTTCAACGCCATGAGCGTTTGCCAATTCATTGAGCGTTCCTACAGTTCCCGATGGAGCAATGAGAGTGTCAAACCTTTCTCTTTCGGGTGGTATTGCCGTTACGTGTGCGTTGAGTAACTTCATAATTTTTATTGTACACTTCTAAGAACAGAGATGATATTATAATATATAAATTTAGTAAACGATTTTCTCCGCTTCGCTCCGAAAACCTTCTCAAAAAGAGTTTACAAAAAATTAATTTAATGTAGAATACTACATCCTCTAATCAATTATCATGGAACAACCCATATCGTGACCTGAATATTATAAAGAACGATTCCCAACAAAAGAAGCTATTGCAAGTTACTTAGATGTGAAGAGACAAACCAGAGATGCTCTTTTTTTTAGCAATCAGAAAGCATGTAGGATCGACAAATAAGAAACTTCTTGAGGCAGGCTGTGGGACATCATCTGCTTCTATCATTCTAAGTCAAGATGGACATACAAATACAGCCTTGGATCAAGATCAAGAAATGATATCAATCGAAGAAAGATTGAACCAAATGATGGGGACAGACGTTGAACACCAAGTAGGTGATATTTTCAATTTAGAATTTGAAACCGATGAGTTTGATGGAATTTTTTCACACGGTGTTATTGAACATTTTGACGATGAAAGTGTTATACAAATCGTCAATGAAGGAATACGAGTAGCATGCAAGTATATACTTTCTTTCCCAACTGTACTAAACAGATCTCCGGAATTAAGAGGAGATGAAAATCCTTGGACATATTTTCATTGGGAAAAAACATTGGAAAAGTCCAGAGGGAAAATTGAAAGAGTTTATTCGATGTATTCAAAACGTCCTATCAGGGAAGCCATAAATGTTGCATTCAACCGACGGTTAACATGGACAGCCCCCAACCTTGTATTCGTAATTTCAAGATAGTATGAATAAAAAACCGGGACTGATTCTTGCGCTCCCAAGATCAGGAACAAATTGGACGGTAGATGCGCTAAAGGTTGAGGGTACACGCATATTGCAAGAGCCGTTATGGCTTCATAATGGAGGGCAATATGAGCAAAATCCTTTACATCCAATGAGGGCATCAACTGTAGCGGACGTTTCCGCAGAACTGGGGCACAAAGCTTTAGCAAACGATCCATACGGTCAATTGCTGACAAAAAACTTTCTTGCGTGGATAAATGAAACTGATGGGAGGAACCATCTGTTTAAAGAAACTGACGGTTTTTTTCACTTGGAATGGTTACTCGCTTCCATTCCAGATCTAAAAATACTTTTGATTCAAAGAGATATTCGCGGAATTGTTTCATCATTCAAAAAAGGCGATCTTTTTGAAAAATGGGGTTATAGAGCAAGATTAAGAGAATTATTGAGAACTATTCAGGCATCAAGCAAGTTAGACACCTTGTATGGTGAAATAATTTCCCGACGCAATATCAATGAAAGGCCTTGGATAGCACTAACATATTACTTAGGAGCCAGTATGCTGGAAATAAGAAGACAAATAGAAAGAAAAACTGGAATTGTTTTAGAGACAAAATATGAGGAACTACTTACAAACCCCGAAGACACGTTCAGTGATATTGCGGAAATGCTGGGAGTGGAAAATATAAGTGCAATCATCGAAAGGGTAAGACAAACAATTGCTGAAACACGAGCCGAATCAACACACAGTACTCGTAAAAGAAAATCAAGGGATAGTTTTGAAAAATACCTTACCACGCAAGAGGCTGAGGATATTTGTTCAATTTGGCGTTCATTAGGCTTGGAAATAGATCAACCATCAACAAATCATTATTTTGTCGGAAATAGCAAAGATTGGAATAGGCCTAAAGAACATAATTATACTACTTGCAATACCCAAAACCGAGAGAGCATATTTGAACATTACCACGACAACAAAGTTATTATCCCCGGAAGTGATAATACATGGATTAGTAATACCCTTGTCACAAATATTGAGTATGCGAATTTTATCAACTGGCTCCAAAGTCATGGTATAAGAATTAGCATTAATGGTAGAAATATTTTTTATAATGACAGACCACAAAGCAAAATTCACTTAGTAGATGGAAACTGCGTAATAAACATAGGATTTGAAGACCATCTGGCAACACATATGAATTTAATAGGAGCTGCATCTTTTGCAAAATGGCTTGGAGGGCGGCTTCCAATTCCCAAAGAAATAGAGAAAATATGTTTCCCCCATAAAGATAGTTCTAAAAAAATAGATAAAACACGAGCAAATTTCGGTCATCACTATCCAGGAACAACACCCGTAAAATATTTTGCTCCAAATGATCTGGGAATTTACGATCCGGTCGGAAATGTAGGGACTTGGACGTCTGCACGATTTGCAGCTAATAACCAAGACGTAAGTTCTTTAGAATATGTTAGAATGTGCGGTGCATGGAGTAAAGACATCGGAGAATGTTACATTGAAAATACAAAAGTGGGACGACCATGGTGGATGGCTGCATCAACCTTAGGACTACGTCCAGTATTTAATGGAGACTCACTTCCAGATCCGAATATAGCATTAGATGAAATCACAGAACTATTAGAAAAACTCCAAAACAGCAGTATTGCACCAGATCAAAAAAACCAAATTGTGCATAAATTCATAACACAATAACCATGATTAAAATCATACTCTTTGACATCGACAACACGCTAATAGATCATACGGCAGCTGAAAAAAAAGCCATTTCATGGATACATAGCAAATACTTCAAGCAAATAACCTCATTAACCGACTTTAGTAATACATGGCTGGAAAAAACAAAAAAAAACTGGAAATTGTTTGAGCAAAAAAAACTTACGTTTACTGAGCAACAAACACAAAGAATACAAGATGTCTGGAAATCATTAGGCAAAAACATAAATAAAAAAATTGCTAGAAATATTTTTGGTGAATATTTAATTGAATATGAAAAAGCATGGCAAACATTTACAGGAGTTGAAGATCTACTCAGTAGGCTTAAAAAGGTAGGGATTTTATCAAATGGTAATCTGACACAACAGGTTAAAAAGTTGCAAACGGCAAATTTGCTAAGATTTTTTGATCAAAAAAATATTTTCACCTCAGAAGAAATTGGCATCGCAAAACCGGACCAAAAGCTATTTTTTCACATAAAAGAAAACCTCAAACTGAAAAATAATGAAATACTTTATATAGGGGACAAATTGGAATATGATATTAAACCCGCATTAAAAGCAGGTTGGAACGCTATATGGATCGACCATTATAATATCTTTGGGAATACAAATTATGAAAAAGCAAACAATACAAAAGAATTAACATCATTACTTGAAAAATATGGAAACAATATATTTCGCAACAACAAATGAAGCGAAATTGAAGCAGGCAGAACGTAGTCTTGATGATAAATTCAAAATTGAGGGCGTAAGCATTGAGACTCAAGAGAACGGAATAACATGTGAAGCAAATGCTCGCTAAAAGTTGCTGGCGGCAAGAAGAAAACTTGGAGATCACACTATTATTGCAGATGACTATTCCATAGATATAGGAAGAGTGACTTTAGGAGATATATGCAGAACAGAGGTTATAGAAGCACTAACACAAAATATTGATATAAGCATAAGACAAGCGATGGAATTGCCCTTTCCAGGGGTGTTCGCGAATAGAATTTTAGGACACTTTAGTGAGGAAGAATTATTTGAACTAATATTAAGATTAGACTTAGATAAGTCAGCACAAGCAAAAGTAGTGTTGGCAATTCATCAGACCAGAACAAGTGCAATTACTGTAATCAGTAAATCATGTGATTTGACTTTACAAGAAGCAATAACTAGCAACGGATGGTTCTGGAATAGAAGCTACAAAGACAAGCGTGGCATAAGTTGCACATCCGAAGCCTGGTTAACTACAAATGGTCCGCGTGCCCAAGCATTAAGAGAGTTAAAAAGATTATTGAGCTAAACTGTGAATTTGGCTCGGGCAATTCACCCCCGACCCCTCTTGCCCTCGCCAAAACGGAATCAATTCGTTCCTTCTTATTAAAAGTCCGAAAAGTGGAGTGGTAAAAAGGGAGTATGTAAAAATGTATTTCAGCTAACGTTTCGCAGTATGCGGCTACGGCTTTTGCAAAAAGCCGTAGCCGCATACTGCGTGTTATGTGTTGTAACGTCAATTTTCTGTTTGGCTCTAGCCAAACAACAAAAGAACAAATAATTTTTATACTTTACTGAAATCGTCTTCGTAAGGAAGTAGCTCTTTTAGTTTTGCGGTTCTATTTTTGCCGAGAATTACTTCTGTTTCCATGTTGCTTTTGTCTATCTGGCGTATAAACTCGCGGCATCTGCCACATGGATGTAAAACAAAAACTCCTTTTTTCTTATCTTTCCATACGGCGACGATTTTTTTGATTCCATATTCTCCTGCGGTTATCATGCTGCCAATAGCGTTGTGTTCTGCGCAAAATCCCATACTGGACATTGTATCAATGCAGACACCAGTATAAATCTTGCCTTTTTCAGATAATAGCGCACAGCCGACGTCGCCGGATGTAAAATCACCAATCCTTTTTGATTTCACGACAGATGCCGCAAGTTTTATCAGTTTTTCGTTTGTCATAAGTGTATAAAATTATTTGTTCTTTTGTTTACCCCGAAGGGGCTAAGAAAATTGATGTTATTTCACATAACGTTTCAGTATATGCGATGTTTTGCGGAATGCAATGGAGCAAAATATGGGAGAGCGACGGCAGGAGCGAACCTCATATACGCTGTTAGGCGAGGGTGAGCGAGGAACGAGCGAAAGTGCAACGAC
>WFTC01000010.1 GCA_015485665.1 Candidatus Altimarinota bacterium
ATTTAAAGGAAGAAGAGAAAGAAAAGCTGGACGCGGAAGTGGAACAAATTACCGAGAGTGAAGAATCCACTGCGGCTGAAAAAGCCAAAGCAAAATGGACACAATTGGAGGCAATTGTCGGCCATAAAGAGCGATTGAAGGCTGTTGCCGAAGATATTGTAAAGCATTTTAGTTTGCGGCAAGAGGCGTTTGAAGGCAAAGGCATGATTGTTGCCATGAGCCGCCGTATTGCAGTTGAGCTTTACGATGAAATAGTAAAAGTTAGACCCGACTGGCACGACACAGACAAAAAGAAAGGTGCGATAAAAGTTATTATGACTTCAAGCTCAAGCGATCCTGAAAGCTGGCAATTGCACAACACTACCAAACAAGAGCGGAAAGAACTTGGCGAAAGATTAAAAGACTCAAGCGATCATTTGAAACTCGTGATTGTACGCGATATGTGGCTCACAGGATTTGACGCGCCATGTTTACACACAATGTATGTTGATAAACCAATGCGAGGTCATAATCTTATGCAAGCAATTGCTCGTGTAAACAGAGTATACAAGGATAAGCCGGGCGGATTGATTGTTGATTATATCGGTATTGCTTCAGATTTAAAACAAGCTCTTGCGACTTATACGGAAAGTGGCGGAAAGGGAACACCGACTCTTGACCAATCCGAGGCGATCGCGGCGATGATGGAAAAATATGAAATTGTAGTTCAGATGTTTAGTGGTTTTGACTATAAGCGATATTTTTCCGCTGACACTAAAGAAAAAATGACTATTATTCTGGAAGCGCAAGAGCATATTTTAAGCTTGGAAGACGGCAAAAATAGATTTACAAAACAGGTTGGTTTGCTTTCAAAGGCGTTCGCTCTTTCCGTACCTTCACTCCTAGCTATGGATATAAAAGATGAATTGGGATTTTTCCAAGCCGTAAAAGCGCGTCTAACAAAATTTGAGCCAACGGGAAGTGGAAAAAGCGACGCTGAAATAGAAACAGCGATACGGCAATTGTTGATAGAGCCGTTGTTGTGGACGGCGTAATTGATATTTTTGATGCTGCTGGAATTAAAAAACCTGATATTTCTATTTTGTCTGATGATTTTTTGGAAGAAATCCGAGACATGAAGAGAAAAAATCTGGCTTTGGAGTTGTTGAAAAAAATTTTAGATGATGAAATTAAAACCCGAACCAAAAAGAATTTCATTCAAAGCAAAAAACTTTCGGATATGCTTGATGCTGCGATTAAGAAATATCAAAATAATCTGTTGACTGCGGCACAAGTTATTGAGGAATTGATCAATATCGCAAAAGAAATCAAAGCCTCTGATGAACGAGGCGAAGGCTTGGGCTTAACGGAAGATGAAATTGCCTTTTATGACGCATTGGCGGCAAATGGAAGCGCAAAAGAAGTGCTTGGAGATGACACTTTGCGGGAGCTTGCCCGTATTTTGGTCCAAAAAGTAAGAGCGAACACCGCTATTGATTGGACGATCAAAGAAAGCGTGCAGGCAAAACTGCGTGTTATTGTAAAAAGAATTTTGCGCCAATATGGCTATCCGCCTGACAAGCAAAAATTGGCAACGGAAAACATTTTAAAGCAAGCTGAGCTTTTTGCTGATGAGTGGAGTTCTTAACTGTTATTGCCATGACTAAAAATACAAAATCACATGCTAAAGACTATTTGTTGGAATACAAAGCCAAAAAGGATACACCAAAATGGCTTGCCTTGTTGATTCAAAAAGTGATTGATACCAATACAAAAATTTCAGATGATGAAAAAAATTTATTATTTCAAGAACTTCTAAAGGAAAATGGTATTGAGGTTGAACAAGAGGCTGAAGAAGTTAAAAATGAAGGAACCGTTGCACAAACAGAAATAAAAAAAACAACAAAGCAAGCTCTTACCTTACAAAAAATTACTCATGTAAAAGGCGTTAATGCTCTTATTCCGAATCAATCAATCACTTTAAGTCCAGCATGCACTGTGATTTTTGGTCTTAATGGAACTGGTAAAAGCGGGTATTTTAGAATTATCAATGAGCTTGCTGGTGGTATCAAATATAAGGATATTTTAGACAATATTCACAAGCAAGGTGATGGTTTAGAGGTTGATGTAGATTTTTTATTAGGTAACAAAGCACAAAATCCTTTCAAATGGGAAGATAAAAAATTACGAGGAATTTCACCATTTGACCAAATAAAGGTTTTTGATGCTGAATATTTACCAATTTTTTTAAATGAACGTGAGAACTCGGTGAATATAGAGCCACTTGGGCTAATTTTTTTTCAAGTAATCGCAACAATTATTGATGAATTTAAAGAGCAGTTAAATCAATTACAACAGCGAAAGCAAAATTCTTCACCTGACCTTCAAACGCTTATAGATAATATTCATTCAGATGATTTGAAAATATTGCTCAAAGAAACTTCGTTAACAGAACAAGAAAGAAAGCAATTAGATGATAATAAGCTTTTTTCCAAAGAGGATGAAACAAAACTCGCTCAATTGAAGAAAGACAAAGCTTCACTTGAAAAGAATAATACGGAAGATAGTAAGAAAGTATTAAATCAAGAAAAGAAAGAAATTGATGATCTTCGTAGTCATTTATCTGATCTTAAAACAAAGATTGAGAAGTTAACCAAAAATGTATCGTCTGCTATAACGGATTATTCAGAAAAAAAGAAAGCCAGAGATGAACGAGTAAAACAATTTGAGGTTTTAAAAGATATACCTTCTCAAGACAGCGAGGAATGGCAAACTTTTATTGAATCGGCGAAAGATTATGGCACAAAAATTGATTAGTCTGCTTTTAACAATGATGAAAAGTGCATCTATTGCCACCAGCCATTAGGCGAGGAAGCAGTAAAGCTCGTTCAGGCATATGCTCAATATTTGGACGACCAGTCACAACAAAATTTCAAAAATTCTGTTGATAAAATTACTGCGTTGAAGGAAGAAGTTGATGGTCTGGTCATAGATTTCACTTTTCCCGAAAATTTGAAAAAATCTTTGACCGAAATACACAACGAACAGAAACAAGATTATAAAACATTGGTTGACCAAGTGATAAAGGAAGCCAAGAAACAAAAATCAATTCTTGAAAAATCGATAAAAGATAAGGTACCTGTTTCTGGAAAATTTGCTTTGGATTTATTAAAGACAAATGAAAAATTAGAGGAAATATCAGAGAAAAAACAAAATGAAATTAACAGCTTACAACAATCTGATACACAGAAAGCGCAGAAAATAAGCGAACTTGAAAGCGAAATTAAAATACTTGAAGATAAGCAAAATATTTCAACATGTAAAACAAAGATTGAAAGCTATTTTTCAATTTGTCAGGCTATTCAAAAGTATTCAGGCGTCAATCAAGCTATAAGCACTAGAGGGATAACGGAATTAGGATCAAAGGCACATGATGAACTTTTAACAGACTCAATTAGGAAATCTTTTGAAGACGAGCTAAAAGCCCTAGGTAAAGATATTGAAGTCAGTCTTGAAAAGACAGGGGCAGGAAAAGGCTCTGTACGCACAAGCCTTAAGATTTTAGGGAACGATGTTCGTGATATTTTAAGTGATGGTGAGCAAAAGGCGGTTGGGCTTGCATTGTTTCTCGCAGATTAAGGCTAATATTCAACAACACCCTGGACACCGCTCAGGCCATTCAAGAAGATAAGGATTCAAAACTTATTGTTGAAGATGTGGCTTATCAGAAGTCTGCCATACAATCCTTAGAAGAGAGGATGTAATGTTGAAGGCTTTAAGCCTAGAGGGGATAAAAGAGCAAGGCTCAGTCTGATATCTCATTACATTGAACGTGGTCAGGTGTTGTTTCCAGAAAAGGGCTGTGAAAAATTAATTCAGCAAATTCTCAATTTTGGTCTTGAAAGAAACGATGATCTCTTGGATGCATTCACAATGCTGATTTCACATGCAGCAGAAAAGAAAGAATGATCTTTCATGATGGCTTTTATAGGTACGGATGGAACAATGACTACCCATTATCTAGACAGAACTGTCTATGAAGATGCTTATGGGCGTGAAAGGGTGCAGTGGCATAATGAATAGTCCTTTGTCGGTATTGTTACCTTGAAGTTTGGAAAATTGAAAAACTACTTGCATTATTTTAAATAAGTAGTATAATTGAGTAAAGTACTCTAATCTCAGTACTCTAATCTCACCGAACCATGGATGTCCAACAGCAAGCACGTCGTGATGCAGAGATGAATGCAGCAACGATGGCGCTACCAGAAAATGCAAAACGACTAAGCACGCTCAACG
>WFTC01000011.1 GCA_015485665.1 Candidatus Altimarinota bacterium
CCAAAAAATTTCCTTTCAATTTTTTGCGGCTCCCCCCTGCACCCCCGCCGTTTTTTTGAGTGGTTCGCGCGTCCCGAAAGGGCGCGCGAGATAAAAAGCACGCGAAGCGTTCCGCTTCCTATTCCGGATTTTCTTCAAAATAAGTTCGAACTTCGTTCAAAAAACACCGCCAATTTGCAATTTTTGCGTTTTCGGCTGAATTTGCTCCGTTCATTTAGATTTGATATATTTGTAATGTGGAAAATACTGAATTTATTTGGATGAATGGAGAGCTTTTGCCTTGGAAAGATGCCAAGGTTCATGTACTGGCACATTCACTCCATTATGGCGGATCGGTTTTTGAAGGAATACGATGTTATCAAACGAATCGTGGTCCTGCCATTTTCAGGCTTAAAGACCATATACAACGTTTTTTGTATTCCATGAATACTTTGAAAATGTGCTCAAAATGGAGCGTGAATGAGCTGTGTGAAGCTGTAATTTCAATGCTGCGAGCCAATCAAATAAAAGAAGCTTATATTCGCCCTTTGGCATACTTCGGTTATGGGAAGATGGGACTCAGACCAAATCCGGAAGATACAAATATAATTTTGGCTGCTTGGCCTTGGGATAAATATTTATCTTCAAAATCACTTAAAATGAAGACAAGCTCATATATGAGAATTCACCCCAAAAGTACAGATATAACAGCCAAAATTTCTGGACATTATGTGAATAGTATCTTGGCTTCACAAGAACTGGAAGGTACGGACTATGACGAGGCTCTTCTTCTTGACTATAAAGGTAATATTGCGGAAGGTCCGGGAGAAAATATTTTTCTCATTAAAAATGAAAAAATCTTCACTCCTAAAGTAGGCACTATTTTAGAAGGTTACACCAGAGATACCGTAAAGGCCTTAGCTGAAGATCGTGGTTATGAAATGCTAGAATGTGATCTTAAACTTCAAGATTTGATAGAAGCGGATGAAGCTTTTCTTACAGGCACTGCAGCAGAAATTTCACCAATTGCATCTATTGATGAACATCATATAAAAACCTCACTTGGTGAAATTTCTATGCAAATAAGAGAAGATTACATGAATCTTGTACATGGCAGATCTGAAAAATACTTGCATTGGCTCACATTTTTGGAAAATGAAAATAATTGTTAACAGAACTGAGTGTTTAAGAGGGAGTGTCTTAATTCCCGGATCCAAATCACACAGCATAAGATGGATGCTCTTTGCCTTGATGGCAAAAGGAGAGTCTAAAATAAACAATGTTTTGACGGCTGCAGACAGCGAGGCTGCAAAAAATATTTGCCAAGCTTTTTGCTCCAAAATTGAAGAAAAAGATGGATCATTATTAATTAAAAGTGCAGGTCTACCTCTTTCAAAACCGGTCTTAAAGGTGCATTCAGGAAATTCCGGCATAACCACACGTTTTCTTTTGCCGATTTTAGGGCTGAGATCCTATCCGGAAAGCATTATTCTTGAGGTTGGCGAGCAGATGAAAAATCGCCCAATTGCTCCTCTTGTAAAAGCCTTAAATCAGTTGGGCATGAATGTCAGTGATTCTTTTCCTTTGCATATTTCTGGAAATCTTGAGGGTGGACATGTTGAAATTGAAGGTTCCACTTCACAATACTTATCCGCTTTACTGATGGCATTACCATCTGCACCCAATGACTCATACATCAAAGTTAAAGATTTAAGGGAAGTGCCTTATGTAAAAATGACTCTGGCTTGCCTAGATGAGCTTGGAATTAAATATAAATGGGAAGGAGATGAATTTTTTGTTCCGGGAAGACAAAAATACTCTTGTTTCACAAAAAACATACCGGGAGATTTTTCTTCCGCATCCTATTTTTATGCCGCACAAGCTTTATTGCCGGGCAATATCAAAATAGAAGGATTAGACCAAGCAGATGAACAAGCTGATAAAGCCTTACTTTCTTTTTTGGAAAACTGGCCGGAAGAAATAAATTGTATGGACTGTCCGGACTTGTTACCCACTTTGGCGGTAATAGCCACATCCAAAACACATCCAACTTATCTGATGAATGTTGAGCAAGCTCGCATAAAAGAAACTGATAGAATTCACTCTATGACCGAAGGTCTTCGCTTAATGGGAGCAAAGATTGAGGAAAAAAGCGACGGCCTTATTGTTTATCCATCCAAGCTGAAAGGTGCGGAAGTTCATGGCTTTTATGATCACAGAACAATTATGGCTTTATCTGTTGCAGGACTTATTGCCGAAGGAAAAACAATTATTGATAGCGCAGAAGGAATTTATAAAACATTCCCAAACTTTGTAGAGCTTATGCAAGGCCTCGGTGCACAAATAACTTTAGAAAAATGATTGTAATAATGGGCTTTAAACATGTTGGCAAAAGCAGTATCGGGCGTGCTTTGGCATGTGCCATGAACATGGATTTTTTAGATCTGGATGAAGTGATTGAAGAAAAACATAAACTTTCACCAAGGGAATTAGTAAAAAAGCATGGTGAGGAAACTTTCAGAAAATTGGAAAGGCAATCTCTTATTGATCTGCTTAATGCAGAATCTTTTGATGGAGTACTGTCTCTTGGAGGAGGTACGCCTATTCATAGTGCAGACATATTGAAAGAACATGTTTGTATTCACCTGAACGCAGATGCCGCTGATGTTTTTCAATGGATAAAAGAAAGTGGCTTTCCTCCTTTTTTTTCCGAAGAAAATCCACGTCAAAGTTTTGAAAAATTGTGGCAAGAAAGAATGCCGCATTACGAAAATTTGGCAACTTATAATATTTATAATAATGGAAATTTAGAACAAATAATTTCACAACTAAAATCTTTGCTAAAATAATTCCTGCCTACATGAAGCACATTCTTTTGATTCACGGTCCAAATCTTAATAAATTGGGAGAGCGCTCAGCTGAGCATTATGGCAGCTTGACCCTTGAAGAACTGGAAAGGCTGTGTACAAATAAAGCCTCTGAATTTGGATGGAGCATATCTTGCTTCCAATCTAATCACGAAGGAGCTTTGATTGATTTTATTCAAAGTAATGCAGGTGATGGAATTATCATAAATCCTGGTGCTTTAACTCATTACGGTTATGCTCTTTATGATGCGTTGAATGACAAAGCTATTCCAACAGTGGAAGTGCATCTTTCAGACATTAAAAGCAGAGAAAAGTGGCGTAAAATTTCCGTTATCAAGGCTGCCTGCATCGCTCAAATTTCAGGCAAAAAAGAAAACTCTTACCTTGAAGCTTTTGATATCATCAAAGCGCATTTATGACTCTTAAAACTGCGATTGTCGGCATGCCTTTAGCTCACAGCTTGAGTCCGATCTTACATAATCTTGCTTATAAAAAGCTCGGCATAGATGCTGAAATGCTAAGTTTTGAAAGTAAAGATATACAAACTGTAATTGACTTTATAAATGAGCAAGAAATTGCTCTTACAGCCGTAACAATGCCTCATAAAGAAAAGATTTTGCCTTTTTTGGATGAAGTGGATGAGGTGGCACATGATATGGGTGCCATAAATACGGTAATTAATAAAAAAGGACGACTTTATGGATACAATACTGACATAATCGGCATTGCCCATGCTCTTAGAAATTTAAATTTTACAAACAAACAAGTTCTCATCCTTGGAGCCGGAGGTGCTGCGCGAGCCTTGGCATATTATCTTTCAAAATCTAAAGGAAATTTGCTTTATATAAACAGAAATAGAAAACGTGCAAAATTATTAGCTGAAAGCTACGGTGGGCGTGTAATAACTCCTGAAGAGATTCCAAATGATGTTTATCTTATTGCAAACGCTACTCCGCTTGGAATGCACCCTTATGAAAATGAATCTCCTCTGGAGGCAAAATGGATGCCGAGTTATTGCATAGTATTTGATATGATTTATAATCCGAGTAAAACAAAATTAATGCAGAGCGTAAAACACTCGATTTCAGGTCTGGATATGTTCGTTGGACAAGGCTTGGAGCAGATCAGGCTGTGGACAGGTAAAAAATTAGATTCCGGTGATTTTATTCATCTATTAAAAAATGCAAAATATTAAAACAATTAAAAAGCTACCTGATATTGAAGAAATAATAGCAGACTACCCGATGGATGCATCTTCAATTGCCCAAGTACAAAAAGACCGTAGTGAAGTAAAAGAGATTTTGTCAGGCAAGGATCATAGACTACTTGTGATTTTGGGGCCTTGCAGCGCATGGCCATCCGAAGCTGTTTTGGAATATGGAAAAAAACTTAAATCACTCAATGAGCTTGTGAAAGATAAATTGAAATTGATAATGCGTGTATACATTCAGAAACCAAGAACCACAAAAGGTTGGACCGGTCCCGTGAACCAACCTAATCCTTTTGCTGAACCGGATATTGAAGCCGGAGCTCGTTATGCCAGATATTTGATGGTTGAACTTATTAAACATGGCATTGCCATTGCAGATGAAGCTGTTTTCACTCACAACGCGAAGGGCTTCATTGAATTGCTATCTTGGGTAGCTATTGGAGCGCGCAGTACTGAAGATCAAGAACATCGTATTTTTGCATCTTCTATTGAAGCTGCTGTTGGCATGAAAAATCCAACCAGCGGATCAATACAAATAGGTATAAATTCAGTTATAGCGGCACAGCATCCACACACTGCCGTTTTTGACGGATATCAAGTGGAAACCAGAGGAAATGATTTTGCTCATCTTGTGTTGAGAGGGGGGAATAATGGACCTAATTTCCATTTGGATAAGCTATATAAAGCACAAGATTTATTAAATTGTGCAGGCGTGAACTATCCAGCTGTTATAATAGATACCAGTCATGAAAATTGCAGAGTAAACGGAATCAAAAAACCTGAGTTTCAGGCTGATGTAATTAGAGAAGTTCTGCATAATTTACGAGCTCACCCGAAACTTCAAGATGTAGTAAAAGGTTTTATGCTCGAGAGTTTCCTGCTAAAAGGCTCTCAAAAACTGAGTGAAGTAACTGAAGAGAGTATCAATAGAAATGGTCTTTCCATAACGGACCCATGCCTTGGATGGGAAGAAACAAAAGCTCTGATTTTGGATATGGCAGAGCTGTTTGACAAAGTAAAAAAGCAGTAAAACAAAAAGTCAATGAAAATTCCAAAAGCAAGTCAAATTGTCATAATAACAGATGAAACAGTAAAAGCTTTGTATGGCGATGATTTGAAAAACAAACTTAATGCGAATCTGATTGCCATACCTGACGGAGAAGGCTCAAAATCCAGAACTATGAAGGCAAAAATAGAAGATGAAATGCTTGATATGGCTTGTGATAGAGATACCTTGATTATAGCGCTAGGTGGAGGTGTTGTTGGCGATTTAGCCGGTTTTGTTGCTTCAACTTACATGCGAGGCATACCTTTCATCCAAATTCCAACAACTTTACTTGCCATGGTAGATTCTTCAATAGGCGGGAAAACAGCAATCAACGTAAAGCATGGGAAAAACTTAATAGGCACTTTTTGGAAAGCTAAAGATATTTATCTGGATGTACACTATCTGCGTTCTTTACCAAAAGAACACATTGTAAACGGTTTAGTAGAAGCTGTTAAAATGTTTCTCACTCATGATCGTGAGAGTTTTTCATATGTTGAAGAAAAATTGGATGCCATTTTAGCGAAAGATGAAGATGCACTGACTTATCTTATTGAAAAAGCGAGGAGCATAAAATTTAAAGTGGTAAAGCAAGATGAACGTGAAGAAAATCAACGAATTCTGCTTAATTTTGGGCACACTGTAGGGCATGGTTTGGAAAAATTAAGCAATTATAAAATCATGCATGGAAAAGCTGTTGGATTTGGAATTTTATTTGAATCAAAGATCTCTCAAATTGAAGGGTCTTTACAAGAAGATGCCTTCCAGAGAGTATACCGCTTTATGATGCGACTTGGAATAAATATCAATGAAATTGATTATAATGAAGAAGAAATTTGGAAAGCAATGCTAAATGATAAGAAAAATCGTTGCGGCGAGCTTATGTATGTTGTGCTTGATTCAATAGGTAAAGCTTCCTATGTAAATGCTTTAAATCGTGATATCTTCAAAACAGCTTACAAAGAATTATTATGCCCGGAAATTCATTTGGACAACTATTTAAAATAACAAGTTTTGGTGAATCTCACGGTGAAGCTTTGGGCGTGATTATTGACGGCTGCCCAGCCGGACTTCCTCTTGAAACTGAAGACATACAACTTGAACTGAACCGCAGACGTCCAGGACAAAATGCTTTGACCACAGCCCGTGATGAAAAGGACAAAATACGGATTCTTTCAGGCGTATTTGAAGGTAAAACAACCGGTATGCCAATTACAATCAATGTCATGAATGAGAATGTGAGATCCAAAGATTATGAATCTATAAAAAATATATTCAGACCCGGCCATGCTGACTTTACTTATGAAAAAAAATATGGTCATCGTGATTGGCGCGGGGGAGGACGTGCGTCCGCTCGTGAAACTCTTGCCAGAGTTGCAGCCGGAGCGGTTGCAAAAAAACTGCTCAAGTTCTACTGTGAAGTAAAAATCACAGGATATGTGCGACGTATTGGGAAAGTGGAAATAAACAGTGTTGATGAAGATGTAATTGAAAAAAACCCTCTTCGTTGTCCTGATATTTCAGTGCTTGAAGCAATGACCCAAGAAATTAAAAATGCTAAAAATGAGCATGATTCTGTGGGAGGTATTGTGGAAATTATTACGCATAATATGCCGATTGGACTGGGTGAGCCTGTTTTTAATAAATTGTCTGCGGAACTTGCAAAAGGCATTATGAGTATTCCCGCAGTGAAAGGTTTTGAAATAGGAGAAGGCTTTTCTGCAAGCAAAATGCTTGGATCCGAACATAATCTGGCTCGCAGCGGCGGAGTATTGGGTGGTATATCTGACGGAGAAGATTTGTTGCTACGTTTTGCTCTAAAGCCAGTATCCAGCATTTCCAAACAACAAAGAGTTTTAACAAAAGATGGTGAATTTCAAGAAATTTCCGTGCAAGGCAGGCACGACCCTTGTGTTTGTCCACGAGCTGTACCAATAGGAGAAGCTATGGTTGCTCTTGTACTTGCTGACCATTATTTGCTTAACAAAAATGCAAAATTATGAAATTGGGTCTCTCAGGCATAAAAGGATCTTTTTCAGAAGGAGCTGCCCTTGCTTATTTGCAAAAAAATGTACAGTGTGCAGAGCTTGTCTACTGTCTGGACATGAAAGGTGTTCTCCATAATTTAAATGAATCCCATATTGATATGGGGATTTTCCCAGTCTGCAATTCAATCGGCGGATTGGTGGACAGTGCATTTGAAGCTATGGGTCTTTATACCTTTAAAGTAGTTGCGAAATTAGCTTTTGAGGTGAATCAATGCCTATTGACTCCCTCCTCTTTGAAAAAAGAACAGATCAAGCATATTGCAAGTCATCCTCAAGCCTTGGCTCAATGTAAAAATTATCTTAATAAAAATTTCCCCAATGTAACTTTGATTAAATGGAGTGATACAGCTTCAGCTGCACAAGATTTGATTTGTGGAAAATTGCCTGAAAATTCAGCAGTATTGGCTTCCAAAGAAGCTGCGAATTATGGACTTGATGTCTTCGCAGAAAAGGTTCAAGATAATCATCCAAACATAACCACATTTATAATTGTTAGAAGACTTACGCCGTCAAATTGATGAAATTGATGAAGCGATTATTGATCTCCTTGCTCAACGCTTTTCCTTAATCAAGGAGATAGGTCTGCGTAAAAAAGCAGCGAACTTGCCAATCAAAGATGTAAAAAGAGAATCTTATCTACGCAAATTCCATAAAGAAATCGCTAAACGCAAAGGTGTGAAGCCGACCTTAATATCTACGATATTTGATAAGGTCCTACAAATTTCAAAAGAAGATCAGTCTGAAAGGTTGGAAAGGTAATCAAGTGCGGCTTGCAACTGTATGTCTTCTTCACTGTTTAAAGATACTCCATCCATCTCAATAAGCATGTCCGGCTCAATTCCTGCACCGTTGATACCACGATCATTCGGTGTGAACCATTTGGCAACCGTAATTCTTATACTTGATCCGTCTATCAAATTTACCAATTCTTGCACGCTCCCTTTTCCAAAACTTGTTTCTCCAATGATTAGCGCTCTTTCATAATCTTGAAGTGCACCTGCAACAATTTCAGAAGCTGAGGCGCTACCTTCATCAATCAAAACTGTCAAAGGAACATCCGCCAAATCACCTTCTCCCTGCGTATACATCACTTCTTGACTTCCATCTCCGTTTTTTACAATGACCGCTTTTACTTCATCTTCAAAAAATTCATTGAGAATTTGAATTGATACATCTAGAAAACCTCCTCCGTTCATTCTTAAATCAAGTATCATTGCATCTGCACCTTCTAATTTAATTTCACGAATAGCGTCTAAAAATTCAAGATAGGTATCATCTGCAAAAGAATAAAGTGAAACTTGTGCAATTGTTTTCCCGTTCACTTCAGAGAAAGTTGTTTCAATGCTGGGAACATAAATTTTTGAACGTGTTATTCTTAAATCAAGAGTATCTTCTTCCCCTTCACGCACTACAGTTAAAACAACATCCGTTCCCGGTTCTCCACGAATATTCATAATTGCTTCCCATAATGTCATTTCAGTTGTTGGATCTCCATCCACTTTATAAATGTAATCTCCCGGCAACAACCCCGCCTCTTCCGCGGGTGAGTCTTTCAATGGTGCAACAACTATTAATTTTCCTTCTCTTACCGTAAGCTCTGCACCTATTCCTTCCAGTTCACTGTTCAAACTTTGTTCAAAACTTTTACTCTCTTCCGGATCCATAAAAACCGTGTAAGGATCACCCAATGCCTCAACCATGCCCTTTACAGCCCCATAAACACGTTGGCTTTCAGTCGTATTGTCTGCGTCAATGTAATCACTCTCAAGTAATTCCCAAACTTTCCAAAACAAGCCAAGATCCACTTCATTTGAATTTGTATCAACAGAATCTCCAAGCTGTGGAATCTGCTCATTTGCCCTCCAAGCATGAGCTTGCCATCCTATCAACAAGCCAAAAAAAAGCGTTAGAATAGCTGCTAAATATTGTGTAGACTTTTTATCTGATGTACTTTGCATATAAACCTTTAATGTGTAGTCCGAGTGTAGCGGACTATTGCATTCATGAATATGGAAATATGGCATGGCACCTTGACAATTATATATAAAGTATGTATAAACTTTTTAATGAATAATCCGGTCGGCGTGAATAAAGTTCACCCAACTAACACATTTAAACCTTTACTAAAAAAGCACTATGAGCAATGAAGACACATCAAGTCGTTTTCCCGTGATTCCTATCACGAGTGATGACAGAGCATTTCCAAATAGTGCATCCGATGGAGAAGATGTATTGGCTGAACTTAGAAGAGTGGATTACTTGCTTAAATACCGCATTGCTGTAGTAGCTGAGTTAATTATCCTGCTAAATGTTACTGATCATCATAATTGTGCAAAACAGATAAGTGAAATGGGAACTGATGCTCTGCTTGACATGAGTCAAGAAGAATTTACCTCTTTTACAAAAAAATATTTATCTTTTATAAAAGAATATTTACCTCCTGATCTAACTAATGTAGATAAATTTCTTGCAAATGTAAGAGATAAACTTGAGGCGGAGAAAGTGGATGATGAGGTAAGTGCTTCAGATTGTGAAGATCCTGCTTCTCCTTCATCTCTTCCACCTGCTCCACCGATAGTTAGAGAGCATCAATCTAGAACTTCCGCTGCTATTTCCTTAGTTATGTTGAGTTGTATAATGGCACTAGGTATTGATGCGCGTGTCAATCCATTTCCAACACAAGTATCTACTACATCCGCACGCACCGACACGAGTGGACATACGTTAACTACCACCCAAAATACTCTAGAATCTGCACCTGTAGTAAATACTCTAATACCTGAAGGTCATGCAGACAGCAATACTGATAATGCGGATAATAATGTGACATTAGATCTACATACCCCTCCAACTCTTTGGGATGCATTGACAAGTACAGATCTCCCTGAAGATGAAGTTATAAAATATAAAAACGATTTGGTGAGTCGGTATGCGGATAGAGTAAATCCGTTGGCAGAAACCAAAGTCGCTTTAGCGAGTCTACCGAGCGGATATGATGCAATTCAAGCAAGTTCTTGTGCAAGTACTGATCGTGTTGGTGAAATGCTAGACTGTATTACAAATACTTTTGATGCAAGTGTCGCAAATCAGGTTGCAGGTGAACTGGTTTTCAATGGATTTACATCCAATCCTGAAGATCAAGCATTAGAAGATGCTTTAGGTCAAGTTGCAGATATTGCAAATGGTTTCATGGATGCTTCAAGAAATAAAAACCATGCTGAGACTAATGCAAAAACAATGTCCTACGGAGGTGAAGCTTCATATAATATCGGACATGAAGCTGGACATGAAGCTGTAACAATGTCTACAACTCAAAAAGGATACATCCCTGATAATCCAACTGACTTGCCGGAACCCGCTTTTGTAAGGCCTGCGGATAAACCTAAATCTGAAGTGAGCGTGTGGGATTCTATTTCGGATGAAACTGCAGAATCAGATGAAAGTACAGAAATTGAAGCTGAAAAAGACAATCCAATGGATGGTGAACCTGTCAAGGTAAACAAGCCAAGTTTTGAACAAAGGTTTATATTAGGTGCTAAGAAAGTGTTTTCAAGAGCTAAAGGTTGGTTTAAACGTAAATAAAACAATTTTGTCAGAAAAATTTCAGGATTTTGTAAGATTATCTCTTTAAGTTGAAGTCATGTTTGATCTTTGACTTCTTTCATTCACACGCAGCACACTTAAGGAGGTGATTATGCTGCACTTCACTCGCCTGATGGCCATTTTCTTGTTCTTTGTTCAGGGCTGCACTGATAAGCCGCCGCCCGGCTCCGCTACTTGGGTGTCTTCGGATCCCGGTGTTGATGCTCTGGGTGGAGGCTCTAATGATGACTCTGATGATGCCCCTAACGGTGGCTTCATCCTGCCTTTTCTCTCCGGTGAGTATTGGGTGATCACCCAGACTTACAACGAGGGGAGTCACGTGCAGTATGGGTTCGAGTACGGTGACGACAGCTACGCTCTCGACCTCTCTCAGAGCGGGTGTGAGTCCTACGGCAAGCCCGTCACCCCCGTCTTGGACGGTGAGGTGATGGCTGTCTTCAAGGATGGTGAGGGCGATCATGGTTACGGCAACTCCATTCTGGTAGATCACGGTCATGGGATGGTGAGCCGCTACGCTCACCTTTCCGAGGTCTATGCCGAGGAGGGTGAGCAGGTTACGATCAACAGCGTTATCGCCGCTGTCGGCAACTCCGGTAACACCGTTGGCAGCTCCTGCCCTGACTACCCCGGTTCCCACCTGCACATGGTGATCTATCAGGATAAGGTTAGCATCAAGCCCGAGCCCTTGTCCGGCATCTCCAACCTCGCCGAGAACTGCTGGATCTCGCGTGATGGTGACATGGAGTGCAACGGCAACCCCGGCGACTACGACCCTGGCGAGGACTACAACTCCGATGACTCCGATATCTCTGACGGTGATGACCACAACGAGATTGAGGACGAGGGGGAGCTGGACATTCGCATGCTGACGCACAACCCCTCTTGGGGCACCGCGCAGGAGACCGAGTTCGTCTGGGTGGCTCGGGTAGAGAGCCCCAACCTCAAGCCCGAGGTTACCCTTACCATCTACAACGAGAGGGATGCATTTGCCTATGACTTCCCGATGGAGACGGAGAGTCAGGAGAGCCCTTGGGTCTTCATCTACCAGAAGGATCTGCGGGACGCTGCCTACTACACCTACTGGGCCAGCGCTGACAACGGGGATGGCACCGACCAGACCTCCATCCGCAGCCTGAACGTGGATGCTACGAGCTATGAGACCCCCGATCTGCTGGATTATTGGGCTCAGTCCTTGTCCGGTGATCGTGAGTATGAGTGGCGCGTCAGCTTTGAGAGCGATGCCAATCACAACGAGGCCATGCTGAACATCGTGAACCCCAATGATGACACCATCTACGACTTCAAGATGGATCTGTGGAACGAGGGTGATCTGTGGACCGCAGGCTATGAGAAGGTCATGAACGAAGCTACCGTTTATCCCTACTGGATGACGGTGGACAACGGGGAGAGCATCGCTACCACCAAGGTGGGTTGGCTGAAGGTGAATGACTAGAAGTCCTGATCAATATTCTCTATGAACCCAAGCATCGTAATGCGATGATCGGTTACAGAGAATGGAGAAGGCGACTTCCGGTCGTGCACTTCCAATCGGACCTGCTAATGTTAATATTAGCAGGTCCTCACCCTTTAAAAATTATAGTTATGAAAAAATTTTTACTACTCAGTTTTATTCTCACTCAATGTAGCGCTCCCACTACAGATCAAATTAAAACCACTTCAATTGACCCTGAAGATACAGGTGATCAAATAATTGAACTTACAGGCTACCCTTTTGATATTTTAGTGCCACAGTCTTGGACTTATAATTATTCAGGCAATACTGTGGAATTATTGTTTAATGATGCAGTTCAACTGAGTATTTCAGGTAAAGCGGACAAGATACTTGAAAATTCAGAAATTATCCCTTCCATTGATAACATGGAAATAAACAGTTTTTGTTTTGATACAAACTGCGTAATACAAATGGATAAAGAAGGTCTTTTCCAAGCGAAAGTCCATACCAAAGCCGGTTTTAAAGCATTGGAGCATCTACGTTAGCTCATATACTTCATATTGCCGGTTATTATAGATCACAGTTTTTCCAAAGGTGCTATGCCGGTTGCAAGTTTTTTAATCCCGAATTGTGGATTTTTAAAAGCAATCGTTGCAATGCCTCCTTGAACATTGAGCACCACCCCTTCACCGAAATTTCTGTGTCTTACTCTATCACCGTCATAAAGTTCTATTTCCATTAAACCCACCTCATCTTCAATAGGTATGGCACGATTGCCAAAGTGACGATGCTCACGATGGGGCATCTGACTGCCTTCCAATACATTTTCCGGCAAATCCAAAAGAAATTGCGATGGTGCGCTCTGTTTGAACTCACCAAAAAGCATGCGCTCACGTGCATGCAACAGAAAAAGCCTGTCTTTTGCTCTGGTAATACCTACATACATCAACCTGCGTTCTTCTTCAAGCTCCATCGGCTCATATAAAGCACGGGAATGGGGGAACACTCCTTCCTCAAGTCCGCAAATGAATACGGTTGAAAACTCCAAACCTTTTGCGCTGTGCAAAGTCATGAGAGTAACTGCATTTTGACCGGCCTCCAAGGAGTCTAAATCTGAAATTAAAGCAACTTCTTCAAGAAAAGTGGCAAGAGAAATACCCGGCTCAAGAGCTTCATATTTATCTGCAACAGTTATGAGTTCATTAATATTTTGCAACCTTGCTTGTGCTTCTGGAGTTTTGTCAGCGGTAAGTGCAGCTGCGTATCCAGATTCACTTATAACATGCTTGATGACTCCGGAAGCTGTAAATTCTTGATTGATATTCTGAAAATATTCAATTAAAGCGAGAAATTTTTCCAATGCCATAGCTTTACTTTGTGTAATAGCCCCTATTTCTGAAGCACGCTGTAGCGCCCTGTAAACTGATATATTGCGTCCGGCGGCAAATGTCTGCAGAGCTTCCAAAGTCTTTGCACCGATTTTGCGAGATGGAGTATTTATAATGCGTAACAAACTGACACTGTCATCAGGATTTAAAATAACTCGCAAATAAGCAATAATATCTTTTACCTCTTTGCGTTGATAAAATTTTACTCCTCCAACAATTTTATAAGGCACTCCATAACGCATAAAGCCCTCTTCCAAAGCACGAGATTGTGCGTTGGTTCGGTATAATACGGCAAAGTCATGATATGCTGGCAACTCACTGCCTTGAACCTTTTGTATAATTGCTTGTGCCACTTTATGAGCTTCATCTCTTTCACTGATCGCTGTCCAAAGGCGAATGGGCTCACCGCCTTTTCGCTCAGTCCACAGCTGTTTTTCTTTACGTTTACTGTTTTTTGCAATTACAGCGTGAGCTGCATCCAAAATCACACTTGTAGAACGATAATTTTGTTCTAACTTTATGACCAATGCATTTGGGTAATCATTCTCAAAATCCAAAATGTTTTGCATGTTAGCACCTCTCCATGAATAGATGCTTTGGTCAGGATCGCCAATTACGCATATATTGCCATACTTCTCCGCAAGCATGTTTATAAGCACATACTGTGCATGATTCGTATCTTGATACTCATCAACTGAAATATAGCGATACCGATCTTGGTACTTTTGAAGAATGTCAGGAAAGTTTTGGAATAATTCCACCGTTTTCATAATAAGGTCATTAAAATCCAATGCCTGATTTTTAGCTAATCTCTGTTGATATGGTCCATAAAGTTCAGCCACTTTTTGCGTGAAATAATTATGACTTTGAAGCTCGTATTGTTCAGTATTTATAAGCTGATTTTTAGCGGCTGAAATATGCGCAAGAACAGCTTTCGGATTAAGCTCTTTTTCACTTATACACCTGTCTTTCATAAGTGCTTTCATCAAAACCGTCTGATCATTTGCATCATAAATCACAAAAGAATTTTCATACCCCATCAAGTGAATATGTTTTCGTAAAATTTGTGCACATATTGAATGAAAAGTTCCAACGGTTGGCAGCTCTTCAAGCTCGTTTTTAAGCAGAGTTGCTATTCTATTCTTCATTTCAGCTGAAGCTTTGTTTGTGAAAGTAACAGCCAAAATATGCCAAGAAGGAACTTGTTTATCTGTAATGATATGAGCAATTCTATGTGTTAGAGCTTTTGTTTTTCCAGATCCCGCGCCGGCAATAATAAGTACCGGCCCTTCCGTTGCCATTACAGCTTCTTTTTGTTTTTCATTCAATTCATCTAAAATCAAGGACATTTTTCCGAAAATTAAGGGAGCCTATGATAACATAAAGTCAGGCAATAAACCATCTCCATGACAGTCTCAAAAAAATGGATAAGCGGAGCGCTTGCAAGCGTGCTTGCAATCATACTTATTGCCAGAGGAATATCCAGTGAAACTTTTATGCCCAGTAATTTGCAAGCCAGTATTTTAAACTCAAGTAATACAATTTCGGATACTCTAAAGATAGAAGATCAAAAAATATTAGATTTAAACTTTGGCAGCATGGTTGAAGTTTATAGATTTACACTTTCAATGTCTGAAGCTTATACCTTGCGCTATTTAAATTTTGAGGTGAATACTCAAGATATACAAGTAGAAGATTGGGCTGTGTATGAAGTGACTAATGGCGTAATTGATTACAATACGAAAGTGGGACAAAGCGAGGAATATAATCTTGGTAAACTCAAATTGCGCTTTTTCAGCAAGCGCTCTTACGGATATTTTGGTGAAGGCAGGCAAGAATTTGCCCTAACTGCAAAAATAAAACGCATTGGTGAGAATCCTTCTCTGCAAATTAAAGCAAGTGATGAAGTGGATTGGATAAAAGGCGACACCAAGCGCCCTTGGGGGGCTCTGGACAAATGACTGACACTTTGATATAATGGCAAGAAAATTAAAAATAAAAATAACCTTGCCATGTATGACATCAAAATATCAGAAAATCTTTAGCGCATTTGTATTCACAGCTTTGCTGAGCGCACAAAGCCCTGCTGTTTTTGCAGCAAGCTCCGTCTTGGACGATACAACTCCACCATCGGTTGTTGAAAACTTCAGTGCCACACCCGGAGATGGTGAGGTGAGTTTAACTTGGGATCCTTCTACGGATGATGTGTCAGTGTACGGTTACTACGTTTATATAGGAGTAAGTCCTGCAGAAGGCAATATAGAGGGTTATGAATTCGGATCCATCGCTGTTGAGAACGGTGCAACTAGCTATACCGTTGATAATCTCACAAATAATTTGACCTATTATTTCAATGTAAGTGCCTACGATGAAGCCGGCAATGAATCTGCATTGACACAGGAAGTGGAGGCAACTCCTCAGGAATCCGAAGTAGGGGATTTCAGCGCACCAACTGTAAGTGATGCTGAAGCATTAACAAGTACATTGGTCTCAGTAGAATTTTCCGAAGAAGTAATGCTGCCTGAAGATGCCGCATCCGCTTTCTCCATAGAATCAGGTGATGGAGAAGTTCTCAATATCTTGGACGCCTATGTTTCAGGCGATGATGCTCGCTATGTCATGTTGGTGACGGAAAATCAGACAGATGGAGTTCAATATGTATTAACTGCGGGAATAAGCATCACAGATATGAATGGAAATCCGGTTGAAAGCGGAACATCAGACACGGCGGTTTTCACGGGCAGCTCACTCAGTGAAATGGAAGCTCCCGAATCTAATGAACCAGATGAGAACGAAAGTAATACCAGCTTTAAACTTGCCGAAGTTATTGCAAGCGAGCCAAGTGAAGTGATTGTAAAATTTACACAAGAAATCGGAGAGGCTAATCCTGAAGATTTCATTATTCAACTGGCTGACGATGCAAGTGAAGAAATTGAAGTGTTGAGCGTGATAATAGATCTTGAAGATCCAACTCAACTCTCTCTTGTTACAGAAGAACTTGAAGCCGGTGCGGATTACGTTATTTCAGTTGAAACAGACCTTTTAAACACAAATGGCGAATCAATAAGCTTGGATGGGAATGAAATGGAGTTTGAAGCTCCCACTTTAAATCTTGCAGACTTGGTAGCTCCTGAAGATGTAACAAACTTGCTTGCCTCTATAAAAAATGAAAGTAGTGTTTTGTTATCTTGGGATCACAGTTTAAACAGTGCCGGCGACCTTGCTGAATATTTTGTATATCAAAGTGAAGATGGCGGATTGAGTTTTGGAGATGCCATGGAATATCTTGTATCTGAATTTTCAGATGATAAAGCGGAGCTTGAAATAGATGGCTTATTACCCGGTGAAACTTACACATTTAAAGTAAGTGCAGTGGATGAAAATGGAAATGAATCTGAAGGACTAATGACAACGGTAACCTTACCCGAATCAGGACCCGGCATGATGGCAATGGCAGGATTATCTCTTCTTGGAGCTGGCTTTGTGGCGAGACGCAAAAATGAAGAATAATTATTAAATTATGTTTCTTTATGCCGCTCGATAAATTTATATAGAGCGGCATTTTGATTAAATTCAGAATAAATTCAGTATTTTGTAATAAAAAAATGTCAGTATGTTGCCATGAATTTGCGCATACTTTTACTACTTACTTTATTGTTTTTTGATATTGCGATGCTTTATGACCTATCAAAACTTAGGTCGGAATTAACTTTGCAGGTATTGGATATAGGTCAAGGTGATGCACTGCTAATCAGTACTTCTAAGCAAAATCACATTCTGATTGACGGTGGGCCGGGCAATAAAATACTAAGCGAATTGTCCGCAGTAATGCCTCCTTCTTTTAGAGAAATTGATTTGTTAATCCTAACTCACCCCCATTTAGATCACATGGAAGGATTGATTTCAGTTTTACAACGTTTTGATGTAAAAGCCGTGCTTATGAGTGCACCTAGTTATGATAGCCTTGTATACAAAGCATTTTTAGATGCAGTCTATGATGAAGGCAGCGCCATTTATTTTGCACAAGCCAATACTGATTTTCGCTTGGGAGAAGTTGAAATGGATGTTTTATATCCTTTTGAAAATATGACTGATATCCCAATTGAAAATATCAATAATGCTTCGCCTGTAATTAAAATCAGTAATTGGCTGCTACTAACCGGAGACGCTGAACAAGAAGTTGAATCCAACATACTTGAATCCGGAATTGACATTGACGTTGATGTGTTGAAAGCCGGTCATCACGGAAGTCGCAGCAGCAGTACATTGGAATTTCTTGAAGCTGTTTCTCCCCGTGTTATGCTAATTTCAGCAGGGAAAGAAAACCCTTTCGGTCATCCTCATCCGGAAACGCTTGACAAAGCAAAGAACCTTGGAATTCAAGTGCTAAGAACTGATCTGGATGGTCGCATCACCATTCACCCTTCGGATCTTGGCACCTAAGCTTTGCAACTTTTCCTCAAAATAAGAGTAGCCTCTGTCAATATAATTGATATCGCTGATTTGACTTTCGCCTTCAGCAATCAGTGCTGCCAAGACCATAGCTGCTCCCGCCCTTAAATCATAACTTACTATAGGCGCTCCTTTCAGCTTTGTTTTACCATGAATAATGGCTTGATGTGGATTTAAAAGCTCCACTTTAGCGCCCATTCGCTCCAATTCTCCCAAATAATTCAGCCTGCCTTCAAAGAGGGTTTCATGCACTTTACTCGCACCTTCACATTGGGTCAGTAGCAAAGTAAATGGAGCCTGAAGATCTGTGGCAAAACCCGGATATACAGAAGTTTGAAGCTTCTCTATAGCATGAAGCTTTACAGTAGGTTTTATATGAACCGTATTTCCGTAAACTTTGTAATTTGCACCAACCTCCTTGAGCTTTTGCCAAAAACTATCCAGATGTTCAATTGGACAACCATGCACTTTCACATCTCCTTTTGTTAGCACTGCCGCAATTATCAAAGTTCCCGCTTCAATGTAATCCGGAATCACAGTGTAATCTCTTCCTTGCAAAGTGCGACCTCCCTCAACAATCAAAGTCGGCGTGCCTATGCCTTTAATCTCCGCTCCAAGAGCAACAAGAAAATTGCATAAATCTTGCACATGAGGTTCCATTGCTGCCCACCGAATTTCCGTTCGTCCTTTAGCCATCACGGCAGCCATAAGAGCATTTTCTGTTGCCGTTACACTGGCTTCAGCCATTATGAATGTATCACCTTTAAGTTCATGGCTTTTCATGTGTATGTGCTCTTTGCTCTCAATAAGTTCAGCACCCAAAGCCTTTAAGGCATGAACATGAGCATGAACAGAACGTTTTCCAAGTACACAACCACCCGGAAATTCCAATTTTACTTCGCCAAAACGTGCCAATAAAGGTCCCAACAGTAGAATGGAAGAACGCATGTGCTTCACCAAGTTTGAATCAATATCGGCGGGATAAATGTTTGTAGCGTCCACACTGAGAGTGGAATTTTCATAAATGACTTTAGCGCCCAGACTTTTTAAAATTTTAACGTAAGCATGAACATCTGAAATATCAGGAACGTTATGCAATCTAGTTTGCCCTTTTACCAATAAAGTCGCCGCCAGAATCGGAAGTGTTGCATTTTTTGATCCACTCACATTTACTTCTCCTTGCAGAGCAACCCCTCCTTCAACAATAAACCGTGACATAACTTTAATTTTTACTTTAAAACGCAGTTAGTCTAACGTGATGAATAAGATTGCTCAAGCTTGCTTAAACTTGAGTTTGCCTACTAACACATTTCTCTCTATAATGCACTCCGCTACTGCGTGGGTAGGTACCGAAGCGGTCAAACGGGGCGGACTGTAAATCCGCTGGCTCTGCCTTCGGGGGTTCGAATCCCTCCCTGCCCACCAGAATCTGACTTTTCGGAATTTTACCAACTTTTTCACTGGTAGCGCACAGCGCCGCCCATTGATTTTACGCACTTCCGCTCGCTTTAGGGCTGGGAATTTGCTTGTATTTTATGCTTTTTTATAATAAATTGACGATATACAATACAATTGAGCTTGACTTGCAGAGAGAGAGTGTATATCTTCTCTAAGAAATTAAAAACGTCCAGCTGCGTTCTGTAATTCAAGCAAAATTTACTATATAATATACAAAATAATGAGTCAAACAACAAAATTGATAGTCGGAGTAATTATCGCGGTAGTCGTGGTTGTAGCCGGCTATTCAGTAATTAAAGGTCCAAGTGCACCGGAAGAAACGGGTCCGATTCAAATCGGATTTATTGGGCCACTTACTGGTGATGCCGTAACTTACGGTGAGCCAGTTAGCAACGCTATTAAATTGGCGGTTGATGAAGTGAACAAAAGCGGTGGGGTGAACGGAAGAATGATAGAAGTGATATATGAAGACGGCAAGTGTTCAGGTAAAGACGCGGTAAATGCGGCGCAGAAATTAGTTAATGTTGATAAAGTAAAAATTATCATTAGCTTATGCAGCGGAGAAACATTGTCAATCTTGCCGATTACAGAACCAGCTGATGTTTTGGTTTTGTCGCCTTTAGCGTCCAGTCCGGATCTTACAGGGGCAGGCGATTTCTTCTTCCGAAATAATCCTTCTGACGCTGATGGAGGAAAAGTGTTAGCGGAATTGATTAGTAAAAAATATAAAAGAGTAGCGATTATTTCCGAGCAAACTGATTATGCGCAAGCGTTATCAAGAGTTTTCGTGAAAAGTTTTGAATCTTTGGGGGGAGAAGTTGTTGCAAATGAAAACTTTGCCCCTGAAACAAGTGATTTCAGAAGTATGCTGACAAAAATTAAGGAAGAAAATCCGGAAATAATTCTCATCAACCCTCAAACAGAAATTGCCGGTGGTACAATCGTAAAGCAGATTAAAGAGTTAGGCATTACTGTTCCGCTTTACGGCACTATTGCCATGGCAGGCTCAAAGGCTCTAGAAATTGCGGGAACAAATGCCGAAGGAATGCTTTTGGTTGACGCGCCGGGTTTAAGCCCAAACAATCCAAAAGCGGTCAAGTTCTTGGAAAATTATAAAGCGAAATACGGAGAGCCGACTTTAGAATTTTATCTTGGTGCCGCTTATGATGATATTTTTATCTTGGCGCAATCTATTTCTAAAGTCGGGACAGACACCGAAAAATTAAGAGATTATCTTAACGAAATGATAAATTACAACGGCGTTATTGGCACTTATGAATTTGATAAAAACGGAGATCTAGCAGGAATTGAGTATGTGGTGAAAAAAATTCAAGACGGAAAGGCTGTAGAGGTAAAATAAAAATCTCATAGAACAAAAACGGCTTTTGATAAATTCAACGAGCCGTTTTTTGTTTGAAATAAAGTCTAAAATGATTTAAAATCAAAAATGTATGGGCATAATTCCTCAACTTATTCTCAACAGTATCATCGCCGGAGCGATTTATTCTTTGGTCGCTATTGGCTTTAGTTTGATTTACGGAGCGACAAAGTTTTTTAATTTGGCGCACGGAGTAATGGCGGCAATCGGCGGATATTCTGTCTTTTATTTCGCCAAAACTCTGGGTTGGGACTTATGGCTTGCCGTTTCAATCGGCATGCTGCTTGCCGGACTTATCGGCTACGGACTAGACAAGATTATTTACAAACCGCTCCGCAAAAGAAAAGCGTCAAATATGGTTTTACTTGTGGCTTCACTCGGAGCGTTCACCGCTTTGCAGGCGATCATCGCCATCCTTTTTACTTCGCAATTTCAAACGATTTCCGGCAATATCGGCGCGCAAAACATTTATGAAATTTTTGGCGGAGTAATAACCCAAACACAACTCATAATTTTAATTTCCGCGATCACCATAATGGCTGGACTTGCTTTGCTTCTTAAATACACAATGTTCGGAAAAGCGATTAAGGCTATAAGCGATGATGAAGAAGTTTCAAAAATTGTCGGCATAAACACCGACAAAATCATCGGCTATGTATTTTTTATCGGCTCCGTCATTGCCGGGCTTGCCGGCATTTTGGTCGGTTTTGACACCGGCATAAAACCGACAATGGGGCTGTCGCTGCTTTTGAAAGGGGTTATTGCTTCAATTGTCGGCGGTATAGGCAATATCTACGGCGGCGTATTGGGAGCTTTTCTTTTGGGGTTTGTGGAGAATTTTGGAATATGGAAGATTTCCGGCGAATGGAAAGACGCTATCGCTTTTGGATTGTTGATTGTATTTTTAATTTTTCGTCCGCGCGGAATTATTAATAATTGATATGGAATATTTAATACATCTTGCAATTTTATTTTCAATCTATGCCATTCTTGGCATCAGTTTAAATTTGGTTGTCGGCTACACGGGGTTGCTTTCAATTACCCATGCCGCTTTTTACGGCATCGGCGCTTACGCGACCGCTATACTTTTGACACAGAGCGGAGTCGGTTTTCTTCTTTCTGTAATATTGGGAATAATCCTTGCCGTGCTCGCCAGTTTTTTAATCGGAGCGGTCTTGAGTAAATTTGACGGCGACTATTACGCTCTCGGCTCTTTTGGCTTTAGCGTGATTGTTTTCTCAGTTTTTCTTAATTGGCAAAGTTTAACAAGAGGACCCTTGGGCATTCTGGGGATTTCAAAACCGGAATTGTTTGGAATTGATTTTTCTTCCAATTTCGCGTTTTTGATTTTATCCCTGCTGTTTTTAATCGCTATTTACTTTGTGAGCAAATTCATCGTTAATTCCTCTTTCGGCAGAGTACTGAAAGCGATTCGCGAGGACGAAAAAGCGATTCAGGTTTTCGGATACAATACTTTATATTTCAAACTTGCTGTCTTTGTGATGAGCGCAGCAATGGCCGCTGTCGCTGGTTCACTTTTCGCTTCTTACATCACTTTTATTGACACCTCAACATTTACCTTAATGGAATCAATCTTTATCTTGACGATTATTATTTTAGGCGGATTGGCGAATCTGCACGGTTCAATTTTGGGAGCTTTGTTTCTGATTCTTTTACCGGAGATATTGCGTTTTGTTGGATTTCCGACTGACATTGCCGTCCAAATGCGCCAAGTGGTTTACGGCTTAATTTTGATACTATTAATGCTTTATCGCCCACAAGGGCTGATTGGGGAATATAAATTATGACAATACTTGAGACAAAAAAACTGGAAAAGCATTTTGACGGCGTGCAGGCCGTGGACAATCTGTCTATTGGAATTGAAAAAGGAGAGATTGCCGGCATTGTCGGGCCGAACGGGTCGGGCAAAACAACACTGATTAATCTTTTAAGCGGAACACTGGAGATTGACGCCGGAGCGGTGATTATCAATGGCGTGCAAAAATTTGAAAACATAAACCCTTGGCAGATTTCTTTTTATGGTATTACCCGCACTTTTCAAGATGTCCGGCTTTTTGAGCAGATGACTGTTTTGGACAACATCTTGGTTGTCTTGACCGAACGAAATGTTTTCTCGTCTCTTTTTGAAAAAC
Organism: Candidatus Altimarinota bacterium; assembly: GCA_015485665.1. Taxonomy (GTDB): domain Bacteria; phylum Patescibacteriota; class Gracilibacteria; order UBA1369; family 2-02-FULL-48-14; genus WFTC01. Next base: position 23,035 of record WFTC01000011.1, read on the forward strand.
ACAAGGAATACCACTTGAAAAAAGCCGAGGAAGTTTTGCAAAAGGTTGGTCTTTGGAAAAAGAAAAATCAACTGGCGATTAATCTTTCTTACGGACAAAGGAAACTTTTAGAGATTGCTCGCACTTTGGCAATGGACGCGGAAATTTATCTTTTTGATGAACCGTTTGCCGGACTTTTTCCGGAAATGGTAAAAATTGTTTCCGATGTTGTTAAAGAATTGAAGCGTGAAGGAAAAACAATAATTTTAATTGAACACAATATGGAGCTTATTCGTAAACTTTGCGATTATCTTTTTGTTATGGACGAGGGCAAACTTCTCGCCGAAGGCAAGCCGGAAAAAGTCCTCGCCAAAAAAGAGGTAATTGAAGCTTATTTAGGTAAATGATTATGCAAAAAGAAATTTTATTACAACTTAAAGATATTGGCATCCGCTACGGCGGAGTGAAAGCTCTTGATGGTGTTGATATTGAACTGGACGAAAACGAAATAGTCGCTTTGATGGGTCCGAACGGAGCCGGTAAGTCAACGATTCTTAAAGTAATTTTCGGTTTGGTGCCGATTCATTCCGGTAAAGTTTTATGGCATGAAAAAGCAATATCGCCGATTTCATACGAAATGGTAAAGCGAGGTGTTGCTTTTGTGCCGCAAGGACGGCGAGTTTTTACTAATCTGACAATCAGGGAAAATCTAGAGATTGGTGGTTTTGTGGTTAAGGATAAAAAAATAATCAATCAGAGGATTGAAAGAGTTTTGGAAATTTTTCCGGACCTGAAGAAAAAATTAAAAGTAAAGTCCGGTTCACTTTCTGGCGGACAGCAGCAAATGCTCGCTTTCGCGCGTGGATTGATGACCGACCCAAAAATTCTGCTCCTTGACGAGCCGTCACTTGGGCTTGCACCAAAAATTGTCAAAGAAGTTTTTGCTAAAATCAAAGAGATAAACGAACGGCACAAAACTGCCATTATGGTTGTTGAGCATAACATCAAATCTCTTTTGGAAATTGCCCATCGCGGTTATGTTTTGGATAAAGGGAAAATTGTAAAAAAAGATTCCGCTCAAAATATCGTACAAAGCGATATTTTGGAAAAAGTGTTTACAGGCAAATTAAAATAATCTTATCCCCAGCCCCAAAGCGAGGAGATATAACAGAAGCCCGCAGGACTACCTATTAGGTAAATCAAAACACTGGTAATTTTCAAGAATTTTTTATAAAATAAGTTCGAGCGGAACGGTATAATTGCACCAGAATCAAAAGCGCTTGTCTTTCCAAGAACGGACTGATATAAAAGTCAAGCGTGCAGTTCCTTAAAAAATGATTACAAGCCACCTTAGCTCAGTTGGTAGAGCAACGGATTTGTAACCCGTAGGTCACCAGTTCGACTCTGGTAGGTGGCTCCATAATTCTTATGATTAAGTTTTTTGATCAAAAATATAGCTGTTTCTCTCGCCTCTCTTTTCTTGAAAATTGCAAAAACAAAGGTGGCGTCAAGCAATTGCTTTTCTTTCTTATTGCCCTTATGACGCTTATGCTTGGGTGCCAAAGTGAATCAAATGAACAAATGATAGAGTTAAAAGAAATTGAACTTACGACCCCTGAAGATTGGCAAGTGATTTTTTACGGTAGAGAAGAAGCTCAAATGAAAGTGCCGGGAGACAGCATTGATTTTGACTATCTGAATGTTTCTATTCGTGAAAATTCCAACTTTGACGTTCCACAATTAAAATCTTTGAAAGAAAAAGAAAATGTAATTGTTTATGAAAGAGAGTGCAAAGACCTCTACAGATGCTTTTACCTGAAAGTGGAAGATACACTTTACAATGTAGATTTTCAAATAAGTTCTACAGAAATTCCTCCTGCAAATGCCGATGAATCGTGGCGTCCAAATGTAAATGTGGAAACAGATAAAATAGTAGACTTTTTATTGACTGCAAGACCAAGCAAGGACTAGGGTCTTTACATGAAAATTTTATCCGATCATGACCTTTCAAGGTACGGTACTTATCAAATAGGCGGATCTGCAGATTTTTTTGTTGAAGTTGATTCTGAAAAAGCTTTGCTTGATGCGCTGAAATGGGCGCATGATCATGCCTTGCCTTATTTTGTTTTTGGTGGAGCTTCCAATCTTCTGTTTGATGATGAGGGTTTCAGAGGATTGGTGATTCGTATTCGCAGTGCAAAATGGCATATAGAAGGAGAATACTTACATGCAGAGGCCGGACTTCCAATTGCATATCTTGTAGATGCTGCACTTAAAAATGAACTTGGCGGAATGGAGGCATGGGCCGGCTTACCTGGTACAGTGGGGGGTGCGGTTTACGGCAATGCAGGTTGTTTTGGTCTAGAAACCAAAGATATTTTGCATTCTGCTCGACTATGGATTCCATATAGTGGAGTAATTGAAAAGAGTACAGATTGGTTTGAATACTGCTATCGTAATTCAAAGCTAAAACACACTTTAGGTATTGTTGTGCTTTCTGCAATATTTAAATTAAAAAAAAGTGATTCTTCTTCAATTTCGAATAAAATGAAAAAAATTCGAGTAGAGCGAATGCGTAAACAACCCCCTGGACTTTCTACAGGTTCTTTTTTCAAAAATCCTGAGGGATGTAAATCTGCAGGTAGACTTATTGAAGAAGCAGGCTTGAAAGGATTTCAAAAAGGTCCGGTGCAAATATCGCCATATCATGCAAACTTCTTCATGAATTTGGGTGGTGCGAGATCAAAAGACATACATGCCATGGCGGAATATGTACAAAAAAAAGTGAAGGCGAAACATGGTATTGAACTTGAAAGAGAAGTGATATTTGTTCCATCCGGACGCTAAAACTTGCAGTGCCTCTCATAAAGGGGCTATAATGATCAAGATTTTATTCTAGAATTAACCACCACGCTATGAATACGCTCACGTCTACTCGCGTTAAAGAAGGTCTCGTGTTTGCCGGTCTTATTTCTTTGGTAGTGCTTGCCGGTACTTTATTGTCTGTAGATACGGTTTTCGCTAATTCACTTCTTAATTCCTCAGACGCTCCCAGCATTATCACAAATGCAACAGGTGGAGAGGGTGACGCAAAAGCTCTTATTCTTAGAATTGTCAATTACTTTCTGACATTTCTTGGTGTGATTGCGGTACTTATGGTCATCTATGCCGGCGTTCTTTATGTGACTTCCGCAGGCAATGATGATTCAGTAGGGCAAGCTAAGAAAATCCTCCTTTATTCCGGAGTAGGTTTACTACTTGTCTTTGTTTCATTTGCGCTTGTAAATACCATTCTTGGCGCAGTATCAAGTGGCTCTACAACACTTTAGCGCTTTCCCAAACTTTCATAAATCTTCAAGAGACTCCGATTATGGATCGTGGTCTCTTTGAAATTGAATTCAATTTTGCAGGCTCTCTTTGATCCGGCTCCATACAAACAATTACACGTAGCTTTGTAATATGATCTATATCTCGGGCGTGCAGCAAACGTTTTTTCCACTTGAAAAACAAAAAGCTTTTTGCAGCCTCAAATGTAAGTAGTTTGTATTCAAACAAATCCATTTCAAAATCATAAATACGTCCATATGAATGTCCGAATTTAGAAAAAACCGATTTACCATTAAAAAATGCACGCATAAGCCCTATCTCACGCAAACGATGAATTTCCATATAGTCTAGCACAGCATCTTTACCGTTTATAATGACAGCATCTTCCCTCCATTGATAAATATCAATAGGCACCAAAACCTTCATAAATCCTACTAAAAATCCTATTATCTGCCCTGTATCCGGATGAATAAATATGCCTTGAATACGTGCTATGCTCATTTCTTGCCCTACAATGTAAATTGGCAAACCGGCAATCTGCGACCATAAACGCTTCATACTTGTAATATTTCCGCTTTTTTGATATAATGTAAAGATTTAATCATTTAAAAATGACTAAAAACAGCCCTGAAGCTTTGATTGAACTTGCGGAAAGCTTGAAAAAAGTCCTGAGACCGGATCAAATGAAGCGTATTTTGGAAATTGCCAAAAAACTGGACCAAAAACAAAGAGATAAGCTTTTTACAAAACTGAAAGAATTGGAAAAGGCTGAGATTAAAGCTCTATGGCATGAACTTGACGTTAGAAAAAGTATGCAATCCGCATTTAAAGCTTATAAATCCAAAGAGAAAATAAAGGCACTCCATGCCATGGAGGCAGAAGATCGTAACAACACGGAGGCTACAGCATTAAACCTTCTTGAAGAACTTAATCAAGCTTAACTTATGAATAATTATGAAATTTGCGATGATTATCCATCACAAAACGTAGAAAATCTTGCTCTAGGTGCAATTGCGCTCGCAAGGCAGGTAAAGGCACTGAAAGATCAAGAAGATTACCATGAAGCTTTCTTTCAGGATTTGGCTAATCAAGACGGCGGACCTGATTTACTTGAGAAGTTTTTAAGTTTGAGGTCGTTAAATGAAACTGAAGTGGAAGGTGTTATATTGGCAATTGATACTCTACTTGATGCCTTTGTAGAGGATACAAATAAAAGTAGCAATGATACCATCCCAAGTAGCACAGAAAAGTCCAGCGTAGAGAAATCAGGTTATGAATTCAAACGTAATTCTTTTATGAATCGCCGATCTGAAATGATCAGCATTGACTCGGAAGGTAATTTCATAATTCAACTTAGCACCTTCGATGATGTTGAGGTCAGTCGCATTCAGGATTTCAATGATCTTATTTTGAATGGCAAAAAGCCCAATGAATATAATTTAGTAAGCAATGGTAAAAAATATGATTGGAATGGCTTGACTTGGATAGATGATAGTGGGAAAAGATTAAAAATTTACGGTGAACCTCTCAAAATATCGCTTATTAAGAAACCTGATTCTGAAGAAAGCCCTGCAGAATCTTATGTTGAAAATGAACTCACTGAGAATGATGAAGATACGGATTTGAAAGACTCAGTTGTTGCACAAGAAACAGCAAGTGAAATTGATACCGATGCCGATGCAGATTCGCAATCCTCAGTTTCAGCAAATGAAATGGCCCCTGAAATTGCAGAAGATCAAGAAGAAATTGTCTACCTTAATCGTGCAAAAACTCAAAAAATTTATGAAGATATGCACAAACTACCACCTTCAATAGTGGATAAAATAATCAATATTGATGGTAATAAATATATACAGAAAGCAAATGAGAATGGTTATGTAATTAATCGCTATGTGCAACTTCCGGAATCTGATGATTGGTATGAAATACCTTATATTCCATCAGTGGAAGAAGCGTATGCGCCCACTTACGAAAGCTTTGAGACAAAAAATGTTGATATGTCTGTGAGTGCTTTAAGAAAAATAAAAAAGGATGCAGATGACTGGGCTTGGAGAAATCGCCACAATGGAGTAAAAAACTTACCCCTAAGAAAGCTGCCAAATAATCCTGAAAATCAAGAAAGTTTGACCCATTAGTGTAATTTTGCCTATACTCCGCTTGCCTTCACGTGTGGGCTGTGTCGGGGTTTAGCGCAGTTGGTCAGCGCGCTCGCTTTGGGAGCGAGAGGCCACAGGTTCGAATCCTGTAACCCCGACCATTCAAGACTTTTTGAAAATTTGGAAGCGATTGGCAATTGATTTAAAGTCAAATAGGAAAATTCTTTTTGGCAAGTTAATTCTGCAATCCTTTATGGATAAAAATATAAAAAAAAGATATAATTTCGTTTGGCAAATTATATCTTTTTATGTTCTCAACAAAATACCTGAATGTTAGTGCCGGCATAAAGGTCTTACGCACTATTTTTATATATTGTATTGGTATTTTGTTTTTTTTGCTACTTACTCTGAGTAGTAAAGCAGCTGTTATAACTTGGGATGGTGGGGGTGCTGATAATAATTGGAGTACTGCCGCAAATTGGAGTACGGACACTGTGCCTGGATCTGGTGATACTGTCACTTTTGATGGAACTTCGGTTAAAAATGCTGTTATTGATGCAAGCTTTCCAGGTAATGTAAGTGCATTCAATATAAATAGCGGATATACAGGTACTGTTACTTTGGATGCCGGCGTTTCTCTTAACCTAAGCGGAAGTTTTTCCATGAATGCCGGTATTTTTGCAGCAAGTACAGGCAGTTTGGACATTAACGGCGATTTTACATTGAGTGGAGGAACTTTTAATTTGCCTTCAGGTGGTCTCAACCTGCAAGGAGCTTGGACTCATACTGCCGGTGGCACGTTTAACAATAATAATGCTACGGTCCAATTTGATGGAACCGTAGGTAAGCTGCTTGATTGTAACAGTAGCCTTGCAACAAGCTGTGAGTTTTACAATGTAAGCATAAATGCAGGTAATGACAGTGGAGGGATCACTGTTCAAATAGATGATATTATGAAAGTATCCGGCACTCTCTCTTTGCTGAATGGAAATCTTGCTGCTAATTCTGCAAATTCAAAAATACAATCCTCTGGAAATGTTACCGTAACTTCAACCTTTGACACCTTATCCATTCAAATAGAGTTTATTGGCAGCAGTGATCAAAACTTTGATCTGAGCGGTGCTACATCCCTTTAT
>WFTC01000012.1 GCA_015485665.1 Candidatus Altimarinota bacterium
CACCCACCGCTGCCATATATCGCTACCATCGGCGCTTGGGTTCCTTCCCAGGATTACCCTATCCTCCGATGGTGAGTAAAAATACTAAATCACGAAGGCCCCTGGAAAGGTGTTAAGTGCTGAAAGTCCCATTTCCTGTGAGGCAGAACATGCTAATAAATTCTTTTAAGCTATCCTAAGGATATGTTAATACTGAAAAAAATATTCAAATCTTATGGTGATAGAGAAATTCTTTCTGGTTTGAATCTTGAACTGGAGCAAGATAAAATCTGTGCTTTACTGGGAGCGAACGGGGCTGGAAAAACAACTCTATTTAATATATTAACTGGTTTTTTGAAGGCTGATAGTGGTTCTATATTATACAAAGGTAGGGAATTAGGCAATATGTCACCAATAATGATTAATAATTTGGGGATAACAAGAACATTTCAAAATCTCAGACTCATTGAAGGAATAACCGTCAAAGAAAATATATTACTTGCCATTAAAAGAAATAAGGGAGAATTAATTTGGAATTCTCTTTTGCCAGTGTCGTTTTTGAAAGGATATTATACTGATTTGGATAAAAGAGCCGACGAGATCATCAATAAAGTTTTTTTAGATGGTGTAACTTACAGAAAAGCCGGTGAAATATCTTATGGCGAGCAGAAACTTCTTACTTTAGGATGCTGTCTTGCTAATGATGCGGAGCTTTTATTATTGGATGAGCCGGTATCAGGCCTAAATGATGTGTTGGTTGAAAGAATAATTAATTTGGTAAAAGAAATTAAGAAATTCGGTAAAACAATTTTATTTATAGATCATAATATTGATTTTATTAAAGAAGTTTGTGATCAGGTTTTTTTTCTCACAGATGGTTTGATCACCACATACAAAAGTTATAAACAATTTAGTAGTGACAAAAAGGCACAGGAAGATTACTCATGAGGTTATTGGAAGTGCAGGATGTTAGCACTGGATATGGTAAAAAGCAGGTACTTTTTAAGGCTTCTTTTGAGATGAAAAAAGGTGAAACTGTATTGCTATTTGGTTCTAATGGAAGTGGTAAAAGTTCATTGCTGAAAGTGGTATTTGGTCTGCTTAAACCCTGGAATAAGGATGCCAAGATTTGGTTTAAAAATGAAGAAATATCAAATTTTAAACCTTATCAATTATTAAAAAAGGGAATGGTCTATATACCTCAAAAAAATGAGCTATTTGATGATCTATCGGTAAAGGAAAATTTGGAAATTAGCGGCATGCAAACTTTTTGCAAAAAAGAATTGCTAAATAGGATAAGTAACGTATTACAGCACATACCTATTTTAGTGGAGTTAAGTAACCAAAAATGTAGCCGTTTAAGTGGAGGCGAAAGAAAACTAGTAAGTCTTGCTATGGCATTGATAAACAAGCCTGAAATTATTTTGTATGATGAACCATTAGCAGGAATCAGTCCAAAAAACTTAAAGGAGTTTGTAAAAAGTCTAAAGCGGATAAAGAATATGCAGGTTAGTTTACTACTAGTGGAACATCGAACAAAGAATTTATTACATTTAGCGGATAAGATCATTCAGTTAAAGCTAGGTAGATTATCAAAAACTAAGTTTAACTCTGTTATTGAAAATACTGGAGTTATGTGATGAAAAATATGTATATTTCTTCAATCGTTACTGCATTATTAGCAGTATTCGTATTCTGCTTGTGGGGTTGCCAAGAAAAAGAGAATCACAAAGTTGATATTGGTGTTATATTGCCTTTAACTGGAGAGGTAGCAACTTATGGTCAAGCCGTAAAAAGCGGATTAGACATTGCACTTGAGAATGATGTGAATAAAAAATTTAGACTACTTTATGAAGACTCTAGAGCAGATAAGAAAACAGCAATTAATGCCTTAGAAAAACTCTTCTTTAATAAAGTAGAATTCTTTATTGGTGACGCGACATCATCAGTTACGTATGAAATTGGCCCGAGAATTCAGGCGAAAAATAAGATACTCGTTGTTCCAATTGCTACAGGTGATAGAATAAGAGAAATTGGGGAAAATATCTTTATGATATCTCCTCGAAATGAAAAGCAAACGAAAAAAATCGCCAGCTTCATTAAAGAAAAATTTAGTGGAAAAAGAATCGGATGTTTTTTTAAACAAAATGACTATGGAGTTAATATAGCCAATACTTTTTTAAAGTTATTCGAAAACAACATCTATAGTCAAGCCTATCAGGAGGGACAAAGCGATTTTAGAAGTTCACTGCTTAAATTCAGAGACGAACGAGTTGAACTCGTATTTCTCCCTGGCAACTATGAAGAGACAGCTGCAATTTTAAAACAGTCCAGAGAGATAAACTACAATGCTGTTTTTATTGGTACTGATGGGACTTACTCTCCAAAACTAATAGAATTGGCTGGTGATGCGTCTGAAAATTTTCTGTTGGCTATGATGCCAATCGACTATAAATCAAAGATCTACTTGGAGTTTGAAGCAAAATATTTACAAAAACATAATGCAAAACCAGATATTTTTGCATGCTATGGATATGAGAGTGGGCTGATAATAATGGATGCTATCAGTTCCAGCTTAAATAAGTCGATCGCGGAGATAAAAAATTACCTTCAGTCCAAGGAGTTTGATTCCCTAACAGGAAAGATGCACTTTGAGAATGAAGTAGAAGCTAATAGGCCAAGTTGGGAGGCCAACAGAGATTATAAAATATATATCGTAAAGAAAGGAAACTTTACACCTTATAATAGTTGAGAGTGTTATGAGACAATAGAATATGATAGGAATATATGAAAATCCTAGGCTATGAAATAGACTTCAGTTGGAAACGATTTTTTTCCAGTCTAACAGTTATGGTTATTGGGGCCATAGTAGGTAGTATAATAGTCCCATCAATTTGGGAAGAGCTACAAGAGTTCTTTGCATCAGAACCATATGTTGCCGTGCTAGTATCTCAAAAGACAATTGATTTTGAAATTCCTATAGATTTCATGGATGGATTGCTTAGTGCTAAAATGAAGCAGCAAGAAGATGTTTTCATATCTAAGAATGGAAATAAAGTTCGGATTGAGCAAATAGAAGACTTTTTGTCTGAAGAAAAAACTGCAATTATCGCCAATCGGCTCACCACTGACGAAAACTGTATTTTGGTCATTGGAAACTCAAATAGTACTTTAACAAATATTAATTTAGATATATTCTTGGGTGCAAATAATAAGGTACCATTCATAATGCCGATAGCCACTGATGACAACCTTTTAAAAAAGGCCAAAGATGCAAATCACAATGCTATCTTAAGAATGCTGCCTGCTAATAGTAGACAAGCAGACTTGATTGAAAGATTAGTTTCAAAATTTGCGCCCAATAGAAAGGTTGCAATTTATGGAGACGAGGAAAACCAATCATATTCTATAAATCTCTCCAGAGATATTGCAGACAAGATTAGAAAAAAAGGAGGAAGAATCATAATTGAAGAATTGATAGGTCCATCCAATTCCTTTTATAACAGCAGTTTTATATGGGGTTTAGAATCTATCCGTCCTGAAGTCGTAATTTATGTGGGTGTATCGCACCATGGGTTGCTTCTTTTGGATCAGATTTCAGAGCTTGATATTTCAACCCCAATAATTTTTACCGATGGTTGTTTAGTTACTTCCCTTCTTTCTAATACTTGGAAAATCCCAAGTAGAGCTTTTATTCTCTCACCAGCAGAATTTAAGGAAGAAAATTTGTTTTTACCATCTTATAGGCCTATCGGTGAAGATGCCTATACATTGGCTTCAATCATAATCAAAGGTAGTGATGGTACCCGAAAAGGAGTAAGAGACTACATTGCCAATAACAAGAAGGATTTAAGTTTTGTTGGTAAAGCAGGGAGATATGAATTTGATCCATACGGAGAGAATGAAGAAAGAGACTATTTTGTATACGAAATTGTTGGCGGGAAATTAAAACCGTATACTGACTATTGAGCAATTTGTGCATAGAGGTTACTGTACAGCCTCAGCGGGAAATGGACAAACGCTTTTTGGTTTAATTGATAGAATTACGGTTATTTTGCTCTTAATAGACGTTTTTTCCTAGCGGCGTCGAGTTTTTTTTGTCTTTCTTTTAATCTGTGTTCTTGTCGTTCTTTCAAGACGTCTTCTGGTGTCAGATACCAGATAGCGCTA
>WFTC01000013.1 GCA_015485665.1 Candidatus Altimarinota bacterium
GGGTGGGATATGCGCCCGTTAGGGCGCAAACTTTCGCTCAAATATGGTTCGAGCAAGGTTCAGCAATTGCGACCAAGTTAAACTTTTTTCAAATTGCGCGGAAGGTATGCGCTCGCTTCGCTCGCGCACTGGGGGCATTTTATCCTTATTTTCCGCCAAAATCTGCCATTCTTCCTTCCAGTTCCAGACGACTTTTCTGTCCAGCAGGCGGCGGTTCGTGGTGGCGAAGCCACCGGAGCAAAAACATATCCTTAAAAGAATTATTGAAATGTTTTTGCTTTCCAATTTTTTCCGCCTCTTGCCGAAGGCAAGAGAACAAAGCAAGCTTTAATCCCGCGCTTTACACTGCGCCTCTGGCGCAGTGGCCAAAGGCGACATTATTTATAAACTTAACGAGGCAAACATTATGAAAACAAAATTTTTTCTCTACGCTCGCAAATCAACGGAAGATGAAGAACGGCAAGTGATGAGCATTGAAGCCCAGCTTGCGGAGTTGGCAGAGTATGCCAAGCGAAAAAACATAGAAATCATTGAACAGTTTGTAGAAAGCAAAAGCGCAAAGAAGCCGGGCCGAGAGATTTTTAATAAGATGATTGAAAAAATCCACGCCAGTAAAAACCCTGTTGGTATTTTGGCGTGGCACCCTGACCGCCTTGCCCGTAATTCTGTTGACGGCGGACAAATCATTTACCTCATTGACCAAGGCAAGATCGCTTCTTTGCGCTTTCCTACCTTTTGGTTTGAGCCAACTCCGCAAGGGCTTTTTATGCTTCAGGTCGCCTTTGGCCAAAGTAAATACTATTCAGATAATTTATCGGAAAATGTAAAGCGCGGGATTCGCCAAAAACTCAGGCGCGGGGAGTGGCCCGGCCTTGCGCCTTTTGGATATGTAAACAATCCCAAAACAAGAAACATTGAACCAGATCCCCTAAAAGCAAAGATAATCAAAAAGGCTTTTAAAGAATTTGCGCAAGGCAGGCACACTCTAAAATCTCTTGGTGAGCGCATGAGTTTTTGGGGCGTGGTGAGCAAGACCGGAAAACCGCTTTGTAAGGCAACACTGCAAAGAATGCTAACTAACAAAGTTTATCTTGGAATAATCGTGCATAATGGCGAAAGCTACGAGGGCGGTTTTCCGGCAATTGTTTCCAGAGCGACTTTTGAAGCCGTCCAAAAAGTATTAAAACAGCGAGCAAGACCCCGCAAAAGTAAAAAGAGACATAATTTTCCATTTGTCGGATTTTTAACCTGTGGCGAGTGTGGCGGGGCTATTACAGCGCAATACGCGCACGGAAACGGTGGAACATACCGCTATTACCGATGTACTAAAAAATTTGGCAAATGCACACAAGGATACTTGCGCGAGGACTTGCTCGTTGCCCAGCTTAAAGAAAGGCTGAAAAAAGTCGCTCTCTGCGAAGACTGGACGCAAAAGATGTTGGCAAAAGTGGAACTGTGGGAAAAAGAAAATGCCCAGTTGTCGCAATCTTTCGCCCAAAATCTTGAGGAAAAAATCAAAGAAACCGAGCAAAAGCTGGATAGACTGGTCAACGCCTTTCTGGACGGCACCATTGAAAAAGAAACCTATCTCGTCAAAAAAGACGAACTTATCAAAACAAAAACAGACCTCAACAAAAGAAAGTCTGATTTTGGGCGAAAGGGAAACAATTGGATCGAACCATTGAGAAATTGGATAAAAGACGCTCACCGCGCCGAAAAACTTGCTTTGTCTAAAGATTTTTATGAAATAAAAATCTTTGCGGAAAAAATTGGAACGAACCGCCGCCTGCTGGACAGAAAAGTCGTCTGGAACTGGAAGGAAGAATGGCAGATTTTGGCGGAAAATAAGGATAAAATGCCCCCAGTGCGCGAGCGAAGCGAGCGCATACCTTCCGCGCAATTTGAAAAAAGTTTAACTTGGTCGGAGTAACAGGACTTGAACCTGTGACCTCACGCCCCCCAGGCGTGCGCGCTAGCCAACTGCGCCATACCCCGACGCTGCCATTACTTTTAGCATTTTTTTTTCAAAAGTGAAATGTAAGTGAAAATCCTATCTCCACCACTCATGATAGGCGTTATCAGCCAGTACAGCTGCTTCAGCACGGTTTAAGTCATTGATAGGTCTAAAAGATCTATCTTCATAACCTTCAATAATTCTTTCATCGTATGCGTATGCAATATATTTTGCGAACCAGTCATAAGGGCTTACATCCCAGAAAGGAGTATCTGTCTTATCAAGATTTGCACCTTGGAATTTATCTTGCAGGCGTACGAGCATTGTTACGGCTTCCGCTCTATTGATTTCCACGTCCGGATAAAAATAATAGTCATCATCTATCATTCTGAGCGCAAGTCCCGCTTGTATATAAGGGTAATACCAATCATAACTTGATACATCACGAAAATTTTCACTTTCATTATCATAATCTTGAACGTCTATATCTGCACTGAGCAAAATGATTTTTAGAAATTCTGCACGAGTAATGCTATCTGCCGGATAGTAGTAATAATAGCTTTTCCCTTCCACCACACCTCGTTCGTAAAGATCTTCAATGGCATTTTCCGCCCATTCAAAGTCGTCCAAATCTATAAAAGGCATGTCGCCATTGCTGCTCAGATAAACATTTCCATTATCCTCACTTTCCAGTCTTATATTGTAGCTGTCTTGAGAAGTATTTAGTGAGCTGATGGTTATTTTTTCTTCCTGAAAACGTGAATCTTTAACGCTTAGTTTGTAAGAAGTGTCATTTGCTTCAGCGTTTAAAGCTAACCAATATATTCCGTTGCCACGATTTAAGAATCCGTAAATCGTATTATTGCTTCCTCCGCTTACGTCAAAATCATTTTTTGTCAGGTCATCAACATCATCGCCTCTGTCATCTTCTACAATTATTTCAAGGTTGTAAGTTCGTGCTGAAATTTGTTCCACCAAAGCAGCTTTATCCACTTCACCCTCAGGTCTGATGCGAATCCAATATGCAGATTTACCATTGTAAGATTTTTTATCCCAATCTTTTGGCATATTCCAACTGGCATAGTATGTGCCTTTATCCGTGAAGCCGTCTATGTATGAGTCACTTGCATACAGTTCTTCCCAGTCTCCGTCTTCGTAATATTCCCATATCAGATTATTCGTATCTTGATATTTGGCTCTTTTTATTATTGTAAAAGTTGCTCTGTCAAAAGGTGATTTTGAGCCCAAATAAAGATATTGCTTATCTCCGTCGTCGTCAGGGAAGACTTCAACCGGATTTTTATCCATATCCGCTGCTGCGCTGCTGAAATCTCTTGTAATGTCTTCATCCATGTAAACATAGTCAAAATCAGCATTTCCGCCTTTTAGTAAATTTGGACCGGCTGATGCAAAATCCGGCAGAGAGCTTAAACTTAAAGCAAACAGCAATATTAATGTGAAGATTTTTTTCATGATGTTTTCTATGATTTGAATCTATGGGAGATCAAGGGCTTGTATTTATACCATTTTATAGTCTAAATTGCAAGAGATGATTTATGCGCAGGAAATTATTGATAGGATCGCCGCTTTCCCACGCTTTCCAAAAGATTCACGTCTTGATAGAATAAGATTTTATTTAACTAAACTTGGTTCTCCGGAGAAGCAAGTTAAATTTGTTCATGTTGCCGGAACGAACGGGAAAGGTAGTACATGCGCCATGATTGCATCAGTGCTTCAAGAGGCAGGATATAAGGTTGGTTTGTTTACATCGCCACATCTTTTTGATTGGAGAGAGCGTATTCAAATAAACCGCAAAAAAATTTCCGATGCTGCAATATCTTTGCATGGAAGAGAACTTTTAGATTTTAATGTCGGTATTTTTGAGGCGTGGTTTTTGATGGCAATGAAGTATTTTTATGCGGAATCTGTGGATATTGTTATTTTAGAAGCCGGTATAGGTGGTCGTTTGGATGCCACCAATGTTATTCCTTCCCCTGAAGTTGCCATTTTGACAAATGTTGATCTTGAGCATACTAAATTGCTTGGAAGCACTAAAGAAGCCATAGCTCTTGAGAAATCTGCAATCAAAAAAAATGCAATTTTGCTTACCGGGATTGAGGATGAGGAGATTCTCCATGTTTTGCCTGAACATCGTGCAGTGCGTGTTTCAGGTTCATTTCAAGAGAAAAATAAAGCCCTTGCAAGAGCTGCAATTCAAGTTTTGCGAGAAAGAGCTTGGGTAATTGATGATGCTGCAATTTTGTCCGGTTTAAAAAAGGCTTATTGGCCTTTACGCATGGAGATTTTATCCGAAAAACCTTTCATTTTGGCTGATGTAGGTCATAATTTGCATGGGATAAAAGCGCTTAAAGCCTCTTTACCAAGAAAAGATTCAGGTGTCAGATGGCTTTGGCTTGGAATATCCAAAGATAAAGATTACAAAAATATGGCAAGTGTATTGGGGGAGGGAATGGATAAAATTTTGATTTCTGAAGCTGATTATCATGCATGTCCCTCTGATTTATTAAAAAAAGCACTTCCAACAGCCGATGTGATGCCAAATATCAAAGAAGCAGCTGCTTATTTACAATCTATTCTGCAAAAAGAAGATCAGCTGTTTATTCTGGGAGGTCTTTATTTTGCAGCTCAAGCTGTGCAAGCTTTGGGCTTGGATTAATCTTGTTTTTTTTACGTTCAAAGTGAATCATTTCTATAACATAAAGCACTCCCAAACTTAGGAAAATCACTGCGAAAGCAATTGCGTTTTGCAATTTTAGAGAGTCAATTTGGAAAATAAGTTCTTTCACAGCTGCAACGATACATACGTTTACAATCACACTTATATTCATGCTGCCTCTGTTTATGAACGATCGTATTGCATAAAAAAGCTCCAATAAAATTACTACAAACAAGGCATCTAAAACAGCTGCATTTGTGTCATTGCTCAAAATTTGCATGAAAGCTCTGTAAGTTATCATGCCCGCCGCCAATATTAAAATGACACATAAAATCGCAGCAATTACTTCTGTTAGCAAACGCAGCAGAAACAATACTTTATCTTTAAAAGCGTCAATATGTTTTTCCATGTGTTAATTATATATGAACAATTACTATTCTTCCAGAAATAACTCTTTTATGATATTTTCAACTTGCTTATGTTTGAAATGCAAGATTACCGTCGGATTCCAAGTTTGATGGCTACTCAACATCCTGATAATGCGAATGCCGCTTTTTGGACAAATCAAGCAATGATCACTACATCCATGGAGACTGAAGAAATTTATGAATGTTTTTTTACTTTGGGCTGTGATGAATATATGTGGGATTGGGAGGGTAAATTTGCGGATGAAGCAATGATTGAAAGATTAATGGCTAGGCATTTGGATACTTTCAAAAAAAATTCTTTGGGGCTGGATAAATTCATAACCTTGCGTATTCCGAATATTTGGGAAGAACAAAGTTATAAGCTTTCACGGGCTTACATGAGTGTACTTTCAGCTGCGGAGCTTACTCGTGAACTTGCTTTGCACTCTCCTCCGGTTTTTGAATTTATTTTACCAATGACCAAGAGAGGAGAGCAGCTTATTTATGTGCAAAATACTTTTCGTCAGGTTGCAAATATGCATAGTGAAATTTTTGATGATCATGATTTTGGCATGGGTTATATGCATATGATACCACTTATTGAAAGTGTTGAAGATTTCTATGAATCTGCAAAAATCTTGGAAGATTTTATTGCTTTACATAAGGAGGTTTTTTCAGTTAAACCTCCTTATTTGCGTCCTTTTATTGCACGTAGCGATCCTGCCCTTAATGCAGGATTTGTTGCCGCTATGATTGGAGTTAGGATTGCATTGCGAGAATTTTATCGTATTGGGAAACGTCATGTTTTGAATGTTTACCCTATAATTGGTACGGGATCTTTGCCATTCCGTGGTGGAATTAATCCGGAAAATATAGTTGCGAGTTTAGAGCATTATAAAGGAGTTAAAACTATTTCCATTCAATCGGCTTTTCGTTATGACTATCCTATGAAGGATGTAAAAAATGCTTTGAATTATATTCAAAACACTTTGGCTGATTCACAGTCTGTCCAAATTCCCGATAATGAATTTCATGAGTTATATGAGCTTTGTAAGATATTTTCAGATTATTATCGCAATACAATTGAGCTTGTTGCTCCTCGCATAAATGCAATGGCAAAATTTATTCCTTCTCGTCGTGAGAGAGTGCAGCATATTGGTCTTTTTGGTTATGGGCGAGAAGTTGGTAAGGTTAATTTGCCAAGAGCCATTAAATTTACTGCGGCTTGTTATTCAATGGGATTTCCTCCTGAATTTGTTGGGACGGGTCGTGCTCTTAAAAAGATAAAATCACTTGGCAAGTTGGATCTCTTAAAAAAGCACTTTCCAAGCTTGGGGCATGAGCTTAGGCATGCTGGAAAGTATTTAAATAGGAAGAATTTACAAGATTGGGCAAAAAGGGAATCTTGGGCGGAAGATTTGCTGGAAGATATTCTGCTATCAGAAAACATACTTGGCATTGATTTTGGTCCAAATAAAAATCATCATTATTTACATGAAATTTTGACTTCAAAAATTAAACTTAAACAAGAAATGGATATTGATTTAAAAGAGGATATTTTAGAGGCAGCTTTACTTCGTAAAAGTTTAGGATAATGCTCAATGCATCAGCTCAACAGCTTGTAAGTCCAGCAACCTTTACTATCTCTGCAAGAGCAGCGGAGCTTAAAGCTGCCGGATATCCTGTGTTAAATTTAAGTATAGGTGAGCCGGATTTTACAGTTCCGGATGCCATTAAAATTGCAGCTCATGCGGCAATTGATGAAGATTGCAGTTTTTATACGCCTACAGGCGGTTTGCCTGTTTTAAAAGATGCTTGCATAGCAAAAATGAAAAGGGATTATGCTTTGGACTATTCTTATAATGAAATAACTTGCGGTGCGGGAGGGAAGCAAATGTTATTTAATTTTTTTGAAGTTATTTTGGAGAAAGGTGATCAAGTTATACTTACAGATCCGGCTTGGCTTTCTTATGTGGAGCAAATCAAATGGGCGGGAGGTGTACCTACTTGTGTCCCCACCACTCCGGAAAACAATTTTAATTTGACTGCAGAAGCATTGAAGGAAGCTTTGAATGCAAAAACAAAAGTCGTGCTTATAAATTCTCCGGGAAATCCAACAGGTGGCGTTATATCGGAGGAAGAACTTGGGAAAATTATGGATGTTTTGGAAGGTCATCATGCATTAATTCTAAGCGATGACGTTTATGAATTTTTTTCTTATGACGCTCCTCAGGCGCATGTGCTTAGATTGAATCCAAAATGGAAAGAGCGTGTTGTAACGGTCAATTCTCTTTCCAAAACTTATGCAATGACCGGATGGAGGCTTGGCTTTGCTGCCGGTCCCTCTAAAATCATTGCTGCAATGGAGAAAAGGCAAAGTCTTTCCACATCTAACCCATGTTCAATTGTACAAATGGCTGCAGTTTGTGCTCTGAATGGACCGCAAGATAGCGTGCTTGCTATGAGGTCAGCTTTCAAGAAGCGTCGTGATTTAGCTGTGGATAAATTGAACAAGTTTGCAAAATTGCCATTTGTCAGACCTCAAGGTGCATTTTATATCTTAATGGATGTTGGTAGTTTTCTTAAATCCGGAGAATCAGATCTTGACTTTTGCGAGCGCCTTTTGGAGGAGCATTTTGTTGCAATGGTACCCGGAAGTGTGTTTGGTATGGCAACTCAGGGTTGGATAAGGATGAGCATTGCAAGCAGTGAAGCTGTAATTGATGAAGCTTTGGACCGTCTTTTTAAATTTTTAGATTTCTGATAAGGTTTTTGTTATTATACCCCAGTCTTAATAAATATTTTTTTATGAAACGCATTATATTTGCAGGGAGTTTAATCGTTTTTTTCCTGTCTTCTTTTTACTTAAATTCTTTAAGTTTTGCTTCCAATTTTACAGATGTTGATGAGGAAAGTTCAATTTACCTATTTTCTGAATACGCTTATGCAAAAGGTATTTTTGAAGGTTATCCAGATGGCAGTTTGGGGGTTGATTCTCCTATAAATCGAGCTGAGCTTGCTAAAGTTTTGGTGGCATCTTTGGGTGAACAACCTGATTTGGACAGTTATAATAACTGCTTTACGGATGTGAGTGAAGAATGGTTTGCCCCTTGGGTGTGTTATGGCAAAGAAAAAGGATATTGGGAAGGTTACGCAGATGGCAGTTTTGGTGTTGATCAAGATGTGAATACGGCTGAATTTATTAAAATGCTTACTACAACGCAAGGTATTTCTATTCCGGATGAATTGAATATTCCTTATGATGATGTTGTGACTGATGCTTGGTATGCACCATATGTGGCAGCTTTGGTGGAAGCCAATGTTTTGGGTGAAAGAGGTGAAAATTTGGGAGTCTCATCTGCACGTCTTCGTGGAGATGTTACTGAAAATATGGCTAAAGCCGTAATGTTGAGAGAGGCAGAGGAATCGGTTTTTAATGCACAAGTTTTAGAAAGCTCTATGGCGGAAGCTGGCCTTTCGGATTTAATTCCGGATGCAATACTGTATATTGCTGATTCTTACACTATTGAAGGAGATGTTTTGGTAACTGATGATTTCGAGATAGATCCAGATGGTGCATTTAGCAGCGATTCATATATTCAAGCAAATATGCTGGTTTCCAGTGATTTTGAACTGGATGGAGGTCGTATTATTGCTGATAATTATGAGCTTGATAACGGAGAGGTTAGCGTGTGGGAATACGGTGGTCAGGATATTGTGGTATTTATTCTTGATGATAATGACTATGCTTCTTTAGGTGAAAATACTGCAGATGAAAATCTTGGAGATGAAATCACTATTCAAATTGAAGAAGATTATGAAATTGCACCCAGCACTATCAGCACCTTTGATTTAGACCCAACCAATAGTGGCTACTGTTCTTATTGGGAGGGTAGGCCAGATACAACCTGTACAGAAGATTTCTTTTATGGATGGGCGAGCACTACTTATAGTGAGCAGAGAGAAGAAAACTATGATAATGCCTTAGATGGCATTACGGAGTTTAAAGAAGATGAACGATCAAATCTTATTTTTGTTGCTTCTTTCCGTAGTCAAACGGTAACAATTGCAGGTACCGCAACAACTATTTATTTCTTGGAAGATTTATATGCAATGGGTGAGTACATGTATTATTCTGAAAACATTGTTAATGGAGGAGAACGTGCAAATTATCAAAGTATTGAACCTGTTACAAGCAGTGCTCGTATGATTTTTGATGATGCAGTCATGACCTCTTATGATGAAGATGGAGATACTGTTTTGACTCTTTTTTACAGTCCGACATCTCTTATGGAGGCAGTTGCGAATACTTATTATTCAGATTATCAATTTGGTAAAACAACTGAAGAGTATGGGACAACTACGGTTTCATATTTAACAGATATATCCATTAGTGGTGATCCTCAGTCCGGTAATATTAGTGGTGAATCAACAGAAGGATTTTATACAACTGAGTGGAATTTCGCCAGTATTTATGATGATCAAGGTGTTCTTTTTAATCCTGTCAATTTTAGTGAAAGCGATGTCTTTACAGATGCGCAAGGAGCAGAAGAGATAAATACATGGTTTTTTGAATCTATGCAGGGTGTGATTAATACAATGGTGGAAAGATTTTAAAGTCGTATTAAGTCAATTGAAATTAAAAAAAGGCAGGATTTCGCTAACATCTTTGATGACTTTATCAGCCATAGAAAAATCATTTGTTTCTGAAAGTTGATTCGGGCAAGCAAAGCAAGTTAGTCCTGCTTTTTTTGCTGCTTTTACTCCTCTTTCAGTGTCTTCAATTACCAAGCATTCTTCTTTTGAAAAACCACTTTTCTTCAATGCCTTCAAGTAGCTTTCCGGATGGGGCTTTTCATGTATTACATCTTCATTGCAAATAAAGAAATCGAAATAAATTGCAAGGTTTGTAGAGTCCATAATTATATTAAAATGTTCCCGTAAACTCATTGTTACAACTCCCATATTTATTTTTCCGTGTAACTTTTGTAAAGTTTCTATGACTTGATTGCATATTTCCACTTTATTAGAGAGTTTTTTTGAATATAAATCATTTCTTTTTTTCCTAAGGATTTTGATTGTTTCAGGGTCTATCCCTTTTTCATAAGCCAATTCGAATGCACTGCGATTTTTCTTAAGTGCTTCTTGGCTATTCCATTCGTATGTTAATTCCACTCCCACATCCGCCAATATTTTTTGAGTAGCTTCAAAAAACAAAGGTTCCGTATTTACAAGCGTCCCATCGCTATCCCAGAATATTGCTTTAAATGCCATGCGGAAATTATACTTTAATAAGTTTAATAGTCTAGCCAAGTTCGTTATGTAGCCTATGCCACTTGTTAAGAAATTCTTTCATGTTAGGCTGAAGCTCGCATATAGATTTACTTTTTAATTTCAAAGATATGAGCAAAAAAATACTTATTGCAAGCACTCTCGGAATACTTCTTTTTGCGGGCTGCACTTCCATTAATTCCAATACTTCAGATTCTTCAAAAAAAAATCTTTCAGAAGAAGATACAGTAATTGATACAGTTTCAACTGCATCTGCTTCCGGTATTGCAATCTGGCAATATCCAGATAAGAGAGAATTGGATCCGGATTTGTTTGGTACGCCGGATAATCCACTTAATGTGGATTTACTACCTTTGGAGGATAGACTTACGAATGAGGCAGGAACTGAGTATACAACTATTGCCAATCCATCCATGTTTTCCAATGTGATTGAAGAGATAGAGGGTTCCATTAATATTTGGGTGAATGATCGAACATATAGAGATGATCCAGATTCTCAAGATGAAGCTAAAATAGAAGCGATTTTTACCGGTCCAAACGGGCAAGAGTTTAAGATACTTTTAAATAAAGTTATTCCTGTTGGGCCAAGTCATCAATTTTTTGGTGGAGTTGCGACCAATGTGGTGATGCATGGAGACACGGGGATTGGAACGCCTTTGGTAACTAAGGAATTGTCTTATATTACTTTATGGGGAGTGGGTGACTTATATATTGATGGTGAGCTTGCGGATAGTAATAGAATTGTTCATATGATGGTGAGTGAGAGAACTAGAGATGAAGATTTTAAGGTAGGATTTGATGTTGCTCAGCCGGATGAGCTTGAAATTCATTTGGCATTGCCTCCTCAAAAGGCAAGCAGTGATGGTCCTGTTGACAGCCCCGTTCCTACGGGTGTGATTTTGGAAAATGGTCAAGAACAGCCATTTATTCATGTGAATTTTTATGGGAATCTGAACTTAGATGGGGAACAATTTGATATTTAGTTAGGACCACCCCTGATAATGGCAAGCTTATCAGGGGTTTTTATTGTTTTGTGATAATAAGATTATTTATATATAATACTTTTATGAATGAAAAAGTGGAGAAACTTTGGTACTTGAAGAATTTAGATATTTTTGAGGGTGTGCCGGATGATGAAATAATGCAGCTTGCTGGCAAGGTAAGAGAATGCACTTACAATAAAGGAGAAATGATTTACTCTCATTATGAGAGTTTGAATTGTATTTATGTGTTGAAGCGAGGAGAGGTGAGGTTATTTCATAGTAAAAATGGTAAACGTATGGTATTTGATGTGCTGGGTCCGGGAAGTTTATTTGGAGGTCTTGTTTTTACTTCCGATAAGAGCACTCATTTTGCTCAAGCAACACATCCAAGCAGACTTTGTATTTTTTCCGAGGATGATTTTTTATCTATTTTGCAAAGAAAACCAGACATTATGATGAGATTTATCAAGAAAATGACGCAAAAAATTCAAGAGTATGAACACAGTTTGAGTATGAGAAATGATTCTGCAGATGAGCTTATTTTAACTGAATTAAGCAAATTACATGAAAAGCGTGGACGTTCTTTGTTTGGGGTTTGGAAGCCAAGTAGTATTCACATTACACATGAAGAATTGGCGGAATTAACAGGTTTAAACAGAGTTACTGTTACAAGAGCTTTAAAGCGTTTGAAAAAAGCATCAAAAATTCAAATTGATAAAAACGGTATTTCAATTTTGTAGAATTTGATGTGAATTAAGGTTTTTAAATTTGTGGAGGGCCGACTAAATGTTTGAGTGAAAATAAAGTTGGCTCCCCATACCTTTGTTTTGTTCAAACCGTTCTAACTGTAACTGGAATCATTGAAAAACCTCTGATTCATATTTTTAACCTAACGACTTGGGCGTAAGAAGTTAAGAAGATACAAGATGAGGGAATGTGTGTTTAATAATTGTAGTCACTTTGTAAAAGAACCAGTACATACAAATGATTTCTAAAGTGCTCCGAAGTTTAAGCGGGGGATGGCAAGTTCGGATTTAATTTGAGCTGCAATATCTTTAATTTGAGAGTCTAGTCCTTCCATGCTAGCTCTGCCTTCGTCAATTCCGTCCAAGTATGCTTTTTTCCACTTTCCTCTCAAAGGCATCCTAGAGGTTACAGCGTCTTGCATGACACGATTTTCTCTTGTTACTTCAGATGGCAAAGCTTTTTGTGAATTTTCTACGTCAATTACTCCAAGTGTACTAGCTGTAACTGAATAAAGTAGATGACGAAGTTGAAAATCTCCATGAACAATACCTTCCAGTTCTTTTAAAGCAAAAAGGCGACCTAATCTAACCATAAAATCTCTACATGCTTCTTTTCTTTGTAATCTTGTTAATCCTGTTTCACGAGGAAAACCTCTTGAAGCTACTACACCAGCAGTCACACCAGGGACGAAGGACATGTAAATTTTCCCCCCTTGATCAATTGCGATCGGCTTTGGTGATACAATGGCAAGGTTTGGATTTGCATGAGCTTTAAGAACTCTATCCCAAACCAACAGTGCAAAGAATTCTCTCAAAGAATTGCTCTTGTTTCTTTCGGGTTTATCTTTTCTAACAATTCCGCCTGTAGGGAGCAGTGTTACATCAGAACTCCGATCTTTGTGAAAGCCTGTATAAGTTGCAAATTTTGCATCAACGACGTATGGTGGTAAACCAATTGCTTTTATATTTGTTGGCATTAAATTGACGTTATTATAAATAAAATGCGGATTTTATCAATGGCTAAACCTGTTCAAAGGATGGTTCTCGACCAATGTACAGTCAATATATCAGAATTATATGCTTTTTTCTGAGTGTTTTATTGTTAGCTCCATGGGTTACTAAGATAAAATTATTTGGCATTGAGTTTGAAAATGATAAAAGCGCCAAAAAGTAAAAAGATTCTTAGCAGTTTTACATGAAAAAAGTGTTTTTACTTTTTGGCGGGAGAGAAAACACTGAGCTTAAAAAGAAGCTTTCTCTTTCGGAAGAATTTGAAATATGGAATTTATCTTCATTTTCTTAAGAGGAGTTGTGTGCTGATTTAAGAGATGAGATTTTTATTCTTGAACACATAAAAGAGAAAAATGACAAAGATTTATTCCCGTTTGATTTGAGTGCAGAGCAACCGTCTAGATGTGGAATGCTGATCGGAGAATCATTATTTAACACGCTTGAGATTGCAGAAATAAGAGGGTTGCTGAATTTATATTCAGATATATTTTTAGATCCGCTTTATAAGGTAGATCGCTTTGGTAGTGAGCATATAGTTTCATTGGAGAAAGCTTTGTTTGATATGTTTGAATATTGGAGGCAAGATAAAGTTCTCTTTTTGCTAACAAAAGATTTTTGAAATTTTGTGAATGTATGCAAGGGCAAGCTGATTTTACTATTTTTAATGCACTTTATGTTAAAGATTGGTTAGCTGTTAAGCCTGACTCTAAAAAACAGAACTATTTCCGTCTTTTCCTTGCGTATTCTTTATCCTTGGAGTTGAAACGATTTCAAAGAGGCAAATTGATTGTCACTTTTCTGCGTGAATCTGCTGCAAACATAGAATTGCAAAGGGAGACCATAAATAAAGCGTCATTAGGCTATCTGAACTTTGGACAGAAAGGGGATAAATCTACAGATCTGAATTTAAGTAAAGAGGAGAAATTAGATATTGCGGAGAAAAATAGAGCTTATTGAGGGGCAGATTGGAAAAAGGACAGATTATATTGAATACACCTTATGATGCACTCTATAAACAGGCAATTGACAAAAGAAGCGGCGGAGTTGGTCCAACCGCTTGTTTTGAGAAATGTTCAATTTGGCTCCCCCGATTGGATTCGAACCAATGACCCACTGGTTAACAGCCAGTTGCTCTACCACTGAGCTACAGGGGAACGCATGAGCGTGCATATGTGGTAATACCGAAAATGCGCATGGATTATAGCGAGGACATTTAAGCAGGTAAAGCTTTTTTATTTAAAATATCACTTTATATTTTATCCTATAATAACTTTCCAAATTTCTCTTCCTACAACTTGATTTTTGCGCTCATAAAATAGGGAAGGGCGTTCATGTGATGACAAGTGAATAATTTTTGTATTCAATCTCAGTATTTCAGGTAAATTAGGCAGGAAGTGCCGTTCTGTTTTATACTTATGGTAAGGTGCTGTGAATACTAAGCTTATAGGGAAGCTTACAATCTTTTTTAAGTTTTCAAAAAAAGATCTGTACAAATCCTCAATTTCACGTTGAACTTTGGGAAGTTCCAAAGGAGAGGGACAAGTCTTTAGCAATGGTCCAAGCCAAGTTTCACTTACAATTGTGAAATTTTCATCTGGAAGCTGATTTGAAGTCAGACTTCTTGCGTCAGCTTGATTGAGTGAATAGTTATAATCTTTTCCTGTTATCTTTGACAGCCATTCCATATTGATTTTTGCATCTTTCACCATTTCCTTTGAAATATCCGTACCACTTGAGTTTAATCCCATGAGTACAGCTTCTTGCAATACAGTTCCACTACCACAGAAAGGGTCAAAAACATGCTTTTCAGCTCCGGAAATATTTATTAGAATTTGAGCTAATTTAGGAGGAAACATGCCATTTTTGGCTGATTTTGCAGGTCTGTCATAGTCACGCTTTGAGTACCATGTGAAGTTTTGAATGGCAGATGTTTTGCACAAGTACCACTTTTTTTCACTCTTAAAAAGATGCAGTTCAATACCTTTTGTTTTTAAAAGCCCTTCGTGCCATGCTTGTACTGAAGACAGATTTTGAAAATCTTTATTTACAAACCTTATATTTCCTAATGTTTTTTTTAGATATTTTTTAGAGCCGATTAAGATTTTTTTCAGGATTTTTTCAGACTTGGGGTGCATGCTTAGACCATAGCGGAATTTACCGCTTTTTCCTTCAAAGGCATCGGTCAAGGCTTGGATCACCCAGGACTCAAAATTCAGAGGCATAGATGCAGGGCCTGATTGAATAACCTCGGTGATCCGTACGATGCCACCCATTCTGTCAATAAGAGCATTTGCATTAAAAGCATTACAATTAATTACAAAACCATCATAAACTTCCTCTTTTATGCATTCACCAAGCAGAGCTTCAATCTCCTTACGTGCGAGACCTTTACCATGACCTGTTTGAAAAATGAAACTGTTCACAATAATTTTGATTTTTTTATCTCTCCTGATTGGAGGCTTATATCTTAAAGCAATAATAGACTATCACAATAGACCAAGCTTGGAAGTGCTTTCTTCATAAACTGCACTTGCCCTATGTGCATCTTGGGTATTAGAGTGTAACTCACTTAATCACAGGACTCATGTACTCACTAAACAGATCACAGCTCATTGGCAATGTTACCAGAGATCCGGAAGTTAGGCAGACTTCAACGGGTCAAGTTGTGGCTTCTTTTTCTATTGCCACTAATCGTGTTTGGACTGATAAAATGGGACAAAGACAAGAGAAAGCAGATTTTCACAATGTTGTTGTGTGGGGTCGTTTGGCGGAGATTTGCCAACAGTATGTTAAAAAGGGACGTAAAATTTATGTTGAAGGACGTATGCAAACACGTGATTGGGAAGGTGAAGATGGAGTAAGGCGTTATAGAACGGAAGTAGTGGTGGAAAATATGATACTTCTTGACAGGAGCGGCATGCCGACTGGAGAAAATAGAAATTTTCAGACTTCAAGTGCTGCACCTTCAGCGGAACAGGTTTCAAGTCCTCAGCCTAAAACACCGAGCGTTCCTTCAGATAAGGAAGAAGAAATGAGCTTGGATGATCTTCCATTTTAAGCAAGTCAAAGACTCGGGTCGAGGGTACGTATCATTATGTTGATAGAGGTATGTCCCGAGTCTTTGCATAGGCAAGATTATAGATATCCATTCCGTTAATCTGCAGTTATTACTGAAGGCAGATTAGAGAAAGGTATTTATAATTTTGCACTTTCTCTCCATTTTTACTCCTTTTTAATTTTGTTTTTGTTTTTATGCTTTTTTGTGTAGATTTGCTGTGAAGCATAGACTACATTTTATAGGCGAGAAAATGTGGAGTATAGAGAGAGAATGAGATATATATTTCTTACTGAGAATTTTTGAAAGATTTTTTTCTTGGAAGGATATATATCTCGGTCCCTTTCTAACTCTTTCTAAGCTGCTCTGGTTTTCAATGTGCCAATGCTCTAAAATCTTTGAGCTATCGTATGATTCTATCATGGATAAAGAAAAAAGTCAAAGGCATGGAAAACTTTTTTTAATACTTGGACCTTCTGGATCCGGTAAAGGTACCGTATTGCGTTATTTGCGAGAGAAGTATCCAAATGCGGTCTTTCCTTTATCTTGCACTACTCGTCAGCCCAGAGAAGGTGAAAAAGAAGGGGAGGTTTATTTGTTTGTATCCAAATCTGAGTTTAAAGAGCGCATTGCTCATGGTGATTTTTTGGAATATGCAATTGTTCATGGAGATAATTATTATGGCACTTTGAAAGAGAGTATTATGAAGCCTTTGCAAGAAGGTAAAATTGTTATCCGTGAGGTAGATGTTCAAGGTTTGCGCAGCATAAGAGAGTTAATGCCGGATAATCAATTAATTTCAATCTTCTTGACTGTGGATTCTTGGGACACTTTAAAGAAGCGTATCATTGCCAGAGCTGAAATTTCCAGTGAAGAGCTTGAACGTCGCAGACAAAGCTTTCTTCTTGAAATGGAATGGGCTGATGAAGTTGATTATGTAGTTGTTAATCAAGATGGCAAAATAGAAGATACCTTTTCTCAATTGGATCTTATTTTAGAGGAAGCTCAATAAGTCGCTTGCCATGAGTGCCGCACCTTTTTCTTCTGCGACTGTATCACCTGCTTGACCGACTTTCTGTGCTGCCTTGTTGGCTGCATTAAAAGGATCCATTTTTTGCGCCAGTAAAGCTACAGTTACGCCGGCTAAGATATCTCCGGTTCCATTCACTGTCATAAAAGGATTCCCATTTATATTATTTGCAGTGCGAACTCCATCTGAAATTATATCAATGTGACCTTTTGTCAAAAGTGTTACACCCAATTGATTTGCCCAGTATTTAACTTGATTTTCTCTTTCTTTCATATTTTGACTAAGTATGTCATTTGTCAGTGATTTAAATTCACCGGCGTGTGGAGTGAGAAGCAAGGTTTTTTCATCAAATTCAAAAAGCTCAGAGCCTATTGCATGAATTGCTGCCGCATCCAGTACCATTGGGACTTCAATTTTAGATACTAAATTACGAATTGCCGGAAAGCTGAAAGATGAAAGTCCACTACCAATCAATACCGCATCTGCATGTAAAGATTCCTCCAGAATGTCTGGGATTAAATACTCTTCCAATTCTCCTTTCAGAGCTATTGTGATAAGGTCAGGACAATGAGCTGATGCTGTGTTCATTGCTCTTTCATGACCAATTATAGTTACTGTATCTGCACCACTGCGCAAAGCCGCCATACCTGCCAAACAAGGTGCGCCCGTAGAGCGAGCACTTCCACCGATTATCAATACTCGGCCGAAATCTCCTTTGTGAGACCAAGGTGGGCGTGGAAGAATAATCATTTAATTTTCAAGGTAGTAAGATCTGATAGGCGTGAGATCTTTATTTAATTCATAAACTAAAGGTACTCCCGTGGGAATATTTAGATTTGGGATTGCTTCGTCTGAAATGTTATCCAAATGTTTAATTAATGCTCTGAGACTGTTGCCGTGGGCTGTAATTATTACTTTTTTGCCGGCTTGTAAATCCGGAACTATACTTTCCTTCCAATAAGGTAAGAAACGTTCAATTGTATCTTTTAAAGATTCGCATGATGGTAATTCTTGCAATGACAGTGAAGAGTAGCGTGGATCGTAACGAGGATGTCTTTTGTCATTTTCATCAAGCGGTGGTGGGGGAATATCAAAGCTGCGGCGCCAAATATGAACTTGCTTTTCACCAACTTCTTCAGCTTTTTCTTTCTTATTGAGCCCTTGCAGAGCTCCATAATGCCGTTCATTGAGTCGCCAAGATTTTTTTACAGGCATCCAAAGCATATCCATTTCCTCTTGAAGCAAATGAAGCGTTTTAATTGCTCTTTTCAGGTAGGAAGTATAAGCAATATCAAAAATAAAACCTGCTTTTTTCAAACGATGACCAGCTTCCTTGGCTTCATCAATTCCTTTTTGTGAAAGGTCTACATCAGTCCATCCTGTGAATAAATTTTCTTTATTCCAAATGCTTTGACCATGACGAATCAGAACTAACTCAATCATAATTTTAATTGTCAAATTTCTTTATTTGGAGCACTTTTTTTGTATAAGCTAATGCTGTCTTCAATAACTGCCATTGCCGCTCTTTTATCTTTAAATGCATGTATTGTTACTTTTTTATTTTCAAGTTTCTTATAATACTCGAAAAAATGTTCAATTTCATTTATTTGATGCTGTGAAAGATCGGATAAGTCTTGGACATGATCCACTTTCATATCTCCTTCCGCAATTGCTATGATTTTATCATCATTTTCTCCTCCGTCTTCCATGTGCATAACGCCAATTACACGTGCATTTACCAAGCAAAGAGGCTTAATGTTTACTTGTGAAATAACCAATATATCCAGAGGATCTCCGTCATCGCAGTAAGTTTTTGGAATAAATCCGTAATTTGCAGGATAATGCATCGCAGGATACAAAACTCGGTCCATTATCAAATGACCGCTTTCTTTGTCCAATTCATATTTTGCTCTTGAACCTGCCGGAATCTCAATGACGGCGCGAACCACTTGAGGTGCAGAATCTCCAATGCTTACTTCATGCCACAGATGTGTCATAATTTTATTTTAAATTACCGCTATAATTTATGTGATTTTTCACTGTTTGGCAATGAAAACTCGCTTTTTGGAAGTTTTTTTTGCTAATATATATGTAGGTTATTGATTTTATGAAGATTTTAATTTTTGGAAAAGGCTATCTTGCTCATCATTTTGCCGATTTTTATGGAGATATGGCGCTTATTTCAGATTTGCGCATTTTGGATTACTCCGCATTGCTTGCCGAGCTTTCAAATCATAAGCCCGATGTAATTATAAATTGTGCCGGCAAAACGGGTAGACCTAATGTAGATTGGTGTGAGGACCATAAAATGGATACACTTGACTCTAATTTGCTTGTTCCTTTGCTTTTAGCTAAGGCTTGTGAAGAAATGGGTATTTATATGGTGCATGTTGGAAGCGGTTGCGTGTATGAGGGAGATAAAGATGGCAGTGGATTTTCAGAAGAAGATGCACCTAATTTTGATGGCAGTTTTTATTCAAGAACAAAGGCTTTGAGTGAAGCTGCCCTTTCTGAACTTCCGATTTTACAGCTTCGTTTGCGCATGCCTTTGGACTCTAAGCCCGGTCCTCGTAATTTCATAACAAAAATCACGTCTTATAAAAAAGTAATCAATGTGCCAAACTCAATAAGTGTTATGGAAGATTTTTTAAAAGCTGCGGAGCAGCTTATAGAAAAAGGTGTGACAGGAATTTATAATATGACTAATCCTGGTAGTATTGATCATGTGGGGATTTTGGAGCTTTATAAGGAATTGGTGGATCCTGATTTCACTTATGAGGTTTTTACTTTGAAAGAAATGGAGCAAATCACAAAAGCTCGCAGATCAAACTGTATGCTTTCGTCTAAAAAGCTTGAAAGTGAAGGTATTTATATGCGTCCGGTTACAGATGCGGTGCGAGCTACTTTGAAAGAATACGCAAAAAATCTGTAATTTTGTTACAATCAAATTGTAATTGCCACTCTAATTAACGTTTAATTCATCTTTATGCCAGATTTGAAAAAAAGGATTAAAAAAGTTAAACACTCAAGCGATGCAAAGCTTGCTTTACAGAATTTTCCACGGTATTTTTTCAGTTTTGCAATGATAGGAGTATGCATTTTGTTTTTGTGGGTGATTTCGCCCTTTTTTGACACTTTGATCTTTGCTTCGCTTGTTGCCGTTATTTTTTATCCTATGCAAAAATGGTTGATGAAGTTAATGAATGGCAGGCGTGGCATTCCGGCTTTTATTACAACTCTTTCAGTATTACTTATTTTATTGGCACCTTTGGTTTTACTTTCCATATATACTGCTCAAGAAGCAATAGAGGCATTTATTGTACTTGAGTACAAATTAAATGCTTTTGATTTTTCCACACTTAAAAAAATTACAGATATTCCTTATCTTGGTGTATGGCTTGATAATTTGAGCCAAGAGTATGGCTTTCAAGCTTTACTTCCCACAGAGGAGTTTGACTTTATTACTGCAATAAAAGATCTGGCTGAAAGTATCACCGGCTTCATTGTTAATCAAGCCGGTGCAATTTTCAGAGGTGTTAGTGATTGGGTGGTGCAGCTTTTTATATTTCTTATAACAGTTTATTATTTCTTCAGAGATGGGGATAAAGTGAGTGCATATATGAAGAAGATCAGTCCTTTACCGGAGCAATATGAAGATGAGATTGAATCTAAACTTAGAGACAGCACCTATGCAGTTGTGGTCGGTAATTTTGGCACGGGTCTTATTCAAGGTCTTGCAGGTGGCATTGGTTTTGCAATCGCAGGTATTGAACAAGCTATTCTTTGGGGGACTATGATGGCTTTTGCTTCACTTATCCCCTATGTTGGTGCAACTGTAATTTGGATTCCCGCAGCATTGTCTTTATTGTTTGTGGGCAATATTTTTTGGGGAGTGTTTCTAACAATTTGGGGGTTTGTTGTTGTTGCATCTCTTGACAATATAGTGAGGCCTTTTTTGATTGGAGGTCAGGCTAAGATGCACTCGCTGGCAACTTTTTTGGTTGTTTTAGGAGCTTTGATTATTTTTGGTATTAAAGGGATTGTATACGGACCTTTAATACTAAGCCTGACAATAACCGTGGTACATATTTATGAAAAAGAATACAAAGAAATACTTGAATCTTAACCTTGGTGTTGATCTGCAAGTTTAAACAAAGTTCTAAGTGCTACACCAGTTGCTCCGTATTTTGTGGTGGAACTTGTTTTTTCAGCCCAAGCAGTTCCTCCAATATCAAAATGTACCCACGGTGTATCTTTTGTGACAAAATTACTCAAGAATGCACCACCCATACTTGAGCCAGCACGCACTCCGTTTGTAGAGTTTTTTAAATCTGTAAAGTCACCTTTTGTGGCTTTAATGAAATCTGCATCCAGTGGGAGAGGCCAAGCACGTTCGCCGGCAGCCGAAGCAGCTTTCAGAACTTGATCAAGAAATTTTTCATTATTTCCCATTACTCCTGTTATGAAATATCCGAGGGCAACGCTGACAGCACCTGTTAAAGTTGCAATATCCACTATCTTTTTAGGTTTAAATTTTGCTTCTGTATAGGAAAGTGCATCAGCAAGACACAGACGCCCTTCCGCATCAGTATTGCTTATTTCAATGCTTTTCCCATTGAATGCCCTTACAACATCACCTGGACGTTGAGCTCTATCGGACACAGCATTTTCAGCACAAGCCAATACCCCAAGATAATGTCCTTTAAGTTTTGCTTCAGCTATAGCTTTCATTGTTCCAAGCACTGTGGCGGCTCCAGCCATATCTTGTTTCATTGTTTCAATATATCCTGTTGGTTTCAAATTCAGACCTCCTGTATCAAAAACGACTCCCTTACCAATGAACGCAAGATTTGGAACTTTTGATTTTGAAGCTTTTTTATACTGTAGAAAGATAAGTTTGGATGTTTCTTTTGCACCTTGTCCAACCCCTAAAATAGCGCCGCAACCAGCTTTTTTGAGTTGAGCTTCATTCATGACAATAATCTTCATCCCATATTTTTTTGCCAATTTACGAGCTTCATTTACCATGTCTTTCGTGGATAAATCACCTGCAGGAATATTAACAAGGTCACGAGTAAGTGGTGAAGTAAGTGAGAAAATCTCAGCTTCTTCCATGATTTCTTTATTCTTTTTATTTTTTGTAGCCAGAAAAATAACTTCTTTAAGTTGTATTTTTTTAGCATCTTTTTTCTTGTATTTATCAAACTCATAAGCGCCTAGCACAATTCCATTTGCAATATCGGATAAATAATCTTCTTTCACCATAATGGCAACACTTTCAGACTTCATTTTTTTTGCAATGCTTGCAATTTTTCCGCCAAGTTGTTCCATAGCTTGGGGTAGAGAGCTTTTAAGATCTCCCATGCCGAGAAGCACGATGTTTTTTTTGCCGTATAAAATTATTGTTTCTCCTTCTTCTCCCTCAAAATCTTTTGCCTTAATACGTTTTTTAGCTTCTTCCGCCAAACTTCCCAATGTTTTTCTTGTAGCTGCTGATAATTTTTCTCCTTTTTCAAGTAAAAGAACAAGTATGTCCGCTTTTGCTGCGTTTGAGTTTAAATAAAATTTCATGGGTGTGGATTTAAAAATTTGCAATTAAATTACCCGAGTTCACGCAAGGTCTCAAGAACTTCTTTCACATGATTTGTAACTTTTACTTTGCGCCACTCTTTAACTACTTTTCCTTCAGGATTTATTAGGAAAGTGCTGCGTTCAATCCCCAAAAAAGTTCTTCCATACATGCTTTTTTCTTTCCATACTTTGAAAGCTTTTAAGAGTTCAAAATTTTCATCTGATAGAAGTTCAAATGGCAATTCATATTTTGCTATAAATTTTTCATGTTTTTTTAAAGGATCTTTACTTACTCCTATTATTACTGCATTGAGGTCGCTAAAATCATCATGAGAATCTCTAAATCCACAAGCTTCTTTGGTGCAACCTGGAGTATCATCTTTAGGATAGAAGTAAAGTACAATCCATTTTCCTTTATAGTCTCGCAGTGAAACTTCTGATCCTCTGGAAGAGGGGAGTTTTATGTCCGGTACTTGCATATAATAAAGGGTTATTTTTTATCTGCGTCTATGATAGCATGTAATTGAGAATTATTATCAATAAAACAATTCACTATGATGCATTCATCTGTCAATTTCATGCCTTTACTCGGTACTCTTAAAGGCATATCCGATCCTCAACTTGAGGCACATTTTGCTCTTTATGAAGGTTATGTTAAAAAGTTGAATGAAATTGAAGATAAACTAAAGACTGTAGATAGATCTGCAAGTAACTATTCTTTTGGAGAATATAGTGAATTAAAGCGCAGAGAAGCAGTTGCTTTCAATGGAGCTTATTTACATCAACTTTATTTTGAAAATTTATCAGGTGAAGAATCAAAACCTTGCTCTGGATTGTTTTCAGAGATAGAAAGAGCTTTTGGTTCAATGGAAACTTGGGAGGCTGACCTTCGCGCTTCTGCGGCTTCCACACCGGGTTGGGTATTGCTCACTTATAATAAAATTGATAAGACTCTGCATAATTATGTTTTATATGAGCACCACATAGCTTTGCCGGTTCATCAAGAAATTCTATTGGCACTGGATTGTTGGGAGCATGCTTTTATGATAGATTTCGGTACAAAAAAAGCGGAGTATTTAAGCGCTTTTATTCAAAATGTAAATTGGAACAAAGTGAGCGAGCGTTTTGAAAATTGCATTTGATGTATTAGCCAACGCAAAGCTAAGTGTCGCATTTTGGGTCAGTTTACATAACTGTCCAGTTTCTTTTTTCTTCCAAACGACCCGGAATTGTGAAGCCTGCCGCTTTTTTATGCCCTCCTCCTCCGAGGAAGCCGGCAATTTTTGATAGATTTATATCTTCACGTTCCGTGCGTAGTGATCCTTTTATGTTTCCTTTCATATCTTCGGTAATTAACATCGTGAATTTTGTATCAGGTACCATATTTAAGTAATATATCAGTCCGGATAGATCTTCAAATTTGGAATTTGTAGCTTTGTAATCTTCATTTTTCACTGCGGAGATAAGACCACCATCTGCATTGATTTGTATTCTTTCAAGCACACGCCCCCACAGCCTTAACTGGTTGAGTTTCTTACTTTTAAATAAAGTTTTTACACATTTTTCATGTTTTCCACCAAGTGCTTTGAGCCTTCCTGCGATCCTTAAAGTATCAGCGTCTGTATTTGAATGCATGAAGGAGCCTGTATCATAATACAGTCCATGAAACATTGCGGTCGCCATGTTCGGACTTATATCCCAAGCGCAATAATTAAAGAATAAATATAAAATGAAGCAAGTAGATGGGCTTTTCTCCATTACAATGTTTACAAGGCCAAAGTTGTCATTACTTGGATGATGATCGAAATTAATGAGTAGAGTTTTATTTGGATCTAAAAGTTCAGGATGTTTTTCATGGAATCCGAGTAATTTATGTCCACCGCAATCTACACTTATTATGAGTTCATATTGAAATGGATTTATCTCTCTCAAGTAACTATCACTTCCTGATAGAAAAGTGCAATTTTCAGGTATTGGATCTATGCATGCTGAATCTACTTTTTTTCCTAGTTTTTCCAAAATTTCTCTCAGTGCAAGATTTGCTCCTATGCTGTCAGCATCTGGATTTTTATGCGAGATTATTAAAATACTCTTTGCTTTGAGCATCATGATTTTTGCTTGATCAAAGGCTTTGAAGTGAATGTGAGTCTTGATTTTCTCCATAAAATGTTCCGATTGAGGCGAAACATAATGCCATCATTTCATGCAAGAAAATAGCGACTATTATAGACCATTTTTCACTTTCTTGTATAATTAAGCTTTTTGGGCAGATACGAACTCAAAGGCGCTGTAAGCCGCTTTACATCCTTCGGCAACACCTACTATTGCTTGCTTCCAAGCAGTATCAGTCACATCTCCTGCAGCATAAAAACCTGGAACATTACTTTCGCTCATGTCATTGATAATGATTTCACCTTTCTTGTTTTTTTTCACTCCCAACTCATCAATCATTTTTGTTAGTGGAATTCTGCCTATTTCAATAAATACCCCATCTGTTTCCATTTCACTGCCATCATCAAATTTCACTTTTTCAACGACTTTGTCGCCCAAAATTTCAACAATATTCGTATTGAGTCTAAGTTTAATGTTTTTCGTGGCTTCCATTCTTTTCATATTGATAGGTTCAGCTTTACTGATTTTCTCACCACGATAGACAATCGTTACCTCACGTGCATGTTCTGCCAAGATAAGCGATTCTTTCACTGCACTGTCTCCGCCACCAACCATTATGGTTTTTTTCTCTTTAAAGAAGGCGCCATCACAAGTCGCGCAATAAGAAACTCCTTTAGCTGCGAACTCTTCTTCACCGGGCACGCCAAGCTTGCGATATGTGGTTCCAGTGGCAAGCAATACTGTACGAGCTGTGAAGTTTTCTTCACCGAACTGAACATTGAAAATTTGACCTTCTTTTGTAATTTTATTTACGCGCTTTCCCCATTTTATCTCAACATCGTTAGCTTTTGCGTGAGCTATCAAATTATCTGCCAACTCTTGACCACTTAGGGATGTGAAGCCAGGGTAGTTTTCAACCAAATGAGTACTTGTAATTGTTCCGCCAATCCCTTCAGTAAGTATAATAATATTCATGTTAAACCTTTTGGCGTAAATAGAAGCTGCTAAGCCTGAACAGCCTCCGCCAACAATGATCATATCAAAGCATTCCTTATTCATGGTATTTTGAGTTAATAAAAGTTAATTTTTTAAGTTTTTCTTCCAGTTTGTTCGGCAAGATATGTTTTTCCACTTTCCCGTCATTTATTAGCATGGAAATAGGGCTAGCCTCACCGAAATATACATTAGGCGCATGTTCACAATGACCCAAACATCCGGAGTTTTCAAGCTGAATAGATCCTTTCAATTTATTTTCACCCGCTTTTATGCCGAGAATTTTCTCCGCACGTTTAAGATTTTCATCTCCAAAATTTCTTTTACAAGCAACTCCGGTACAAACTTTTATAATATGCATTATGCAGCGGTCTCTAAAGTAGATGAATGTTCTTTCTGTAAGAACTGTTGTGCCAATTCCTTTAATCTTCTTTGATTGGTGCCTGTTGTCAGGCTATTTGACAGCATGCTTATGTCATGACCTGTAATGTCAAGTCTTCTTGCAATTTCTTCCATCATTTTTCTAGCTAAATCAGCTACAAGATCTTCAAATAAGTTTATGCCATATTGGTCTAATGCTCTCTGTTCTGCTCTTGCCGCATGCAGTATATCTTGCATTTCTGATTCTGCATGTTCACCATGAAGTAATGACGTTATTTCATGAATATTTTCATCGGTAAGTCTATCTTGCACACTTTGCTTTTCTGCAAGATACGTGAAGGCATCTGCACCTTCTAACTCTTTAAGTTTTTCACGAGCATCAAACAACATTTGCTCACGTGATAGTGCATTTGCTCTTAAAAACGCTTCATCATTTCTTACTTTTTCAGGTAAAGCTTTATAGTCTTTTATGATTTTCTTTCTGTCTGCAATATTTATACGCTCCACAGCCAATACTTGTTTTTGTTCTTTCAGTTTAAGCTTTTTAAATCTGGCAGACAAACTCTTTCGTTCAATTTCTGTGTAAAGAGCTATGTGCGCATGATGTGCAGAGATAAGTTCTCCTTCATATTCAGCAACAATCAAGCCTCCACTGCGCAAAGCAGGCTCAAGTATATTTTTACGGTAAGCTTTTCTTTCACTCAAGCCAAGTTTGCCAATAATGAGTTTAAATCGCTTTGCTTTCTTTTCATCCATTCCTTGCAGTAATTCATTGATTTTTTCATGCTCTTTTCTTCTTTCTGCTATGTAATTTGGAAGCACATGCAATGCATAGCGCATTTTTGCAAAGCTACTTTGATCACGAAACCACTCCACAAACTCTTTTGCGCTGTCTCCTCCAAAATATATTGCGTTTTTTTTGATTTGTATTTCATAGCTTTGAGCCATTGCTTCGTACTCTTTTATCAGTTTTGCTTTCAAAACTTTAAGTTCATCTGCATTTCCTATTTTTTTTGCACGTTTCATAAATTCACTTTGTATTGCTTGTGGCGAACTTTCCAAATCTCCAACAATTTTTAAAACATCATCCAAAAGTTTTTCTTTGCTGGCTATAAAACCAAGTGAATTCATTGCTTGTTCATATAATTCTATAACAAGCGGGCTTTGCTTTTTGTATCTTTTTACAAACTTGGCTTTGGCATTAAGCAAATCATTCATGCTGATTAAGAGAGCGAATTTATTGAAGGGACCATCCAAGAGATCTTGTTTTTGGAAAGCTTCATGCAGTTCACACATTTCTTTGCGCAGTAAAATTCCCAGTTTGCCAGGGGCATGAAATGCCTCGTGATTTGCGGCGCGCCGCAACCATTCTTTGTCAGCCACTCTATCCAATTTTGCTTTGAATTTTTTGAGTGATTGCGGGTCATTTCCTCTTTTGAGTAATTTTGCTCTAAATTCGGATGTATTTGTTCCCGCTTGTTCATCATATGCCTCAAGCAATTTGATAATCTTATCACGTTGCTGAATGTTTCTTTCATCTTCAACAGTGCCAAGTTCGTCTGTAAGATGTTTACTCCTTTCATTTGGATGATTCTCATCATCCTCACAAAGTCTGAGACTGGATTCAAGTACCATTGATTTATTTCTTTTAGGGTTTTCATACTATGCGTTTTTTATAGAAATTCAAGTAAGTTTAGGCTGTGTGAATATCATTTTATTTTGTTGATATTTTCGCCATTCATATATCATTGTCCCGCTCCCAAGAATAAAGATTAGTAGCCAGCTCCACGGAAAAGATGAGCTTGCAGATTGTACTTGCTCAAGTATTTCAGCTCTTATCAGAGTATATGTGTTGCTGTTGTTAATTTTGGCTTGTAGTAGAAGAGTGTTGCCAGATTGAAAGAAAAGATTGCCAAATTCATTGTTGTTTACTTCAAAGGAAATTTCCCTTTCTCCTTGCAGTATAGTTAGTCTTCCTTCTTCAAAGCTTTTGACTGTTCCAATAAATTCTTTCCATTTCGGGTTTGCCGTTCCAGGACTTGGATCTGTCCACTCCCAGATGGTTTTACTTCTAAGTCCCATGAAATTAGTGCTTGCTTGCAGATTTTTTGCTTCTTCTAATTCTATTTTTGCGTAAGATTGTCCTTCTTGAGTTGATTCATAGCTTATTTCATCAATTATTTCACCTGTAAAGTCGCTTAGGCGCACACTATCTCTTGAGTTGTTTAGTGCTATGCCAGTATCCGCTCTTTCAAGCACTATGCTTTCTCCTGGATTTATAATTGTTCCTTCCGGTATTAGATAAGGTTCTGATCCCTTTGGACCGTCATCTATGGTCCAATTTCCAAGGTCCACAATTTCATCACCTCCATTTGTTATTTCTATCCATTCTTCAGTTGTATCACTACCTTTTGGATCCGGATAAATTTCGCTTATTTCAATATCATCCGACAGCTGTCCCTGTATTTCATCACTTTTGTTTGCTTCGCCAGGAGTTGCTTTGGTCCATTCATAACTTTCATTAATCCATGAGTAACTTAGGCCTTCTTGTACTTCGTTATAAGATACTGACCATAAGATTTCATCTTCCCAGAGCAAGCGTATTTCATCCGTACTGTTATTCAAGGTGATGTTACTGTCTTCAATGGAAATTAGTAGGTAAGAATATCCTTCCATGCTACCACTCAAAGCATAAGGGCTGCTGCCACCTTCTTGGTCGTCCAATTTTAGAGTTTCCAAAGAAATACTTTCACTATAAGGATTGAATAACTCTATCCATTCTTCAGTTGCATCGCTACCTTCAGGGTTTGGTAGGGCTTCGGAGAATTGTGGAAATTTCTCAGGCTTAATCGTGGATTTTTCTTCTTCCTTTAAGCTTTCTGCTTCAACTGTGGAATCCTTTTTTTCTTCTTCATCATCTGTACTTTTATCTTCAGTTATAGTTAAAATTTCTCCGGCTATGCTTGAATCATAATTGAATACATCAACCAGTTGTCCATCTAAAGTCATAAGACTGAGTTCATCACTATTATTATTCAGCTGAAAAATCAAATCGTTTATTTGAATTGATTCACCACTTGATAGCTTGCCTGTAAGCTCCATTTTTTTACCTGTTGCATCTTCAAGAGTATAATAATGCAGATCCACTTCATCTTCTCCCGTATTTTTAATTTTAACCCACTCAGATTCTCCATCAAGAGGATTTGGATAAACGCTTGTTATTTCAAGAGTGAGCGGAGTTGATTCTACAAGGCAAGCATAGGCTGGGAAAGGTATGATTAAGGACAAAATCAGCATTATGATTTTTTTCATGGCATTGAATGGTTATTGAGCGTGCATAACCATGCCAGAGAGACCTTTTCAAAAAGATGAAATTTTTCTTGCAAAAATTGTAATGATTCGCTCTTGCCAATGATAAATCGGCTCTGTAATGTGTAAATCGATCTTTTATATTTCACTCCGGACCTTAAAAACTTTTGAACAAAGAGAAAAAATCTTTGTGTAAAACATCGATGAAAAAGAATAAAAAAATTCAATTAACAGATTGAAAATTCGTAACTGATCCGAAGGTTTTTTTGAGTGCGGGCTTAACCCCTTCCATTTATGAGCACCCTGCAAGTGGTACTGCTCTTGATTGCTTTGGTTCTTGGTGGCAGTTTTGGATTTTTTATCCGAAGCAAGCAATTCAAAGAAGAAGAGCATAAGAAGCGTAAGGAGCAAGAAAAAGCACTCCAAGATGCAAAAAATAAAGCCGGTGAAATTATTCTCAAAGCTGAGAATGATGCTATTGAAGCTCATCGTGAGCTACAAAAAACAGAAAGAGAAAAGAGGCGAAAACTGCAAGAAGCCGAAGAAAGGCTTTTGAAAAAAGAGCAAAATCTTGATGATAAAATTGAGGCTCTGGATAAACTGAAGCTGCAGCTTGAAGAAAAAGCTGAAGCTTTAAAGGAGGATAGGGAGAATGCTAAGAAAGCCCTTGCCGAGCAAGAAAGTAAATTGCAAGAAATTGCTTCTCTTACGCCTGATCAAGCGAAAGAACTTCTTTTAAAGCAAATTGAATCTGAGTTTCAAGAGGATTTGGTGAGTTACGCAAGACAACTTGAAGCTCAGGTAAAGGCTGAAGTAGATGAAAAAGCAAAGACCATTTTAGCGGAAGCAATTCAGCGTTACGCCTCTGAAACAACCGTTGAATCTACAACAACTTCCGTGAGCTTGCCTTCCGATGACATGAAAGGGCGAATTATAGGTAGAGAAGGGCGTAATATCAATGCATTTGAAACAACTACTGGTGTTGATGTAATTGTAGATGATACCCCCGGAAATATTATTATTAGTGGCTTTGATCCCATTCGTCGTTATATTGCAAAAATTACTTTGGAGAGATTGGTTGAAGATGGACGTATTCATCCTGCCAGGATTGAAGAAACTTATGCAAAAGCAAAAGAGGAAGTAAATATGCTGATAAAAGAACTTGGTGAGAAGACGGCTTTTGAGGTTGGTGTGGCTGGTTTGCAGCCTAATCTTTTGAAAATTCTGGGGCGACTTCGTTTCCGTATTGCTTATGGACAAAATGTCTTAAAGCATAGTCGTGAAGTGGCGTTTTTGGCAGCTGAATTGGCTGGGTTATTGGGCGCCAATGTTGATATTTGTAAAAAGGCCGGATTATTGCATGATTTGGGTAAAGCGGTTGATCATGAAGTTCAAGGAAAGCATGCTTTTATAGGTCGGGATATTTTGAAGAAATTTGGACTTTCCAATGAAGTACTACATTGTGTTGAAGCAAATGAGGCGGATGTGGAGGCTAAAACTCTGGAAGCTAAAATTGTTCAAGTGGCAAATCTGATTTCCGTTTCAAGACCGGGGGCAAATAAGGAAAATTTGGATCAATTCATAAAGCGTTTGTCTGAGATTGAACATCTGGCGAAAGATTTTGAAGGTGTAAATTCCGCTTTTGCCGTGCAAGCCGGACGTGAGCTTCGCGTATTTGTTGATCCTGAACAAGTGGATGATTTGGCAGCAATTAAAATGTCTCATGCAATTGCTCGTAAAATTGAGAAGCAATTGCAGTACCCCGGGAAAATTAAGGTTGAAGTTCTTAGAGAATGCAGAGTTGAAGCTTTTGCTGAATAAGTCTTGACTTTTAATTTAATCTCAATAAAATTAGCACTAGCAAATAATGAGTGCTAATTTTATTCTTAACCCAGTATATATATGGCATCTATCAAGCCTTTAGCCGGATATGTGGTTGTGAAGCGCATGGAAGAAGCGTCTAAAACCGCTTCCGGTATAATTTTAACAGATTCCGCTAAGGAAAAACCTCAACGTGGAGAAGTGCTTGCGGTAGGACCCGGTAAAGAAGGGGCTGAACCTCAAGTATCGGTAGGACAAACCGTTTTGTTTAAAAAATACGGTCCAACCGAATTGGATGTTGATGGAGAAACAGTTCTTTTACTTGAAGAAAGCGATATTTTCGCAATTGTTGAATAATTTTAACCCCTACTAAAACATGGCAAAAAACATTACTTTTGGAGATGAAGCTCGCAATTCACTTCTTGATGGAGTGAAGCGTCTCTCAGATGCAGTACGCATCACAATGGGTCCTAAAGGGCGCAATGTTCTTATTGAAAAGAAATTTGGAGGTCCGCTTGTGACCAATGATGGTGTGACCATAGCTAAAGAAATAGATCTTGCTGAGCCTGAGGAAAATCTCGGTGCGCAGCTTGTGAAAGAAGTATCAACTCGTACTAATGATGTTGCAGGTGACGGGACTACCACAGCTACTGTTTTGGCTGCGGCACTTTTGGAAGAAGGTGTGCGAAATATTGTT
This sequence comes from Candidatus Altimarinota bacterium, assembly GCA_015485665.1. GTDB lineage: Bacteria > Patescibacteriota > Gracilibacteria > UBA1369 > 2-02-FULL-48-14 > WFTC01. The sequence goes on from WFTC01000013.1 coordinate 32,040, forward strand.
GCTGGAGCCAATCCTGTTCTTTTGAAGCGTGGAATGGATAAAGCTTTAAATAGGGTAATTGAAGAGCTTGCTTCAAAGTCACGACCTGTAAAGACTCGTGAAGAAGTTGCTCAAGTTGCTAGTATTTCCGCTCAGGATGAAGAAGTAGGGCAAGTAATTGCTGAACTTATGGAGACTGTAGGTCATGAAGGAGTTATAACTGTTGAGGAATCTCAGACTTTTGGTATTACAAAAGAGGTGGTTGAAGGAATGCAATTTAATAACGGTTACATTTCTCCTTACATGATTACGGATCCATCCAGAATGGAAGCCGTATATGAGAATGTGCCTCTTCTTATAACAGATAAAAAAATCAGTAATTTCAAAGATATTTTGCCTTTGCTTGAAGGTTTGGCTCAAGCCGGACAAAAGGAATTGGTTATTATAGCTGATAATGTGGATGGAGATGCTTTGACAAATATGGTTGTTAATAAGTTACGTGGAGCCATTCATATTCTTGCAGTTAAAGCTCCGGGTCATGGAGATCAAAAGAAAGAAATGCTCAAGGATATCGCTGTTCTTACAGGAGGAAGTGTTATTTCTGATGAACTCGGTAAAGGACTTGACTCAATAACTATGGAAGATCTTGGGCGTGCAAGAAAAATTGTATCCACCGATAAACTAACAACTATAGTGGATGGGCAAGGTGAGCAATCTGAAATTGATGCTCGTGTCAATGAGATTAAGGCGCAATTGGAGCGCTCTGAATCCGGTTTTCAAAAGGATAAGCTTGCTGAGCGTCTTGCTAAGCTTACTGGTGGAGTGGGAGTTATTAAGGTGGGAGCGGCTACCGAAGTTGAGATGAAAGAAAAGAAAATGCGTATTGAGGATGCTTTGAATGCAACCAAAGCTGCGGTTGCCGGAGGTATTGTTCCAGGTGGCGGAGTCGCATTGATTTCAGCAATGTCAGCTCTTCAAAATTTGGAAGGTGCAAATCAAGATGAGCAGGTTGGTATCAGATTGGTTACATCTGTTCTTTCCGTGCCTCTTCGTCAGATTGCTGAGAATGCAGGTCAACAAGGAGAAGTGATCGTAAGCCAAGTTCTTCAATCCGGTCAGGGTTATGACGCTCTTAATAATAAATTTGTAGATATGTTTGAAGCTGGAATTGTTGATCCTCGCATTGTTACTGAAAGTGCATTGCAAAATGCAGTATCTGTGGCAGGTACGGTTCTTACAACTGGAGCAATGGTAACTGAAAGTCCATCTGAAGATAAATCCAACCCAATGGCTTCTATGCCTGGAGCTATGCCCGGTATGATGTAGCTTTAAAATGCTGAATAAAATTTGTATTCAAAAAGCGCCTTTAGTAGGCGCTTTTTGAAATTGAGCTTTGCATGTAAGAGCTTGAATCTAAACCTTATGTATGCTATGATTGCAAGAAGGCTTAAAACATATAGGTATAAAATGAAAATAATGAATAAAAATTTTGTTCAAAAGGTGGAGGAGGCGGCTGATTTAGCTACCGGAAGCATTGCTATGCGAGAGGTACTCAGCCTTAAATATGAGCAGTGGATTGCTGTTTTTGCCGAATTGGATGAAAAAAAAATAGATGAGCTACTATTTGTTTTAAAAGAAGAAATGGATGGCTACAAAGAGATTGAGAAAAAAAGACAACGTCGTCACGCTATTAATAAGACACGTTACTTTCATCGTTTGGAACGTTTGAAAATAGATATGGCTAAAATAAAATCAAAATTTAATGTCTAAAAGCAAGCATGAAATTGATGTTGAAAATCCTTTAATAAATCCTGCGGATTACTTATTTGATATCGCTTCAAGCTTTGATAAAGCTGTTTTAGAGATGCCGGAAATGAGAGAATCCGTAAAGAAGCTCTTGCTTGTCAAGAAAAATATTGAAGCCGATTTTATTAAAATGGATGGTTCCATTGATTTGGATGCTTTGAGAGAACACTTTGATTTAAAAGAAAGAATTAAGCTTTATTTAAAAGCTTTTGTGTCAGATACGCTTAGTTATAAGATTGTGGATATTGTAAATGAAAGAAATCCAAGTATTGGAAGCTCTTTGCTTAAAAGCACACCGAATATTGAAAGTTATGCACAAGATGAATTGCAAAGAGGTATAGCAAAAGTTTATCCCCACAATAATATTGTTGTACCTGAATCTATGTACAGAATAAATCAAATTGCACGTTTTTTTGAGTTTTTATCAGATTCCTTTGAAAAAGAATCCGAAGTGGCAGTACCTGAAATTAAGTTGTGGCCTTTTGTTAGAGGGGCGACTTTTGTTGTTTCAGAAAAGGAGATGAAGAGTTTAATGCAATACACCGGAGGGCTTACTGCTAAAAAATTCATTGAATCTGCCGGTCTTTCAGTAAGCTTTTACAGTCCTAATGAAAGAGCAGTCTTGGAATCTGTTGGAGAAGATGAAATAAGTTTTGTTTATTTGCCTTCTTCTTTGCCGAAAATAAATGGCAAGGTTGACCTTTCTTTTATTGATAATTTTCTTACTTTGTATGAGCGTGGCAATACTGTATGGCACAGGCATGATATTTTGGCGGCGGTTTTTGTTAGGAAAGGTTTTTCTGTTGAGAAAGCTATTTCTTTGGCTGGACTTGTGCCGAGCGGTATAGATCCTGAGCAACAGGAGAGCTTTAAAGCTCTTATTGCAGATTTAAAAACTATTCCTAAAGCTTGATTATGGATATAAACAATTACCTTAAAGAAGTTATTAAAAGCCAATCTCCTGATTTGCATTTAAAGGTTGGTCGGGTTCCGATTGTACGTTTGCCAAATGGAGAGCTTTATGAAATGGAGAATTCTGAGATTTTGACGGAAACAATGATGGAAGAAGTGCTGAAACAAGTTTTGGGAGAAGAAAAATATGCTTTACTTTGTGAAAAGGCTGAAGTGGATGCTTCATATTCTTTGCTTGGAGGCGGACGGTTTAGAGTGAATGCTTATAAGGAGAATGATGGATGCGCTATTGCTTTTCGCAGTATTCCACCCAAAATTCCAACAATGAATGAACTTGGACTGCCTTTGGTATTAAAGAATTTTACAGATAAAGCAAAAGGTCTTTTGGTTGTAACCGGACCTACTGGTTCCGGAAAATCTACCACTTTGGCGGCTATGGTGAATGAAATTAATGAAAAACAGCGTTGTCATATTATAACTGTGGAAGATCCTGTTGAGTTTATTCATACTTCCAAAATGGCTCTTGTCACTCAGAGAGAAGTTGGGCAACATACCAAGTCTTTCCCAAATGCAATTCGTTCGGCAATGCGTCAAGATCCGGATGTGATTTTGGTTGGAGAAATGAGGGATTTGGAAACAATTTCAGCTGCGATTACACTTGCAGAAACCGGACATTTGGTTTTTGCAACTTTGCACACTCAAGATGCCGCTCAGACCGTTGATCGTATGATTGATGTTTTCCCACCTCATCAACAAGCTCAAGTACGCACGCAGCTTTCCACTACTTTAATAGCTGTTGTTTCTCAAAGGTTGATTCCAAGGATTGATCAAAATGGGCGAGTTATGGCGATTGAAGTTTTGGTTCGCAATGATGCAATAACAAACTGTATTAAGGAAGGAAATACTCATCAGATATACTCTATGATGCAGATCGGTAAAGAAGATGGAATGATAACTTTAGATTCTTCTTTGGTGGAATTATTTAAACGAGGATATATATCTGAAGAAGACATGCTTACAATTGCTCATGATCCCGAGTTTATCGCTAACATGATAGAATCATGACTCATTTTTTACATTCTTTTATAAATTTGGCTGATCCGATGATTTTCAATTCCTTTGGAGGAGATGAGTATTGGGAAAAGCTTGAGGTTGATTCCGGCTTTAGAATCCTTAATGAAGGAGAAGAAAGTCGGGATTTTTATTATATTCTTTCCGGTACAGTGGATGTTATAAAAGCCTTGGAAGATGGGAAGGGGCATCAAAAAGTTTTGGCAAGGCTCCAGTCCGGTGATATCTTCGGGGAAGGATCTTTGCTTTCAGATAAAGGGAGAGGTGCAAGTGTGGTTGCCGCATCACATTCTGTTTTATTAAAGCTCAGTAAAAAGAAATTTGATCGTTTGGTTTTGTCAGATCCTCAGGCGGCAGTCGGTATAACTTTAGGTATTGTAAAGGTGCAAAATGGGCGTTTGGCTAATGTGAATACACGCTTGTTGGCAATGTATAAGCTATCTAAGCTGATTGTTGAAACGCATGCTGAATTGGAGTCGCTTTTACCGGCTGCACTTAATGAGGTGAAGCGGGTTTTACCCGGTGATTTTGCGCTTTTTAATATGGAAGGTTTACTTGTTGCAGCATCACAATCCGCTCAAGTTGAGAGTTTGCAGCTTAAAATTCCGGACTTTGCTAACAGATTGGCTGCAAAGTCTGCACCTTCTTTCTTGATTGATGATTCTATTGTCTTTATCTCTTTGAGTACGATTGAAGGAAGACTGTCCGCCATTTTAGCTGCTTCAGTTGAGGAGCCGCTTGGTGATGAAGATTTGCAATTTTTAACATCATTTACGGAGTTGCTAGGTCACTTATTCTAGAGTAGAATCGTTTTGAGCTTATTTGCGATTATGAATGATGATATATTTTTACCGGATGAAAGTGAGGTGGAAGCCGAAGATTTTGATTTTGAACAAAAACCGATAGATGCTCCAAAAACGGATATTGGTGATGAGCTCTCTGGAGTAAAGGCTTCAAATTTTGTTAAAATAAGCTTTGGGCGTTTTGTGACTTTGGTTGCCAATCACAGTTTTTCCGAAGTGGTTGACGAAAATAAAGATGAAGAGATTATTATAAGTACAAACTTACTTATGGATCTTGCAAATGCTCGCCGTTTTATACCTGCCGCGCGCGTGCCTCTTATGATTGTAAGCGGGATTTTGATTGGGATTTTATTTGGTTATTTTATTTTCAATGGCGCCTAGAATTTTATTAAAAATTTCAGGAGAAGTGCTTGGAGGCAAAGATGGAGTAGGTGCGGATGGAGATGCACTGGAGCGCATAGCTTTGCAAATTAAAGCTGTACGAAAGAAAGACATTGAGCTTGCCGTGGTTGTTGGAGGTGGAAATTTTTGGCGTTATCGTGACAATGCTTCATTAAATATTCCTAGAACAGCTTCTGATGCTCTTGGAATGATGGCTGCAACTATGAATGCACGTCTTTTATCTGAAGCTCTTATGGTTGTGGGGCTGAAGGCTCGGACTATGGCGGCGCATGGCAATTTTTATTTTGCACAGCCTTATACCCCCAGTTTGGGAGTGGAAGCAATTGAGCAAGGAAATGTGCTTGTTTTGGGTGGAGGAACCGGCAATCCTTTTTTTACTACGGATACAACCGGAGTATTGCGAGCTCTTGAACTCTCTTGTGATGAAATGATGAAGGCTACGAAAGTGGATGGAATTTATGATTCTGATCCTATTCTTAATAAAGATGCTCGTTTTTTTAAACATATTACTTATGATGAAGTATTGCAGCGAGCCTTGGCGGTTATGGATTTATCAGCCGTGATATTAAGTAAAGAAAATAATCTCAGGGTGAGAGTCTTTAATATTTATGAGGATGATGCTATTTTGAGGGCCGCTTCAGGAGAAGCTATAGGATCTTTAATCACTTCAAATAATGACACAAGACATACTCGGTAAGGCTCAATTACAATTTGATAAAGCCTTGGAACATTTGAAAAAAGAATACATGGGTCTTCAGACAGGACGTGCTTCTTCATCTTTGGTTGAAAGCATTAAGGTGGATTCTTACGGTGTAACCCAGCCTCTTAAAGCTGTGGCAAGCATCAGTGTTCCGGATGCCCGTATGATTTCAATTCAACCTTGGGATAAAGCTTTACTTGGACCTATTGAAAAAGCGATTCAAAATTCGGATCTTAATTTGAATCCCAGCAATAATGGTACGGCTGTAATTTTGAATATTCCACAACTTACCGAGGAGCGCAGGCGAGATATTGTCAAAATTGTTAAGCGTTTGGCGGAAGAGGCAAGAATTTCTGTAAGAAATGCACGTCAAGAGGCTATGACAATTTTTAAACGTCAAGAGCATGAAGGTGAAATAAGAGAAGATGAGCGTAAAGCTGCAGAGAAAAAACTTCAAGATAAAGTGGATATTGCAAACGCAGCAATAGCTGATATGGCGAAAAGCAAAGAAGAGCAAATTATGACGGTCTGAAAATTCTCACTTTTAAAAAGCTCTATTTAAAAGTGTTCCCAGTATATCATTTCTTCAATGCTTTTTCTTGGTAATCTTTGTAATTCTTTCCCTTTATCTTCATATCCTATAGCTACCAATAAAGCCAAACATCTGTCTTTTGGCATTTTTATAAATTCTTCCATTTGCCATTGAGAAAAGCCCATAATTGGACAAGTTGCATATCCCATGTTTTCAGCGGCAAAGATTAAAGTCATGCAAGCCAACATACTGTTTCTAAGTGCCATTTGTTTTCTTTTTTCTGGGCTGCGAACTTTTGCTATGGAATTTCTGTAGACTGGAACTTCTTCTTTTGTGCAATAGCCAAGTTTGACCCAATCTTCAAGAATTGTATCTACATTTCTTCCTATATTCATGTCTCCCAAAACTATAATAAGAGCGGATGCATCTGCTACATGAGCTTGATTGAAAGCTATCTCGGCGGCTTTTGAAATATTATTTTTTTCACGAATTATCACAAATTCCCAAGGTTGAGCATTGTAACCTGATGGGCTCATTGCAGCTATTTCAATTATTTTAATTAAATCCTTATCATCTATGCTCATTTCAGGTATGAAATGATGGCAAGCACGTCGCTTTTGGATCAGTTTTAAAAATTCCATAGATAAGATATACACTCATGGTATACTACGCCCACCTTAAAGATGCCAATGCAAATTTTAATTACAATTTTTGTTTTCCTTATTATTTTTTCATTTCTTATCCTTATTCATGAATGGGGGCATTTTATGGCTGCAAGACGTTCCGGAGTTAAGGTTGAAGAATTTGGTATGGGCTTGCCACCTCGTATTTGGGGCATAAAAAAAGGAGAAACTCTTTACTCTATAAATGCCATCCCCTTCGGTGGATTTGTTCGTATGCTTGGAGAAGATGGGAAAAAATCAAAGAGTAAAAAGAGTTTTGAACATAAAAGTCCAGGTGCTCAACTTTTTATAGTAAGTGCCGGTGTTTTGATGAATTTTTTGCTTGCTTTTCTTCTTTTGACTTTGGGCTTTGTTATAGGGATTGATCCTCTTATTACAAGTCAGGAAGATCTTTATGATGCGGTTCGCAATGAGCAAATTTTAGCTGTGCCAACTCTTTTGGAGGAGGGAAGTGGTGAAATGTCGAGTGACATTATATATTTGCCACGTTTACGTTATGTTGAGAATACTGAATCAATTTTTTATTCAATATTGGAAGATGGAGACATTATAACCGCTGTCAACGGTAAAGAAATTTTAAGTGAACAAGACCTGTACGGTGCATTTGCAAAATCTAAACTTGCGAATATTGAGGTGTTTCGTGAAGGTGATGGAACTATTGTTTACATTGATTTAAACTTACCAACAAATCCTCCTTTGATTGATTATGTTATTGAAGGCAGTCCCGCTGCAGATGCCGGCATAGAAAATGGAGACTTTCTTGTGAGTGTTGGAGGTGTTTTCTTAAGTGCCGCTGATCAAGCAGCAATGTTGAATCAAAGTGTTCAGTCAGATAATGGCTTTGTAAGTTACATGGTTGAACGTGATGGCAATTTATATACTTATGATATTACTCCCGATGAAAATGGTCTGATTGGAGTTGCTTTGGTGGATCGTATTGATTATTACGGGGAACTTTCTCTTTATCCAAGTTATACGGCTCATAGCTTGACTGATGTAATTCCTCAGCAATATGGCTTTAAAGCTCCTTTGGTTGCATTGCGAGAGATGTGGAGGCTTGGCAAGACAACGGCTTTTATGTTTTTGGATGTTTTCAGTAATTTTATAGGCTTTAACGAAGTGCCTGCAGGGGTTGCGGGTCCGGTTGGCATAGCTCAGATGACTTTCACGGTTGTACAGGATGGGTTTGGTGCGATTATTCGTTTTGTGGCAATGTTGTCTTTGAGCCTTGGTGTGGTTAATATTTTGCCTATTCCAGCTTTGGATGGAGGTCGTGCAGTATTTATTTTATATAGGGGTTTTACCGGAAGGAAGCCGGACGCTCGTATTGAACATTTCATTCACATGATCGGCTTTTTCTTGCTTATGACTTTTATAGTTTATATCACTTTCAACGATATTTTGAATTTGTGGGCTTTTTGATTTTTGAATTTATTGTGTGTGAATTGCATTTCAACTACTGCTTATTGTGTTTGAAGTCTTAAATCTTGTTTTATCAAAATTCTTTGTGTATATCGTCAATTACTTTTCCACAATTGCGCCTTGAGCTAAGTTATATGGCGTCCTAGAATAAGGCTCCATTTACACACGGCGAAACCTATTTATATGCCAACTGCTTCCATTGCAAAATCCGGTAACCATGATTTATGGCTTCAAATTTTAAAAGAGGTTGAACCAAGTGTGAAACGACCTCATTTTCTTACATGGTTTCAAAATACTGCTATTTTATCTGTAGGTAAGAAGTCAATAGTTATTGGTGTGCCAAATATTTTTGCCAAGGATTGGCTTGAACATAAGATCAATACAGATTTACTTGAAGCCGTGCAGAGAGTTTGTCCTGCAGTTGAAGAGCTGATTTTTGAAGTTGACTCAAATTTGGCTTTGCCAAATGACAGCAGAGCTTTAAATGTTAACCGTCATTTTGCAAAAAATGCTAAGAAAGTACGGAAGCTTGCCGGACGTAGAGAGGTGAAATTGGTTGAAGGCGTATCCAGTAAATGTTTGAATCCAAAATATACTCTCAAAAAATTTGTTGTCGGACCAAATAATCGATTGGCTCATGCGGCCTGTTCAGCTGTAGCAAAAGCACCCGGAGCTCTTTATAATCCTCTTTTTATTTATGGAGGTGTTGGGCTTGGCAAGACACATCTTTTGCAGGCGATAGGCAATGAAATACTTAAGAATGATAGTGATCAAGTGGTGGTTTATATGACCAGCGAGCGTTTTACTAGTGAGATTGTGGAAGCAATAGGGAAGAGAAACTCCAAGGCTTTTAAAGATCGTTATAGGAAAGTTGATTGTCTGATAATTGATGATATTCAATTTCTAGCCAACAAAGACAGAACTCAGGAGGAATTTTTCCATACTTTCAATGAACTTTATGATCACAATAAGCAGATTATAATAAGTTCTGACAGACCTCCGAAAGAGTTGTCCGGTTTGCAAGATCGTTTGGTTAGCCGATTTGAAATGGGCATGATTGTAGATGTTTCTTTGCCGGACTATGAGACACGTTTGGCTATTTTACATGCTAAATGTCGTGAACATGAAGTTCTCATTCACGCTGAAGTTTTGGAATTTATAGCGATGAATGTTCATGAATCGGTGCGTGAATTGGAGGGAGTTCTTTTACAGGCAATAGCACAAGCTCAGTTGGAACATAGCACACCAACTGTTCGCAGTGTCGCTAAGATTGTTAAAAAATTGGGTAGAAGCAAAGAAGTAAGAGGTTTGATTGAATCTGCTGTAGAAACTTCAGGTATTGAAATTAAAAGTGCGGAAGATATTATTGAAGTTGTATCATCTCATTTTAGAATTGCTTCAGATGATATATTGGGAAATTCGCGTAAAAAACATATTATTTTGCCTCGTCAAATTTCCATGTATTTAATTCGCACCGAGCTAAAGCAAGCTTATGAACAGATAGGAGAAAGTTTTGGAGGGAAGAATCATACAACCGTTATGCATGCGGTTGAAAAAATTGAAGATCTTCTGAAGACCGATAAACGCTTGCTTGGAGATATCAATTCAATTAAAAAAGAAATGGGTCTTTAATCGCCTAAAGAGCGATGAATTATACTTACTATAGACGCTATCAGAAACCATCACGGCGAAGAAAACGAAGTCAATTTTCTTCCTTTTTGTGTCTACTTGTTTTTTTGGTTTTGATAGCTTTAATTTTGAAGCTTGTTTTATCAATATTTACTTCTATTTCTGAGGAGAAGCGAGATGATATTCTTATCTCTGTAGAAAAAGGTACTGGAGAAATTTTACCTTTCGGACAATCTGAGTGGGAGGCAGCGCCTGACCTAGGTATACTTTTGGAGGGGGATAGTATTCAGAGTGGTGAAGGTGGATATCTTTTGCTTAGTCTTTATGACGGTTCCAACATAAGGATGAATGAAAATAGCTACTTGAGTTTTGATAAAGTTGAAAATTTTGAAGATGGTAGTTCAATTATTTATTTGACTTTGAATGATGGGCAGATTTGGTATGAAAATGAAAAAGATAGCCTTACTCAAGTTGTTATTCATACCGATAATATGGATGTTGTTGGAGGGCGTCGTTTTTTGCTTTCAAATAAATCAGACAATGAATCTATCTATGTTTTTGAAGGAAATGTAAATGTTGATTATGTGGATAGAGGTATTAATGATCTTATACTTGAGAGTGCTACTTTAAGTTCTAATTATAAGAGTATTGTTAATGATGAGGTAGAACAGGCTTTGATTAATCGTGAAGCTGTTACACTTGTAACTGCAATGCAAGAGGATGAACTTGCTGCAAATGAATTTCTGATGTGGAGCTTGGGTGAGAATCGTTTTGTTGATAGTGAGTCTGATACTAAGGATAACGTTGATATTACAAATGATATTACAGATCAGGCGCCCGATGAAGCCGCAGTAGTTCAAGAAAGATTGCTGATAGAAGTTACGTCTCCTGTTTCAGGCTATAAAACTGCAGATAGCGCAATTGCGATTGAAGGTGTAATTGCAAGTGGAAGCGCATCCAATGTATATGTCCAGTGGTCCGGTAATGATGAATCTTATCCTTTGGGACTTTTTCAACCGGGTGATATTAACTTTCGTTATGTTGCCGATATTAATTATTCAAATTTTAGTTCCGGGAAAAATGTTTATACTATCATAGCTTATGATGAAGAAGGTAATCCAAGCAACAGTGTGAGTGTGGAAATTTTTGGTGATTTTTAATCTATAAAGAAAAATATCTAAAGATATTTTTCTTTATTTGCTTCATGTTCTTCATTATTTCTTGCATATATAACTTCACCCGTATCAGCTTTGGTCAGATAAAACCAATATTCACTTTCTTCAGGAAATATAGCTCCTTTCAGGCTGGCAAGACCCGGATTTGATATTGAACTTGGTGGCAGACCTGTTTCTATCCTTGTATTATAAGGAGAGTCCATAGCAAGGTCCTCTGCAGTGAGTACATTGTCTTCTTGCACATAAAGTAGGGTTGCATCAATACCCAATGTCCAATTATTGTCTAAACGTTTCCATATAATGCCAGCAACTATGGGTATATCTTTTTCGGTAAAAACTTCCTTTTCAAGCATGGAAGCAACAATTACAACTTCATCTAAGCTGCGGCCTGACTCTTCAATGGCGTATTTCATTTCATCACTGAGCTTTGACTCAAAATTACTCAGTAGTTGATTTATGAATTTTTCCACAGAGAATGTGGATTCATCTATAAAATAAGTATCCGGAAACAGATAACCCTCCAGTCCTGAAGCTCCTTTTAGGAAATCATAATCAAATTTACAATTTTCCACGCATAATTCAAAATCTCCATCCTGAATCAAACCCAATTCAAAAAGATAATCATCTATTTCAGAAATGTTCCATCCTTCAATAAGCCTAACAACCATTTCACCTGTGCCCTCAGATGTGAGTGTGCTTATAACTTCTCTTAAAGTCATGCTGGGACTGAGTCTGTAACTTCCGTATTGAAGTGAACTTTCTAAATCCTCTTCATTTAATGCTTTCAAGAAACTTTTTTCATCTATAATTAGACCGGCTTCGTTAAGATCTTTAGCTATTGAAGTGGCATATGCTCCTTTTTTAACTTCAAAAGTAATCTTTTCATTGTCATGCGGATTGGCTGCTTCATTCAAATCAAAACGCCACAAAGGATCCCATTTATTCCATATGAATCCAAGAATAAAAATTCCTAAAATAATTTGAAGTAATCGTTTTTCCATTTAGCTTTCCAAATTAGGCATGTCCATGCCAAGACCTCCCATAAGATCTTTCATCTCATTGGCAGCAACTTCTTGAGATTTTTTAATTCCTTTATTGAAAGCCTCTTTAAGCTGCTCTTGCAGTTTTGTACGATTCTCAATCTTCATCATTTTTTCTTCAATGTTTACTTCGATTACCTCTTGTTCTGCACTTATTAAAATTATTACACCTTCTACCTTGGCTTCTATGTGTAGATTTTTAAGTTTCTTTTTGATCTCTTTTGCTTGTTTTTGCAATTTGTAAAGATCTTTGGCTTGACCGAATATGCTCATGATTTTTTTAGGTTAATTTGAGTTTTGAATCAGTTCTTTCGGATTATATATAATTTATTCCAAAACATCCAATAATTCCTTCAGGCTTGTTGGAGGGTATTTATCTCTATTTGCATCAATATATGCCAGCGTTGCTTCATAAAGATCCCATTGTTCTTGTTGAGCCGGCAATGGTAGGAAATCTTTTCCATCTTCATAACAAAGGTCAAGATCATAAGGAGGTGTATATGGTATGCTCTTTTCATTGTCTTCCCACATGCAAGGTGCAAAAGGGGTGCCTGTCAAATAAAAATTATTTTCATGATACTTAATTCCTATGATCTGAGGGCCTGTATCTGCCTTTTGAAGGCCTTGAGTGGCTTCTTCTAAAATTTCTTCAATGCTTTTCCCAAGCTTACTATATTTTTTTGCTTGTTCGTAAAGTTTAAGGTCATAGTGTTCTGGTCTAATGTAAAGATCGCCTTCCATATCACCTAAATCCACACCATTTCTTCCAACTGTAAAAACTGCACCTAGGTCATAATAAAGTTTAGTTAGAGTTTGACGAATAGGTCCGTAAGACGATCCTATTGCTGCTATAATTGGTGCTTCACCAAGAGTATCCGTAATGAATTTGAATCCACCCGGTTTATTACTTGGTAAACCTGTTTCAAGATCTAAAGCTCTCGTTTCATACTCCAAAAATTTTTCATAACGATCTTCTTCATTCAAGCTTGCCAAATCATTAATGTCAAATCCATTGTAAGCAGGATAAGGTGGTCTGAAGTGATATCCAATTTCAACAACGTCTGATGTAGCAAGTCTATCTACAAGAGTGTCATTCATTTCAACGTAATTTTGAAAACTTGGATCGGTTAGATAAATTCCGATTGGAATATCATATTTTTCATGAAGATCTATTACCCGATTTATGGTTTTGGCGCTTTCTTCAGGGTTTACCCAGTCATGCACGTTGAGAGAAAACAGTGTGTAAAGAGAAGACTCTTTATCTGCATTCACTGGTTCAAGTGAATCTTCTGAATCTTCAGGTAAGACTGCATTTTCAGTTGTACTACTATCTATAGTTGAGCTTTCTTGCTTATTATTTTCTTTGTCGTTCAAATATGCCAATACCGCATCTCTTTGAGATGACCATTGAATTACGCCTTCATTTTCCAATCTTTGCATTTCACTAAAAAAGTAACGCAATACTTCCTCATTTTTTTCAATAAAAATAGGGGTAGGGAAATATAGAGATAATTTTGCATATTTCGAGCGATCTCTTTTGGCATCCAATTCCATGATTTTTTCCACCCAAAGATCCACGTCATTTTTTTCAAAAGCGCAATCTCCTTTGCCTGGATCCATTCCAGTTCCGCAAACACCAATGCCTCCTTCAGACATATAGTCAATACGTCCAAATTCGCCGTTGCTTATAACTATGCCTTCACCGTCATCCTCCCAAGCATCCAAGTCTTTAAGTTGCATGAAGTTAATACGAGACAGTGGGTCTTGAGGCACACTGAAGTGATAAGTTTCATTGTAAATTTTTTGGTCGTCCCAAGGTTCAACTCTATTTTCTTCATCAAAAGCTAAGAGATGAAAGCCCACCAGACCGTCTATATAAGTAAAGCCTGCGTCTAGAGCTGCTTGAACCCAGTTATTCGGACCTCCGGCTCCACTGCAACCCATATTGTTTTCCGCGCCTACTAAATCGTCCACTAACTGTTTATTTTCTTTTAATTGGTTTACAAATTCATCGTAGTCCAGTTTTTCTCTTCCTCCAATGTCGCAATGAGTTCCTACGCCATGACCTCGTTCCAAAGCTTCTGCCATCAAATTGTCATCCCATTTTGTGTTTGCCCTTGCAAAAGGTTTTTCACTTTCAATTGTTAGAATTGCGCCATATTCTTCAGCAAGATCCATTCCGTAGCGCAGTTCTTTAACACGTTTTTTGAATATGGCTTCAATTTGGTCATCTTTATAGTTACTTTCCATGTGAGTCATTGTTGTCATGAACATGGGTTTTTCCACATCTGAAATTTCATCATTGATATTGATTGTATTTTCTGTATTTCCATATCCAATCAAATTGTATACTCCAAATGTAAGCAAGCTAAACAATAAGATACTTGAAACTATTGTGATTACAGTTTTCATTTTTTACAGTTCGGTTATATTCGGTTATATATGAGCTGATTTTAGCATATTTCTTTTTCTCTTGCCATTTATCATAGACAGGGGTAAAATCCCTCAGCATTTACTCAAGAGAATCTATGGATCAAGTTACACTTAAAGTTCAAATGCGAGACGCTGAAACAAAAGCAAAGGCGCTTCGTCGTAAGGGTTTACTACCAGCCGAATATTACGGTAAAGGGGTGAAAAACCTCAGTATTCAGATGGATTATCAGAGTTTTCGCCGGATGTATCGTCATGCGGGAGATAATACCCTTATAGATATGGATATAGAAGGGCAGGGGAAGAAGAAAGTTTTGGTTCAAAACGTTGATTATGATCCGGTTTCAGGTGAATTCATTCATGTTGACTTCATTAATGTAGACATGGATGTGAAAGTTACTGCGAATGTTCCGGTTGTCCTTGAAGGAACTGCACCTGCGGTTAAGGAGCAAGGCGGGATTCTGACACAAAATCTTGATGAAATTGAAATAAGATGTCTGCCTGCTAATTTGATTCATGAAGTGAAGCTAAGCGTCGAGTCTCTTGTTGATTTTCATTCTGCAATACATGTTTCCGATATTAAACTTGATGATAAGATTGAAATTCTTACCGATCCTTCAATTACGATTGCTACGGTTAGCGCTCCAAGGTCGGAAGAAGTGGAGAGTGGTGAAGATGTAGATGTTAGCGCTGTGGAAGTACCTAGTGCATCAAAAGAGGGAGAATAGTTCTTTTAGAAACAGTAGACTTGCTTATGAGGCCGGTAGATATATTTACAGATTCGGTTAATGTGTTAAAGCTTAGAAAAACTGCATTTGAGAATGTTATGAGAGCACCTTTTTCTCATTCTTTTTTTGTTTTGGCTTTAGTATCTTTTTTTGGGGCTTTAGGTTATTGGATTTTTCCTTCAAGTCCTTTTGAAGCTTTGACTTATAGGCCTGATTTTTTTTGGATTTTGGCTCGTAGCTTAAGCAATTTTCTTTTTTATGCTTTTTCTTTTGCTTTCATTGGTTTTTTGGCAAACTTTCAATTTAAATCAAAATTGACAACTGGAGATTTTTTTAAAGTTATGTCACATGCCAGTATTTCAGGTTTATTGCTTTTGTTGCCGGTTTTATGGCCGGCTTTTATTTTGTCTTTGCTTTTTGTAGCCTATGAAGTCTTAACGAGATGGGGAGGTATAGGTGGAAGAGCTGTTTTGATGCTTATTTTTATACAATTTGTATTTACGATTTTATCTGCTTATCAATTTGAGCCTTTTTAGTTTGTCATTTACAAGACCTATGCTTGATGTGGCAAAAATAGCTTAAATCAGCTATAATTATAAGATAATATTGATATAAGTTTCATTTATGCTTGATGCAGAGAAAAGCAATTCGGAGATTAAGGCTAAAGGTGCATCTAAAGCTAAGGGCGCAGATTTTTCAGAACCTTTAAAAGTGGATGTACCCCAGATGAGTGATAAACTTGGACAATTGGAGGTGCAGCGAGTTGAAGCAAGTGATGAGCTTGAAAAAATTCGCAAACAAAGTTCTACTCAGGTGCATTCTCAAACCTCAAACTTATCTGAGTCTGATGTGAAATCAAACTTTGAGAAGGGTGATGGTGGGTTTTTAGATTTGTTGGAGGAAGCTAATCTTTCTATAAAGCATTTAAAATTTTGTTGTGGTGGCATATTTATTTTATTTATTGTCATAACTTTGATTTATGGTGCTGTTAGATGGGTGCCCACTTGGAAGATATGGTCTAATAAAGATTACAATGTTGATATTGTTGAAAATAATGTAAATGAGTTTGAAGATATTTATAAAGAGGAAAATGAAGATACACCTTTCATGGAAGTAAGTGAGTCTCAAAGTGGAACTATTTATGCCGGATTACTTCTTGGTATGAATGAATCTGAGCCTGATCCAGCTATTGATGCAGGAGTAAATTTGGGTGGAGTTGCAAGTGAAAACAGCATGACGGATTCTATTCGTTTATTTGCTCGTTTGTACGAATCTATGCAAGTTGATGTTCAGGATCTTTTGGATCAATCTAAAGATAGAAGGGCGACTCTTTCCGATTATGCTGATGAATTGAGGTATCTTTATTCTAAAGGTGAAAGAGAGTTGAAAGAGCTTCGTGCAAAGACGGATAATCTTGTGAGTCAGTTTACTCAGGTTGAGAATGAGAAAGATATTATGGAAGATCGTTTTTTTGATAAACTTGGAAATTTGGATGCCTATGGAGCTGATGCTGCTTTGGAGGCTTTTATTATTAGAGGGGAAGAAGTTGTAAGTCTTCGTGCTCGTTATTTGGCATATAAAAAACTCATTGAGTATTATGACATTCTTCTTGCAGATATAGACAGGCGTATTTTTGATATTGATCTGAATGAGGAGGCATTGGTAAAAGGCATTCAAGTTGTGGATATTCAAGGTTCAGATCTTGATTTGATTATTCAGGAGTCTGAGCTGTGATTGACAATTGCTATATGCGTCATTTTGATTTAGTATTGGGAACATGGATTACAGCATTTTACGTAAACGTATTGAGAGGGAGCGTCCCGACCTTGATATTAAGGCTATAGATGCAGCTTATGAATGTGCTTATGCGGCTCATTCCGGTCAGTTTCGTTATTCCGGAGAGCCTTATATTACTCATCCTGTTGCAGCTACAGCCTTGCTTTTAGCTTTGAATCCGGATCTTGTATCCATTCAAGCATGTCTCTTGCATGATGTGACGGAAGATACTTTTTTAACTTCCGAAGATATTGAACAAAAATTTTGTTCAGATGTGGCAACTTTGGTTGAGGGTATGGAGAAGTTATCCGTTGTAAAAATATCTTCAGAATCAGATCAAAGTGAAGAATGGAGGAATATGTTTTTGGCTATGGCAAAGGATATTCGTATTGTATTTATAAAATTGGCTGATCGTTTACATAATATGCAAACTTTGGATTTTGTTCCCAAGTCTAAACAAGAACGTATAGCCAGAGAATCTTTAATGTTGCATGCGGCGATTGCTTCACGTTTGGGAATTTATCAATTTAAGAGTGAACTTGAAGATTTATGTTTTAAGTATTTGGAAAAGGAAGCCTTTTATTCTTTATTGCATAAACTGTCTGAATATAGGCGACAAAGTGATAGCTATATCAATCTTGTAAGAGATGAAGTGGTAGAACTTTTGCAGCGTTCTGGAGTGGATTTTTTGGAGGTTCAAGGTAGAATGAAGCATTTGTGGAGTATTTATCAAAAAATGCAACGTAAAGACACGGAAAATGTGGATGATATTCAAGATCTTTTTGCTCTGCGTGTGATTTTACCAGATATGATTTGCAATAATGAAGAGAAGGTTGCTCATTTATATACTGCTCTCGGTATTATTCATGCACATACTGTGCCCTTGCAAGATCGTTTTAAAGATTATGTTGCCGTACCTAAGCCAAATGGCTACAGGAGCTTGCATACAACAGTTTTAGGTTTGGGTGTACAGCTCTATGAAAGACCTACGGAAATTCAAATTCGTACTGAGCGTATGCATAGGGAATCTGAAATTGGAATTGCCTCTCATACAAATTACAAATTGGGTAAAAAAATTGTTCGAACTTTTGATTTAAATAGGCATAAAGCTCTTCAATCATCAATGAAAAAGGTGAAAGCAATTGTAAAAAGATTTCCTGAGCTTGAGGGAATTGTAAAAGATTGGGTGGAGCGTTATCAGCATATTTTCCCTGAAGATAGGAGTAAAGTGGAAAAGATATTATTAGATTATGGATTGAGCAGTGAAGATTTAGACAATATTAGAAAAGGTCGGAGTCAGGAGAATCTTAAATTGGAACCTAAGCTTGAAACTCAGATGGCTTGGCTTAGAGGATTGGCAGAAAAAGAAGAAGGGATGGAGATAGATTTATTTCCGGATAAAATTTTTGTTCTTACACCGAATCGTGATGTGATAGAGCTTCCAAGAGGTGCAACGCCGATTGACTTTGCTTATGCCGTACATACGGAAGTGGGTCACAAAATGGCACATGCTAAAGTAAATGGTCGCATAGTGCCTTTGGATTATGTTTTAACGAATGGTCAACAGGTTGAAATTGGCACACGCAGCAATGCTTCTCCTAATCGTTATTGGTTAAGTATCGCCAAGACATCTTACGCTCAGGCGAAAATTAAAAATTGGTTTAATAGGCAAGATCGTGATTCAAATGTGGCTTCTGGACGTGATATTTTAAATAAAGAACTTGATAAGCTTGGAGAGAAACTTTTGGATGAAAGATTAACTTTGCTTAAAGATTATGCCGGTAAGCAGAGAGATTTTTCCGAGCGTGAACAAATTTTAGAGTCAATTGCTTTAGGTTCCATTACAATCGGGCAAGTTATAAAGACTCTTTTTGGAACTATGCCGATAAAGTCGAATAAAAAAAATGTTCAAAAAAAGTGTGATGTTAAAGATCCTAGTCATTTGGTTATTGTGACAGGGGAGGAAAAACTTCCGACTTTATTAAGCGCTTGTTGTAAACCTGTTTTTGGTGTGCCGATTATAGGCTATGTTACTCGTGGAAGGAATATACGTATTCACAGAAGCAGTTGTAAAGATCTCAAAGGCTTGGAAGGTGAGCGTTTTGTTAGCGCTCATTGGCAAGATAGAAGTGAGATTTAAACTGAAAAAGATTAGAAAGACAAAGTTTTTAAAGGCTTTTGTAGATGAGCTTCAAAGAGTTGATAAGTAAGTTTGCGTATTTCTTGTTGTTCTTCAAAGCTCAGTTTTACTTTATTTGCCTGTGAGACATGTCTCATGCGAAAGAACTCCATTGCTTTTCTGTATTTTAGTTGAAGCGGTTTTTGTGAAGGGCTGCAATTTTCACAATGTAATGTACCTTGTTTCATATCCCAGTGTAGATGTCGTTCTTTTTGATCTTCATGACATTGGCTGCATTCACGAAAATTTGGAAGAAAGCCTAAATGATTAGCTAATTGAACTAAACTCATATCAAGCAAGTGAGTTTGAACATTTTTTTTATTCAATTCTGTAAAGCTGGACAAAAGTAAGTCAAAAATTTCCGGATGAGGATCATTTGTAAGTACGCTCAGTTCCGTTAGTTGAAGTAGCAAGCCGGCTTCTATGATTTTATCTAAATCTTCTTTTAGGTGTATAAAGCTTTCTTGGCACTCAACTTCTTGTAAAAAATATTTATTTTTACCTTTATATAAGCTGCCTTTAATCAGATTCATTGCTTCCAGATGGGCACTTCTTAGGGATTTGCCATAACCTGCACCTTTTGCAATTACTTCAATGCGCTTTCCTTTTTTATCCAATAAAACCAGTGATAGATCCCTTTCAAAAACATGTCTTTTTTTAAGTATGATGGCTGTGAAATTATTATGCTTCATTTTTCTAAATCAAAATTTCTTTTTAGGTAAAAATTAATTGCGACTAAGCTTGAGCCAAGTCCTATAAGCAGACCGGTACCCATCTGCGTGCTTAAAAGTAATATGATTTGCAAGTCGTTTTTGAAACTGAGAAGATCTTTAAGTCCCGTTCCAAGCATGAATAAATATAGCAATATAAAGCTGAACAATACTGAGGTTAAGCTGTATATGGCACCTTCAATCAAAAAAGGTAGGCGAATCATATCAGGGTGCGCACCCACCATCTGCATAATTTGAATTTCTTTTTTTCTTGTAAAAATGCTCAAATGTATGGCATTTACAACAATTACCACTGATCCAGCTGTGAATGCAAGCATGATACCAAAAATAAGTGTTTTGCTGATATTTTTTACTTTTATAAGTCTTTCCATGATAGTTTTATTTTCATTCATGCTTTCAACATCAAGCATGTAAGGGGCGTAAGGAGATTCTTTCAGATATTGAAGTATTTTTTCATGGTCTTGAGCTGAATTTGCAGTTATACGAAAATTGCCAGGTAGAGGGTTTGCTAGACCGTAATCTGTAAACAGTGATTCTTTTTCCGGGTATAATTTTAGGAAGGTCTTTAATGCTTCTTCTTTGCTTGTGTAGCTTACCTCCAAAACTTCTGATAATCCTTCAATTGCATTTTGCATATCGGTTATATCATAGAGCGAAGTGTCATCACTGATATAAACAATAAGATCCACTTTACTTTCCAGTTCATTCAAGCTTTTTTGTGTAAGTGCGTTTAAAGACCATGCGACATTGAAAACAAATAAAATCAAAGCCATCATCACCGTTGTGGTGATGCTTATATAAGCATTGCGAGTAATATTCGCATGTGCAAGCTTTAAGAGTCTTTTGAATTTGTGCTTGTAAGTGGGGCGCATTTTTTGTGGGTGGAGAGAGTCTTTTGAATTATTGAACTCTTGAAATTTTGAGGTTGAAAAGCCTTTAAGCGAACAATTTTTGTATTCATTTTTTCTTTTATGAAAAGTTGTCTAAGTCCGTAAGTGAAAACAAATTGATCATATCCTAGTGCAATTATGTCAGGTTTTATTTTTTTTAGCACTTTATATTTATCATCGTTATAACCGAGAATAGCTTTATCAACATAATTGCAGCGGCTTACATCTCTAAGACGTTTGCGTTCTGAATACATCGGGCTTTTCCCTTTTACTTTTTTTACTGTTTCATCTCTTGCAATTACAACAATCAATTCATCTCCCAAAGTCTTAGCTTGTTTAAGATAGTCTTCATGTCCCGCATGAAAATAGTCAAAAGTGCCAAAGGCCATGACCGATATTTTTTTATTGGATGGTTGCATCGGGCAGCATGAAATTAATATATAAGGCTAAGATAAATAACACACCTGCCAATCCTGCGCAAAGATAAGCCGGCTTTTTTGAGTTGCCGGTTATATTTCCTATATGTAGGCTCAGTCGACTGGATCCATATGTGAGGCCTGCAAATAAAAATGGCAAATCCAGAGTTTTTAGTATTAGCATTATCAAGTTTTCTTTTGCACCTTGCATAACAAGCATGGTTGCACCTATCTGCAAGATTCCGAAAGCAAGAAAGAAAAAGAATGAAACTTTGCTGATTGTACGAAGGCTTTTTTCCATAAAAAACAGGCTACGGATGTATTATAGCTAAATGGCAAAAGATGCGCCACATTCATTATGTATTGGACTAATACAAAGGCTTTTAATATTAAATTTACACTGCTACAATCACGCTGCTAAAAATTTTTTTGTATGAAGCTTAGTAAAGATGATGTTAAAAAAATTGCTCACTTGGCACGGCTGAGGCTTAGTGATGAAGAGCTTGACCGTTTTTTACCTCAGCTTACTGAAATTCTAAGCTATGTTGAAATGCTCCAAGAAGTAAATACAAAAGGAGTGTTGGAAACTTGTCAGGTTGCCGGTCTTGAGAATATAATGAGAGAAGACATAGTTGATCATTCTTTGGCAACAGCCGATGATTTACTATCCACTGCCGCTTTGCCTGTTGTGGATCACCAAATACGGATTAATAGAATAATGTAGTGCTTGATTTTAATAACATGACAATTACGGATGCGCATGAAGGGCTTAAAGCCGGTGCTTTTAGCGTGCAGGATTTACTTGATGCATCTTTGCATCGCATTGAGGAGAGTAAAGATTTGAATTCTTTCATCAGCATTACGAAAGAATATGCTACGGAACGTGCCGCTTTGCTTGATGCAAAAATATCCAATGGCGATGATATTCCTATTTTAGCCGGCATTCCCCTAGCTTTGAAAGATCTTTTCAATATGAAAGGAAGTTTTACAACTTCCGGCAGTTTGATGCTTGCAAATTACAAATCTCCTTATGACGCAAGTGTTGTGACTAAGCTTAAAGAAGTGGATGCTCTTATTGTAGGTAAAAATAATATGGACGAATTTGCTTGCGGAGTATCAAATGAAACTTCTTATTTTGGTCCTGTGTTAAATCCTTGGGATAAAACAAGGGTGCCTGGCGGTTCCTCAGGTGGATCTGCAGCAGCCGTTGCCGCCGGACAAGTCTTTTATGCACTTGGAACAGATACCGGTGGATCAATTCGGCAACCTGCATCATTGTGTGGAGTGGTCGGTTTCAAGCCAAGTTATGGCAGAGTGAGTCGTTTCGGAGTAAATGCAATGGCATCAAGTTGGGATCATGTGGGACCTATTACCAGAACCGTTAAGGATGCCGCCCTTGTAATGAATGTTATTGCAGGTAAGGATCCATATGATGCAACCATGCCTGACAGACCGGTTTTAGATTATACCGCTGAGCTTGATGATGGCATCAGTGGTATGACTATAGGAGTTCCAAAAGAATTTTTTGAAGAAGGGGTTGATGAAGAAGTGCAAGATATAGTGAGATCCGCTCTTAAAGAGTGTGAAGCTTTGGGCGCCACTCTTAAAGAAGTGAGTTTGCCAATGATGAAGTATGGGGTGGCTATTTATTATGTGACAACGCCCGGAGAATTATCCACTAATTTGGCTCGTTTGGATGGTGTACGTTTTGGTTATAAGCCGGAAGGTGAATTTAAAAATATTCACGAATATTATGCTGCTTCAAGAGGAGATAGCTTCGGAGATGAAATTAAGAGGCGCACCATGATTGGAACTTTTGTTCTTTCGGCAGGTTATGCTGATGCTTATTATAAGCAAGCTCAACGTGTTCGCACTTTGGTGATTGAGGATTTTGCAAGAGTTTTTAAAGAAGTTGATGTTTTAATGGCACCTTCTTCTCCAACTGTTGCTTTCAAGATAGGAGAGAAGTTGGACGATCCGCTTGCAATGTATATGTGTGACGTTCTTACAATTCCAGCAAATGCAGCTGGAATTCCGGCAATTTCCATTCCTTGCGGTTTCAATTCGGAAGGTCTTCCTGTTGGCTTGCAAATTATGGGACCTCAATTTGAGGAATCGCTAGTCCTGAAAGTTGCTTATACTTATGAACAAGCAACAAAATGGCATAAATTGCATCCTGAAATTTAATTTTCATATGTGTTGCTTGCAAATGCCCAAGCCATTTTAAAAATTGCTCTTTGAGTATCTGCAATTTCTTGACTCTGAATTATCATGCCAAGCACTTCATCTTTTCCGAATGAAACAATTGCCACTTTATCATTGTAAATATTAATTTCATTGCAAAAAGGGAAGCGCTTACTTTCTACCAGCCTGATTTCTCTGTAAGAAGATTTATCTTTGGCTGCGACCGCTTTGCCGTATTCATCTTTTGGTGCAATTCCTCTCAGGTAAATTTTCCTTTTTACACGCTCCGCTACATATTCTCTATCATACTCAGGCCAAAATTGGCGAAGTAATCTTGAGTCGGCATAGTTAAGTATTTCACTTGTAGATTGTAATGTATCTGAATAAATTTTTTTAACGGCCTTTGTTCCTTCATAGTATTTGATGTGCGGATGTTGGGTACTGCCATTTATGCGTCTTAGCTCCGGCAGTGCCGATTTTAAATTTATATAACGTTGCCGCATGTCATGTTTAATCATGTCCGGTTCTGTTGCAGAAAAATGCTTAGTTCCGTTTTGATTGACTTCACTTACATAGCCGCGATGCAGTAATTTTTTCAATATGTCATAAGTGCTTACTCTATTTAGTTTCGCTCCTAATGCAATTTTAGAAACAGGAGAAGGTCCAAGTTCCAAGCAGGAAAGGTAAATTTTAGCTTCTTTTTCACTCAATCCTATCCCTGTGAGAATTTTTTCCAAGTCCATTTTATTAGCAAGATGTCAAGTGTAAAATCCTTGTAGAAAATTTCGACAAACTTACTCTAGCTAACTTTTTTTAACGGGGCAATACTTTATTGTAGCTTTTAAAAACATGACTTTTTTTTAAAAAAAACTTGCTTGTTCAAGTCTTTGTAAGTCGTTATCAATTGTATGTATTCTCTTTAACCCATTTAACAATGAATTACCTTGCCGATGCCACTAAGGCTGATACAAAGGATGCGCTTCGTGCAAAAAGACGTGCGCATGTTTTTGCTCAGTTTCCAAAATCCGGAACAAGTAAGGAACAAATTTTGGAACTGTGTGAAGAATATGCTGTGCAGTTTGTAGATATGCAATTTACAGATATGTTTGGTGTTTTAAAGGCCGTAACTATCCCAGTGCATAAACTTGAGGACGCCATTGACCATAATGTATGGTTTGATGGGTCATCTATAGATGGATTTACAAGAATTATGGAGGCTGATATGTATCTTAGGCCGGATTTGAATACTTTTTCAGTACTTCCTTGGACTAAAAACGGAGAAGATGTGACAGCCAGATTGATTTGTGATGTATTTTTACCTGATGGATCACCTTTTGAAGGTTGTCCACGCTATATTTTAAAGAAACAATTAAAGAGAGCAGCAGACCTTGGATTTACTTTCAATATAGGACCTGAATTGGAATTTTTTCTCTTCACAAAGGATGAATCAGGTAAAATTGCCCCTCTTCCACATGATACTGCAGGTTATTTTGATCAAACAAGCGATTTAGCTTTGCAAATAAGAAGGCATATGGCTTTTGCGCTTGAAGAAATGGGAATTGAAGTTGAGGCACTTCATCATGAAGTTGCACCAGGGCAACATGAAATTAATTTCAAGTTTAGTGATGCACTTAGAACGGCTGATAATGCTCAATCATTGAAGCTTACTTTAAAGGCGGTTGCTCACCGTATGGGTCTGCATGCAACTTTCATGCCAAAACCTTTTTTTGGTCAAAACGGTAGTGGAATGCATGTTCATCAATCTCTTGCCTCAATTGAGGATGCTACAAATAAATTTTATAGGGAAGGGGGGACTTATAATTTATCAGAATTGGCTGAACAGTTTATTGCCGGACAATTTGCTCATATTAAAGCTATGAATGCACTTATAAATCCGACTGTCAATTCTTATAAACGTCTTGTTGTAGGTTATGAAGCACCTGTAAATGTTGCATGGGGTCAGCAAAATCGTTCGGCATTGGTGCGTGTACCTCGCCTTAGTCCATCTCAGGCTGTGAAAGGTGCTCGCATTGAGCTTAGATGTGCTGATCCTTCTGCAAATCCTTACTTGGCTTTTGCAGCTATGCTTGCAGCAGGATTGGATGGTATTGAGAGAGAGCTTAAAGCTCCAAAACCTATTGAAGAAAATATTTGGGAGCTTTCTAAGGAAGAAATGGAAAAGCAAGGTATTGATACCGTTGCGATAAATCTTGGTGAAGCAATAGATGCACTTGATTCGGATGAAGTAATTAAAGATATGCTTGGTTCTCATACCGCTAAACTTTATATAGAAGCAAAACGTAGCGAATGGGAAGAATTCAACATCAGAGTTACAGATTGGGAGATTGATCGTTATATGGATTGCTAATTTGTATCTATATTGTCAATACGGCGAAAACTCCATTACTTTGTGTGGTGGAGTTTTTTAGAAGCTACCTTAAAACTGTCTGCCTAAGCTTGCGTTAGTTTATAAAAGTCAAGTAAAA
The DNA here is from genome assembly GCA_015485665.1 of Candidatus Altimarinota bacterium. Taxonomy (GTDB): domain Bacteria; phylum Patescibacteriota; class Gracilibacteria; order UBA1369; family 2-02-FULL-48-14; genus WFTC01. The sequence goes on from WFTC01000013.1 coordinate 58,014, forward strand.
CATGTCATTCAAGATCTGATAACAACTTTTTAAGCTGTTGATAGAATCATATTTTTGAATTTGCATTTTTTTAAATTAGTCTTTTTGATGCTTTAATTTATTTATGCAATGCAAAGCATCATTTTAAGTTCTCAACCCTTGCAAGTTAATTCTTTGCATCAAGCTCTAAAACGTTTGAATATTGAATCAATATGTGCACGGATACGGGCATTGTCAGAATGGAGACCAGATACCGATGCAGTTATTTTTACAGAGAATACGCCGCCGATTTTTTTTGATTTGCTTGAAAGATTTATAGATGAATTGCCATCTAAAACACCATTATTTTTTCTTTTGCCTCAAACAAAAGAGTTTCGTTTTTATTTTAGATCCATATTGGACAGATGTATTTTTATTGGAAATTCCGTTCATGTTGATGAAGCAGCAAATATAATTTGTGAAATTATGATTGAAAGTTATGATACATGTAGTGAAGAACTGATCTGCGGTCCCATTGTTATGAACAGGCAGTTCAGATACTTTGCGATTGCTGGTCATAGCATCCCTCTTACCCGTAAAGAATATTGTCTTATGGAACTTTTAACCAGAAACTATGGGAAAATAATTACAAGAGAACGTATTAAAGATTATGTTTGGGATCATCGTCGTTTTGTTTCTCAAAATACCATTGATGTATATATAAGTCGTTTGCGTAAAAAATTGCCGAATATGGAGAACGGACCTATTATAAAAACCGTTCCATGTATGGGCTATTCGCTTCATCTACATTAAGTCATATCATTATCCCCAAGCCACAAAACAAGCTTCCATTCATAGTAAGAGTAATTTATATGATTTATGTAGTGAGGTAAGGAAAGAGTTTAGGTGAATTTAGTTGTATAATAAGCGGTTTTTATTTTGGCAGATTCTTTTTGAAATATTTTGATGCGTTTTGTAAACTTTCTCTGGAAAAATGCTTTTTATTTTTATTGATAAAATCAATTACAATTTTCTCATTCGTTTTTGATAGCTCCCTCAATATCCAACCAACGCCAGTTTTTGCAAAACGTTCTTCTCTTCTAATCAAGATTGAGCAAGATTGCAGAAGCAATGGGGTAAATTCTTTTTCTTTGCTTAAATTAGCAAATGCAACAACTGAACATCTTGCTTGCCAAACATTTTTAGCATTATTCCATTTTGAAATTGCTTTTGCACAAGGCATACCGTTTTCTTTTATGATATGTCCCAAAACCTTTACACAAAACCAATCGCATATATTCCAATCATAAATAAATCCACTTTCAAAAATTGATTCAAACTTTGAGAGTAAAATTTTATAATCAAATTTACTGTAAAGATAAATTTGCAAAAACAAAATTCCGGCAAGTTTATCTTCGGCGTATTCTTCAGCAAAAAAAGACATTGCTAAATTTAATTGTTTATTGAGCGGCAATTCATTTACATGTTCTTTTTTATACCACTCTTTCAATTCTTGCCTAATCTTTGACATGCCAACACCACGAAATTTAGTGTTATGTTTAACATAATTTTCCCACCATAACTTTGTTTTTTTATCTGAAAGTTTGTTAATTTGTGATTGTAGTTTTTCTTTCAGTCTGTTTGTATCAGTCATAGCTTAATGTGCTTTATAAGGCATGGGGTATATGGCTTTACAATTGTAGTTTTTATACAAATTTTCCTCATTTGGATATAGAAAATGTGCTTAAATGGCTTTCATGACAGTTGGATGGTTATAAACTAACACGGAGTGTGACAACTGCCAAAGTTGAGGCTCTGCAAGAGCCAAACCTCATATATGCTGTTATGTGAGGGTGAGCGAGGAACGAGTGAAAGTGCAATGTCCCCTTGAGTAGACAAATAAATTTTACGCCAATTTGGAACCATTAACGGATTTCTTATCTGGAACTGCTAAAATTACTGCTCCATCTTCTTGAACAAACCCTGTCACCAAAAATTCAGACATAAACGGACCAATTTGTTTTGGTGGGAAATTAACAACCCCTATTATTTGTTTATTCAATAATTCTTCTTTTGAATATAGAACTGTAATTTTAGCACTAGATTTTTTCACACCAATTTCTCCGCCAAAATCAGCAGTAATTTTATAAGCAGGAATTCTTGCTTCAGGAAAGTCTTGAACATCTATAATAGTTCCAACTCTTAACTCTACACTTTGGAAATCGTCCCATGTAATTTGTTTCATAATTATTTTTAAATTATTATATCAGTTTTTCCTTTTTCGTACAACGTCCGAGACTATGAGAAGTTTTGCCGCGGTACAATGTGCGCGTTAGCGCTTACCGCGGCAAAATTTGGGAGAGCGAATGGAGCGTAGCGGAGTGAGTTCAAAAAATATTTTTCGTTTTCATTAATCAGATAGGCTTTCCTCATTAATTATAAATTTCATTTTTCAAAAATTTATTTTTTTGTAATTACCAATCAGAACGAATACCATATGCTTCTTTATATCTTTTTTTTAAATCAAAATACCTTTCTTTATAATTATTCCAGAACATTTCGTAATCTTTTTTTGAAATTAAATTTTTATACATATATTCCATTTGATCTTTTAATTTTTCTTGAGAATTATAATAATCCAGCCTCCTTTTATTCTCATAAGTTACCTCGCACAACTCTCTTACTCTATTTTTTTTACTACCTTTGTCTTTGTACATCCCATTATATGGTGGAGGTACCCTAAACTTATTACTTACAACAACCTTAAGATTATTTTTTAATATAATTTTTCTTGAGAAAATAAGTTCGCCATATTTTGCTAAAAATTTGTATAAAATATCTCTTATTACATTAAAAAATTCTTCACTTTCGTTACCAATAGAAATATAGCCAATATCATTATGAATGTAATTTCCTTCAAAATTTACATCGCCAAAAAGAAAAGCATGAGAAAGGGCATATTTGATAGCTCTTGATAAGTCAATTTCATCAATCCTCCTTTTTTCTTTAGAAAGTGTTCTAAATTCTGTTTTATTAAATTCTTTAGGGTAAATAAAACGAGCGAGATGATACTTTGCTTTTAACATTTCGTCCGATCTGTCCTCAGATAAAAAAGCAGAAACTATATCTATTTCTTTTTTTGTAATTTTTAAAATATCTTGCGATACTACAATTTCAATTAAAGAAAATGTTTTTGTAAAAAAACGATCAAAAAAATTCCTTAAAAAATCAATTTTGATTGAGTTATTTGCAAGCATTATCTTTTTTTCCTCTTCGTTGTGAGCATTCCAAAGTAATGCCATATTAATGGCACTCACAATAAAAAGTCTTGGTCTTTTTTTCATGACTCTTGCAATATCTACTGCTGGTAAAAAATGAGTAATAAATCTTGCATTTAATTTTGAATCTAAATCATAGATATTTTTTCTCTTGGATGAAATCTTAAACTCCGGTTCATTAAACCCCACAAAAACATCCCTTCCATTTATTAGTTCCGGATTAATGTTTTTTAATTTACTTCTATCTAAAACTAATTGTTTCATATTCTTATGTAATTATTTAAAACTTTATAAATAATTCGGTTTCTGTAGCGAAGCGGAAGAAAACACAACATTGTCCCCCTCTTTTTTTAGAAAGCATATAATCATTTTAACTCTTAAACAAATATTTTTTGAATTGCGTATAACGTTTGTGTATATGCGACGTTGCGACCAACGGGAGCAATTTGGGTAGAGAAGTCTGCAAGACTTCGTAACCTCATATACTGTGTTAGGCGAGGGTGAGCGAGGTACGAGCGAAAGTGCAACGTCCCCTTGAGTTGAGAATTTGTCTATCATTATTCCTTAACGAAATAACTGTCGCTAACTTCTTTCCTCATTTTCCCCTCTGCAAATCTATTGTATCTAAATGATTCTAACAGTTTCGGAGTTTTGCCCATTATCAATTCTGCCATGAGCTTACCAATCATAGGAAAGAGTTTGAAGCCTGTCCCACTAAAACCAGTAGCACAATAATAATTTGGTACCTCATCGATTTCGCTAAGGATAGTGTAATAGTCTGGAGTAACATCTATACAAGAGTTGAAACCGCCAATCGAAGATGATTTTTTCAACTCGGGAATCCTCTCTGATATATCTTCTAAATACTCTGTGACAACATCATGAGAGAAATCGAAATCGTGCGTATCTGGGTCAATCTCTCTATTAAGATCAAGAGCTATAGAACTTACATCAATGAATGATTCGTGAGGAATTATGTAAAAATGATTAACAAAATCAGCAATGGCTATTAGGTGTCTGTTAGGGCCAAGTGGCGCTCTATAAAAAGCATTATCAATGTTGATAGCTTTTACATCAAGCTTGATATCGAAAAATTTATTGATTTTGTTTGAAAACGCAGCGGTGGCATTAAAAACTTTGTCTGCAAGAAATGTTTCATTGTTGGTTGAAACAATAAATTGACTGCCTTTTCTTTGAATATTGGTTACTTCTGTGTTTTCAAAGATATCAACACCTGACTTTTTGCATAATTCCGCCAGATAATTAGCTATCGTTGCAGGATTGATATATCCTGCCTCTTGATCGAGACAGGCGCAAACATTTTCCGTCTTTAAAAATGGATGAACTTTTTGCAACTCTTCTCCTTCAAGATATTTCGCCTTAATGCCGAGTGAATTTAATAATTCAACATTTTCCTTTATGTTGTTTGCATTATTAATACTGTCAATAACTAAGAGACCTTTTGTTTCATATGTCAGATCTGGAGACTCTCGGCATAATTTCTTGATATACTTTAAACTATCAAATGCCATTTGGGCCATTTCTTTAGAATTGTAAAAAGTTCTAACAAAACCACAACATTGCCCAGTTTGACCAGAACCTACATATTTTTTATCCACAAGACAAACATTTTTAACTCAAGACTGTGATAAGTTGAGTGCTGTTGAAATTCCTGTTGATCCTGCTCCAATAATTAAAATCGAAACTGTCTTCATATTTTCTTAGATTTAATGGCTAAAGATAAATTCTCAATTTCGCCTAACGTTTGCGAATAAGCGAAGTTTGACGGGTGTAAAATACGCCGATAGGCATACACCCGTCAAATTTTGGCAGTTTTTTGTATTTTTACACTTAAGTGCTTGGTGGAGCCGACGAGATTCGAACTCGCATCTACTGGGTGACCAACCAAGTTATTTTACCGTTAAACTACGACCCCATGGCTCCCCAAGCTGAGCCATAATACAGAAAAACCCTTCCGTTTGGAAGAGCTTCTGTGGTCACCCAGTTGGGCCGTTATTAACGGTAACTTGGCTACTTATATGATAGCAGATATGTGTAGAAATACAAGCAAAAATACAAAAAATTGCCGTTTAGCCGCTGTTGTACGATGTAAATTTGCGCCCGTTCATTTGCGAAAATTTTTAAGCCACCATTTCTTGAATAATGGCACAGTCAAGGTTGAAAGTACAAACGCAACTGAAGGCACAACCGCATTCGTAAATGGTTCGGGTAATTTTGCAATGAGGAAAAATATTACGATTACAAAATAAGTAAGAACCAAAATAATCAATTTGCGAGTCCAGCTTGTTTCCCATGCTTTATCAGCTTCGACACGCTTGTTGCGAGCTTTGATTTCATCGAGTTCCTTTTTGAGTTTTTCAATATTAGTCATATTTTTCCGAGTTTGCTTTTAGTTTAAGGCGCAAATTTATTTCGTACAACGTTCATGAATATCTGAAGTTGCGCTCATTGTTTTTTAGCTAAACTTAGATTATCAACTTACTTGAGTTATATTACTAAACTTATATTATTACAAGGCGCAATTTGGGTGAACGAATGGAGCAAAGCGGAATGAGTGAACCAGTTATTCATTGTTATATGATGTATTGTGTCATCTTTTTTTTATCTCCAATCCTCTGGAATTTGTTAATCGGCGCCAATTTTTTATATCGATTTTCGTATTTTTGTCTGTTTCAGGATCATAAATATGAAAACGTTGAGGACGTCCTTTTTTTAAATATACTCCATTGACTACAACAAGATGTCCAGAATCTATATTTTTAGTAGAAGCCATAAGTGGTCCGGATTGTATTAACCTAAGTGCTAGTAATTTGGGGGGGAGATAATAATGGATTTTTACTTTCAATGAATATTTTTTTAAAAATCGTTTTGTTTTTTTATAAATTAGACCTTTCTCGGGAGTGATAGCGCCGAATGCCTCGGCTTCTTTTAAAAACTTTATTGTTTTAATAGGGTGAATACCATGATAAGCTAATAGTGTATTGAGGCATACCACGCCGCAGCTATAGTTTATTTTCTTATATTCATTTCTAGTGTGAGCCCCAGATTGTTTATAAGGGATGTATTTGGGATAGCCCGAAATTTTATAAAAAATACCTTCTTTTTTTCTGAGTCTTAAATGCAAATATGGATATTGTAAAAAATAAACGATTTTTTTTATTAAGAGAAAAAGATTATTCATAGTCGTTTGAAGTGAAATAATCGATTGAATAATGTTCTCCGTCAGGGTCATTGAAGCATACATTCCAAATTTGCGTAGCCTCCGTTCGATTTATAAAAACCCCTAACGCAAGCTCTGCACCACGATTTACTTTTATTCGATCATAATATTCAGAAAAATCGATGATTATTTGAGGATAAGTTTGCCGATGATATCTTTGATCTAAATGTCGACCGACGTCGGCGTAGTGTTGTGCCATTATTGTTGCACAATGGGCTATCCAAGTGTTGCCACAAATTCTTGCGATTAAGACGCGTTGACTATCGTCGGCTAGAAAATATAGATTATCATTTTCTTCTGTTATTAATTCGTGAGGGAGTTTCCTTTTTAGGGTTTGAATACCTCGATTTTTCGCATTTCTTTCTGAGGAAATAAGAACGCGATCTCGCTTTACAATTGGGTATTGTGTGAAAATGGTTTCTAATGTTTCAGGTATTAATATTCCTTTTGATTTTTTTGAGTCAAGATCATCGATTAAAACACCTAATACAATACGTATTCTTTTTTTAAATTGCCGCACGAGTGTAGATGCTAAATCAATTGCTCCATTCAATGAATTTATAGAAAAAGGTGTTGCCCACAATCTAGGATCAAAATGTCCTCCTTCTAAATAAATAGCTAGTGGATGTTTGGCTGTTTCTACCTCTTGTTCGATTTTTTGATATAAATTGGTTTGGTAACTGTTTAAATTTAAGGACATATTTCAAAAGGTGAGATGACACAATATATCGGCTAACGTTTCAGTACATGCGATGTTTTGTGGAACGTAGTGGAGCAAAATATGGGAGAGCGAAGTGCAACGAGTGAACCGCATATACTGTGTTAGGCGATGTGCTCAAAACAATTACCATAAATATTTGAACAATTTTATACTGCTCCCGTGCCGTAAATCTTTTTTTCTTCCGTTAGCATATCAGTACACGTGATTTGTCTGCCGAATGGTTTAGTGTCATCTGTTACCATATCTCTCAAATTATCAACAGTCAAAGGAGTTTCTGATGTGAATACTTTTGGCGGCCAGCTATCTTTTTGAACCAACGAATGTGTCGGATCGAAAACGTACTTTCCGTTCTCAAGCACCAGAAACGTATGTCTGTCGGCAAGCGGGTCATCAACATTCTCTTTGAATGCTCCGACGACTATAGAAGATTTGATACCTAATTTTTCCAAGACATGGTGAGCGAGTAGGGAGTATTCTGCACAAACAGCAAGCCCCTTACTTTCTGAAAGAGGTTTTACGCAAACTTTTTTACCTTCCGTAGTTTGAGTCGCATAATCACTAAAACTTTGATTTCTTTTAAACTCTGAGCCAGGATCTCCAAGCAAGTTTCTGACAATTCTTGCCGTTCTCCAACATAAATGAAGTAATCTTCTTTTATCTTCATCTAGATCATAGGCTTGCTGTTCCAGCTTGCAGACAGCTTCGAAAAGCTTTTCAAGTTTTTCTGGTGTCACTACTTTTAACTTTTCAGCAAAGGCCAAAAAATTACATTTTAAATAAAAATCACCGTCTGTAAAACTGTGCCCGATTAACACATCTTCGCCTTCAGCTACATGTGGAATCAGAAATTCTTCATTATACGCTGTTAAGGATTCCATTTTGGCGCGGTTGATCACCGCAATCTTTTCTTGATTTGGTTTGTATTCGGGGACTTCAGACATAAAATTGTTCAAATTATAAAGTAAAAATTGTTTTGGGCTTTGGTAAATAGGAAAGTATAGAACTCAATGAATCTTCAATACTTCCTGAAACATCAATATTGTTGCCATAATCAAACCGTGAAACGAGCGAATGAACAGCCCATGTCGCACCTTCGCCATGAGTTTTGTTGCGTTCACTATCTCTTTTGATACAAAGTTCTAATGGTGCTTTTAAGGTAAAAATGTGGTGCGGAAAAGGAAGGTTTTGGATGAGGTGCTCGATAACTTCTTTGTGATAAAAGCAAGCGTCAAAAATGATTATTTTACCATTTTGTAATTGTTCTTTGACTTCTGGTAATACACTTTCGCTTGCTTTGATAAAGTTTTTTGCGGGAATACACCTCTCTTTCTCGTCAATTTTATCTAAGTCAAGATTTTCGAGCACCTCATCTATTGCAATTAGTTTTGCGTCGAGTTTTTTAGCGAGTTTCTCGGATAATGTGGATTTTCCACTACCTAGTGGACCACGAATGATAATAAAGTAGCTCATAATGTTTGATTATAGTTGCCCAAAAATTATTTCATATAACGTTTAGTATATGCGATGTTTTGCGGAACGAAGTGGAGCAAAATATGGGAGAGCGAAGTGCAACGAGCGAACCTCATATACTGTGTTAGGCGAGGGTGAGCGAGGTACGAGCGAAAGTGCAACGTCCCCGAAGCGTACATTTTTGTATCTTTTTCTTTCATAATTGTTTTCCGCGTAGCTTTTATTATTAAATGCAAAACACCTGTTACTTTTTAGATTTATATACTTGCCTTGCTCTTATCCATGTTTTTGACTACACGTGCAACTCTTGTTACGACATCAGCCGGACCACCTCGCCGGGTACTTTTACTGGTAGCAGTGAAGGCTCCTGCGTTTTCAAATTGTTCAATAATGTCTCTGCCACTAAGTGATGAAAAACCGATAACTTTGCTTGTGTCAAAGCCATATCTTCCCAAAATTCTTACAACTTCAGTACCTCTTATTCCATTTGCTAACATTAAATCCATTAAAACAATATCGGGATTTTCGGCAATAATTGAATTAACTACTCTTTCAATTTCATCTTCAATTAAATCATTAGTGTCTTGATCCTGATGATGTAAAAAATTAGCATTACCTTCTGTTGCAATCAATAATACTGGTATAAATTCAGTTATTACACTCATTGTGTCATCAACAATCAAGACTCTTTTCCCTTTTAGTGGTGCGTAGTCTTCTCTAGATTCTGGTAGCTTGTTATATTTTCTAGTGAAGCCTAAGTTTTCTAATAATTGATTGAATTTTTCAAGTGTTATCTCAGGAGAGATGATTTCACTTATTGCTGTACGACTCTCTGATGTACTATCTTTGATTTTTGCATCTACTTCTGTTGTATTAGTAGTTATAGGATTATTAGTTGGGTTGCCAACAGGCTGCTCTATTTTTTTTAGACATAATATGTATTGGTTAAAAATTAATTAGTTTATAACTAGCTTTTCATAAATTCAGCAATTTCTCTTATGGAACCGTCGGTATCATACTCACTTTTATGTATAACATCTGAGGCACCGCAAATTTTAAGACCTCTCCTATACATCTCATCGTCAGTATTACTAGCAGTAAATATAACAATTGGTGTATTTACACCTTTTTCTCTTAATCTACTTGTTATATCTGTTCCCGTAATGTAGTAAGCTAAAGATAAATCCATTAGAATCATGTCAGCTTGTTTCTTCATAATTTCTTCTACTAATTCATCAGCAGATTTTTGATTATGCAGAATGAAATATGCTTTTCCATTAGTTGCCACCAATAATTTAGGCATAAATCTTTCAATCATATTCGACTCATCATCTATCATTAATATTTTCTGTTCTCTTAGAGATTCTGTTCTATCTATTATTTCTTGCCTTTGCAATAAATCCTGATATTTCTCCCAAATGTCTCTTTTAAAAAGTGCATCCAAAAGATTTCTCCTAATAGTATCTTGTATTTCCTTAAGAAAATCTGCGTCTAATTCTTGTTCATTGATTTCAGGATTTACGCTTGTTTCTTGTGATTTTATAAATTCGACGACCTTTTTTATAGAATCTTTAGGATCTGATTTGCTTCGGTGTATAACTCCTGAAACATTGCCTGCTATTATAATTTTTTCAAGAATTTCATCATCAATACCAGCAATATCAGTAAAAATTATGATTGGTGTACTTACGCCTCTTCTTCTTAATTCTTGACTGATCTCTGTTCCATTGCTCATTCTGGGTTGAAGAAAGAATTCTATTAGAATAATATCAGCTTCTTGTTCTATAATTTGTTCTGTTATTTTTTCGGTAGATTGTCTAGTACGCCGAATATAAGTAGTATCTTCACCAGTTACTCTTGAAAATTCATCTTTATAATCACTTTTATACTCTTGACCTACTATTAATATTCTTTTACCTCTTAAGGATTCTATCTCTGGTGTAGTAGTTACAGAATTCTGGGTTGGGCTATCAGTATGTTGAGCTATTTTATTAGACATAATTATTGGTTAAATAAAGTTAAGAAATGATCCTATTTGATTCAATGTTTTTTGTCAATGAGTGATTGACGTTTATATTTATTTTATGCTAAAATGTAACTATTCTAAACTGTCTTTTAATGTTTATAATCTACTGACAACATGATTGAAATTTTGCTAAAATCGTTGAATTTTTCGGAAAAACAGATTCAAATTTATCTTTTACTTTTAAAAAATGGCGGACTTACTCCACAGGAGATTTCTAAAATAACAAAGATAAATAGATCTACAGTTTATGCTGTTTGTGATGAATTGCAGTTGAAAGGTGTAATAAAAGAGGATATATCGAGAGTTTCAAAAATGTATATACC
>WFTC01000014.1 GCA_015485665.1 Candidatus Altimarinota bacterium
GATATTTTTATGATTTCATTAAGTTTTATTAAATTTTACTATTTTTAATTAAAAAAGACTTAATTAGAGTATGCTCACAAATAGATATACGGAATGATTGATAAATGATTTTAATATCATAATAAAACTTATATAATTGCGATAGGGTCTTGCCCAGTAAACTAGGAGGTAATATCCTAGAAACATGCTTAAGCAAAGCAAAATAACGCCATATCATCAGAAAAAATATTGAAGTGTTTTTGTCCAAATTCAATGGAGTGGCTTCACATAAATTCCATATTTACCTGAAAGAATGTGAGTTCCGTTGGAACCACAGAAATTATGATTTGTATGCTATAATGTTGAAAATTCTAACCAAATCTTAGAGTTTGCTGGGCAAGACACAAGTATATTTTAGCATCAGACCTTATTAATAACTGTGATGCTATATGTAAATTTGGGAAAGATTATGCTGTACCAGAAAAAATATCCAACTAATCTTTCAAAGTCCCATCTTTTTAAGCCATTTCCCTGTATAAGACTCCTTTTCTTTTTTAGCTACTTCTTCAGGAGTACCTTGTGCAACAATTAAGCCCCCTCCGGATCCACCATCAGGACCCATATCAATAATATGATCACAACATTTTATAAGATCTAAATTGTGTTCAATCACAAGAACCGTATTTCCTCCATCCACCAATTCTTGAAGTACTGTAACCAGTTTTTGTACATCATCAAAATGTAAACCTGTTGTAGGTTCGTCAAGAACGTAAAGAGTCTTGCCTGTAGATCGCTTTGAAAGTTCCGAGGCCAATTTTATTCTTTGCGCCTCTCCTCCTGAGAGTGTTGGAGCAGACTGACCCAAGTGTAAATAACCAAGTCCAACTCTTGAGAGTGTTTCCAGTTTACCTTTTATACTAGGAATCGCCTCAAAAAAATCATGTGCTTCATCTACTGTCATATCTAAAATTTGAGCTATATTTTTACCTCTGTATGTAATTTCCAAAGTTTCTCTATTGTAACGTTGTCCTTTGCAAACCTCACAAGGCACATAAACATCAGGAAGAAAATGCATTTCTATTTTTTTTACACCGTCTCCTTGGCAAAGTTCGCAGCGACCACCTTTTACATTGAAAGAAAATCGTCCGGGCTTATAACCACGCATGCGTGCCTCTGCAGTTTGTGAAAAAATATCTCTAATATCTGTAAATACTCCGGTATAGGTTGCCGGATTGGAACGGGGAGTACGTCCAATGGGAGATTGATCAATATTGATCAATTTATCCAGATTTTCTATTCCTCGCAAATCTCTATGGGCTCCAACATGTTTCTTTCCTCTGTTTAGAGTAACTGAAACTTTCTTAACCAAAATTTCATTTACTAAAGTTGATTTTCCGGAACCTGATACGCCTGTTACACAAATAAAAGTGCCAAGAGGGAAAGAAACACTTATATCTTTAAGATTGTTTTCAATAGCTCCTATAACTTCAAGATATTTTCCATTGCCTTTACGTCTTTCCTTTGGAAAAACAATAACTTTCTCTCCAGATAGGTATTGTCCTGTTACAGAGTTTTTATTTTTCATTATTTCTTCCGGAGTTCCTGCGGCAACAACCATGCCACCATGCTTCCCAGCTCCGGGACCTATATCCAATATATAATCCGCAGCCAACATAGTATCTACATCATGTTCAACTACAATAACCGTATTACCTTTGTTACGCAGAGCGATCATAGTTTGAATCAATTTTTCATTATCATTTTGATGCAAGCCTATTGATGGCTCATCCAAAACATAAAGAACTCCCATTAAATGAGAACCTATTTGAGTTGCCAGACGAATACGCTGAGCCTCACCACCGGAAAGAGTATTGGATGCACGATCCAAAGTAAGATAACTTACCCCAACTTGATCCAAAAAATTCAATCTTGCCTTAAGTTCACGTTGAATTGGCTCAACTATTATCTTCTGCATTTCCCCAAGCAATATATTGTCAAAAAAATCACGCGCTTCTGAAATTGACATTGCACTTATTTCTGCAATATTTTTATTGTTAATAGTCACTGCAAGATATTCAGGTTTAATACGTTTACCTTCACATGCGGGACATGGAAGAATTTGCATGTATTTCTCAATTTTTCTCCTTGAATAATCAGAGTCCGTTTCAAGATAACGACGTTCTAAATTCGGAATAACACCCTCATAACGTGTATTAAATTCAGCCTTTGAATGTCCGCTATGGCTTTCCATCTTTACATTATATTTATCTTCTCCAGTTCCATAGAGCACTATTTGCATTGCATCATCACTCAATTTGTCAATTGGCGCATCCATTGAAAAACCATGTTTTTTAGAAACTTCCGTAAGTATGCGAATGTACCAAGTCAAGTGAGAGCTACTTGAAGCCCAAGGCATTATAGCTCCTTCTGAAAGACTCAATTTTTTATTGGGAATAATAAGTTCGGGATCTATTTCCAACCTTGTTCCAAGACCATGGCAAGTTTCACATGCTCCATGAGGACTGTTAAAGGAAAAGTTTCTAGGTTCTATTTCACTCAATGCAAATTCTGGATGTTCTTCACAAGAGAAATTTTCCGAAAACTTATGAATTTCTCCCGTATCATGATCCAATACCATCATTACTCCTTGTCCGTGAGCAAGTGCAGTTTCAATCGAATCCGCCAAACGGCTTGCATCCGGATTTGGCAATTCTATTTTCTCTCCGGTACTTAACTCTTTAAATCTTGGCGAATAGTCTTTGACAAGCAAACGATCTACAACGACCTCAACGTAATGCTCTTTATTCTTCTCCAATTCCGGCAAAGTATTAATGGAATAAATCTCTCCATCTATACGCAAACGTACAAATCCCTCTTTCTTTGCTTTTTCAATCACTCCTTTATGTTCACCTTTCTTTCCATTCACAAGAGGTGCTAAAAGCATAATTTTACGTCCTTCTTCCATTGCTTTTACATGCTCAACTATTTGACTTGCTGACTGACGCACAATTGCTTTTTTGCATACAGGACAATGCGGCAATCCAACCCTTGCAAAAAGTAAGCGCAAATAATCATAAATTTCCGTTGTTGTGCCAACAGTTGAACGTGGATTGCGAGGAGCAGTTTTTTGATCTATTGATATTGCTGGAGAAAGCCCTTCAATACTTTCCACATCCGGCTTATCCATCACCCCCAAAAATTGACGAGCATAGGTGGACAAAGATTCAACATAACGCCTTTGCCCTTCCGCATAAATCGTATCAAAGGCCAAAGTTGATTTTCCTGATCCTGAAAGACCCGTAATTACGGTTAGTTTATTTCTTGGAATTTCCACATCTATATTTTTCAGATTGTGCATAGACGCACCTTTTACTACGATTTTGTCCATTGACATACAAAAGAACAGTTTAAGTCTTTAATTAGAGCCAAAAGAGTTTAACAGAGAATCAAGGCTTAGAGCAATCCTTTTATTTTACGATATTTTTTCTAGTTTTTCTCCAACGTCTTATTCGTTCAGGGCCTGCATGACGCCAAATAAGATGATGGACATGAACCGGAGAATCTTCACCCACAAGATAACCGTAAGCTTTTAAATTTTCCTTTTCTTTAAACAAATAATCTAAATAAAGATAGCCAAAAACCAAAAAAGGCACCATGAAGAAGTTTAACTTCAATTCAAGAAAAAGATTAAAAGATGCATGCAATATCACAGCCATAAATAGACCTTCACTCATTTTTTCCATTCCAAAAACTCTATTTTTTTTCATGTGGAAAATTCTATGAAAAAAATCAACAAAAGGATGTCTATTTAATCTTTGTCTTTCTGACCAAATTGGCTCAGCGAAATAAGCTATACCGTAAAAATACCCGAATATACCTGAAAACAGTATATGCGCAAAAGTTGAAAACAAACTCCTAAAAATAAAAGATACAAAAAGAACGTTTATCCCCTGCAATTGCCAAATTGAGTTGAAATAAAGAATATTTTCTATGAATGCAAAACCCAAAGCGGACATAATCGCAAATTCAATCGCATCATCAATATTTCTGAAAAAACCTCTATCAGCTTTACGCACAACCAACATTTTCATCCATTCCTCAACTACTCCAACAAATAAAAATGCGAATACGGTTCCAAGAGGTAAAAACATGTAATCAGTAAATCCAAAAATATCCAACCTTACCTCGTTTGTATATGTGAAAATATTTAAAGCCGGTAAATGCTCCCAGCTCCATTTATAAAGTAAAATTGGCAAAACGGAGGCCATTCCAAGTAAAAATGTCTGAATCGCCTTAGGTCTATAAACCGGATCTTTTTTGTAGAAAATACTCGCCCACATAATTGCCGGAAGCATTGCTAGAATTATACTGACAATCAATTTCATAAAACCTGAATATACTTTAATTTTTTTATTATACCATAAATTGTATTTCTACAAAAGCCCCATGCTTAACTAAGTAATGGGTTTAACTTGGCTTCTTTTACAAGAATAACTTTCGCATCCTGCAGTCCCTTAATATGATCAATGGAAGTTGTCGTTACTACAGTTTGATAATCTTTCAAGAGTATACAGAGCTGTTTTTGCCTGCATCCATCAAGTTCGGAAAAAACATCGTCCAAAAGTAAAAGCGGTTTATGCTTGCAACGATCCTCAATATAATAAATTTGTGCAATCTTCAAAGCCAATACCCCACTTCTAGCTTCACCTCTTGATCCAAATTCTGACAAAGAATGTCCGTTTAGTTCCAGAATAAAATCATCACGATGCGGACCCAAAGATGTTGAGCCACTGCGCAAATCACTGTCAAAACAAGCTAGCAACCTTTCTTCAAAAGACTCCATTTCAGGTCTATAAATCACTCTTAACTCATCTTTACTTTTAGATATAGATTGATACAAAGATGTCAACTTTTTGCTTATTGACTGCATGAAGTCTTTTCTTGCAATCCATATTCTCTCCGCTTCATGAGTCAGTCTGGCATCCCATAAATCCAATTCCCACTGATCGGATCTGCCTGCTTGTATCTGTTTGAGCAAAGCATTTCTATGCTTTAAAATAATTTGATATTTTGATAAAGCGTCTACATAAACAGAATCCAACTGAACCAAAACACGATCCATGAATCTGCGCCTTAATCGTGGACTGCCTCCAAGCATTTGCATATGATCGGGTGTAAAAATAACAACACGCAATGTGCCAAGAAATTCTTGTGCTTTCACTATGCCTCCGTTGCGCTTAAATACACGTATTTCAGGATTGCGCTGAAAAAAAATCTCCAATTCTTTTTCTTTTCCTTTGTACTCAATACCCGCTTTTACCCTGCCGTAAGGTCTCTCCCACGCTAAACTTTCCATTGCTTTTCTTGATCTGAAAGATTTACCAAGCGCCAAAAAAGCAATGCTTTCCAAAAGGTTTGTTTTGCCTTGTGCATTTTCTCCCACCAATGCCAAAGTGGAAATCCCCTTCAAATCAAGAAAGAGTGAGGAGTAATTACGAAAATCTTCTAACTTGAGCCAATTTAGTCGCATGATATCAGTCTATAGACAGTGGCAATATCTTACAATGTGTGTCTTGTTAATATCTTGCTTTTTTGATTTAATCTTTACGTTATGTTCTTTATAAACTGAAAAATGGAAAAAGAAGTAGACAAACTTTATGCAATGCGTCACTCTGCAGCTCATGTCTTGGCTCAAGCAGTATTGCAAATGTTTCCTGATGCCAAATTGGGCGT
>WFTC01000015.1 GCA_015485665.1 Candidatus Altimarinota bacterium
ACCCATAAATATACTTTGAGTACTTTTCAATTGTCCTGATGTGTATTTCTTCATGCAGATAATATAGAACGTTATATTATCTTTTTCAAGAAAAAAAGATAATAAGGAAATTTATATTATTCTTTATAATCAATCTTGCTTAAATTCTCTAAAATCCGCTTGTTGAGTTCGGCTTCTTCTTTGAGCTGATTCTCAAATTCTTTTTGCAGTTCTGGAAATCGCTCGGAAAATACAAAATCATCTTCCACTTCTGCTAGCCCCACATAACGCCCCGGACTTAATACATAATCCAGTTCGCGTACTTTCTCCAAGTTTACCGACGCACAAAATCCCGGCTCATCCTCATATTTCCCGTCTTTATTTCTCCATTCGTGATAGGTGCTTGCTACTTTGGCAATATCTTCATCGGAAAACTCACGCGTACGACGATTGATCAAATGCCCAAGATTGCGCGCGTCTATAAAAAGAATTTCATCATCACGTTTGCGGTCGCCATTAAATCCATGTCGTTTATTGGAAAGAAACCAAAGTGATGCCGGAATTTGCGTGTTCAAAAAAAGTTTTGGCGGAAGATTTACAATACAATCTACCAGTCCCGCTTCTATTAAATTTTTGCGAATAACATCTTCGCCGGAAGATTTGGAAGTAAGCGCGCCTTTTGCCAAAACAAAACCTGCCACACCTTTTGGCGCCAAGTGATAAACAAAGTGTTGTACCCAAGCGAAATTGGCATTACGTGTCGGTGGTGTGCCGTATTCCCATCTACCGTCATTTTGCAGAAGTTCACCGCTCCAGTCACTATCATTAAAGGGCGGATTAGCGATGACAAAATCGGCTTTTAAATCAGGGTGTAAATTTTTCAAAAACGACCCTTCGTTGTTCCACTTTACTTGGCTTCCGTCAATTCCGCGAATTGCCAAGTTCATTCGGCAAAGCTTCCAAGTTGTTTGATTGCTTTCTTGTCCGTAAATGGAAATATCATCAATACGCCCTTGATGTTCTTTGACGAATTTTTCACTCATCACAAACATTCCACCACTTCCGCAAGCAGGATCAAATACTCTCCCCTTGTATGGCTCAAGCATATTGACGAGTAATTTCACGATTGATTTTGGTGTGTAGAATTGTCCGCCTTTTTTACCTTCTGCTAACGCAAATTCACCAAGAAAATATTCATACACTTTACCAAGAATGTCTTTTGATTTTGCCACTTCAGTTCCTAAAGCGATGTTCCCGATTAAATCAATCAATCCGCCCAAAGAGGATTTATCAAGATTTGGCTTGGCATACACTTTTGGCAGAATGCCTTTAAGCGTTGGGTTGTCCTTTTCAATCTTTTCCATTGCTTCGTCTAAGTCTTTGCCAATAGTCGGAAGCTTGGCGCGTGAGTGAAGGTAAGACCAGCGAGCATTTTGCGGAACCCAAAAGACATTTTCTGCTTTGTATTCATCTTGATCTTCCGGATCCGCTCCTTCATATTTCCCTTTGCATTCTTTAAGTTTGGCATGAAGCTCTTCAAAAGAATCGGAAATATATTTGAGAAAAATCAAGCCAAGCACAATGTGCTTATATTCAGCCGCGTCTATATTTTTACGTAACTTATCTGCAGCCTTGAAAAGCTGAGCTTCAAATTTTTCCGGTTTTGTAGAATTATTTTTTACCATAATTATTTCATTAAATCATCAAGCGTAACACCCAAAGCGTCCGCAATCTTTTTAACGGTTTCTATGCGGAGATCAGGCGTTGAGCCTGCTTCAATCTTGGCGATAGTATGAAAAGCAAGATTTGCTCTCAAAGAGCGCAAATCTTGAGAAATACCGAGCTTGTTTCGGTATTTCTTTACATTGTCTCCAATTGTGGATTTTTGCTTTGACATTATCGTATAGTTAGTATATGAATTATTTACGATTTACTCAAACGAAAAATGGGAGTATAAGTCCAAGTGTGCGCGCACTGGATAGGTGGGGCAAGCATATTTCCCTTCTTGTCTTTTTTTTAAAATCCCCGCCGTTTCGCTTACTTTGCAAGCGTGGAAGTAAAAGGGTAAAAAGGAAGGGGTCTGACGGAAGGAGTTTTTGCCCTTTTGCGATTAAAAATAGAGCGTTTCCGCTTTTCTCTGCTTGAGAGAAACACAAAACAGAAAATTCTTCTGTTTTGGTTCCGCCAGAGTGGAGGCGGGCGGAAATGCACCTCATTATTCTGGATTTTGTTCAAAAAATGTTCGAACTTCATTCTACTTTTACAGCCGTCATCATACCAGCTTCTGCGTGCTCCAAAATATGACAATGGCTAACCCAGACGCCCTTATCCAAAGGAACAAGAGCAATATCAACAGACTGATTTGGATAAACCAAAACCGTATCTCTGAAATACGGTTCCTCTGAAGCTATGCCGTCTCTGGCAATAACTTTAAAAAATTGTCCATGTAAATGCATTGGATGCAATCGAGAAGATTCATTTGTAAAACGCATGGTATTAAATTTTGCATATTGAAAAGTAAAAGGATCATAATCAGGATATGCTTTATCATTTATTGTCCATTCAATTTCTCCCATCCCCATCATACCCCCTGCATCACTTCCCTCTTTACGACGAGCATTCAAACGATATTCTTTATCAATTTCCACATCTTGCGCAGCATACCAATCCGGTACATTTGGATTACTTGGGAAGGGGAAATCAGGCGTTTCCTCTTTTTCACCTGAAACAGCTATGCTTGCCAAGACTATAGGCTCTTGATTAAAAGTATCTAAAAGTGTGAAAACTTTTCCATCGGCATCACTTGGTATGGTGATATCCAAATCAATTCTATTGCCGGGTGACAATTCTAAATCACCGATTTCAAACACCTCTTTAACATACATTCCATCAACAGCAATAACCTTTGCCTCCAAATTTTCAAAACTTGGCATATACACCCTTGCATTGGAAGTGTTTACCAATCTTAAACGAATTCTCTCTCCGGGTCTGACATTCAAAACTTCATCCGTGCTTGCATTTACGGTAATCAAATTGCCCCAACGTCCATCATGCATCAAATCCATTTGTGTATTGAAAGCATCATAAACTTGCAGATCATCTGTCATTTTCCAGTCGTCAATCACCCACACAATATCCTGCGAATAAGCCGCATCTATTTCATCTTCCACGATCAAAGTCCCAAAAAGACCTCGTTCAACCTGCTCTGAAGACCTAACATGCGGATGAAACCAGAAAGTTCCGGCATCCTTTGGAGTAAACTCATAAACAAAGCTTTCACCAGACTCTATTGGCTCTTGAGTAACACCTGGTACACCATCCATGGCATTTGGTACACGCACACCATGAAAATGAATGGTGGTTTCTTGAGTTAAATTATTTGTAAAGTTAATTTTAAGCGTATCTCCCAATTTAATCCTTATTTCCGGACCGGGAACACTTCCGTTATAACTCCACACCTTTGTTTTATATCCATTAAAAATCTCTATTTCAGACTCAGCCGCAAGCATATCCACCTCCACAACATTGCCGTTTGGAACAATATCTTCATCATACGCTCCCATAAACTCTTCCAATAAGGATGTTCTATTAAACTCTGCATCTACATCATCTTTAGCCACTTCTTTTGTGGAAGTATTAAAATAAAACAAAGCTATAAGCGGAAAAGAAATGAACAAAATAAAAATTAGTATCTTTTGCATATATTTCAAAATGGTTTATACACCGCATCCACCGCCACCGGCGGGCTGCACTTGTTGAGTACCTTGCGTAGGAGCACTGCTTGAAACACCGCAACCTCCACCACCTTGAGGTACAGACGATGGCGCTGTTTCTGTATTTTGATTAAGCCATCCTTTCAACTGACTCCATCCTCTACCCGAGAAAAATGCTTCACTCACAGCAACTCTTGCATCTACATCTTTAAAATCTATGCCTTCAGTCATCTTAAAGTAAGTTGCAACATCAGCCATTTGGCTTGGAAACCAGAAGGCTGAAAAATATTTAGCCGCTTCATAAAGCTCGTCTTCACTTGCTCCATTGGCAGTCATAAGCTCCAAAACACCTAGCAAAGCCATGCCGTGGTTACAATCCGGAAAAGCAGTGGAATTCCCGCAACAAGGTCTGTAAACAGACTCCGCCACGCTTTGCAAAAGAGCTTGTTCCTCTTCATCAAGAAGAGCAAGTTGTGATTTAGCCATGAACTCTTCAAGTGGTTTTTGTGCAATGGTCCAACCTCCTGTAGATGCAAAAGAACCAATCTGAGCCTCTCCATACTTCGTAATTTGACCTTCCGTTAAAATAGGATTTTCATTAGCCAAGCCAAATGCCCAAAAGAGATTGAGTAAAAAATATGAATTTTCTCTGTTTATGGTGATCTTTTCATTTGAGCCTTCCTCGC
Source organism: Candidatus Altimarinota bacterium (assembly GCA_015485665.1). GTDB lineage: Bacteria > Patescibacteriota > Gracilibacteria > UBA1369 > 2-02-FULL-48-14 > WFTC01. The sequence continues at coordinate 4,379 of WFTC01000015.1, forward strand.
TAAACACCTTTAATTGTTCCTTTGTAAGAGGTAAACCCGCCCTATCATAAACCGCTTTAAATTTATCAAAATCAATAACACCAGCCTGCACCAATTGATAACCCATATTTCCGTACTCAATATCAATGGAAAAGCCTTCTTCAGGATTGACTTGATCATAAATGCTAACCAAATCAGATACCGTATCAACTGACTCTGAAGTGCCGGTACTTATTCCATTTTGCTGAAATTTAATTTTCCAATTAGCCGGCAGCTTTGGTAAAGAAAATAAAATAAGCAAAAACAAAATAATAATCACACCGGCAAGCATTTTCCTTTTTTTTGCATTTTTCGGCTTACAAATTCCCAAAACTGAGTTTGAAGATTGTGTAATGGAAAAAATTAAAAGTAAAATTGCCAAAACTCTAATTTCCAAACCTTGAAAAGGGAAAACGGCAAGAGAGCCGGCAACTCCAAACAAAGGCAAAAGATAAGCTCCACATACTGGACAACCTGAAGCTATAGCGCCGAAAAAAGTCCCGAAAAAACCTGTAGATGCTGATGTGCCAGCTTCCTTCTTTTTCTTTTTGAAAAGATAAATGATCATGGATGAGGAAACTCCGAAAAGCAAAGCGGTTAAAATAGATAACACCACGGAAGCGATACTGTAAAACAAGGTATTCTGCGAAAAAAGAACCCGAAATGTTGTAGCTTGTATTAAAATGATATAATCCAAAGCCAAAAAATTGAATGTAAAGCTTACAGCCGCAAATTTATAAAGCGGATCTTTAAATACTTTCTTTAAAGCTGTCTGAACATTTTTCAATGTACTTTTACATGACTTCATAATTGGTGGAGTGAATTAAAGATAAATAAAAAATTTTAAAAAAAATGCCTTGGCTACCAATAAAAGTCAAAAGAATAAAAAAATCTTACAAAAGATAAAACCCCACCTGAGCGGGGCTTTATAACAGAAGGAAAAAAACTTGATTACTCAGCAGTTTCTTCCATGGTGTCTTCTTCCATGGTGTCTTCTTCCATGGTGTCTTCTTCCATGGTGTCTTCTCCGGTGCTTGCTTCATCTACAGAGCTTGCTTCCGCGGCTTCTTCTTCCACGGTTTCATTCTCCATAGTTGCTTCTTCCAAAATATTGTCTTCCTCTGTGGGAGCTTCTTCTTTGGTTGATGTACAACCTGCGAAAGCAATAGCGAGGATTCCAAAGCTGGCAAGCAAGAGTCGCATGAATTTGTTCATGACAGGAATCGTTAAGAATAAATTGGCTGGGTCAGAGTTTAGTAAAGTGAAACATAGCTGACAAGCAGCTTCCTGTTGCCCACTGTTAGAAATTGACGGCTAATATATCTGTGAGATATGCTGCGCTCATGCAGAAATTAATTCTGAAAAACAAGAAAGCTAGGTTCAACTATGACGTTCTGGACACATTTGAAGCAGGCATAGTACTCTACGGACATGAAGTAAAATCTCTGAAAAACGGAGGTGGAAACTTCACAGGTGCCTTTGTAGGCTTGCAAGAAGGCGAAGTTTGGCTAAAAGGCTTTCACATTAAACTGTACGAAAAAAGCACTCTGGAGGTTTACAATCCGGAACGTCCAAGAAAATTATTACTTCGTAAAGCGGAAATTCAAAAATTGACTAGTGCTTTAAGCACAAGAGGGATTACGATTATTCCGCTGTCTTATGGGCTGAATCGTGGCAAAATCAAATTTGAAGTAGGGATCTGTCGTGGCAAGAAAAAACACGACAAAAGAGAAGACTTGAAAAAACGTGATCAAAACCGCCGCATAAATGCCGCTCTCAAAAATTACTTATGAAAGCAATATTTTCCACGCTAATACGAGAACTGCACGCTTACGCAAAGAGTAACAGGATACACCATGCCGTGCTTGGCATATCCGGAGGGCTGGACAGCTCAATAGCTCTATGTGCTGCGGTTCGCGCATTCGGAGCAAAAAATGTTAGTGCTTTGATATTGCCGGAAACCGGACTGACACCTGATATTGATATTGATCATGCAAAAGCTCTGGCAAATCATTTCGGCGTTGTTACGCATTACCATTCCATCAATAATCATTTAGTGGATTTCAACTTTCTTTCATGGAAAAAAACACAAGAATCCACGGAAGAACTAAAAAGCTCTGTTCGTGCAATGTTACTCAGATACTATGCAAGAACCCATAAAGCATTATGGATTTCCGCAGCAAATAAAAGTGATTTACTGCTTGGGCTCGGAACGCAAGAAGGAGAACTTGGCGGAGACCTATATCTTTTGGGAGATCTTTATAAATCAGATCTTGTAGAATTGGCAAAGCACATAGGTCTTCCTGACGAACTAATAGAAAAAGCACCCTCCAGACACATAAAGCCTTGCCAGAGTGATGCCGAAGATCTTTGTGCCACATGGACTCAAATAGATGATGTTTTACGTCAAATAAATAATAAAATTGACCCGGAAGTTCTAATTGAAAAAGGCATGGACTCATTATTGGTTCATAAAGTTGCACGCATGGTGCAAGCACAAACTTTAAAACGCAGACAAACCCCAATAATTCCAATAGGAGATATAAAAAAAGCCCTTAAAGAAGCTCAAGAAGCTGAAGCCGCTAGCTAAACGTATGAAAAGTCATCTTCATACATTTAAATAAGAATTGAAGCCGGGCCTCGTAACTACTGCAATTTTATTCGGATCCAATTTTTTCTTGAAGATAGTACGCACCCCGCTTACCCCTTTGCTTATATTTTGACTTGCCCAAAGATCATTCCCCAAATAAATTGCATCATGAAATCCCGTATAAGCATTTCCATTTTCATAAATCACCATGTCACCGGGCTTTAAACCTCCAATTTCACTGATGCTGTCTTTACGATTTACGGCATTCTTTGCCCAAGCTGAATATTCCGAATATTTTGTATTCACAAAAGCACAAGCTCTGGCATTATATCGCCCCTCGGACAAACCGGCTTTTTTAGCAATGGTATCCACCCACCCAGAACAATGATTATAACGAGCGGGATCCACCTTAGCATTGTCACAATCAATGTTTTTAAAAACACCAAGCAAAGCTGCTGCCGCTACCTTATCCCCTACGCTTTCAGAACTATTTACAATATCTGCAAAGCTGTTGTACTTCAATTGAGTTATTTTACCTCCAGAAAATTCATAAAGTCCGGTAATTGCAGTGTTGTTTTTTGCTGATTCAAGTTGACTCATATTAACAGGACTCTCAACTTCCGACTCTACTATACCTTGCCATTTTTCCATTAAAGCATCACTCAGGGTTCCAAACATGGAAAAAGCCAAGGCAATTGCCGTTGCAATATTCCCATCCCTTAACGCTAAGCTTATTTCCTTCTGTTTTTCTTTAAGCATTTCCCACTTGGATACCTTGCTTAAATTCATAACGTCAGATAAATCTGCATCTTCCGCAATTGGCGCTACAACAGGCGTATTCGACTCATCCGCCTCTTCATCCGCCTCTTCACCTACCTCTTCATCCGCCTCTTCATCCGCCTCTTCATTTGGGCTAATTAGCTCTAATTTCTCATCTATCTCACGACGCAACAAAGCCAAACGACGAGGCTCCAACAAAAACTCCCAATATTCAGCTTTAAAATCAAAATACGCCTTATCTTTATCCGGCCCATTTGACATATTATTGATTTTATCAAGAATATCAGTCAAATCTTTAACTACATCGGATGGTATTTCTTTAAAATCAGGATTTATTTTCAAGTTATGTTCAAGTCGCTGCTTAAGGCTGTCATTTGAAATTCGATCTAAAATATTTGACATTTCCTGTCTGCCATAAAGATCCATTCCAGCTTCACGCAAGCGCTCTTTAGGTTCTTTAGGTTCTTTAATATGATCTGTCAAGCTATAAGCTTCCCTACCGCCTTCCTCCATTTTTTATTGCCAAGAAATATAAATTAATCATATTATTATAGCATTTTTTGTCTATTTTTTCAAGCGCCACATCCTGCTATTATCTGAGTATATGCTAAATCCAAATATTTTCCGCGCTTATGATATACGCGGTATAGCCCACATTCCAAAAACTTCAAAGAAACCCGACCTCACTCCGCAAAACATGGAGCTGATAGGCAGAGCTGCAGGCAGCTATTTAAAGCAGCTACACGGTAAAAATCTGGTATTGGGTAGAGATTGCCGCTTGAGTAATCCTCAGCTAAGCGATGCCTTTATCAAGGGACTTCTCAGCACAGGCTGCAATGTAACAGACATGGGCATGATCCCAACCCCTCTTATGTATTGGGCTGTTTGTCATTATGATTTCAATGGCGGAGCGTGCATCACCGCAAGCCACAATCCAAAAGAATATAACGGCGTGAAATTGGTGGGTGAAAAGGCACATTCAATCTGTGGAGAAGATCTGCAAGAAGTCTATCAAAAGGCAATAAAAGGAGATTTTGAGAAAGGAGACGGTGTTTATAAAAAAGCGGATCTTTTCAATGAATATATGCATCATATATCTGAGTTAATAAACTTGAAACGAAGCTTGAAAGTTATTGTAGACGCAGGAAATGGCGCCACTGGACCATACGTAAAAGAGTTTTTTGAAAAACTGGGGTGTGAAGTTATTACGCTCTATAGCACGCCTGACGGTGCTTTTCCAAATCACCCTGCAAATCCGGAAGAAATTGAAAATATGCAAGACTTGATAAATGCGGTACAAAAGCATAAAGCAGACATTGGTATAGCCTTTGACGGAGACGGTGATCGGGTAGGAGTAGTTGACGAAAATGGCAAACATTATAATGCGGATTGGCTGCTTATACTGCTGGCACGAGATCTACTAAGACGTAAAAAAGGAGCCAAAATTGTTTTTGATGTAAAGGTTTCTCAACTGCTGATTGAAGACATAAAAAAACATGGTGGAGAACCGGTTATGTGTAAAACGGGACATTCTTTCATTGAAAGAAAAATGCATGAAATTGGTGCACCTCTCGGTGGCGAAATTAGCGGTCACATGTTTTTCTCAGAAAACTATTACGGATTTGATGATGCTTTTTTGGCGGCTGCAAAAATTTTAGAGATCTTATCTGGATCAGATAAAGCGTTTTCGGCACATTTTTCAGATCTTCATCCAACAATATGTACACCTGAACTAAAATCTGCCTGTCCGGATGACTTAAAATTTGAAATTGTAGAGCGCATAAGTACAAATTTTGTAAATAAATATGACTGTATCACAATTGATGGAGTGCGTGTAAATTTTGATGAATCATCATGGGGTGCCGTACGTTGCAGCAATACATCTCCAAATCTTACAATTCGTTTTGAATCGCCAAGCAAAGAACGTTTATATGAAATTATGCAAATCATGCTACGTGAACTTGAAAAATATCCTGAAGTGGATTTATGGTGGTCCAAAGAATATGGAATAAAATAAGCTGCAAAAATGCTTTAATATTAATCCAAACTTTATATCTAAAAATGAATGCTTTAATTGCACTGTTCTTAGTCATAGTAATTGCCGTATTTATGATATACAGCGGCATTTGCATAAAACATGCCGCGCGCTTTCGTTACCTTAGCGCGCGGACAGTTTATCTGACTTTGGCTTATGTCGCTCTCTCCACCATCGTGATCATGCTACTGATCGGCAGCTACATTTTGTATGTATTTCTGCCAAGCAACTAATTAAAAATACCTTCAGCAGCAAAAATAGGTAGATTCCCAGGTGCGGTATATTCCAAAATCACGGAAGGATAATATGAAGCACTCACAGGAGAAGGGTCGCTTGCTGCATATTCGGCACCGTACTCAGAAAGAGATTCACCTTCATTGCACAGTTCCAAATCTGTTCCAAGCCCACCGGTTACCGGATCAGCAGCATAACAGAGCCTAAACTGACGAAGGGTCTCAATACTGCATTCTTTGGCTTGCTCTTTACTTAACTCCCTTCCATCACAACTGTAATATCCAAGTTCATTATATACATCATCTTGATTTAAAGGAGTGCGAGCGCTGACACTTCCATTTATATAAAGCTGATTCTTCAATGCAGATAAACGGTCAGCTTCATTAAGCCATAAAGGATATTTGTCATTATCATAATTGTTTGACTGATTCATAAGCTTGCCATCCGCAAAAATATTTACATAAAGATCTGTAACATCTGGATCAATATATACATTTCCTCCTACCCCATCTTCAGACAGAGCCACTATCCCAAGCCTACTATCTGTATTCCCAATATTACCGTTAATATAAACATCTCCACCTAAAACATAAAGAGTTGCTGAAGAGAAATTACGTGCCTCTTCAATATAAGCATCACCGTTTACATAATAAAGCCTACCTCCCATAAGGGTTTCACCTCCATCAAAAGACGAACTCCCGTTCAAATCCAAAGTAGCTTCAGATTCCGTTGATAAACCTAAAGTATAACGTGTGCCAAGCTCATAAAAATTGTTTCTGATTTTTAAGGTCTCTTGAGCTCCGCCCTTATAAATAGTGTCAGAATCCGCCAAAGATTGACCTATAAAATCACTGGTAGACCCTTCAAACAAAGTTGCACCTGGGTCTGCATGCCTATCTAAAACAGGTAGATAAGCAACAAAGTAACAAGCTTCACCACTACCTCCTCGCTTTTGCAAAACTTGAGTAACCACATTGTCACAAACCCACATTTCCGCTGTCGGATCAGATATATAATCAACTTCACTTAAAACAGGCTCATCACAAGGCGCCAACCTTGCGGCACATTCATCGTCTCTCTGACCATAACCAATAGCATACTGCTCGCTATATATACCATCAGCTGTAAAATCAGCCACCTCTTCATAATAAGTAAAATTATCCGCAGGATCCGCAATATCACCAACAGGGTCCATAAGTAAATATATATCACCGGGATATGCTTCACGTTCAAAGTTTGTACCAGCATCTAACTGATAAACAATATTAAGCTCCGGATCAATTGCCGTTCCCAAAAACTTTTTTACCATTTGAGATGGCTCAAGACTGTAAGCACTTACATTCAAATACATATCACTTTGCTCAATATCTTCAGAAATGCTTGTCCATGTATCACCATCATATTCCGTATACAAACCATCCACAATAAAACGTGGACTAAAGCTCAGCTCCATTTGCCCAGGTGTGTAAAGATAAGTATTCCCACCAAGACTTTTAAATGAATCATCACTTTGAAGTGCATAAGATGCACCGCTTTGCCCTCCTGATTGTTCTAAATCAATATAGAAAGTAATGCTGTTTAAGAAAATATAGTTTCTGTCTTGAGATCGTTGATAGAAATAATCCCATTTCACATCGGGGTCCACCAAATTCTCAGAAGTAAAACTGGTATCAGTTTTACAAGCCTTTGGTGGCGTAGAACCGGTATTTGTAATTTGATCCAAATAAATCCACAAACATCCATCACGATCCGTAGGCATTTCTTGAAGTGCACCATTGACACTTTCATCCATCCACAGCATGTTGGAGGTGGGTCCGTAAGACCGTATGAAAGTATTGAACGTCACAGTTCCGTCCGACTTGGTCAAAATACAATAATCGCCTGCGGTATTTTCACATTCTTTTGGATACCAAGCTGATACATCCACTGCGTTTTGCCTGTTTTTTACCTGATCAATAAATACATTGTCATCAAGATTTAAAGACATGGTCAAACTACTGATATCACGCTCTTCCAAACTGCGACCGGTCACCATATCAACAAAATAAATGCCTACTCTCCAATAATCTATCCCATTAGCTTGCGGAGCACTTGAGCGATCAACAGCACCCGGCGTGAGATTGGTATCATTCGCCTCAATTTCTACATAAGGCACAATAATCTGTGGCGGCAACTCCAAAGTCGTTGTGTCAAAAGCAATAAAACCATCACCATCTCCACGTATTTCAGCCAAATAATCACTCCAAGCAAAACCTGTAGTTGCACCGGTATTCATATCCGTATTCACCCAATAATCAGACTCATTTCCAAGCATACTCGGATCACAATTTGGTGTATCTTGACAAGTCCAATCAAACCATACAAAGCTCTGATTAAATGGAACCGAAGGACTAAGGATTTTCCCATAACCGGACCATTGACCGGTAGTCAAATCAACTTGTACTCTTTGCTCAGGCGAAATGGATTGCGGGGCAAAATCAACTACAATATCTTCTCCACTCTCCGCAACAAAAGTTACATAAGAATCAAAATCAAAACTATCATAAAAAGTGCCGGTCAAAGCTCCTGAAAAAGCATCTAAACAGGCCTGCTCATCATTATCTTGATCTTTGAAATTCACACGATAACCTTTATAAGCAATAGCAATGTCTTGCATAAAACCGCAATTATCATCTACTTCATAACCACTTCCTCCTTCTTTTTCCGGAACATCCGTAGAACTGGAAGAGCCAAGCCCCGAATTTAATGCCAAACTTATGCTCCATGAGGAAAACAAAGCTAAAAACAAAGCTAAAAGTGAGACTGTAAATCTGCGCTGCAGATTTTTAATATAAATAAATTTCATGGAAAGCGTGGATCAATAATTATTCACTTTGGAGTTTACCTATTTCTTCTTCCTACGAAAAGTTTTCTTGACTGGCGCATTGGCAATAATACTTTCACAATCCTTTAAAGTAAGTTTTTCCGCCTCATATTCTTTGGGGATTTTAACATTACGCTTATTAATTTTAATATAAGGTCCGTAAGGACCATTTAAAACTCTTATGTTTTGCTTTGGAAATTCGGCAATTACAGCTTTAGCTTTTGCTTTTTCCGCTTCTTCAACAAGCCTTAAAGCTCTCTCTAAATCTATTGTATAAGGATCCTCTTCTTTAAGAGAGGTATAACTCTTACCTATTTTCACATAAGGTCCATAACGACCTATGTTGACCATCACATCCTCACCTTCCTCATTCTGCCCAAGAACTCTAGGCAGGTCAAAAAGATGCAAAACATCTTCCATTTCTACGTCTTGTATACTCTTGCCCTCAGGCAGTGAAGCGAATTTGGGCTTTTCTTCATCCTCTTTATCCCCCATTTGGACCATTGGACCGAATCTGCCTATTCTGACACTGATAACCTTGCCAGACTTTGGATCTTTTCCAAGCACACGTGTTTGTGAAGCTTCTTCTCTGGTCACTGTCTTCTCTTTTTCCTCTACTCTCTTATGAAAAGGTTGATAAAAGTCTTTGATTTCAGATTGCCAGCTTTGCTTTCCATCCTCTACATCATCAAGCATTTCTTCCATTTTAACAGTAAATTTGTAATCTACGATTTGTGGGAAATGCTCTACCAAAAAATCAGTAACAATAAAACCTATATCCTTTGGCTTCAGTTGCCTGCCTTCTTTCTCAATATAACCCCGCGACTGCACTGTGGAAATTGTGGGAGCATAGGTTGAAGGTCTTCCTATCCCCTCAGATTCAAGCTTCTTTACTAAACTGGCCTCTGTATATCTTGCAGGCGGTTTGGTAAAATGCTGAGATGGCGTGATTTTTTTTAAGGCAGGATATTCTCCTTTGGAAAGTGGAGGCAAAATAGACTCTTTATCATCATCAGAGCTTATCTCATCTTCATCTTTCCCCTCAGTATAAACTTTTATAAATCCAGGAAATTTAATGCTTTGACCTGTAGCTCTAAAACTGTAATTTTTTGCTTCAATCGTAACTCCAACTTTATCAAAAATAGCCTCCTTCATCTGACAAGCAAGAGTTCTCTTCCATATCAGTTCGTAAAGCCTATACTGATCTTTATCAAGATATTTTTTCAAAAATTCAGGCTTGCGCGCCAAACTTGTCGGACGAATAGCTTCATGCGCTTCTTGCGCTCCTTTGGAGGACTTATAAAAACGAGGCGTATCAAGAGAATATTCCTCGCCGAATTGTTCCTTTATAATTTCCCGCGCTTCATTCAATGCCGTTTTTGCAAGATTTACCGAATCCGTACGCATATATGTGATAAGCCCCTCATGCCCTGAATCAAGATCAACCCCTTCATAAAGGCGCTGTGCCACCACCATTGTTTTCCTCACTGAAAAACCAAGTTTTCGTGCAGCTTCTTGCTGCAAAGTGGAGGTTGTAAAAGGAGGTGCGGGATTTCGTTTGCTTTGTTTTTTTTCAACAGAAGTAATCTTATATTGAGCGCCATCCAAATCTTGCAAAATTTTATCTGTTTCCTCTTTGGAGGAAGGAAGAATTTTTTTCCCCTCTTTTTTTAACAATTTTGCCGTAAAAGCCCTCTTGCTCTTTTCAGATGTAAAAGTCGCAACAACAGACCAATACTCTTGAGGCTCAAAAGCCTGAATTGCCCGCTCACGCTCCACAATTAAACGCAAAGCAACGCTTTGAACTCGCCCTGCGGACAATCCATATTTAATTTTTTTCCAAAGCAAAGGCGAAAGAGAATAACCAACCAAACGATCCAAAACGCGGCGAGCCTGCTGGGCATTAACTTTGTTCATGTTTATTTCTCTTGGGTGAGCAACTGCCGCTTCAATGGCAGACTTGGTGATTTCATGGAAAACAATACGCTTCACTTTATCTCTTTCATCTACCCCCAAAGCCTGCAACAAATGCCAACCTATAGCCTCCCCTTCTCTATCTTCATCCGTTGCAATCCAAATTTTTGTATCTTTACCTATCTTTGATTTCAAATCTTTGATCACTTTTTTCTTATCCGGAGAGATCACATAAATGGGAGTAAAGTCTTTTTCAATATCAACTCCCATATTTGACTTCGGCAAATTACGCACATGCCCCATTGAAGCCATCACCTTATAATTTTTACCTAAAAATTTAGAAATGCTTTTTATCTTACCGGGGGACTCAACAATAACAAGATTTTGAACAGGCATGAACAATATTTAAAATGCAAAAACTATCAAAAAGCAAAAGTGCATCAATTTCAATAGTCAAACATCAAAATGACAAGAAAATCTTAATACAAGACAGACTAGATCCACAACCTCAAGCGACTAAGATGGCAAGCGCAAAGGGTATTTTTGCCTTGTGCAAAGCTAAAAAGCGGCATTAAATTAACTCTGCCATTTTTTTAACCCCACGTCATTATGACTAAGAGTGACCTTATCGCAATTGCGGCACAAGCCGCTAAACTCACCAAAAAAGACGCAGGTATAGCTTTGGATGCTATACTTGAAGCAATCACTGCCGAACTTGCAAAAGGCAAGAGTGTGACCATCACCGGATTTGGAACTTTCCGCGTATCCAAACGTGCTGCACGCACGGGAGTAAACCCACGAAACACGTCTGAAAAGATCAATATTCCCGCCATGAACCTCCCTGCATTCAAAGCCGGAAAAACTTTGAAAGATGCTGTTCGCTGACATAAATCAGCACAAATGAATGAAAGTTAATTAAAATATGTAAAAAGCACTCTGTTTTATCTGAGGCTTTTTACATATTTTACAAGCTTTTTTGCTCTAGGCTTGGCTACTTTGAGGCAAGGCGTTACAATACCGACAATGAGTACAGACATAAACCAACTTCGTTCAGAGGCTTTAGAGGCTGTAAATGCGTCTCCAGATCTTGAATCTCTCAAAGAAACAGAGCGCAGCTTTCTTGGGAAAAATGGGCGTATAACCGACCTGCTTAAAAAGGTAAAAGGCTTGACTTTGGAGGAAAAGAAAAGTTTTGGGAAGGCTGTAAATACTTTAAAGCACGAATTAAAACAGAGCATTATCTCAAAAAAGAAAAATTTGGAGCAACTCCAAGTAGAAACTCAGCTTGAAAAAGATTGGATAGACTTAAGTGCACCAGGAAAGCGTAGACAAAGTGGACACATACACCCCTTAGCGCAAGTGCAAAAAGAAGTTGAATCCATATTCCAACAAATGGGCTTCAGCATAATAGACGGACCTGAAATTGAAAGTGAATTTTATAACTTTGAAGCCTTAAATATAGCACCTCATCATCCTGCAAGAGACATGCAAGATACTTTTTTTATAGACAAAGCCGCAGATGAAAAAGAGGGTAGATTGGTGCTGCGCACACACACATCTCCAAATCAAGTAAGGACTATGCTTAAATGGGGCGCTCCTCTTAGGGTTATTATTCCGGGCCGTGTATTTAGAAACGAAGCACTGGACGCATCTCATGAACACACCTTTGATCAAGTGGAAGGATTGTTGATAGACAAAAACATTTCAATCGCACATATGAAAGGCATAATGCAAGAATTTTTAGCCGGACTCTTTCGTAAAGAAATGAAAGTGCGATTCAGGCCAGGTTACTTTCCTTTTGTGGAGCCGGGCATTGAGCTGGATATGTCTTGTGTGTTTTGCGATGGCAAAGGATGTTCAACTTGCAAAAAAAGCGGATGGATAGAATTTATGGGTTCAGGGATGGTACATCCGAACGTATTGAAGGCCGGCGGAGTCAATCCTGAAGAATATCAAGGTTGGGCCTTTGGCTTTGGGCTTACTCGCTTAACCATGATGCGTTACGGCATTAATGATATTCGCCACCTCACCTGTGGAGACCTTAGAATCAATAAACAATTTTAAATGAAGATTTCTGTAGATTGGGTAGAAGATTTTGTAGACATACCAAAGGACATAAGTCCTGAGGATATTGCAAAGTGCATCACAAAACACACGGCGGAAGTGGAAGGAGCATTGTTGTTGGAGAAACGTTATAAAAATATAGTTATAGGTATAATAAAAAAGCTGCAAAAACATCCTAAAGCTGACCGCCTTAATTTGACTCTTGTAGATATAGGCAAAGACGAGCCTGTACAAATTGTATGCGGAGGGCAAAATCTTTATGAAGGAATGCGAGTAGCGGTTGCGCTTCCGGGGGCACTTGTAAATTTGCACGGTGAAGATTTGCTTGAGATAAAAAAAACTAAAATACGTGATGAAGAAAGTAATGGCATGATTTGTGCGGGAGAAGAAATTTGGCTTAAACCGGACAATGATCCACAGGCTCAAGAAGAGATAAAAATAAAAGATTTGTCTCATTTGCATGTCAATGCCGGCACATCTTTATCCAAGGCACTGAACATTAAAGGATTGCTTTTAGATATAGACAATAAATCTCTCACTCATCGTCCGGATTTATGGGGGCATTACGGATTTGCCAGAGAATTTAGCGCTATTTGGTCTCGTCCGTTGCGCTCTTTAAATGATTTACTTTTTGACGGAAAAGAAGGTGATGTAAGCATGAAGGTAAGAATAGAGCAGCCGCAGGTATGTCCACGCTTTTCCGCTTGTATTGTAAGCGGAATAAAAATTGAAGCCTCTCCTCAATGGATGCAAAGCAGATTGGAGCTTGCCGGAATGAAAGCCATAAATAATATTGTGGACATTAGCAATTATGTAATGCTTGAGCTCGGTCAACCCATGCACGCCTACGATAGACGCGAAATAGAAGGTGACGAATTAATTGTCGGATTGGGAAAAAAGGAGGCAAAGCTAATGACACTTGATGGCAATGAACATACTTTACATGAAGAAGACCCTGTTATTTACAATAGAAAGGGAGAAGCTTTGATTTTAGCCGGAATAAAGGGTGGTATGAAATCAGGAATTCAAGAAGATACACAAGAAATTATCCTTGAAGCGGCAAACTGGAATCCGGTAATGATTCGTAAAGCTTCAACTCGGCACCAACTGCGCACGGACGCCTCTCAAAGATTTGAAAAAGGTTTGGATCCGTCAATGACTGAAATTGCAGTCAGACGTGCTTTAAAGCTGATTATGCAAATATGTCCGGATGCCAAATTGATAAGTCCAATTGAAAACTTTGGGTCATGGAAGGAAAATAAACTGAACATAAAGGTAAGTCCAAAAAATTTATGTTCAAAAATAGGACTGCAAATTCCGAGAGAAGATATGATTCAAATATTAAGATCGCTTGGCTTTGGAGTGGAAAGTGAAGGAGAGAATCTAAGAGTTGAAGTTCCTTCTCACAGATCCGGTAGAGATATAAACATAAAAGAAGATATTATGGAAGAAATTGCACGAATATACGGATACGAAAAAATCCCAGCTCTGCTTCCAAATTTGCCAAGCAAACTGCCGCAACAAAACACCATCAGGTTTTACGAACATAAAACACGCAATCTTTTGGCTTTTCTATTGGGATATACCGAAATTCTCACCTATTCTTTTTACGGATTGGATCCTTTGAAGGCATGCAGGCTTGAAGAAAAAGCTCATATGCGAGTTTTAAACTATCTTTCTGAAGATCAGTCTCACATGCGAATTAGCATGGTGCCAAATATACTTGCCGTAATTGGAAAAAACCAACGTAGACATTCTCTTGTAAAAATATTTGAAATAGGTCGCACTTATAAAGAAAGTGGGAAATATATGCCTCTGGAAGAAAAAAAATTGATTATGGCAATCGCCAAAAAAGAAGAGCCTTTCTATGACATGAAAGGTGCTTTGGAAGATTATCTTGTTGCAATGGGCTTGTCATCTTACAAATTGGAACCTTGCCAAGATCCACCAAATTTCGCACATCCTAAAAAATGCCTGAGTATAAATGTGCGTGGACAAAAAGTGGGTTATATGTTCAATGTTCATCCGGGCGTGCTGAATGAATTTGACATTGAAAAAAGTGTAGCAATGACTGAATTGAATTTTGATAAATTATTAAGCCGAGGTATTGATGAACACAAATTTAAAGAACCTCCCAAATTCCCCGGTATAAGCTTTGACATCTCTATTTTGGTGGACAAAAAAATGGAATCTGGCTCTTTACTAAAAAAATTAAAATCTTTGGACGGACTAATTGAATCCGTTGAGATATTTGATATCTACGAAGGTGGAGAGTTGGCGCAAGAAAAAAAATCCATAACTTATCGCTTTAAACTGCAACACAAAGATCGCACTCTTACAGATCAAGAGTTTAAAACTGTACAAAGTAAAGTAATAGACTTCCTAGGAGACTTGGGGGCAGCGCTTAGGGGTGCTTGCGCTAAACCTGAAAAATGCTAAAATTGGCGAGATGAAAAAATCTACAATACGAAGTTTTCGGAAGAAAATGCGACAAATCTTATCGCGCCTACGTCCACAGCCTGAAATGACACCTTTGCAGCGTGTTTTACGTTATTTCTTTATGACGATTGTGGCTTCCGGTTTGCTTGCTGGCGCTTTTCTTTTAAGCTACGCAATTTATTTGCTCTTCTCTCTTCCAAATCCGGGAGAATTGCGCAATCTGAACTTGACTGAATCCACATTAATAATGGACAGAGAGGGAAATTTACTCTATGCCGTACATGGAGATGAAAATAGAAAATCTTTAGACTCCTTGGAGGATATTTCTCCGTGGTTAATTGATGCAACAATTGCAATTGAAGATGATCAATTTTACCGTCATATAGGTGTTGATTTTCCTGCATTGTTTAAAGCCATGCTCTCTGAAATCGGAATAGGCACTCCTCGCGGGGGCTCAACCATCACACAACAATTTGTAAAAAACGCTTTTTTAAGCTCCGAAGTCACATATAAACGTAAATTTCAAGAAATCATAATGTCTTTCATGGTGGAATTTAAATTTTCCAAAGATGAAATTATGCTTATGTATCTAAACGCAATTCCTTACGGAAGTAATGCTTACGGCATAGAATTAGCAGCGGAACGTTACTTTGAAAAGGAGGCTAGAGACCTGACTTTGGGCGAAGCGGCAATCTTAGCCGGAATTCCGAAAGCGCCATCACGTTATTCTCCTTACGGCAACTACCGTTACAGTACGCTTTATTTTGAACTGACTGAAGAATACTTGGGAAACCGTGTGATTCGCAACGAATCAGACTTGGAATATGATGAGTGGACACGTGGACTGATAGGAAAAAGCTTTGAAAATCCGGATGGCAGCACTTTCTATCTGAAAGGGCGTTCGGATCTTGTTTTGGATCGTATGTTGGAACTGGATTACATTACGCAAAGTCAATATGATGAAGCTCTAAAAGAAATTCAAAATATCAAGTTCGTACCTTACAAAGATACAATCAAAGCGCCTCATTTTGTAATGTGGGTAAAACAACAACTTGAAGAAAAATATGGTACGGCAGTGGTAGAACAAGGTGGGCTCAAGGTTTATACAACTTTGGATCCAAACTATCAAGAAGCGGCAGAGAAGGCCATTGAAGAAAAGTATGAAAACAATGTGGATCTCTATGATGCAAGCAATGCCGCACTTATATCTGTGCAGCCTGAAACCGGACAAATTCTTGCAATGGTTGGCTCGGCTGACTATTTCAATGATGAAATTGACGGCCAAGTAAACATGATCACATCTTATCGCCAACCGGGCTCTTCTTTTAAACCTTTCGTATATGCTTTGACTTTTTTGAATCAATATTATCCGGCTACCATTCTTTATGATGTTCCAACTCGCTTTGGAAAGGATGAGCCAAATAATTACGATGGAAAGTTTTTAGGCCCCATAAGTATTCGTAAAGCGCTAGCTCAATCACGTAATATTCCCGCCGCCAAAGCCTATTTTATGGCGGGACAAGAAGAAGAAATTGTGCCATTCGTTAAAAACTTCGGCTTGGAATCAATAAATGAAAATGGAAATTACGGCTGGCCTTTGGCTCTTGGTACTGCGGAAGTTACACCTTTGGAATTGGCTGAAGCATATAGCGTATTTGCAAACGGCGGTGTTCATGTAAAACCGACCGCAATACTCAAAGTGGAAAATGCCAACGGTGAAGTGCTTGAAATGTGGGAAGACAGGCAAATGAAACGCACGCAAGTATTGGATGAACAGGTAGCTTTCTTAATAAATGACATTCTTTCGGACGAAAGTGTGGGGCTCGGTCCAAATGTCCGCATGGACAGCCTTAACAATGCAGCAAAAACCGGCACTTCCAACAAAGCTTTTGATGATGGTCGCATACTGCCAAACAATACTTGGCTCGCAGCCTACACTCCAAATCTTGTAACAATTACATGGGCGGGAAATTCTGACGGAGAAGCCATGAATGAAAAAGCCAGCGGATATTCCACAGCTGCCCCGATTTGGAAACAATATATATCCAATATCTTAGATCGCCTTACTCCGGTTGAATGGCCTCGTCCTGAAGGTATAAAAGAATATGCCGTAAGTAAAGCAAGCGGTAAGCTTGCGGGAGATAATACTCCTTCGGATATGATCGGAACGGAAATTTTCGCAAGTTTTGCTATCCCAACTGAAGTAGATGACAGTTATCAAGTGCTAAAGATAGAATCCATATCGGGTCGTCTTGCAACGGAATATTCTCCTTCGGAATTTGTGGAGGAAAGGTCTTTCAGAATACATAAATCCGTCATGGCTGATGTATGGCCTTCTTGGCAAGAAGATATAATGACTTGGGCAGCAGGACTGAATGCCAATGATGAATCCATATCTCCACCAACTGAATATGCAAGCGATATCCACAATGCCATAACTGCTGCAAACGCACCTGAAATCAGTATTAAATCTCCTTTGAGCCTTACAGTCATAGATCCTAAAAATTTACCTGAAATTGAAGTGGATATTATAAGTGAAGGGAATGGATTTAAAGAGATAGTTTTCATGGTAAATGACAATATCACTTGGCGCACGGAAAACTCTCCATACAAAGGCAAAATTCGTATTCCGACCACGGCAAGCGAAGGAAGCATTGTTGAAGTAAGTGCAAAAATTTATGATAAATACGGATATAGTGGAGAAAGCAGCATTCAGCTCCGAATTGGAAATCCCACAGAAAATGATGCTATGAATTAATTGTAGCAAGCAAAAGTCCGGTTCCGATATTTATCTTAACTGTGTTCAGTCTGGGGTTTTCAATCATAAAATCTATAAAACCGGCAAAAGCTGTGCTGTGACTGTCAACATTATCCACTATGATAAGTCCTCCTTTTTGCATGCTTGGCTTTACAGCTTCATAAAATTGATAATGTTGCTTTTTAGTGGCATCAAAAAACACAAGATCAACAGTTTTGGGTAAATTCACCTCTTTATCATAAAACACTTCAGGTGCATGGTGAAGAATTTGTGTGATTTTATTGTTCATTTTGGCTTTATTAATGTTTGTTTTTGCACGCTCAAAACGTTCTTTGTGCGATTCAATCGTCCACAAATGTCCACTCTCACTTAAAGCGGATGCCATCCACAAAGCGCTATATCCAACAGATGTACCTATCTCAACAATGCTATTTGGTCGCCAAACTCGTACGAGGTAATGCAAAAATCTTCCCACTTCAGCACCCACAATCCACAAATTTTCTTTTGCATCTTCTCTTTCAATTGCTGATAGAACTACTTTTAGCATGATGAGACGGCGTAAAATTTTGCAAAAAATCAAGGATTTGAGAAAAAGCCTTGCCACGATGACTTATCTTATTTTTCTCTTCCTCACTCATTGCAGAATAAACTTTATTAAAACCTTCAGGTAAGAACACACTGGACAATGGTATGCCGGATTGAATAGGAGCCATCACATCATTCACTATTTCCCCTTTTGTCTCTCCTATAAATACCTTCTCTTCTCCGTTTGGCATGCGAATAACCGCACAACAAAGAAAGGCTGCATTGCGCATCTTTTCTTTCTCCATACGCTTCATAAAAGTGTCCAGCCAAAGTTCATCACAGGCATCTTCTCCCGCTCCCCAACGACGAGTTTTTACCCCCAACTCGCCATCCAGAGCCTGAACATTAACTCCGCTATCATCCGCAACAACAATCATGTCTTTTGCTCTTTCAGCATAAAAGCGAGCCTTGCCTATGGCATTTTCTTCATAACTCTCACCTTTGCTTTCATCAAAATCTTCTTCAATACCAAGATCTGACAAAGAATGAAAACGAGCTCCGCTAGGCATGAGTATATTCTCAATTTCTTTAAATTTTCCAATATTGTGAGTTGCAATGAGAATGTCCATAATCACGCCCTAGTGTACAATGAAGCCGATGAAAAGAAAATATTCACATTATTTTTCCGTTCCGACTCTGGGCATATTTATTACTTTGATTATTGCCCTTATAGGCGAGTTATACCGCCTAAAAGGACTTTTACTTCTAGATATTTGGACTCCGATTTTTACAGGATCTTGGCTTTTATGGAAATATAAGCAAGGGAAAATACCCACAGCATCAAAATTACATCTAGCAGCAATAATGTTTGCAGCCCTAGCTTTTATATCTCTTCTTGTCAATTCAGGTGAAATGTCTAAAGGCGAATTCATCGCTGCAGCCATGTATGGCATAAGATGGACATCACTTATATTATTGGCATTTTTGATAATGGATGAAAACCCGGAAATCAAAAAAATAATACAATTGGAGCTATTGATCTTTTCCTGCATGCTTGCCATTGCCGGATTCATTCAACTTACAATTATGCCGGATTTTTCACAATTTGAAATATTGGGATGGGATCCGCATCAAGGACGCCTATTGAGCACTTGGTTTGATCCTAATTTTGTTGGAGCTTATTTGGCATTTTCCTTACCGGTATTCATGGGAATAGCATGGGACAGCAAAAAATACCCTGCATTGTGGCTTTTGATTTTGGGACTTATGGCTCTGGCTTTATTGCTGACTCTTTCCAGAAGTGCATATCTTGCAGGAATTGTCGGCATGGGCATTTTTGCACTTATACGTTCACGCAAATTATTTATCTTTTTGATAATCGCAACATTACTGAGCTTGACTATATTAAGCCCCGTGCGAGAAAGAAGCATATCTTTGGTGCAAAGCATTATTGACAGCACAAGTGAAAGCTATTTTCTGCCGGATCCTTCCGCACGACTTCGTTTCAACTCTTGGGAAGAAGCTTGGCGTTTATTTCTTGATAAGCCCTTGCTTGGTCAGGGTTATAATCGTTACGCTGAAGCAGCTTTAAAACTTGGAAGCTTAAAAGATACAAAGATTCACTCTGCAAACGGATCGGACTCTTCTTTATTGACAATTTTAGCGACAACGGGAGTTTTAGGCTTTCTTCCTTTCATATCATTATATGCAATGATTTTACGAAAAGCATGGTGGACATGGTCGCATCATAATAAGAGCTCAGCCCTAGGTTTATTCACGGGCATTACAGGCTTATTCATACATTCTATATTTGTAAACAGCCTTTTATTCCCCTTGTTGCTTGCTCCTTTTTGGATAAGCGTAGGCTCAGTCTTGCCAGATAAAGTAAAAATCCGCTAGGCTCTAGCTATATTTAACTCTTTCGTATGTATTCAATAGCACAACTCAAACCCGGTGTTGCCATAATGGTGGATGGTGACCCTTATCTTGTTACAAAATCACAATTTTCAAAGCAAGCACGTCAAGGTGGCACAATGAAAACAGTTCTTAGAAACTTAAAAACCGGTGCAAATATTCAAAAAACCTTTAGCGGAAACGAAAAATGCGAAGCTGCAGACTTAGAGCGAGCAAGGTGTCAATACTTGTACGATGATGGAAGTAAAGGCATTTTTATGCACAAAGACACATATGAGCAATATGAAATAGATCTTGAGCTTCTAGGTAGACAAAAGGGCTATCTTTTGGAAGGTGGCGATGCAGATGTACTTCTTTTTGAAGGAAATGCCATAGGTCTTAGCTTGCCTCCAAAAGTAGAACTGAAAGTAATTGAAACTCCTCCTGGAGTAAAAGGAGACACTGCTCAAGGAGGATCAAAGCCGGCAAAACTTGAAACAGGCGTAATGATTAATGTACCACTTTTCATTAATGAAGGTGATCTCATTCGTGTAAATACCGAGGAAGGGACTTACGTTGAGAGGGTTTGAGCAAAAGCCATTTTAAAAGCTCAAGTGCATAAGCTTGATCTATAAAAAATGGACTTGTAGCTATACTCACAAAAGATGCTTTTTCCAAATGCTTCCAAATAAAAATCTTGGCTTTTTGAAAATCAATATCAAGTTCAGGTACAAAATAATCCAAATCTATATTTAAAATTTTATTGCCTTGCTCAAAATAGCTTTCATCTTCCAATGCTAAATTCCCTGTAACAAATTGAACATTCTTTAAAAGACCTTCTTCAATTGCCGGTCTTATATAATTACCAACATTCAAAAACTCATTTGTATATTGAAAAGCTGAATTAAGATCTTTATGAACATAAGCTACAGGTGCAGACCTCATGTCTTTGTGCTGATCTATATGAATCAAAGTGGCTCCTCTTTGCAACAGACCTTTCTCCATGGCTTCATACCAAAAATAAAAAACATGATTGTGATTATCCACAATAATGCTTGGAACCCCCTCCCAATTCGTTTCAATGAAAGCCTCAAGTCCCGTACATTCCCTCAAAAATCCGTCAAAATCGGAAAAGGCTATTTTATTACCAAGTTTAAGATCTTCAAAAGACCCTTTCCTGCGCTCCGGTACATAAAGCCTTGGCATGGCTTTATTATGGCTTCTAATTTCCCATGCAAAAGCATTATTGCCTCTTTTTTGCATCAAATAAAAAGCTTTGTCATACATTCTCTTTTGCATTACAAGGCGCCAACATTTCTAAAAATTGCACGGGCCATATTGGGGGAGATTGATCCAATGCTTGATGATACAAAACCGTAGATGGAGTAAGTGCTGGCATGGTGTTCACCTCAATTACAATCACCTCTCCTGTATCCAAATTCATGAAAGTATCAATTCTACAATAGCTGCGTATTCCAAGAGCTTTAGCTACGATTTCCATGGATTTTTTTACTCTTTGAATAACTGCCTTTGATGTCATAAATGAAGGTGGAGGAGTAAGATTTATACCTGTTCCACCTTGAAATTTCTCCTCAAGAGTCAAAACTTCCCCTTCTGCCACCGTTAAACTTGGACTTAAAGCTTTATACTCTCCTTTGTTTTCCAAAACTCCAACGGTAACTTCCACAAAAGCTGTTCTTTTTTCCCATTTCAGCTCTTTACCGGAAACATAAAGTTTATCTGTTTCAATAAAACTTTCCACCATAACTTTTTTCAAGGGATGAGGCGGCATTTCAATAATATTGTTTTGCTGAGTAAAAGTGCCTTTTTCAATAAAAGGTGAACCTTGTGCCGCTAAAATTAAATATTTTTTATAATCTTTTTCATTGAAAAGTCGGACAATACCGGAGGAACAGCCTTCATCTTGAGGTTTAACAATAAGTGTATCGCTGCACAAAATATCTTGCAGTTGCACCCAAGTAAACTCTGGAGAATGTGTGGTGATAAGCTGTTTTGGTGCTGTTTTAATATAAGGATCGTTAATCTCCATAATACACTTTCCTGTCTTGAATTTATCCATACACAAAGCTGAACTTTGCTTGCCAGAACCGTTATAAGGAACGCCTGCCTCATCCAACATAGCTTGCAGCACTCCGTTTTCTCCAATGCCGCCATGCAAAGCAATAAATACAGCAGGGCTCTTTTGAATAAACTCTTTCAAGCTCATTTTTTTTGGCAAAAACACAGACGCACTAAATGCTGTGTTAGCTAATCCCAAACTCTTCCTGATTTTTGTGCGCAAAATTAGGTTTCTCTTTTCATTCTCTTTTGCAGAATTACAATTATCCATAATTTCTTCCACAGTATGATTTAAAATAAATGAGTAAGGCAACTCCCAAACATTTTCGTCCATATCCAAAAAATATGGTCTGGCTTGAATTTTCTTTGAACGGAGCAATTTAAGCCATACATTACTTCCGGACAATAAAGAAACTTGCCTCTCTGAACTGAACCCTCCAAAAAGTACATTCACAACTTCTTTTTTTCTGGCAAGAACCTTTTCTTCTGGAAGCCTTAAATCATAACGTGCCGTAGCTCCACATAGAATATGACGAATCAGATCCCTATGACTCATACCTATGGCTGCAGCTTGTTGAAAAAGAAAACTGTTCTGCTCCATTCCACTGATAGGATTAAAATCTGAAAACCAAATATTCCCATCAGGAAATAGCCAGCCGTCAAAACGAGCAAAATCTCGCATACCAAACAAAGTGAAAAGCTCTTGTGCTTGCCTTTGAATGTGCTCAATCTTATCCATGCTAAAACGAGCAGGACAATGATAACGCACCATATTTGTAGGAAGATATTTTTTTCTATAATCAAAAATCTGCTGCTTATCTTCCTTTTTACAAGTCTTTATTTCAATCTCAGTCGGCATAAGCGCCACCGGCATGGAAAATTTGTTCTGCAATACAATAACCGTAAATTCAATGCCTCGGCAAAAAGGCTCAAGCACTGCACGGGTATCAATACCTTTTGCAAATAAAAAATTCGCCTTTTCAGTAGCTTCTTCAAAAGAATTCACAGAAAAAACTCCAATGCTTGACCCTCCGCCTGCAGGTTTAACCACAGCTTGTTTCAATTTATTTTTTTTAAAAAAAGCTTCAATCTTACACTCCATGTCTTTTTGCCCCTTTGTAAATACACTTGAATCTAAAGTAAAAAATCCATGTTTTTTTATGAATTCATTTGCCTTGAATTTATCAAAACACTTTTCACAAGCATGAGAATCACTACCAACATAAGGAATTTTCCAATCCTCTAAAAGTTTTTGAATTCCTCCATCTTCTCCAAAATATCCATGCATGATTGGAAAAGCTAAATCTACAGCTCTCAAAACTTTGGACAGTTCCGCTAAACTTAAACTCTTGGCTTTTTCATCCAGTTTAAAATCAAAATCCAAAGGGGTGTTTGAATAAAGTTGAGCTTTTGAAATCAAGTAAGGCTCCTTTTTTTGGTTAAAATAAACAGGTATTATTTCAATTGCTTCATTCTCCAAATGGTCAGATACACTACGTGCCGAATTAAGCGAAATTCCTCGTTCAGAAGAAGGTCCGCCAAATATTAATGCAACTTTCATAACTCTCTTTTCATAGGATTCATAGCATGAAATACTTCTCAATTTGCGTTTGAGCAATTTCTTGCAAAATTTCTCTGCCTTCATTTAAAGGCAGAGACTGTGGACAACGTTGCTTAAGATACTCTGCATAACTAATGCCTTGCTGCGCCAATAACTTGACCTGCTCCCAATACTCACGAACATCAGCCAAATATTCGGATACATTAAAGGCTCTTGATCCCGCATCATAAATAATACAACGCTCCAAAGGATAAGCTACTTGAAAGGTTTGAGATTCCAAAAATTCAGGCGCCAATATCGCCGGATAACGTAAAAGATCCGTACCGGGAATAGCAATACTTAAATTGCTATTATCTTTCGGCAGCCCAAAAATACCTTCAATATAAACCACTCTGCTTTCTTCATAACAACAGAATTCTTGCCTGCACACATTGTCTACTTCCTCCATAAGCTCTTCTGCACGTTCACTGCCAAAAGTAAAAAATGTGATTCGCTTAAAACTCACTTTTTGTTCTTTTGCGAGGCTAACTATTTTTTTTAAAGCATATTCCAAGCTAACTCCGGTTGCCACCACATCTCCCAAATAAATATCCGCTTCATCAGGCAAATACACTTTTTCATATCTATTTTCTGTAATATGCCAACCTTCTTTGTCATCATAAACTCTTTGTGCGGAAATAAAAGCCGTCCTGTGCAGCATCCAATCTTTTCCTTCCGCAAGGGCTTCACGCAAACCAAAATTCAAACCTCCTCGCAAAATATTAAAAACAATTCCTTGTGACTCATTCACGTCTAAAGATTCAGGAAGTTGTGCCAAGGCTTTTTGCATTGCAAGCTTTAATTTATCTGTATATTCCAAACCACAAACGGCAGGGTCATTACAAATTTGCCGTGTTTCGGGCGTACTTAAAATATATCGTTTTAAAGATCCCCTATCTTTAAGGGCATAAAGAGAAATGGCTGGATTTTTTATAATAATTTGCATGTAAAAATATTCTTAATTTATATTAACTGATAAATATCAGGCAAGTTCCTGAATTTCTCATTCAAATCAAATCCAAATCCAAGCAAAAATTCGTCTTGATCATACTCAAAACAAAAATATTTCACATAAAGATCATCATCTTTCCGCCTTTGTTTTTTGTTTATCAAAGCAAGAATTTCCACTGAAAGAGCACCTTTGTCATTCAAATATTCTTGCACAAATCGCACTGTTTTTCCGGTATCCACAATATCTTCCAGCAAAAGTACATGGCGTCCATTTACCGGTGCATCCAAATCTTTTAAAAGCTTTAAATCACCACTATCAGTACCGGTCCCGTAACTGCTCAGTGTCATAAAATCAATGCTTAGATCGCCTTGAATATGTGGCAAAATCTGACCCATGAAAACAGTGCAGCCCTTTAATATTCCAACTATCAAAAACTCTTTACCTGCATAATCATCGGAAATCTTTTTGCCCACCTCCAAAATTACAGCATCTATTTCCTTCCTTGTAATTAAAAGTTTAAGCTCCATTTGAAATCAACTCTTTTTTCCTCTTCTATATTGCACAACAGTTTTAATAAAAGCGGATATTTGCACCAAAAAAACTGAAATCAACATGCCCAAATAATAAAACCTCAATGGATTTGCGGGATAGTTGGTTGGCTGACCAAGCAAAACCCGTTCCGGTGATGGCGTAAAATGCACAAAAGCAAAATATAAAGCGTGTAAAGCGGCAAGATAAAAAACAAGATAAGTAAAACTATGCAGCCACTTCCAAGAAGAAGGGCCCAAAAACCTAATAGCTCTGTCAAAAGATGTTGCAGCCAATGCAAGCCCGAACAACAATGCAAGAAGTCCCATTATGTTTGCAAGTCCAAACCCGGGCTCCGAACGCAAATAAGTTTCCAACTCAGGTATATATTTATAACCAAGCAATTCATACGCGCCCCACCTAACCCAATCATCAAGTACAAGGAAACCATGTATAAGTGCAATCAAAGCAAAGAAAACCCCAGTCTCCCTTCTCCATGATATTAAGCCCGAAATAGGTCTCCACAATTTAGCTGCCGGCCCTATAAAAACCGTAAACCAAAGAAGTATGAAAGCAGCTCCGCCCAGAGCTTTCCAAAGGCGCATATCGGCGCTCCATGTTGCATTTAACATCCACATAACATAAAACAAAGCTCCTGAAATCAGAGCTACAAGTGAATTGCGAAGAAAAACTTCTTTCCATTTATTTAATTCAATTTTCATGATTCATTTTTTAAAAAACATACTGAAATTTTACTCAAATTTTACTCATTGGCATGTTGCCAACTTTTATTTTGGTGGAGATGGCGGGAATCGAACCCGCGTCCAAAAAGGAAGCCTGTACGCTCTACTTTCATAGTTTCCTCTATTAAACTCCCGATCATAAAGAGGAAACAAAAAAATCGGAAGCGGTCTTTAGTTTGTCGTCAACAACCCAAACACCGGAGGTTGCATTCCAAGCTTCATAATATGACATCACCATGACTTATGAAGCATCAGTCAAGGTGACGAGAGCGCTAAATATGAGCACTCAAAGAGAACTAAGCTGCAACAGCGGCAAAAGCCCTGTTTGTGTTTGCTGCTGCTCTAAGAGCTGCAACAAGACCAAGTTCTCCGGCATTATCTTCGTTTGCACTTAGATATTGTCCGAAACGGATCACAGTGCGACCGGACAAACACTGAAAAGCACGATACGAGACTTCGATTCTTTCTGTCGAAACCTGTACATCCCCATAATTTTAAAGAGCTTAAACATTTTGTCAAAATTAAAGCAAATGTCAACAGAGTTTAATCATGCAGAAACTTTCTCTCCAGGTAAATTTTTTGCTTTTTTTGAAAGTGCTTGAAGGCTTTTTCTTAAACCTTCAATCCAATTCAGCCCCAATTTATTAAAATGAATTTTTAATTTTGTACCTGAAATTAGCCAATCCGAATTTTGCTCCAAAAGCGACATTATATTTTCAGGCTTAACACCTTCAGACATTGTAAGAACTATTTGACGATCTTCTTGAGAATGCACATTCTCAGCTTTAACATTGATGATTTTTGCACGTTTTGCGTCCATTTTCACCTCAAGCACACGGAATAAATTACTTACTTCTTCAGGCATTTTTCCATAATCTTCAATTAGCTCTTGCCTAAGCTCCATGAGATATTCATCCGTATCTGCAGATGAAAGCCTTTGATAAACTGATATTTTCTCTTTAGAGCTGACAATATATTCGTCCGGAATATATGCCGGTAAAGGAACTTCAATTGTTACGTCCTGCACCTGCGTTTCCCCTTCTTCAAACCTTTTACCCCTTTTAAGATCATCAACTGCCTGATTTAGCATTCTTATAAAATGACTAACTCCAACGACCTGAATTGTTCCAGATTGATTTGCACCAAGCACATCCCCTGCGCCTCTGATTTCAAGATCTTTCATTGCAATTTGAAAACCTGCACCAAGCTCACTTGCTTCAACAATAGCTCTTAATCTTTTTTTTGCATCCAGAGGCAATCTTTTCATATGGTAAAGAAAATATGCGTATGCCTGCTGTTTAGATCTTCCAACCCTTCCTCTAAGTTGATAGAGCTGTGCAAGTCCGAATTTTTCGGCCTGATTAACTATCAAGGTATTGGCACTTGATAAATCAATTCCATTTTCAATAATTGTAGAACTTACCAAAACATCAAATCTCCCTTCTTTAAAAGCTAAAATGCGTTTTTCAAGTTCATCTGGTTTAAGTTTTCCATGAGTTACAACAAAACGAGCTTTTGGCATCAAAGAGCGAAGTTTCGATGCCATATCTTCAATTGTCTGTACACGATTATGTAAAAAGTAAACTTGTCCACCCCTATCAAGCTCACGCTCAATCACTGTTTTTATAAGAGCGAGAGAAAATCTTCTAACTTCAGTTATAACAGGACGACGTCCGGGTGGTGGTGTTGTTATTGTTGTTATATCCCTAAGTCCATGCAAACTTATATTCAAGGTTCTGGGTATTGGTGTTGCGGTAAGAGTAAGAATATCAACAGATTTACGCAAAGCTTTCAATTGTTCTTTTTGTTTAACGCCAAATCGTTGCTCTTCATCAATTATAACAAGACCTAAGTTTTTAAATCTCACATCTTTTTGAATAAGACGATGCGTACCGATAACAATATCAAGCTCACCTCTCTCAAGTTTTTTTAAAACTTTCTTTTGTTGAGCCGGTGTTCTAAACCTGCTCAACATGTCAATCCGCACATTAAAGCCCTCCATACGCTTAACAAAAGATTTATAATGCTGATCAACCAAAATTGTAATTGGAGCTAAAACAGCAACTTGCTTTCCACTTTGAACAGCTTTAAAAGCTGCCCGCATCGCAACTTCCGTTTTGCCGAAACCAACATCTCCACAAACAAGCCTGTCCATTGGTTGTTTCCGCTCCATATCTCTTTTAACATCCAAAATCGCCCTCAATTGACCTGGTGTTGGCTCATAAGGAAAATTCTTTTCAAACTGAATCATTTCAGCAGTATCACAATCATATTGAAATCCTTTTGCGTTAGCGCGCTCAGCATATAAACCAAGTAACTCTTTTGCTATCTTTTCAGTTTCTTGCTTAACCTTATTTTGCATTGTACTCCACTCAGCAGATCCTAATCTTGTTAATTTTGGAGCTCTATTCCCTGCACCTATATATTTTGAAACTTTATCAGCTTGATCAATTGGAACAAAAAGCTTGTCATTTTCAGCATAAGCAAGCTTCAAATATTCACGAGTAACATTATTTACAGTCCGTTTATCAAGACCCATAAACAAAGCTATTCCATGGTCACTATGAACCACATAATCTCCTGATTTTAAACCTGTTAGGAAATCACTAAAAACACGTTGCCTGTCAGGAGATTTTATCTTCTCTCCATCAAATCCAACGTTTCTATCTGATAAAACAAGAAGTTTAAGATGTGGATTTTGAAATGCTTGAGGGAAAACTCCATCTTTATCAATATTTAAAAGAACAACATCTTTTGGGTGAAGATTTATGTTTTTTTCCCAAGTTTTATAAGAAATGTTTTTGTCTTCAAGTAAAGTTTTATATTTTTCAGGATGTTTAGTGAATATAAAAGTGGTCCAATCATTATCAACTTTTTCTCTAAGATCTGTAATAAAATCCAAAGGATTATGGTACTTCAAAACAGATAAATAATGAAGGTGATGATGATATGGGTTTTCTTCCATGAATGACCTAAACTCAATATATTTACTCTCACTTGATCTTTGTTTCATTAAATTTTCAAAATCAGAAGCATCACTATCAGGAAACTCAACTTCATCATCAATAACCAAAGTATTTCTTCCAAAGTAAGACAAAAGTGTTGAATTCCAATTTTCAACAAGAATAGGAAAAAGGCTCATCTCTTTAAGAGCTTGTATTTCTTTCCTTTCAATTGTGTCAAAAATTGAAATCCTATCAACAACATCAAAATCAATTTCAATTCTTATTGGAAAATCACTATTTACAGGCCATATTGTAAGTCTATCTCCATCCCTATAATATTCTCCTTTTTCAACATGATAATCTTTTGAGACTGCGTAACCTGAATTTATTAAAGACTCAAAAAAATCAACGGAATCAAGCTCATCACCCTTTTTTATTCTTATTATTTTTTCTTTTATTTCATTTGAACCGGGAAATTTTCTAAATAAATCACTATATTTAACAATAAAAAAAGTTGGTCTTGTTTTATCCATAAGAAGAGACATTGTCTCCATAATATGAGATATATTCTTCTTTTCTTTCTTCTTATCAATGCTTGCATCTTCTTCGATGCTAATCTCATGAACAAAGCTATCACCCCAAAGAGAAACAGATCTTACAATATGATCTTTATGCTTTGAATCTGAACATATCCATAAAACATTATGAAGATCTTTATTTTCCCTCATTAAATCCGAAATCAAAAATGCTTTGCTGGAAAAATTTCCACCACCTGATATTGATGAATAACCATTTTGTGCGAATTGTTCCACAACCTCAAGATTCTGTCCTGCCGGAAGCAGCGAAATAAGGTGCCTGCAGTCTTTCAATTAGTTAAATGCTTAGCTTTCTAAACTTTAAGCGGCATTATAATATATACATATCCGCTTTCCTGAGCCGGCTCAACCTTAACAGGAGAGAGTGCATCATTCAAGCCCAAATAAATTGTATCGTCTTTCAAATTTGAAAGTACATCCAATATATATTGAGCATTTAAAGCTGTATTTTGAATATCTCCTGATGTTTTTGCGGAAATATCAGAATTCCCATGTCCAACTTGAGTTTCATCTGAAATAACACTAACTTTTCCTTCACATACAGAAATTTTTATATTGTTATTGTTTTCTCTAACTATCACTGACATTTTCTTTAAAGCAAGTATAAAATCTTTAGTTGAAATTTCAGCTTTTGTTTTAGATTCAGAAGGAAGAATACTTTCGTAGTTTGGAAAGTTACCTTCAATCAAACGTGAACTAAAATCAATTCCGGAAATACTGAACATTATTTGTCCTTTTCCAATACGAATATTAACTGATTCTTCATTTGTATTTGATAAAATCTTAGCAAGCTCTTGAGCTGATTTTGCAGGAATAATGAATTTTATTTCTTCATCTTCTTCATATTCTAAAATCATTTTTTTCTCAGCTAAACGATAACTATCTGTTGCAGCCAATGTCATTGTATCTACTGAAATACGCCAAAAAATACCAGTCAAAACAGGTCTTGATATATTAGTTGAAGCAGCAAAAGCAACAGAATTTATTGCATTTCTTACAGCTTCAGATGGTAAAAATAAAGATTTTCCTTCTTTTACATCAGGTAAAATTGGAAATTCATCACAAGATATTCCTTTCATACTTGTATTTGAATCACTTGATTTAATTTTCAACTCACAACCTTGAACTGAAAGTTCAATCATCTCATTCTTCAAAAGACCTATGTAAGCTGTTATTGATTTTGCAGGAACTGTTATACCACCTTCACTTTCAATTTCAGCCATAATTCCTGATTGAATTGAAATTTCAAGATTGGTTGCACTAAGCTTTAACTCTCCGTTTTCGGCATTTATCTTAATATTATTCAATACCTCCAAAGTGTTATTCGTACTTACTGCACGATTTACTATTGAAAGAGCTGTAGCTAAATCATTTTGCAAACAACGTAATTTCATAAAAACTTATTTAATTGACTTTAAGTGAAACAAAAAATATTCAAACTGTCCATATAAAAACAATAGATAATAATATATAAATATAAACAGTAGTTATTGTTATAGTATATGGACTAAAGTTGTTTTTTTATGTAAAACAATAAAGTTTTTTTACTTAAAAAGATTTTTTAACAAAAATAAAAACAGGTTAAATCAAATAAATTGTGTAAAACTTTAAAGTGATAGTTAATAAAATTGTGCAAAACTAGTGTAAAACACCTAATTCATGTGGACAAAATGTGCATATTAAAACGCTTTCACACAAAAAATTTCTTCCATTGTGTATAAAAATTACACTTTTTTTAAAGTATAGTCTTCAAAAATAATAAAACATGTTGAAAACATTAAATTTAATTTTCAACACATAAAAACACTTTTAAACATTCTTTAAACAACGAAATAAAGTTTTAAATATATTTTCAACATGTTTTACACTCTTACAATTGTAACCTCAATAAGGGGTCTGCGATTCAATTCTTTTAATATATATGCTCTTAACTCACCTCTTATAAAATGTTGATAGTCTCTCAATCTTGGACGAGATTTACGTTTATATAACTTTAAAACTGCTGATTTTGCTCTTTTTTTAATTCCTTCAATTGTTCTTTCTTGTTCAGACTCATAAACAAATCCAGATGAACTGACAACAGGTGAACCAACAATCTTTCCTCCTTTCATTTTTAAAACCAAATGAACAATACCGTTTTCAGCCATTGCCTCCCTGTCTTTTAAAACACGAGATGCCAAATCACCTTTACCAAGACCGTCAACAACAACGAACTTTGTTTTAATATCTTCATTTTTAAAGCTTACATTCCCATTTCTAATCTCTATAACATTTCCATTATCCATCATATGTATGTTTGACTTTTCAATACCCATTTCATATCCAAGATTTCCATGAGCTTTTCTCATATAATGATTTCCATGAACAGGAACAAGATGTTTAGGTTGAATTAAAGAAATCATCATTTTCAAATCCTCCTGATGACCGTGTCCTGAGGTATGCACATCCATTATTCTATTGTGAATTATGTTTGCACCAAGCCTTGCCAAAGAATCCACCAAAAAAGCAACAGATTTTTCATTTCCAATTATAGGTGATGCTGATAATACGATAGTATCTCCGGATTTTATTTTCAGATGTTTGTGCGCCTCAGTTGCCATGCGTGACAAAGCCGCCATTGGTTCTCCTTGACTTCCGGTTGTAAGAACCAAAATCTGATCATCTTTAAAATCATTTATTTCATGCATTTTTCTAATAAGACCATTTGGAACTTTAATAAAACCAAGCTCTCTTGCCATATCTATATTCTTTTCAATGCTCCTTCCTGATAAAAAAACCTTTCTATTATTATTAAGTGCAAAATTCATAATTTGCTGTATGCGCCCTATCAAAGATGAGAAACAAGAAATAATCAAACGCCCTTCTGTATTTTTCACAGCCCTATCAAGCGCCTCACCAATAACACGTTCTGAAGGAGTGTGACCCAGCTTTGTAGATCCGGTGCTGTCACTGAATAATATATCAACACCACTCTTTCCAATTAGAGTCATTTTCATAATATCGCAAGGGACACCGTCAGCCGGAGTAAAATCAAATTTAAAATCACCAGTATGAACAATTATTCCTTGAGGAGTTTTAAGTCTGTATCCAAAGGCATCAGGAATTGAGTGATTTACTCTGAAAGTATCAATTTCAAAACTTCCAAGACGCAATGATCTTTTATTATCTATTTCAATAATACGAACCGATTTTGTCATCTTATGTTCATCTAAAATTCGTCTAATAAGACCTGAAGTAAGCTTATAAGTATAAATATTTGGATAACCAAGGCTGGGCAATATCCAAGGCAATCCACCAATATGATCCAAATGACCGTGAGTAATTATAAGTCCACGCAAACGACTACGTCTGGCAACAGCATATTGAATATCGGGAATAACATAATCAACGCCAAACATATCATCTTCAGCGAACTGAAAGCCTGCATCAACCATTAAAAGATCGTTTTCATGTTCAATAAGCATGGAGTTTTTCCCAACCTCCTCAAGCCCACCTATTGGAATTATACGCATAACGTTTTTATGCACAGGGGCTTGTTTGGGACTTTCAGTCTTTAAAGGCTTATTTTTTTTCCTCTTTGAAATAGAGTTATAACTGGATTTCTTAGCTTTACTTCCGCCATGTACGGTTTCTTTTATCCATGCGGATATCCTATCCATATTCTTAGACATTTTTTCTGTTACACATTAATTCGCTTCTTCCCCCGAATTTATTGCATTTCCATCTAATCATATCAAAATTTAATAGTTAAGTCCAGAGCGCATGCGAATTTTTTTAACAAACTCATCAGGGATTGCTCCTGTAATAAGTAATATGGAGCAATAAATTAAGGCACCTATAAAGCTTAGAAAAGCAATATTAAAATTTTCCATATTAAGCCAATAATAACTTGGTTCCTTCAATGCGAATATGGAAAGCGCCATAATAAATGCGGAAAAGCAAGCCTTTAAAAGGCGTATACGGCTAAATTTAAAGGTGATGAATTTTCTAGATACGAAGAAGGCTAAAATAAAAATAAAAAGCTCTGTAAGAACGCTTGTAAGAGCAGCGCCGCGAAAACCGAGAACAGGAATTACAAAATAGTTGGCAAGCACATTGCCAAAAGCGGCGATACCATTAATCCAAAGCAAATGATTTTGTTTGTTTACCGCAACCATAGAATATGTAAATACACTGTTTAAAAAGGAAAAAAACATGGCAAAAACCAAAATTTGAAGAGCTATATCTGATCCAAAAACACCTTGATCCAATTTACTCAAAAATTCCGGCTGAGTAATAAGAAAAATAATTGGATATGCAAGAAGGAATAGCCCTATAGACATAGGTAAAGCAAGCAAGTAAAGGAAGTCAAAACATAGTTGTAAAATACGTGCAGCCTTTTCTTTATTGCTTTTTACCGCTTTAGATAAAGTTGGCAAAACGCTGTTCATAAAATAAACAGGTATTACAGATAAAATTTCCAACATGCTGACAGCCGGACCGTAAAAACCGTTTTCTTTTGGTCCTGCCATCCAAAGAAGCATTATGCTGTCTATGCGAAAATAGATCATATTTAGAACAAGAGCTATACCGTAAGGAATTGAGCTGATCATAATTTCCTTCCAATAAGAAGCGTCAAAGCGTGGACGCATAGGTGTATATTTGAGTACATAATAAAAAGTAAAACAGAAAGCAAAAAGATTACCGATTACACCGGCAAGAAGTAGTTGATAAAATGCTTCATTACTTGGAGTTCCTACAAAAAAATAAAAAATTACAGACATCATCCAAGCTAATGAAATCAACTTGCCTAAAACTATGCCGATAGTTGAATAATGCATTTTAAGTTCAACTTGCAAGACACTTGAAACAGTTCCATGCATTATAGCTAAAAATACAGCCAAGGATGCAATGGAAACCCCAATTGGTATGGCACTGCCTTTATAAGCTGGAATAGAGAATGCTGCCAAGATAGCCAAAGACATTGCAATAAATGCTAAGGCAATACGCATACCGAAAATATTACCTGCAATAAAGTGCCTGTCCCTCTCTTCACGCCCCATTTCTCGTACAGCTATGGTAAACAAACCAAGGTCAGCGATAATGCCGAAGAAAGCCAAAAAATCATAAACACCTTTATACATTCCATAACCCTCCACGCTCAAAAAACCGGAAATTGCCTTCAAAATGATAATACTGATAATGGCCATAATACCACGACCAGCCACCTGAACAGCTGTATTTCCAAGAATTTTCTTTGCGGTTGACATACTGCACGCTACTATAGTTTCAGATTAAAGAAAACTCAAGAATGCAAGAAATTAAAGAAAAGCTGCATCTTCTTCAAGAAGAAACGCAAAAATCAATTAAGCACCTTAATCTTCCTCAAAAAAAAGAAGCTTTGAAGTGCATGGAGGCGCAAATGACAAAAGAAGATTTTTGGAGTGATCAAGAAAAAGCACAGCAGCTCTCAAGAGAAGCGGGACATTTAAGAAACAGCATTGAGGCATGGGAAAAACTTGCGCATGACATTAAAGACCTTATGGAACTTACGGATATTATAGATCCGGCGGTGGACGCAAGCAGCTTCAAGCAGCTTCAAGCAGATGTGGAGGAAGCGGAAAATACGCACAATAAGCTCAATATAGAATTGTATATGACAGGACCTTACGATAAAAAAGATGCTATATTGTCCTTCCATGCCGGAACCGGTGGAACGGATGCGGCAGATTTTGCGGAAATGTTACTGAGAATGTATTTGCGTTATTGCGATAGCCGTGAATGGAAGACAAGTCGTTTGGATATGAACCCAGGGAGTGAAGCCGGCATAAAAAGTGCAAGCATAAAAGTGGAAGGAGCTTTCGCTTATGGATATTTAAAGCATGAAAACGGAGTACATCGTTTAGTTAGACTTTCCCCTTTTAACTCAGGAGGCACAAGAGAAACATCTTTTGCTTTGGTGGAAGTTGTGCCGGACATAGAAGAATCCGAGGTGGAAATAAAAGAAGAAGATGTTAAGTGGGATGTATTTAGAAGCGGAGGAGCAGGCGGACAGAGCGTAAACACCGCAGATTCAGCTGTACGTTTGACACATCTACCCACATCTTTAGTTGTTACTTGTCAAAACGAACGAAGCCAGCTACAAAATAAACAACAAGCAATGAAGATTTTGAAAGCGAAGCTGATAGCTCTACAAGAGAAGCATCATCTTGAGACAATCAATGAGATTCGGGGAGAGCATACAAGACACAGCTGGGGCAACCAAATCCGATCATATGTTTTACATCCTTATCAAATGGTAAAAGACCACCGTACAAATTATGAAAGCACACAAGTAGATGCGATTTTAGACGGAGCTTTGGATGAATTTATAGAGGCAAGCTTAAGAAAGCAATCAAAATAATTACAATTTATGGGTATTAAAATAGAAACAGGACGAAAGAACAAAATTCTTCGCAAAGCATCTAAGCCAGTGGAGCGAATAAACAAAGAAATTAAAAATTTCGCTCTTGATATGATCAAAGCAATGAAGGAAGAAAATGGTGTAGGCTTGGCAGCCCCGCAAGCCGGACGTAATATAAGAATGATAGTTTGCAGGTTTAATGTGAACACTGTAAATGAATTAATAATGGTCTTAATTAATCCTAAGATCATTGAACTTTCAAAAGAGCTTGAAATTGCGGAAGAAGGCTGTCTTTCCCTTCCGGGAGAATGGGGCATGGTGGAGCGAGCAAAGGGACTCTTGTTACAATTCACAGATCTTAAAGGTTCGGAAAGAGTTTTGGAATTTTTTGGCTTCAATGCACGTATAATTCAACATGAAATAGATCATCTTGACGGCGTGTTGTTTGTAGACAAAGCACATGAAATAACAAAGGAGACAAGTAAAGACAAAGTGGCACATATTTAATTGATGAAAGAGCCGTATTTTTAATGCAAATGTTTTGCCAAAACGTAAAGCTTACGATAAAAAGGTCTGAAAACCATTACTTGAGCCGGATGATACTCAAGACGCTTTCCGCCAAAGCGAGTTTTAAATTGAGTTACACCTTTCAATCTGTGATTTTCATCTGCAGTCGGTGCAATTCCGAAAAAATCATAAGATAAGCAACCACGCCTTTTGGCTTCTTTCATTGCCCACCATTGTAGAGCATAAGCCGCCTTGGCTTTTCTATGCATATTTGAAGATGCTCCAAAATAATAACGAGCTTGATTGCCAAAATAAGTAATAATGGCGCCGCCAATCACCTCCCCTTCAATATCGGTTAAAATAAGATCGGAATTGGACTTTAAACTACTCAAAAAATTCTCATAATAAGATTCAGAATGAATTGAAAAGGCATCTCTCTTGGATGTTTCTTTGAGAATTTTATAAAAAGACGGCAAGTCATTAAGAGTGGCTTTTCGTACTTTCACACCTGCTTTATAAGCCTGTTTTATATTATAACGACCTCTTTGAGTCATTTGTTTTAAAATATCATTTTCATCCATTGAAAGATCAACAATCAGAGTATTGCGAGGTAAATAAGAGAAACTATCCCCTTTTGCATGTGCTATAAGAGGCAAAGAACGGGCAATACATGGCTCCATTCTAAGAAAGATATCGCCATGACGATTGGCAATACGTAGAATTTCTGCTTTAAGCAATCTCCATGCTTGCTTAGCATTTTCTCCTTCAGGCATCACTGGTCCATTTGGGCACCACAACCAACTTTTCCCACAGTTTATTTTTTGGCGAATTATAAGCATTGAGGCTATTAATTCTGTTTTATTTTGATTAAACACACCAAGTGCATAAAAAGTACTTCGCCCAGGAATGCGGCTTTGCATCTCTCCCCACTCCAGAGATTGCTCCAAGGAGCCATAAGCATGCCCCTTGAGAAAATTTGCGAGTAGGGTGGCATCGTCGGCGGTAAGGAGGCGCAGATGCATGAAGCGATAAGATTTATCTGTTCATTTTTTGTCGGATGAAAGCTGGGATGTCATATTCATTCCCAGTATCCTCCATGCTTGGCATTTGAGGCGTACTGGGTTTTTGGGGATTTGCAGTTCCGGATCGCAATTTAGCCGTAGGAGTGCTGGCAGATTTGCTTTTATTTTTAAATATATTGGAAGAAGGTTCCATACTTTTCTTTTGAACCGGACGAAAATCTCCTAAAGGACGAGCGATATTTACTCCTCGTTTATGATCATCAAATCCGGTTGCCACAACCGTAACCTTGATTTCACCCGTGTAGGAATCATTAATTACACTACCAAAAATAATATTTGCCTCTGGATCCGCCGCTTCGGTAATGATGCGAGCTGCTTCATCAACTTCAAACATAGAAAGATCGCTGCCACCGGTAATATTGAAGAGTATTCCTTTTGCTCCTTGAATATCAATTTCAAGCAGAGGACTTTCAATAGCTGCACGAGCAGCTTCTTCCGCACGATTTTCACCGGCACCGTAACCAATGCCCATCAAGGCTGATCCGGCATTTTCCATAATTGTTTTTACATCGGCAAAATCCACATTAATCATGCCGTGTACGGTGATAAGATCGGAGATGCCTTGTACACCTTGTCTAAGTACATCATCAACAACTGTAAAAGCTTCCGTCAAAGGTGTTTTTTTATCAATGAGAGAAAGAATTTTGTCGTTTGGAATTACAATAAGCGTATCCACTT
Source organism: Candidatus Altimarinota bacterium (assembly GCA_015485665.1). Taxonomy (GTDB): domain Bacteria; phylum Patescibacteriota; class Gracilibacteria; order UBA1369; family 2-02-FULL-48-14; genus WFTC01. The sequence goes on from WFTC01000015.1 coordinate 42,584, forward strand.
TGTTTTTCAGGTTTTCAAGCCCTTCTTCTGCTTGAGTTTTTCGCTTGTGTCCTTCAAAGCTGAAAGGCTTGGTTACAACACCAACCGTTAAAATTCCCATATCACGAGCAATTTCGGCAATAACGGGAGAAGCTCCTGTTCCGGTTCCACCTCCAAGCCCACAAGTAATAAACAGCATTTCAGTGCCATCTATGGCTTGCTTGATTTCTTCTGTGGACTCTTCTGCAGCTTGCCGCCCTGCTTCAGGATTGCTACCCGCTCCAAGTCCGCGAGTGGTAGCCTTGCCAATGTTTATTTTACTTCCGGCTTCACTGTGATACAAGGCTTGAGCATCAGTATTGACCGCAATAAAGTCTATACCTTTTATATTGGAACGTATCATGCGGTTAAGAGCGTTTCCGCCACCGCCACCGACACCGATCACTTTTATACGTGCCACCGGAGTTACATCCGGAATAACCTCCATATTTCGTTTTTTGTTTGAGCCCGTAGATGCGAAGAGGTTTTTAAGTGCGTCATCTTGAGCTTTTTTTTCGTCGCTTGCCATAGATATTGGGTTAAGAGGAAAGAGTGGTTATGGAAGCAGTCCCCGAAGCCAGTTTTTAACTCCTTGAGACATTTTATCAAATGAAATGTTTTTCAGATCAATCTTGAGTTTGTAGCTATCACCTTGAAAACGAGAACCCCAAATAACAAGACCGATTACGCTGGCGTAAGAAGGATCTTCAATTTTATCCACCACACCTTCGTAATTTCCGGGAAAACCGATTTGAACGGGAAGGTTTAAAATTTCACGAGCCAAATCCAGAACACCGGGCATTTTCATGGCTGCACCTGTCAAAATGGCGCCCGCAGGGAGCATGCCGTCTCTTTGGACTTTTGCCAGTTCATCTTTAACCATAAGGAATATTTCATGATATCTGGCTTGAATAATTTCAGCCAAATGTTTTTTTGAAACGGTTGCGGTATCTATTTTGGAAATCAAAGATAAGTCTATTGTTTCCCTGTCATGCACATCTTCAGGCAGACAAGAGCCGTATTCAATTTTGATTTTTTCAGCCGTATCAATAGAAGTGCGAAGTCCGATTGCAATGTCGTTTGTTACATTTTCACCCCCAATGGGCAAAGAAGCGCTGTGCAGTACGGTTCCCTCTTCAAAAACAGATACATTGCTGCCGCCGCAGCCAACATCAATCACCACAACTCCCAACTCTTTTTGCCGTTTTGTAAGCACAGCTTCAGCGGATGCAAGTCCGTTTGGAATGATGTCGTTAATATCCACACCAGCCTGATGCACACATTTTTCCACATTTTTTACGGCAGGCACCAGACCTGTAACCAAATGAGCCAGAACCTCAAGCCGAATGCCTGTCATGCCTACGGGGTATTTGATGCCACTTTGCTCATCTACAGTAAAATATTTTGGAATAATACGTAAAATACGCCTGTTATTCGGAATGCTTACAGCTTGAGCAGCCTCCAAAACACGATCCACATCATCTTCAATAATTTCATTACCGCTATGAGAAATAGCAATTACGCCTTTACTGTCTTGAGCTGCAATATGATCTCCACTAATCCCAAGAAAAACATGATGAACAGGCTCTCCCGCCATACGTTCGGCATCTTCCAGAGCGGAGGAAATATTCGCAACAGTCTCTTCAACATCTATAATATTACCCTTACGCAGCCCTCCGGAAGGAGAAACCCCCACGCCGATAACATTGGGAAGATGATTGTCTTCTTCCAGCACCGCCACAGCAACACGGATTTTTGAGTTCCCTACGTCCAGTCCAGCAATCACTCTATGTTTCGCCATTAATAGCAGCAGTTAAGTATGTAGTCTCGACTCTAACTCAATAAAAGTCTGATGACAAGGGCAATAAACCCAAAAAAAGGCTTAAATAAGCCAATAAATAAAGCATGAATAAAAAATGTATACATCTGTAACAGCTTGAACAAGCCCATTATCCATAAAATTCCAACAGGTTATTTTAAGCTTGCTAAAGAAAAAAAATATGGAAAAAGAATGGCTTGGCTACAAAGAGTTTAAAGTAAAGATATCGTACATCACAATAAGCGAACAAATATTTTATTCATATTTTTCAGCTGCCTTGTCTGACCTAAAATAAACTGGCTTGTTTTTCCAAAAGATTTAGTTTTTTCCAATTATGATTTAAGGCCTCCACACGTCTTAAATGTTGATTAAAAGCCAATTTTGCAAAAATCATGCGTACCCTTTGAATATCAAAAGAGTGAGTTTTACAGCTGTCTATGTTGAAGTTCAGTTGAGGGTCATGTCGTAAAATCGTAGCGACTTTACGACTTGTAAAAGCTTCTTCACGGTAAGTTTTCAGCTTTTCACGCAGAGAAAGTCTTTTTACTTCATTCAGCCTTTCATAAATATCTTCCAGATGATCAAATTGTTCCAGCAAGGATACTGCGGTTTTTTTGCCTATGCCGGGGACACCTTTAATATTGTCGCTACTGTCACCGCACAGTCCTTTATAGTCAGGAACTTGTTCCGGCCACACGCCCAGCTTTTCCTTAACCGCAGTGCGATCATAACGTTTTACTTTTTTATAGCCGCGTATAGGGCTGACCACCATGGTATTTCCCCCAACCAATTGCAAGGCATCTTGGTCACTTGTGACTATCAAAGTTGAAATTTCTTTATGATTTTTTTCCAAAATTCTGGACACAATACCCAGATAATCATCGGCTTCCAGACCGGATTTTTTGAACATTGGAATGGAAAGAGAGTCCAGTACGGCATAAACCAAAGGAAATTGAGCAATTAGTTCATCGTCCGTTTTTGTACGTGTACCTTTGTAACCTTCCATTAACTCGTCACGAAATGTGGGACCTTTCATATCCCAAGCTGTAGCGATGTAGTAGGGATTTTCATTTTCCAAAATGCCAAGCAAAATACCTGTAAAGCCATAAACGGCATTACTTAAAATCCCGGACGGGGATCTTAAGGTTTTGGGAATTGCGTGATAAGAACGATGAATAAGAGCGTTCCCGTCAATAATAACAAATTTTTTCATATATTCAGTTTAAATGAGTAGAGAGAGAAGATCCACTCAATGAAATATGCAAGTCCAAAAACTTCACAACATTATAGGATTTCTGCCAAGGTGTCCACTATGGTAATCAGAGGAAACTTCTGCTATAATGATGCAATAAACTTTGAGAGCCAAGACGGCAATGGTTAAAACAAAAAAACAAATCAAACTTAAATTACGCATACCAAACGTGATTCTGGATGCACGAAATGCAAAACCGGATTTGCTGCAAGAATTGGCGAAAGGCCTTGAAAATTTGGATGCGCATATTCGTTTATTGGGACATAAATCAAAACAAATCAATTTGAAAAGTGTTTTTTCTGTTGAAGAAGCCCTTGAAGAAGCTCATATTTGGGTGATTTTGGGAGACAAAAAACCTATTGAGTTCAACATGCTCACCGAGCGAGGAATTGTGCCGGTGGCACATTGCGATCTAGATTCCAAACTGCAAGATTATAATGCTCCGGCGGAAGAGGGAAATGCATTTTTGTTTTCTAAAACAAATGCATGGTCTGTTTATGGAAGCGTGGTTCGTGCGCTTGAAAATTTCAACTTTTCCTATGATTGGAAAAATTTATGTAGCGAAGTGAAGTCTTTGACAAATTGATTATTCCAAAGCATTTCCTCCATTTGTTACGTTGCCGGTGCTGCTGACAAGCTCTTCAACAAGATTGAAAATCTCACCAAGATTAATGTATTGAACCACATTCAGCCCCAATGCATTTCCTACAAGTGCCACAATCACTACGGAAAAAATGGTTACGATCAAGCCTATGATCGCATAACGAATGGTACTTACGGCTTGCTTGATTTTATCTTCTTGTCCACCTGAAAGTATGAAAGATATACCCCCGAAAAAAGTAAAAACAACGCTTAAAAAGCCTGCCAGAATAATTGCATAAGCAATAGCCCGGTTGATGATTTCAATTGCATCGTAATTCTGTGCAACATCAAGCACGGAATCGGTGCTGAGACTGGCGATCAAGAGTGGAAAATCCATAGTGACGTGAGTCTACAGCATGTTTCCTTCAGGCTCAATGATTTTGAGATTATATCTGGCATCATTTTTTGCCCCCATCATTCTGAGCAGTACACGGAGCGATTTTGCGGTTTGTCCGTTTCTTCCGATAATTTTACCCATATCGTCTTTCGCTACTTTTAAAGTAATTAGCACACCAAGATCATCAACACTTTGGCTAACCTCAACTTCATCGCTTTTGTCAACAATGGCTTTAACGATAAATTCAATAAAATCTCTGGCGGGGTTTTGTGTTGGATCAACAGTCATGGCAATTCGTTAAATTATTGACATTAATATACTAGGAAGAAGTTTCTTCATCAGCGGAATTTTCTTCCGCGCTTTTGTCTTCTGTGGGGGCATTTGCGGCTTCCATTGCCGCCAGCTCTTCTTCAGATGGATTTTTAACCGGTCGTTTTTTATTTCTGGGCTTCATGTATTTTTCCATATCTTTCATTCCATTAAACTTCAAAAGACCGGCTACGGTATCTGAAGGTTGAGCACCTACGGAAATCCAATAGTCAATGCGATCTTTTTTGAATGTGATTTTTTTCCCTTCGGAAGGATTATAAGAACCCACCACTTCAATATGTTTTTTCTTAACAGGACGGCTTTTTTCAGCCACAACCATTCTGTAAGAGGGTTGATTTTTTCGTCCGGTACGTTGCAGGCGAATTACGAGCACTTCTGGTATAGGTTAAATTTGCTTACAGATTCTAGTGTGTAATTGTGCAATGTCAAGTAAAAAGAAAACTTATTAGTCGGAGTCAACTTGAGTTCTAATGTCATGTACCCATTCTTTTTCAAGTTGAAGGTTCAATTTCATTATAAGATCATGTCTATGTACAAATACATGTTGAGCCCAAAGACTATTTGGAACACTTATATATAAGATACCACGCTTGAAATACTTTGGCTTTATGTACTTTAGAATATCTTCTCCCATTATGGAAGGTGCAAGTTTTCTAAATCGCTTACAAATCAAAGCAGCTCGTGCCTGCCTAGAAAGGTTATATCTGACTATGGCTTTAGGTATCCATCTGCTGAAATGTTGAAAATCACTCATGAGCTCATCTTATGCGTCTCAGCATAAAGCATCAAGGTTTCCTCAGCCATTTTCAGCCAACTGAATTTTCTGCTGTGTCGCAGTCCGCGAGCTCGCAGTTCTTGTCGTAATTCTTCATTGAGCAATACTTTTCTGATGGCATTGGCGATATCTTCCGGATCCAAAGGGTCAAAAAACAGCGCATTTTCTTCCCCGCAAATTTCCGGAATGCAAGAGTTGCTGGATGCCACAACGGGCGTTCCGCAACGCATCGCCTCCAAAGGTGGCAAGCCAAAGCCTTCGTATAAAGAGGGGAAAGCATACAGATAGGCAGCTTGATACAAGGCAACCAATTCATCCTCTGGCACCAAACCGGGGAAAATCACGTCATGCTCCAGCCCCAACTCTCTTACGCTACGCCTAACCTCAGGATAATGAGGATCTTCTTCACCTGTTATAACAAGCTGAGGACTAAATTCGTCAGCCGTTTTTAGCAGAGCAAAAGCTTTAATTAAATTCACTACATTTTTATGGCTACGCCAAACTCCGGTATAAAGTATATATTCTCTGGTGATACCATATTTTCTGATAAGATTTTTGATAGCACTTTTATCAGGTCTTGGCTTGAATTGCTCGTCAACACCTTCATAAATCACTTTTATTTTTGAGGGGTCTGCGCCCGTAATCTCAATCAAATCTTTTTTTGTATGCTCTGAAACTGCAATAATCTTTCCGGCATGTTTAACTGAGCGCTTTAATACCAGCTGATAAGCCTTTCTATGCTTCCATGAATTCATTTTTTTGCCCGGAAAAAAAGAAAGAGTTAAATCATGAATGGTTACAATACTTTTACCTCGGTAAAATATGGGTGCGTTGAAGTGGGTGAAGTGCATGAGATCCAATTTTTCCCCATATAACTTGTACAAATAACGAGTTTGCTCTGCAAATGAATAGTGCCTTGCATTGACCAAGACCTTGCTTATGCGTTTGCTGCGTGGCTTGTAATCATCATACTCCGGTCGGTTCATAAATAAGACATACTCATTTGTTTTATCTATTGCAGTTAGTTGCCTTACAAGTTCAAAAACATAACGACCTATGCCTGTAAAACTTGTACTGTACATTCGCGCATCAATTCCAATTCTCATAGCTTAATATTAATACCGGCGCAGCATAGCATAAAAGCATTGCACTGAGGCAAGCCTTTTGCTAAAGTTGCAACCGCTTCCCGTTTGAAGCTTTGGCTCTGATACGTGGAGGTAAATGCGGAGTAGTAGCTCAGTTGGTTAGAGCGCCTGCCTGTCACGCAGGAGGTCGCGGGTTCGAGTCCCGTCTATTCCGCCATTTTGGCATAAAAACTTATGGGGATTTTAAAAAGAGCTCAGCTTTAAAGTCCGGACTTTGCCATACTTCTCCTTGCGAACCGATAAGCAAAGCTTCCACAGGTAAGTTTGGCAGCAACTTTATTGCATCTTCAAAGCCTAAAGCAAATAAAGCGGTTGAATAAGAGTCAGCCAAAATTGCTGAAGCAGCTTGAGTGTAAACAGCTTGCATCTTACAGGCTGGCAAACCTGTTTTAGGATCTACAAGATGGTGCCTGTTTCGCCATCGGCGGCGCAATGGACTGCTTGCCCCAACAGCAAAATTATCAACCTCAACAATGCCAATTCCCAAAGTAATATTTTTGGGATGCTCCAATGCCACGCGCCAAGGACCTTTTTCATCATTCCCTCGTGCGAACAAATCCCCTCCAGCATTCACCATAATGTTTGGAAAGTCGGAAAGCTTTTTTACCATTTGATCAATTGCATAGCCCTTCCCAAGTCCGCCAAGATCAATTTCAGCACCAATCCTAACTTTATTCGCATTGATTTCCACTTTGCCGATTTTACCGCTTTGAGATTCCTTTAAAGAATAATCAGGATCATAGCCCCATCCTTCCAAAATGCTTTTTACTGTGATATCAAATGCACCGCAGCTCCGTATTTGCATATCTCTAGCAAATTCAATCAGATGCATAAGCTCTTTTTCAACCTCAACCCACTCATTACAGCGCTCATTTAGTTTTGTCAAATCATTGCCGTCTATAAATCTGGAATAAGCAGCTTCTATTCGCGCAGCTTCTTTGAATGCTTCTTTAATCGCAGATCGGGCTTTATGTTCATCAGGGCAAAGGACAGTAATCCTGATTGATGTTCCAAGATGACTTTCCGTCAAGGAAATTTTTCCCATCAGAGAGCAGCACTAGCCTTTATATCAGCAAGAGCATTGTTGAAGCCTATCGGTGTTAGAGAGGAGCCGGCAACTTCTCTCACATTGAGTTCATCCAAGCTCATACCAACAATTGCTGCGGAAATACCGCCGGCGAACTTTTCTTGAAAGAGTCTGGCGGTTTCATTTTCAGCTTGAGGGCTTACCGTTACTGAAGTAACGACATTGTCTTTAATGCTCAAGTCTACCGCAATTGAAACGGGACCGGCAGGGCTTTGATAGTTACCTATGCTGCTATAGCTTCCATCTTGATATAGATTTGCTTGCGGTGATTCATTTGCGGCATTTTCTTTTGTGCTTGCACAAGCATTAAGAAGAACACCGGAAAGAGTCAATAGTGACAATAAAATAAGTCTATTCGATTTTTGCATGTTTTTAGCGTAAAATTACGCTGGTAGTCTCTCATAACAATTTATGAAATTCAAGCTGGATCCAACTAAATTTTTTGCAGGTATTCTCATAATTATGAGCGTTTTGGCAATCGGATTTAACTTCCACAAGCATAGCTTACTGCACTTTATCGCCACTCTTGGACTTGGCTTGATACTTTATGCGGTTTACGGAGCTTTATCAGGAAAGCGCAAAAATTTATGGAATACGGTTATTACTTGTTTGATTATATTTTTTTTATTGGATTATGGCTCTGGCAACATGGATATGTTTTACTCGCTTTTTGCAACCTTCATTGCGATGACAATGAAATTTTTCTTGGATTGGAAGGGTTCACCTGTAATTAATCCGGCTGTTGCCGGTTTGCTTCTTACAGTTGGCTTGGCGGCAATTATTCCAAACGCGGACAGTGTCTTCATTTCTTGGTGGGGTGCTTCTTTTCAGGGGTGGATTTCTTTGGTGGTGGTGGCTTTATGGATGGTTATAGGTATAAAAAAATGGAGCAAGTGGCCTGCGGTTCTTTCTTTTTTAATTGCTCATGCAGCAATACTCATTCTTAGAGGGATGGAAAGAGAAACGCTTGAGTTTATTTTTAGCGATTCAACGATATATTTCATGGCTTCTTTTATGCTGATTGAACCTAAAACCTCACCTATTGCAAAGAAGGAGCAGATTGTTTTTGGACTTATTGCAGCTTTGACCTTAAACTTTTTTATGCAAGCTGGGCTTTCTTATGGAGAGCTGTTTGCTATAGGTTTTGCAAATGTAAGCTTTGCACTAATGAGAATCATAAGAAAGAAAAAGAAAAGAATTATATCGGCATGCAGCTAGGCTACTTTTACAGTCTTGCCGTTGAGGTAAATAGTAACCTCTTTTTGAGTTTGAAGTCTTTGCGGTGACCCTTCAATAATTACGGTTTCATCAATGTCCCCATGTTGCCGTGATAAATTTGTGGCGGCTGCAAAAAGCTCAAGTTTATTTTGAGCTATCTCTTCTTTATGCAGCTGTATTTGCTTACGAAGCTCATTGTATTCGTCATTGTTTTCCATAATTAATTTGAGATGTTCTTCTTTTCTTTCTTTCACTTGCGCCTTCAAGTCTTTCAAAGTAAGCATGAGATCTTCAAGCTCCATAGGTAAATCGGATTCAATTTCTTTGATAGCCTTCTTCATTTCTTTTAGCTCTTCCATTTTAATTGTGAGCCTTTCAAGTAAATCTCTGATAAGAGATGTGTTCATATTTTGTCTTTGCGTGAAATCTTGAGGCATGTAATCAGGGGTTAATTTGAAGCTATGTTACGAAGTCCATAGTTATTGTGCAAGAGATTATGTTTGAAGGTGACTTTAAGCGATGAAGATGTTAAATAATAAATGACAAGTTTTATGGTTGAACTGCAGCCTAACCTTGACAACAGGTTTATTTTCAGGTAGAAAGGTGTTGAAGTTAAGCCAACACATGCTTGCAAAACAGCTTATCAAGCTACTGAAGCTCAATGAAAAAGATGCTCGGATTTATCTGGATATACTGCGTTTTGGCAGTTCTGCTGCAAGCAGTGTGGCTACTCGTACTCAAATTGATAGAACTACTGTTTACGCTGCATTCAAACGTCTTATTCGCAGAGGTTTGGTCAGTCAAACAAAACTGGACGGCACCACCTATTTTGATGCGCTTGATCCGGATGCACTGGAAGTTTCCATTCAAAGAGAGATTCAAGAAAATCAGGCAAAACTCACAGTACTTAAAACCATTCTTCCGGATTTGGCAGCTTTAAAAAATGAACAGTCCGTGCGACCGGCTGTTCAAATTTTTGAAGGAGTGGAGGGTGTGGTGGCTCTTTATGAGCTAATGTTAAAACAGAATAAAGACCTGTCGGCTTTTTTGACTGTGGAACACTTACCGAAAGAACTTAAAACATATCTTACAGATACATATATAAAACGAAAAATCAAACGAGGAGTGCACAGTCGGGTTTTAGTTTCAGATTCCAAAAGAGCTGCACCTTACAAGGATTTGGACCCGAAAGGAAATAGAGTTACAAAAATAGTTCCGTCAGGATATTTGCCCTTTGAAACTGAAATCATAATAGGTTTGGAAGGGGTGGCGGTGATAGATTTGCGAGGACAGTTTTTTGGAGTATTTATTAAAAGTCCATCCATTCGCAATACGCTTTTTGCCATTTTTGAACTTGTTTGGGGTCTTTTACCAAAGTAGTCTTAATACATGAGCATATCAACTCGTACAGGTGATGACGGCAAAACTTTTATTTGTAGCGGGCTGCGTATCCCAAAGAATGATGACCGTTTTCACGCACTCGGAGCTTTGGATGAATTGAATGCGCTTTTGGGTACTGTAGAGGCAAGGGTTTTTGACCTTACAGCGGTACAACATGAACTTTTTGATTTGGGGTGCTTTTTGGCAGATTTAAAACATATAAATAAAAAGAATTTTAAGCCTCCTCTTGAGAGGCTGGATAAAGAGATTGCAGATTTGGAATCTCAATTACCTCCTATTCACAATTTCATATTACCGGGAGGGCATCCGTGTGCGGCTCAAGTACATTTAGCAAGGGCTGTTTGCCGCAGAGCGGAAAGAGAAATGCTAAGTCTGGATTTACCCCAATCGGTTTTTTCTTATATGAACAGACTTTCAGATTATTTGTTTTTAGTGGCAAGGAAAATAAACTTTGATGAAGATTTCACGGAGCCTTTATGGAAATCTGTGCTATAATATAGAGCCTAATATTTAACTTACTGCTTATGAGAGTTCACAAACACATTGTTAACCTTACAGATCCGGAAGAAGTGCAATTCAATGATTACTTTGAGCGAAAGCTGGGCAGAATTAAAACCTTTGTAGAGCGTCACTTTCCGGATGTGGATACTGTAACAATGAATGTGAATATGCAAAGGCATGAAAAACATACCGCTTTTGAGTTTGATGTAAAATTAAGCTTGCCGGGTTTTAATCCTTTCGTAGCGGAAGCAGTAAAGCATAGTGTGACAGAGCCTATGGATATAGTGTTTGATAGGCTGGATCAGATGATACATAAAGAATTTGATAAACGGAGGCATCTTAGATAATGATTTATTTGGACTATGCAGCCGCAACCCCTTTAGATCCAAGAGTGGCTGAAGCCATGCAACCTTATTTATTGGAGGAGTATGGCAACCCCTCTTCCATTCATCAATTGGGGCAACGAAGCAGAAGGGCCATTGACGAAGCTCGCCTTAAAGCTATGGATTTTTTAGGTGCTTTTTCTTTTCATGAAGTTATATTTACAGGCAGCGGTACTGAATCTTGCAACATGGCTATATTTGGAGCTGCTTTCGCTCGCAGTGAAAAAGGCAAACATTTGGTCATATCAGCTATTGAGCACCCCGCAGTGCGTGAAACAGCTTATTATTTGCGTGATAATTTTGGATTTACTTTATCAGAAGTGAAACCGGACTTGAAGGGTATTATTCACTTTAAAGATGTGGAGAAAGAGCTGCGTGAAGATACAATTTTGTTAAGTGTTATGATGGCAAATAACGAAGTTGGCAGCATTCAGCCGGTGAAAGAATTGGCAGCTTTGTGTAGAGAAAGAGGGATTTTATTTCATACGGATGCGTGTCAAGCACCAACTTGCCTGAAAGTTCGCGTTGACGAAATATGCCCGGACTTACTTAGCCTTAACGGATCCAAGATTTATGGACCAAAAGGAGTTGGATTGCTGTATGTACGTGAAGGGCTAAAAATCTCTCCTTTTATTCATGGAGGTGGTCAAGAATTTCGTATGAGAGGAGGAACTGAAAATGTTGCCAACATTGTTGGTTTTGGCAAAGCTTTAGAGCTACTGGAAAACGAAAAGGAAAATGAATCGGTGGGTAAACTGCGAGATACTTTACTTGCCCTGCTTGAATCTTTACATGATGTTGAGTTAAACGGACATCGTGAAAAGCGTCTTTGCAACAATATAAATATACATGTGAAAGGCGTGTCTGGTGAGAGCTTGGTCATGCGTTTGGATATGGAAGGTATTGCAGTATCCAGCGGCTCTGCTTGTTCATCTGGGAAAACGGAACCTTCTCATGTATTAATGGCTATGGGGCAATCCAAAGAACGTGCTCTGCAGTCGTTACGGATAAGTTTGGGGCGCTTTACAACAGAGCTGGAAATACAAAAAGCATGGAATGTGCTAAAAAAATGCATATTCACTTGACAAAAATAAGCTTTAAACTAAGGTAAAGCCCTTCTCTTTTGTTGTAATAAAAATCTATAATTAAAATGACAAAATTTGAATCAATAGGGTCCGGACCTGAAACTTCTGAACGTACTAAAGAATGTTTTTTCAATAGTGATTTAGACATAGTATGTCGTGGACCGTCTAAGGATGAAGTGGTCAAGCGACTCATAAATGCTTTATTGAATTTACTTTCATACGAAAAAAAGTATTCAGTTCAGATGAATGTAGGGGGTGTAGAATTGACTTACGTATGCACAGTTATAGAGGATGAAGGTGCCAAGCGTCTGAATATTTGTTTTTCTATGATAGAGCGCTCCCAGCATGAAGGAGTGTTGTTGCAACGTAACAATAACGAATATATTAGATTGAAAGACCAAGTAGTAGAATTCCTTTTAATTGCAAGCGTAGAAAATGGTAATTTTATTTTAGTGCAGAAAAATTGTAGAGGAAACAAGGAGGCAGATGTTCAAAGTATAAAATTTATGTTACGTAATTTGGTATGTGCTCTAGAAAATGATTACAAAGAACCTACAAATGATAATCCTATTAGAGATGCAATCTTAAATGTTTTGCAAGGAAATAAAATCCCCTCTTAGGATTGCTTAATGGAAAGCATCATGTTACTTTAAGAGCGTTTATCGTTTATTACAAATGAATCCGCTGTTTATCGTTACTGTTTTGGTACTTGGAGGGCTGTCTTTTGCAATAGCTCGCTTTATACCTGGTTCAGGTGTGGAAATTAAATTGCAAGATAAAGAAAAAGACTTAGAAGAGGCAAAAAAAGAAGCGGATAGGATTTATCAAGGGGCAAAAGAAAAAGAGGAAAGCATAAAACGTACTTTCAAGGAGGAAGAAGATGATCTGAAAAGATCAATTACAAGTCTCAACGAACTTATAGAACAAAAAGAACAACTTTGTAAAAGAAGAACGGAGCGCAACAAAAATTTTGAGCAAAATGTGCAAAAAATTCAAAAGGAAGCAAAGACTTTTTTATCTGAAGCAGAGGAAATAAAGCTAACCGCAATGCGCAGACTATCCAAGGTGGCTGATTTGGATCAAGAAAGGGCATTGGAGCAAGTTAAAACAGAGCTTGAAATGCTAATAACTGACGGAAAAGAGCAGCGAATGGAGACTGAACTTGAGGAGTTTCAAGAAGATATTTTGCGCCACGCAAGTGCCGTACTTCAAGTAGCAATCCAGCGTTTGGGAGTGCAAAGTTCAGTTGATAAAAACACTACTACTCTGCACTTTAAGAATGACAAATTTCTTGGCATGATGGCTGGCAAAAATGGAAAGAACGTTGCTTTTCTTGAAAGTTTACTGCCCGTTTCTATTATTTTTAATCATGCTGGAGCAAAAAGCATTCATATAGGAGGGCTAAATTTATTGCAGCGCAATATTGCCAAACACGCAATTTTAAAATTGGAGAAACAGGCCATAAAGAAACAAGGCATAACGCATTCTATGATAAAAGATGCAGTTTCTGATGCTGAAATAAAAATAATGCGAATATGTGATGAAAAAGGAAGATGGGCTCTCAGGCAGCTTGGAAAAGATCCCAATGATACTCCTAAGGAATTAGTTAATTACATAGGGCGTTTGTATTTCCGGACCAGTTACGGACAGAACATAATTCATCACTCTCTTGAAATGGCATTTGCAGCGCGTCTCATTGCCGAATTAATCGGTTCCGATGTTGAAACTGCAATGATGGGGACTTTTTATCATGATATTGGCAAAGCTATAGATCATGATATTGGAGGTTCTCATGATGATATTTCCAAAGAAATCTTGGAAAAGCATGGTTTTGATTCGGACTTGGTGCGAGCAGCTTATTGTCATCATGATAAAGTACCTTGTCTTAAGCCGGCGGATTATATTTGTAAGGCGGCAGATGCGATTTCCGGTGGACGTCCGGGAGCTCGTATGGAGTCTGTTACCAATTATTTTGAACGTATGAAGGAGCTTGAAAAATGTGCAAGTCATTTTGAAGGAGTGCGTAAAGTTTTGACTATGTCAGCCGGTCGTGAAGTTCGTGTAATTGTGGATCAAAGTAAAGTTAAAGATAATTTGATGCAAAGCCTTGCAGATGATATTGCTGAGAAAATTTCAGAAGAGGTTTCCTTTCCTGGCATTATTAAGGTAAATTTACTTCGTATCACTAAATCAGCCGACTATGCTAGGGAAAAACAAAGACGAAGATAAGCAAAATAATAAATCCCAAGTTGATAAGATCATTTTGGGGGCAATTATAGGGACTGCGGTAGGTTCGGCGATTGGAGCGGGCATGGCACCGAAAAAAGGCAAAGATACACGAAAAGATGCAAAAAAAAGACTCAAACTGATAGGTGAAACAAGCAGTAGACTGATAAAACTTGGTAAGCGCTTATTTCCAATAAAAAATTTGTTTTCCCGAAAGAAGAAGCAAGTAAATAGCGGCGAGCCACTAATGCCCTTTGATGAAATGAAAGCAATTCCTCATGAAGGGGAAAAAGTGGAAGATCTTTAGTATCAATTATTTGATTGCAAAGATTGAAGGCGCATTCTTGCCTCTTCATTGTAAGGGTCAAGTTTTATGATTCGTGTTAACATGGCTATTGCCTTGTCTTTTTCTCCCAAGCTTTCATAAAAATCCGACAAAATAAATTTAAGAGCAATGTCTTTTGGCTTACGACGTTCAGCTCTTTCAAAATAGTGTAGTGCTTTATCTTGCTCATCTAGCTCATAATAAACTTGAGCCAAGCTTTGTAAACGATTTCCACGTTTATCATCCAGAGCAATTGCATTTTCATAAGCTTCGGCTGCTTCCACTAAGCGATTTTGTTGATAAAGGGCTGCCCCCAAATTGCTGTAGTAAATGGGATCTTTCTTCATATTTATAAGTTTATTAAACAAGAGCTCGGCTTTTGGAAAGTTTTCCATATTCATATAAAGAAGCCCTAATTTATGATGCGCTTCCATATGCCTTGAGTCCATTTCAATTACAGCAAGGAAAAGCCGTTCGGCATCATCCCATTCTTTTCTGCTGAAATGCATGTCAGCTTTAAGAAAATTCTTGCGTGGACTGGAGTGTGGTTTTTTTTGTACCGGAGCTTGCAGATCTTCTTCCATTTGAGCCTTTTCTTCTTTTGCCAAATTAGCTTGAAATTTAAGGTCTTGCACTGTGAGTCGCATACGACGCAAAAAAATCAATAGGAGCATCAGACCGCTGAAAATGAATAAAATCCAATAAAAAATAATCATAATACAAAGGATAAGAGTAAATTTTCAAGAACCAACTTTCTGTTTACATTGCCACGAAGATCCTCTCTGCTTTCTTCAATTTTTTCCGCAAGATCGGTGGAAGCTCGTCCTGACAGGATTAATGTTCTCGTGCGATGCAGGAGAATGTCAAGAAATTCTTCAAGATATTCATCTTTTTCATACTTTCTTGAAAGAGCGAATGCATCTGAAACACATGGTTTTTCAAGGAAAGATTCAATAATCTCATGTAAACGACAATGAAGTTCAAAATAAAACATATCTTTCTGTAGACGTATCAGCTTCCCCGGTCTTCCCATGGCATACATTAGCATGCTTTTTGGATCCGTACTTTTCAGAGCTTTTAGGATGGTTTCATCGGAAACACAGTTAAAATGAGTAACTCTGCAACGAGATCTAATTGTGGGAAGAACATGATCTTCTTGGTTGGCGGTTAAGAAAAATATGGTATTTTCACATGGTTCTTCCAAAGTTTTAAGCAATGCATTCATTGCTTCAATTTTCATGCGAGCCACATTTTCAATAACCATGACCAAGTATGGACTTGCATGACTTTGTGAAGCGCGTTCTTTGAGAGTACGGATGTCTTTAATCGAAATATTTTGACCCTCGTCGGTCAAAAATATTGTATCGGCACTCACTCCACTAAAAATTTCTTGCCTAATCAATTTTTTATCTGCGGCATTTTGTAAAAGTATAGCAATTTCCATTGCTACACGAGTTTTTCCAACATGCTGCGGACCTATAAAGAGTTGAGCATGCCCCATTCGTCCGGACAAAGCCTCTTTTTTCAATCTTGCCAAGATTTTTTGATGTCCTATTATCATGATTGAGTCATCCAGTAAGCTTCTTGTCGTACCAATTTTTTGCGAGCATCTTTAGGGTATTTCATGCAAGCTTTCACTAAATGCTCCATACGAACGCCATTTTGAGAGCCTTTAGCGAGTACAACATCTTTTGAGGTAAGTAAAGGGCGCAAGAATTCTCCTGCTTTCAAGGAAGAATTAAAGGTATAGATTAAAGATGAAGACAAGCCACCACGCTTAGCACCTTCAGCAATTTCTTTAGCATGTGCACCAACGGCAATCACCATGTCAGCAACTTTGGCTGCTTGTTTACCCAATTTCAAATGTGCACCTTCACTTAATTCACCAAGTTCATTCATGTTTCCCAAGGCAGCTATCTTTCTACCTGAAAATCTTGATAAAACTTGTAAAGCTGCTTCCATGCTTGAAGGAGAAGCATTATATGAACTGTCTATGATAAGCGAACCTTCTACTCCGGCAATTTTATTCATGCGTCCCGGTGGCAAGTGATATTCCTTCAGTGCTCTTTCAATGGAAGACCAAGGCAGAGCTTGAATAAAGCCAACGGCCGCTGCCGCAAGTGCGGTGTTTACATGGCAATCTCCCAGCACATGTGGCATGAGTACATGCTTAATTTGTTGACCATAAACAATTTCAAAACTCAAACCTTCTTTAGTTGTTTCAATATTTTGAGCTCTTATGTCTGCAGGTTCATTTATTCCTATTGTAAGGCAAGAAGCCGGAATATGTCCGCATAATTGTTTTACAAGCGGATCATCCACATTCAGCACCGCCCATCCGGTTTTGGGAACTGCCACAACCGCTTTTGATTTTTCTTCATAAACTTCTTGACGAGTTTTAAATTGCCCTTCTCCAACATGCACATCTTTAACATTCAAAAATACCATTATGTCAGGCACAAAGACTTTTAAAATTTCATCCATATCACCAGGTTTGTCTACAGCCATTTCCATAACAAGAGCATCGTAGTGCTTGGGAGATTTAAAACTGTTTAAACAAGCTTTTAAAAATAGCCAAAACCATGCGTAAGAGGAAGAATATGCTGTTTTTTGATCAAGTACCGTAAGTATGGCTCCAACTTCGGTATTGTAATTTTTTTGACTTCGTTTCAGTACAAAAGATTCAGATAAAACATTCGCAATAGATTCTTTTGTGCTGGTTTTTCCAACACTTCCCGTAACTCCAACAATCAGAGGCTTAACTATCTTTAAGCGACGTTTTGCAAGGAATCGAAGAAAGGTTATGCCATAGCTGCGAATCAAAGCTTTCATAGTATGATTATATAGGAATTCCACCAAAAAGACTCATATTTTGATAGCTCTTTTCAGTGGAATGAAATTATTTCACATCTTCAATGATGGCTTTGAAAACAGCAGGCTCATGAATAGCAAGCTCGGAAAGCATCTTACGATTCAATGCAATGCCTTTCTCAGCAAGTTTATTCATAAAGCTTGAATAGCTTAACCCTTCAGCTCGCACAGCTGCATTTATGCGTGCTATCCAGAGTCGGCGAAACTCCCTTTTTCTTGTGCGTCTATGCCTGTAAGCATGCATACCCGCTTTCGCCACTGCATTTTTTGCCTGACGGTAAAGATTGTTTCTGGACCCACGATAGCCTTTGGCTGCTTTTAAAACTTTATTGTGTTTGCGACGTTGGACTGTACCACGTTTTACACGTACCATAGGAATTTGTGGTTATTGGCGGTCCTTACAAGGCGGGGTTATGAATGCCCGGGACCTGCCGATTTATAAATATATTCAGTTTGGAAGAAGCGTCTTAAACTTCTTTGACTCCCCTTTGGGGAGTTCTTGGCGAAGACCGCCTTGAGCAAGCTGCCGTTTATTTTTTGGATTCAAACGATGATTATGGGCAGCTTTTTGGACCATAACTTTTCCGGTTGCACTAAGCTTTGTGCGCTTTTTCGCTCCACTGTGGGACCTTTGTTTACCGGCTTTTGCTTTTCCTGGCATTACTTTAGGGGTGAAAGAATCATAAACATTTGATAACCTTGCTTTTTTGGCTCTTGATCACATTTGGCTACATCTACGAGAGCATCTTTAATGCTAAGCATTTTTTTCTTTGCTAGGTCATAATGTGTAACCTCTCGTCCGCGGAAAATCAAGGCGACTTTGATGGAATTTCCCTGTTCAAGGAATTTTCTGGCACGCTTCACCTTAACTTCAATATCATGTTTATCCGTTCGCAAGCTGATTCTAATTCCTTTTACTTCATTCTTCTTTTGCTTGGCACGATGTTTTTGATCTTGCTTCTTTTGGCGATAAAGATATTTCCCATAATCCATTAGACGGCAAACCGGAGGTTTTGCATTCGGAGAAACCTCCACAAGGTCAGTTTCAGCTTCCTTGGCAAGCTCTATGGCTTTTGAAATCCCCATAATCCCCATCTGTTTATCTTCACCGCTAATTAACCGAACGGTTTTAGATTTAATTTCCTCGTTTTTTCGCAGCCGTTTCGCTATTTCTTGAGTAAGTTAAGTTTAAGCAAACCTGTAAAACAGGCTTTGAGATTCTATAAGCTTTTACCTGAAAAGTCAAATCCATATTGGATATTCAAGTCATGGCTTGACGACCTTTTAATGCACGGATCAAAGTTGCATCATCTGTATACTCCAAATGCCCACCTGAAGGAATACCGCGTGCAATACGTGACACGCTTACATTTTGCAGATTGGACATCTTTCTTTGCAGAAAAAGTGCAGTGGTATCCCCTTCAAGATTGGGGTTCAGAGCAAGAATTACTTCTTTTACAAGAGAATCTTCAGACTCCAAGCGCAGAAAAAGCTGGTCAATCGTCAGTTCTTGCGGACCGATTCCGTCCAAAGGAGAAAGTTTGCCTTGTAGCACATGATAAAGTCCTTTGTATTCTTTGGTTTTTTCAATTGCGATCATATCCAAGGTGCTTTCAACAACACAAAGCAAACTTGAGTCACGACCGGAATCTTTACATATTGCGCAATAAGTATCGCTTGTTAAGCAATGACACTGCTTACAGCGTTCAACTCCGGAATTTACTTTTATGATTGCTTCTCCAAGAGCTATGTTTCGCCTCTCATTTCTTTTCAGAATATAAAAAGCCAAACGTTGTGCACTTTTTGGACCTATGCCGGGCAGCTGCGAAAGTTCATCAATCAGGCATGAAATGGATTCCGGTAAAAAATGCATGAAATCAATTCTTATTCAATAAATTTAAAAATTCTTCCCGAGTGGAAGGGTGATCCTTAAAGAGTCCGTGTACTGAAGAGGTGCTTACCTTGCCATTTTGTTTTTTTATGCCTCGTGCCATCATGCACAGATGTTGAGCTTCCATAACAACAGCTACTCCTTTTGGCTGTAAAAGCGTCATCATACTTTTAGCTATTTGAGTGGTGAGCCGCTCTTGATTTTGAAGCCGTCTGCTGAAAATGTCCACAATTCGAGGTATTTTGGAAAGCCCAACAATTGTATCATTTGGAATATAGGCAATATGAGCCTTCCCGAAAAATGGCAGCATATGATGTTCGCACATGGAATAAAACTCTATATCCTTGCATAAAACCATATCATTGTAATCTTCATTTTTGAATGTGGTGATAAGTTGTGCTGGGTCTTTATCATATCCACTCAACAAATCTTCAAGCGCTAAAGCAACACGTTTTGGAGTATCTTGCAAGCCTTCCCTGTCTGGATTGGGGTCCAGACTTTCAATCAGTAAACGAATAAGATTGTCTTTTCTCATGTGAAATTTAATTCATGTAATGATGCCAAGGTTCAATTTTAAGATCGCCATTACGATAAGAGCCAAGAGTTTCAACCATCATTTTTGCAACCTGCAAATTGGTAGTTAGGGGTATGTTATTATCTATTGTGAGACGCCTGATGTGATAACCTATTGTTTCTTCTTCATGTGAATAGTTGCGAGGGATATTTATAACCCAATCAACTTTTTTCTTGCGGATTATTGTATCATATTCAGTTTTATCTACAGATGTGACGGCAAGACCTTTTTCTTTCATTAGAGCTGCAGTTCCGGAAGTGGCATAGATTTTATAACCCATGTCAATCAATTGCTGAGCAGACTCAAGAAACTCCGCTTTATTTTCCAGCTTACCGATGGAAAGGAGTACAGCTTGATTTTGAGGTGTTTTAAATCCGGTTGATATCATAGCCTTAAGAAAGGCCTCATGGATATCACGACCAAAACAAGCAACTTCTCCGGTAGATGCCATTTCCACACTTAACACGGGGTCGGCACCCTTCAAACGTGAAAAGGAAAATTGAGGTGCTTTAACCCCAACATGATCCAAATCCACGGTTTTATAAGCTTTCTTTTCAGCTATTCCAAGCATAGCTTCGCTTGCAATTTCAATGAAATTGTAGCCGCTGACTTTTGATGCAAAAGGAAAACTGCGACTTGCCCTCAGATTGCATTCAATCACTTTAATTCTACCTTTCTTAGCTAAAAATTGGATATTAAAAGGCCCGCTTATTTTCAATTCTTTTGCAATTTTCTTTGTAATATCTTTGATGCGCCTTACGGTTTCAAGATAAAGTTTTTGAGCCGGAAGAACGATGGTTGCATCTCCGCTATGCACCCCTGCATGTTCAATATGTTCAGAGATGGCATAAATAATCAGCTCGCCGTTTTGAGCTACGGCATCTATTTCAATTTCCTTTGCCCCAATTTCAAATTTGCTTATAACCACGGGAGCTTCTGTTGAGATTCGTGCCGCTTTATCCAAGTAAGCTTGAAGCTTTTCTTCATTGTGCGCTACAGCCATAGCTGCTCCAGAAAGTACATAAGAAGGACGAACAAGCACGGGGTACCCAACTTCATTGGCAAAAGAGAAAGCCTTTTGCGGGTCGGCAAAGTCTTTCCATCTTGGCTGATCAACACCAAGCTCATCCAGCATTTTAGAAAATTTGTGTCTATCTTCGGCACGGTCAATACTTTTTGCGGATGTACCGAAGATGGGCACTTTGGCTTTGCTTAGCTTAATTACCAAAGTATTGGGTATTTGCCCGCCGGTAGATACAACAAGACCATTTGGGCTTTCCAAATCATAAATATCCAAAACTCGCTCTAAAGACAGCTCGTCAAAGTAGAGTTTATCGCAAGTATCGTAATCTGTAGATACGGTTTCGGGATTATAATTTATCATAATTGTTTCATATCCTTCTGCGGCAAAACGCTTGCTTGCATTCACGCAAGACCAGTCAAATTCCACGGAAGAGCCTATACAGTATGCGCCACTTCCAAGTACAATAGCTTTTTTATTGCCGCTAAAATCAACATCATGTTTATTTCCGTGATAAGTCAGATAGAGGTAATTTGTTTTAGCGGGATATTCCGCTGCCATGGTGTCAATTTGCTTTACAACTGGTAACACTTGCAATTTTTTTCTTAGTGCTCGCACTTTCATTTCATCTTGATAAGTGGCAATTGCGATTTGCTTATCGGAAAACCCATATCTTTTGGCGCTGCGCATGAGTGGCTCTTTTAATTCTTCACTTCTTAAACGTTCACTCATATCCACAATATTTTTAAGCTTCCCCAAGAACCAAGGGTCTATACCGGACAGATCATGAATTTTTTGAATTGACCAGCCTTTATGTAAAGCTTCAGCTATGGCGAAAATTCTCTTTGGCGTAGGTTCGGCTATGGCATTTTTAAGGTTGTTTGTATCCAATCTCAATCTTTCATTTTCCGTGAGACCGATCATGCCGATTTGCAACATACGCAAACCTTTTTGCACAACCTCTTCAAAACTGCGACCGAGAGCCATTATCTCGCCCACGGACTTCATTTCGCTTGTAATTTTATGAGATACCTTCCTGAATTTATCAAGGTCCCATCTTGGCATTTTCAGAGCCAAATAGTCCAGAGCCGGTTCAAAGCAGGCGGTTGTAACTCCGGTGATTGAATTTTTTAGTTCCGGAAGAGAATAACCCAGTGCTAATTTTGCGGCAACATATGCAAGCGGATAACCAGTTGCTTTACTTGCAAGCGCCGAGCTTCGTGACAAACGTGCATTGACTTCAATTACACGATATTCTTCAGATTGCGGATCCAAAGCATATTGAATATTGCATTCGCCAACAATTCCAAGGTGGCGTATAACCTTTAATGCCACTTCACGCAATTTGTGATATTCGGCATTGGTCAAAGTTTGAGATGGCGCAATCACAATGCTTTCTCCGGTATGAATTCCCAAAGGATCAAAATTCTCCATATTACAAACTGTAATGCAGTTGTCATAGGAGTCCCGCACAACTTCATATTCCACTTCTTTCCAGCCTTTTAAATTTTCATCTATCAAAACTTGAGGAGAGTAAGCAAAAGAAGTCTCAAGCATTTTTTTCAGCTCTTTTTCATTGTGGCAAAATCCACTTCCCTTTCCTCCCAGTGCGAAAGCCGCTCGCACCAATACGGGGTAAGATATTTTTTCAGCTGCTTTCACAGCTTGTTTGATATTTGTACAGGCAAAACTTCGTGGCACTGCAACACCTATTTTTTTTAAAACATTGTTAAAAACTTCACGATCTTCCGTTTTTTCTATTGCTTTCACTGGAGTGCCGTAAACCTTCACATTATACTTTTCAAGTACGCCGCTGTTTTTGAGAGCCACGCCACAATTCAAAGCTGTTTGACCTCCAAAGCTCAGAAGTAGCCCATCAGGTTTTTCTTTTGCAATTACATGTTCAACAAATTCAGGCGTTACAGGCAGGAAATAAACCGTATCGGCAAGACCTTTACTGGTTTGATTTGTAGCTATATTGGGATTTATCAAAACAACCTCAATACCCTCCTCTTTTAGAGCTTTTATTGCTTGCGATCCGGAATAATCAAACTCACCCGCTTCACCAATCTTTAACGCTCCCGACCCCAAGATCAGAACTTTTTTAGGTAGCTGAAGATTGGATGTTTTTGAGGGCAAGGTAAAGGGGGAATGTCTTCAGTGAATTTAAAGCCTAAAAGGCGCGGATGCAAGAGATTTATTATCTATTAAAATCTTTCAGGGAGCCTTTGGTCAAAAAGCCCGCCTGTAACTTAAAGCTTCTGCAATCATGGGTGGAGTTATCCCGCTTTCTGCAATGTCAGCAATACTTTGAGCAAGGCGTATGACTTTAAATACAGCTCTACCGGATAAATGCAACCTGTTTGTGGCAGATTCCAAAAGTTTCAGTGCTTCATCCTGCAAGGGTAATTTGCGTATTTCTTGCGGTGATAGCTCTTGATTAAGCTTGCCTTGCCTTTCATATTGAATTTTCCTTGCAAGTTGCACTTTTTCAGACATAAAACTTGCCGATATAAAATCTTTGCCATGCAAATCTTCAAAAGGAAGCCGTGGAACATGAATAAAAATATCAATACGATCCATAAGAGGTCCTGAAAGTTTTTTTCTGTAGCGTCCAAGTTCGTATGGGTGGCATTGACAAGGGTGTTGAGAATCTCCGTAATAACCGCAAGGACAAGGGTTCATGGAAGCTATAAGTTGAAAACGACTGGGGAAGCGCAGGGTGCGCTGTTGCCTCATCATATGATACTCACCTTCCTCCAAAGGCTGACGCAGACTTTCCAAAACAGAACGGTCAAACTCCGGCAATTCATCCAAATAAAGCACTCCTTTATGAGCTAAACTGAGTTCACCAGGGCGCCCGAGTGCACCACCGCCCATAAGTTGAGCACGACTTATGCTGTGGTGTACGCAACGAAATGGGCGAGTTGTTTGAGGCTTCAAGCCAAGAACGGAATGAATGCTCATGATTTCAATCTTCTCTTGACTGTTTAAAGCGGGCAATAAAGAAGGAAAGCCGCGGGCTAGCAAAGTCTTTCCGGTACCCGGAGGGCCGTGCATCAAAACATGATGCCCTCCCGCGGCAGCCAACATTAAAGCACGTTTGGTATATCTTTGCCCTTTCACTTCATCCAAAGAATGGTCTTTTGATGATGCTTTGCTATATATTTGAAATGAGGAGGTGTCCGTTTTCGTTAAAAGACCTTTCAAAGCCTTTACAGCCTCTCTCAGAGAGCTAACGGAGTAGTAATTAAGTCCTTTTATTAAAGCGGCTTCTTCAAGATTTCCTTCAGGTATGATCACGTTTTTAACACCGAGAGCTTTGGCTTGCAGTAAGCCGGGCAACACTCCTCGCACAGCTCTTACACCACCATTTAATTCTAATTCCCCTAAAGTCAACCACCCATTAGGTAAAGTGGCAATTTGACTTGTAGCACTCAAAAGTCCTATTGCCATTGGCAAGTCCAAATGACTGCCACGCTTTGGGAAGTCTGCAGGTGCCAAATGAATAATTTTTCTTGTTTTCGGAAAACGAAAGCCGCTGCATTCAATGGCTGATCTTATTCTGTCTTTTGCCTCTCTGATGCTGGCACCCGCCATGCCGGTTATTGAAAAGTGCGGCATACCTTTTGACACCTCCACCTGTATTGAAACAGGATCCGCATGCAAACCAAACAGGTTATAAGAAGCTAAACTAACAGGCATAATTAAATAATTTTAGATTAAAAATCTTCTTTGAATTGTTGGATCAGGACTCATCTCCCACAACTCCAAATGCCAATCTCGCCAGCCTTCTTTTCTCATCCAAAGGGCAATACATTTTTTAAGGCGATGGATTTTTGCGTAGTCAAGCAGCTCTTCTTCGGAGCCAAAAGTATCTGAACAACGACCTTTAACCTCAATGAAAATCCATTTCCCATCATGCAGGCAGACCAGATCTATCTCACCGTAACGAGAATGAACATTTGCTGCTCGCAAGTCCCACATAAGTATTTGAGTGGCGTAAAAAGCAGCACGGATTTCACATTCTTTACCAAAGTTCATGGCTTTATTTTGTAAAAACCATCTTAAAAAATCCTTAAAAAAAGATGACAAAAAGCTTCCAAGCTTGCCATAAAGAAAAAGCTCATGGATAATGGCAAACCCGGACACAATTTACGTACATGAATGACGACATCCGCATACCGCCACATAATCTCTCAGCTGAGAAATCAGTGTTGGGATCAATAATGATTGAAAAAAATGCAATTATTAAGATTGCGGACTTGATTGATCCGGATGATTTTTACTTTGACACGCATGCTCTTATTTACAAAGTGATGTTGGATTTGTTTGCACGTAGATCGCCTATAGATATTTTAACTCTTGCCTCCGCACTTAAAGACATAAATCAAATTGATACGGTTGGAGGTGAGGAATATCTGAAAGAGTTGTGCAATGAAGTTTTGACAGCTTCACATATTTATCAATACGGACTTTTGGTGAAGCAAAAATCCACATTAAGAAAGCTTGGATCTGCCGGCGCAAACATTACGGCATTGGGGTACAAAGAGGATGAAGATGTAGATGAGTTGGTGGATAAAGCGGAGCAAGAATTGTTTAAGGTTTCTCATGCTTTTATGCGAAACCGTTTTGTTCCAATCAAAGATATCCTTGCTTCAACTTATGAGAAAA
This sequence comes from Candidatus Altimarinota bacterium, assembly GCA_015485665.1. Lineage (GTDB taxonomy): Bacteria > Patescibacteriota > Gracilibacteria > UBA1369 > 2-02-FULL-48-14 > WFTC01. Next base: position 68,159 of record WFTC01000015.1, read on the forward strand.
TATCCGAACTACATGATCCGGAAACGGCTGAAAAATATAAAGGATTGCAAACAGGTTACAAGGGGCTGGATCGTATTCTCACAGGATTGCAACCTTCGGATCTTGTGATATTGGCGGCAAGACCGGCTATGGGAAAGACGGCATTGGCTTTAAATATTGCCATGAATACAGCTCGCAAGGGAAAGAGCATAGGGCTTATTTCTTTAGAAATGTCAAAGGAGCAACTGGTTGAACGGCTATTTGTATCTCTTTTGGGAGTAGACAGTCATAAAATGAAAAACGGACTGCTCACGCAAGATGATTTTCTTAGGATGGGTACCGTAATGGATCAGCTTAATCAGTGTAAAATCTTTATTGACGACTCAGCTGGAGCTTCCGTCCCCGAATTGCGAGCGAAAGCAAGACGGTTACAAATGGAGCATGGACTGGATTTATTGATAGTTGATTATTTGCAGCTTATGTCTTTTGGGAGTGGAGTTAATTCCATAACGAATCGTGTGCAGGAAATATCGGAAATTTCCCGTTCTTTAAAGAAGTTGGCTAGGGAATTGTGCATTCCCGTTATGGCTTTGTCTCAGCTCTCACGAGCGGTGGAATCGCGTCCTGTAAAAATACCGCAGCTTTCGGACCTTCGTGAGTCCGGGGCAATTGAACAAGATGCGGATGTTGTTTTGATGATGTACAGAGAAGATTATTATGAAGAAGATACGGATAGAGCGGGTATAACGGATATTTATGTGCGTAAGCATCGTCATGGTGATGTTGGGCGAGCGGAGCTTATGTTCAAAAAAGAATCTTTACGCTTTTTTGATATTGATAGGCATCATGACTTTGATTCACTCGCAAATTAAAGTGTTTCTTTATATAATCGGCACACAATAAAAACATTTAAACGTTAAACATGGCATCGGGAGAGTACAATGACAGGCTTCGCAAAATGAAGGAGCTTAGGGAAATAGGAATAAATCCTTATCCTGCTCGTTTTGATTCCACACACAGCATTGCTGAAGCAAATCTTTTGGGGAATGGAGATCTTCGCAGTTTGGAAAGCCTCAAAGAGGATGTGAAATCTCAAGTGATAATTAGAGGTCGCATGATGACAATTCGTAGTCACGGAAAGCTCACATTTGCAAATCTAAAAGATATTACGGGACAGATTCAAATCTGCTTCATGCAGGATATACTTGGGAAAGAGTCATATAAACTCCTCAAAAAATTTGATATGGGGGATTTTATTGGAGTGAGTGGAGAGATTTTCAGGACTAAGCACGGGCAAATAACAGTTCTGGTTAAAGAATTTACTTTTTTGGGAAAAGCTTTAAGACCTTTGCCTGAGAAATGGCATGGCTTGCAAGATAAAGAGATGATTTATCGTCAACGCTACTTGGATACTTTAATGAACGATGAAAGTAAAAAGCGATTTATTCTTAGAAGTCGCTGTTTGACTTTATTGAGAAATTATTTGGCACGTCACGATTTTTTGGAAATGGAGTTTCCGGTACTTCAAATTAAGGCTTCAGGGGCAACAGCACGCCCATTTCAAACTCATCATAATGCTTTAGACTTAGATGTATACCTTAGAATTGCTTGTGAACTTCCACAAAAGAAAGCCATTGCCGGAGGTTTTGAGCGTACATATGAAATTGCAAGAGTTTTTCGCAATGAAGGTATGGATCCTTCACACCTGCAAGAGTTCACAATGTTGGAATTTTATGCAGCTTATTGGAATTATCAAGATAATATGGATTTTACCGAATCCATGCTCAAATATGTGATTCAAGAACTATTTGGCACTTTAAAGATAATGATTAAAGATCGCATTGGACAAATGGTAGAGGTGAATTTTGAAAAAGAGTGGCAAAGATTTGATTTTGGAGAGCTGATTCAAAAAGACAGCGGAATTGATATTTATAAGTACATGGACGATGCCAACGCTCTTAGGTCTGCAATTCAATCGGCAGGTATACATTTTGAAGGTATGGAACAAATGGGTTATGGAAATCTTTGCGATTATCTTTACAAGAAAGTCAGCAGGCCAAAGCTCATTCAACCTTGTTTTGTGATAAATCATCCGGCAAGCATGAAGCCTTTGGCTCGTCGTAGTGATGAAAGCCCTCATTTTTGTGAGACTTTTCAATTACTTGTGAACACGTGGGAGGTGGTAAATGCATATTCTGAGATTGTAGATCCTATAGATCAAAGAGATCGTTTTATCAATCAAGCGGTTGCTCAAGCCGGAGGAGATGAAGACGCCATGGAGATGGATGTGGACTTTTTAAGAGCCATGGAACATGGCATGCCACCAATTTCAGGTACGGGAATAGGAATTGACCGCCTTATGACTTTGCTTACCGGTCAAGACAACCTGCGAGATATGATATTATTTCCTCTTATGCGCCCTACAAATGAAGCTATTAAAGAAGAAAAGAAGCTCCGAGAGAAAGCGAAGAAAATTTATAAAAAACAGCAAAAGGAATTTAAGTCATGAATTATTATTCTGGTCGGCATAGAAAGGCGCGCAAACAAATCAGGGAATCCAATAAATTCAGGCTGCCTAAGCTGAAAAAAATCCTTTATCTCTTGCTTGCTTTATTTGCAGCTGTTTTTTTAATTATTTGGTTCATGCTGGGACCTTTTCGCTTCTTGCTCTTTAAATATCCGGCCTTAAGTGGATTTCCATTTGGGAATCGTCAGTACATTGTTTTATTTCAAAACAATTACGAGCTAAGACCAACGGGCGGATTCATTTCTACATTCGGCGTTCTTAGATTCAAGCATGGTCTTTATGCTGGCATTGAATTTTATGATGTATATGGAGAAATAGATGATCATGAATATGTTGAGCCACCTTTGGTATTGGCAACATTATTGGAAGACAAAAATTATCAAGGTTATAGCTTCAGAGACGCAAACTACAATCCGGATTTTCCACTGGCAAAAGAAGATCTGATAAGATTTTATAATCTTATTTATCCAGATGAAAAGATTGATGGAGTGCTTGCTGCAGATTTTTCATTTTTGGAATCTTTTGTGGGGCTTTACGAGCCTTTGTATGTGGAGGGATATGAGCTTACGGAGAGGAATCTTTTTGAGACTTTGTCCGCCATTGTGTCAGATATAGACAGAAGAGATGAAAAGGCCTTGGCAAATAGGAAGAATATTACCTCCCCCTTGGTTAAACAATTACTTTTTAAATCAATTATGCCTTGGCGCATATCCAAAGTGATTGATTTAGCGGAAAAAGCTTTTGAAGAAAAACATTTGCTGGCAACCTTTCAAAGGAAGCGTTTAGAGAAAGCTTTTGACAAAAGAGCTTGGAACGGTGCACTTCCAAAGTCAGGGTATGGTGATTTTCTTGCAGTGAATGATGCAAATTATGGAGGAATGAAGTCTAATCGGTATATTACCAGAGATGTAAAATATGAATTGGAGGTTGGGGAAAACAAAGATATTTTAGGTAATCCTGTTATTACCGCAACCGTAACAATAAGGCTTTCTCACGAAGGTATCTGGAACATTCCATTAAGTGGAGCATACACAGGTTATCTTCGTACTATTTTACCTGTGGGTAGTGATATTATCAATGGTAGCGACATTATTGAAGAGACAGAGTCGGCTCTTATAATTGGGGAACTTGTTTCTTTGAAACCGGGAGAAGAAGCAACTTACAGTTACAGTTATGAATTGCCAGAGTATGTTTGGCAGGGAGATGAATATCGTTTACATTTGCACAAACAGCCCGGAACAGATGCAGATTCTTATGAAGTGGTTGTGCGTGTACCGCAGGGCATGTCTTTGGAGACTGAAGGAATGACTGTACGTGAAAATCTAGCTTTTTATGAAACAGATTTGCGCAGTGATCAAAACCTGAGTTTTTCTCTTGTGGAAGACAAGACGTCGCCGCGCATTGTATTACATGAAATTACTGCGCCAAATGAAATTACAATTGTATTTAATGAGCCAATTTCTCCAAATTATGCTAGTGATCCTTTGCTTTATCAGATTACAGATAAGAATGTGGCAAATGCGGATATTACAGACTCAATAACTATAGATTCCATTCAAGTGGATGGAAATGCTGTAATTATCCGTACAAAAGGAATGAAATTTCAGCCAAATGAACGCTATAAAGTGCTTTCGAAAGAAATTAGAGACACAAAAGGCAATATCATAAATCCAAGTCCGCGTAGCGTTACAGTAGTTC
>WFTC01000016.1 GCA_015485665.1 Candidatus Altimarinota bacterium
ACTGCAAACTTATTTTGTAGCACAGATAACAGACTTTAAAGCAAACATAAGATAGGCTTTTCAAAATTATTAAACTTTTTAAAAATATGAATTTTAAAGGAATTTTAAAAACAGTTTCTCCATCTGTAGTACTGGCTTCACTTTGCTGCCTTTCACCAATAATTTTTGTATTGCTTGGGGTGAGTAGCATAAGTGCGGCAGCGTCTTTGACTGATATTTTATATGGAGAATATAAATGGCTCTTCAGGGGGCTTGGCTTAATATCACTTTCAATTGCATTATTTATCCATATACGTAAGGATAAAAAAATATGCAGCCTCAGTCAGGCGAAACGCAGAAAAAATGAAATAATCAATACGGTTTTGATAGCTTTGGCACTTGGTGTGATCGGATATATATTCTTTTTGTACATTGTAGTTCACTACATTGGTGTCTTCTTGAATATTTGGAGCTGAATTTTGAAAAATCATATGAATATTTCAGCACTCTCCCTATCCGGAGAGTGCTGAAAGCAGCCAAAAAAGTCTTGACTATTTCAAACAATACCTATAACCTAGGTGGCAGGTAAGAACTTAAATAAAAGATCATGGTTGAACCTTATAAGTCAAAGTCAAAAACAGGCGCAAAAAAGGCAGTTGGGCATATGAACAAGATTTTGCAAATGATAGATGAAGATGCTTATTGTATGGATCTGCTTCAGCAAATTCGTGCCGTTGAAGGTCTTTTAAGTTCACTTTCGGCAAATATATTGGAAAGTCATTTGGTTACTTGTGGATCAAGAGCATTCTCAAGTGATGATGAAAAGCAGCACAAGGCTATTATTGATGAACTGATAACAGCCTTTAAAATAGCTAAAAAATAATTTAACCCCCTTTGTTATGATGTCTTCAAGCACATCTTCCGCTCCATGGATATGGATGCACATTCATATATTTTTTATGATTCTTATTCTCTTCGGCTTAGTGGCTGCACTTTTGTGGCTGTATAAGCATGCTGGAAAAAAAGATTTCCTTAATGTTGTTTGGATTACCCTTGGTCTAGGAGCTTTGGGCGCAATTCTAACCGCTTCAATGGCTATGCTTGGTATGGGTCAAATGATGAGAGGCGATCACGGTGATGGTGAAAGATGGGATGAAGAAGAGTACATGGATGAAATGATGGGAGGAGATGAGTTGCCTATGGGAAGTCAAGGTGGGGATGAAATGATGGATATTAACTAAAATAATGATGAACAATAAAAAACTGAATCTTGAAATTTCAGATATGAGCTGCGCTTCATGCGTGGCTCATATTGAGGGTGATTTGAATAAAGCCAAAGGAGTTCATGAGGCAAAGGTAAATTTTGCTGCAGGAGCAGCCCAAGTAAACTATGATCCGAACATAACTTCTCCGGAGGAAATTGTTAAAACGGTTAAAAAAACAGGATATACCGCAAAATTCAAAGATGCAGGGGGTGGGCATAATGGGCATAATATGAAAGGTCATGATCATTCCAGACATGCAAAGGCTGAAGGTAAAGATAAATTGCATAAAAGAAAGCTGAATTTTATGATTGCAGCTTTCTTCTCTACGCCGATTTTACTTTTGACTTTTATATTGGAAGCAGAGTCTGGACCTGTGATAATGTTGATTTTATCTTTGTTGATATTGGTATTCCCAGGGAGAGAATTTTTCAAAAAAGGTTTGCCCGCACTTTTTAGAGGACGTCCGGCTATGGATACCTTGGTGGCTTTGGGTGTTGGTGCAGCTTTTCTCTATTCTTCATACAATGTTCTTTTCACACCAGATAAAACAGAATACTTTATGGATGTTGCGATTATTTCCACATTCATTTTATTGGGACGTTATTTGGAGGCTTTAGCGAAAGGGCGTGCAAGTGAAGCTATAAAGAAGCTTCTTGAGTTATCTGCAAAAGTGGCACATAAAGAAACAAAAGATGGATTTAAGGATGTGCCTGTTGATGAAATTGCAAAAGGTGATATTTTGCTGGTTAAGGCTGGAGAAAAGATACCTACTGACGGTGTTATCATTGAAGGTAGTTCGTATATAAACGAGTCTATGGTGACAGGAGAAAGTGTGCCTGTAGAGAAAAGTGTTGGAATGAATGTTATAGGTGCAACTTTGAATGGAGATAGCGCATTTAAGATGGAGGCTAAAAAAGTTGGTAAAGAAACAATGTTAGCTCAGATTATTAAATTGGTTGAAGAAGCTCAAATGTCAAAAGCGCCAATACAAAAATTGGTTGATTTTGTGTCAGGTTATTTCGTTTGGGGTGTGTTGCTAATAGCAATTATTACTTTTGTACTGTGGTATCTTCTTACAGGGGATATTTCTCGTGCGATCATATATACTGTAACTGTTTTGATAATTGCATGTCCTTGCGCACTTGGACTTGCAACGCCAATTTCCATTGTTGTCGGATCCGGCAAGGGTGCAAAAATGGGCATTCTTTTGAAGAATGCGGAAAGTCTTGAGAAAATGCACAAAATTACAGCAATTTGTTTTGATAAAACAGGTACAATAACAAAAGGGCATCCTGAAGTTGTTACATTTGAAAATGTAAAAGGTGAATCTGAAGAAAACTTAAAGAGAGCATTGGCTCTTGAGGAAATGTCTGAACATCCACTTGCAAAAAGTGTTGTGAGTTATGCAGAAGCAAAAAAAATAAATGTAAATCTTAGAGCTGTAGATGTTCAAACTATTAAAGGTCGTGGAATTAAAGCTGATATTGACGGTACAACTTTTCACATAGGAAGTCTTAAGTATATGAAGGAATTAAAAATTGATCTTAGCGATTTAGCTAAAAAAATCACAGATTTAGAGAAAGAAGGGCAGACTGTCTTGGTCCTTGCTGACAATAAAGATGTAATTGCTTATTTTGGAGTTCAAGATGCCATAAAGGAATCTTCTGAAAAAGCGATACGTCTTTTGAAAGAGCAAAATATCAAAACAGTTATGATAACGGGAGATAATGAAACGGTTGCTAAAACTATAGCTAAACAAGTTGGAATTGATGAGGTACATGCTTCAGTTGATCCTGAAGAAAAGGTTAATGTTATTTCCGAGCTTCAAAGTGCAGGAGAGGTTGTGGCTATGGTTGGAGATGGAATCAATGACAGTCCTGCGCTGGCAAAGGCTGATGTTGGCATTGCAATGGGCACAGGTACTGACATAGCTATGGAAAGTGGAGATGTTGTTCTTGTAAAAGGAGACTTGCTGAAAGCGATTGAAGCAATTGAGCTTTCGGAGGCTACATTAAAGAATATAAAGCAAAATTTATTTTGGGCTTTCCTTTATAACTCAATAGGAATTCCTGTAGCTGCATTTGGATTTTTAAATCCCATGATATCTTCTGCTGCGATGGCATTCTCTTCAATTTCTGTAGTATTAAATGCGCTTCGTTTAAAACGATTTAAAGTGTAGAATGTATTTGAGAAAAACTCCTCGCATTAATATAACTATGTAAACATGCCTAAAAAACAAACCGATCGTATGCAGACGGTCATTACCTCTCTGTCTTTTTTGGTTCTTGGCGCCACACTTGCCATACTTTTGACCGGTATATTTGAAAATTCCAATTCCAATTCCGATGCACCTCCGGTTATAGTTCAAGATTCTTCAGGCTCTCAGCAAATTGCTGTCACAGTTGATGAAGATGATGACCCTGTGATGGGGGATGAGGATGCGCCCATTTTGATGGTGGAATTTTCTGATTTTCAGTGTCCTTTTTGTAGGAAATTCTATAATGAAACCTTTTCGCAGATTAAAGAAAATTATATAGATACAGGATTGGTTAGGTTTGCATACAGGGATTTGCCGCTTATAAGCTTGGGACATACGGATGCAATCCCTGCGGCAAATGCGGCGCAGTGTGCCAGAGATCAGGGAGGAGATGAAATGTTCTTTGCTTATCATGATCTTGTTTTTGAGGGGCAAAATAAGCTGGGTAACGGAACAGTTACAATTCCAACAGAGAGCCTTTATGCCTATGCTGAACAGCTTGAATTGGACATGGATGAATTTACGCAATGTCAAGAGAGTTTAAAATATGAAGAAGAGATTAATGCTGATGCTGCGGTTGCTCGTGCGGTTGGAATTGGTGGCACGCCAGGATTTGTGATTAACGGTCAAGTTGTAACAGGTGCGTATCCTTATTACACTTTTGAAAATATTTTCAATGAAATACTTGCTGAATAAGCTTTAATTATCTTTTTATATCTTAACTTTAACAAATGAAAAGAACATTCTTACTACTTGGATTCTCCACTCTATTGTTTAGTGCTTGTACAAGTGCAAATGTGGATGATGTTTCAGGTGTGGATCAAACTTCTCCAGCTGAAGCACAAGAAGAACTTACCTCTTATGAAAATATTCAAGCCGCTGAGCTTGCATCTAGGCTGGAAAGTAAAGATTTTTTCTTGCTTGATGTGCATATTCCCGAACAAGAGCATATTGACGGCACCGATGCATTTATTCCTTATAATGAATTAGCGGCTTACACCTCTGAACTTCCGGAAGATAAGGATACTGAAATTATCGTTTATTGTAGAAGTGGCAGCATGAGTAAAGTTGCATCTGAAGAGCTAGTTAAAATGGGCTACACAAATGTTAAAAATCTTGACGGTGGTATAAATGCTTATAACGCACTTTAAATATGAATAATTATTCCATATCAAAAACAAGTGATAAAACTTTTTCTGAAACTGTAGATGCGGTTAAAACTGCTTTGTTGACAGAAGGCTTTGGTGTTCTTACAGAAATTGATGTTAAGGCTAAGATGAAAGAGAAAATAGATAAAGAGATGGAGGAATATCTTATTCTTGGAGCATGTCATCCTCCTTCTGCATACAGAGCTATTGAACTTGAAGACGAGGTTGGTCTATTTTTGCCTTGCAATGTAATTGTTTATAAGTCCGGTCAAGATGTTATTGTATCTGCAATACGTCCAACTTTGGCTATGAGTATGATTCCCAATCCTGATCTTGGCATATTGGCTAAAGAGATAGAAGATAAATTGGAGAGGGTATTGTTACAAATTTAAAGCATGAAAGGACTGCTTGGCATTCATGAAAGACCTTTACAGTATTTTCATAGCTTTGCTCTGACAGTATTCATCTTTGATATATATTTCATAGTTATGAAAAATTTGCCGGGCATAGGCTCTGTTCCGGCGTGCATAATTGGCGGTTCTTTAAATTTTGGCAATATTCTTTTTAGTCTTGTGCTGAGTATATTTACGGCAATTAATATTCGGGCTTTCTTTAAACTTTACAAATTGAGATCTAAATCTATAGCATTAAAAGCGTCGGGACCTTTAGCGGGATTTGGTTTTATAATAGGATTTTTTACTGTTTTCTGTGCTCTTTGTACAATACCTGTAATTTCCATTTTCGGTTTGGCGATAGGGCTTGGCTTTTTCACAACATATAATATTTATTTTAAAGTCATAAGTTTAATTTTGATGATTTTATCTCTTTATCTACTTGATAAACAATTAAGAAGTCATTGTTCATGTGAGAGTAAAGTTTAAAAAATACTTGACAGTATAAATTAGCACTCTATAATTAAGAGTGCTAATCATATCATTTAAGCCAATTTCACCTATGAACAATGCTTTATGTAACATTTGTAAGCAAAGACCGGCTACTGCTCATCTACGCATATCAAGAAATGGTAAAATAACAGATTTAAACTTATGTGCTTCGGACTATAAACGATTAAGGCAAGGGCAAAGCAGATCACCTATGGACAGTCTTTTTGGCTCATCCATTTTAAATGATTTTTTCGGTGAAAGAATTTCTACATTTGATCAGCTTTCATCAAGGCTTGGCTATCCTATTCCACGTAGGAGGGAGTCTATAGATATAGATAAATATCTTTCAGATTATACTAAGGAATTGATTCAAGATGCTGCTCAAATTGCTCTTAAATTTAAAAGAATTGAAGTTGATACGGAGCATTTGTTACTTTCTATTTTAGAAAGTGAAATAATAAAAGAATTATTTAGAAAATTTAATCTGGAAGAAAAAGAAATTGCATCTTATATAGAACATAATTCTCCAAAAGGTAATTTTGACACAAACAATTCTCAAGATATTGAATTGACAGTATCTCCAAGAGTCAAAAAAGTATTGGAATTGGCTTTTAATGCTGCTCGTGAAATGGAGTATAGCTATATAGGTCCGGAGCATCTACTTATTGCTCTTTTAGAGGAGGAAGATGGAATGGCTGGGACTTTATTGAGAAAATACGGATTAAAGCCTGAATCTTTGCGTCAGAAGATACTTACATTGTCAGGTAATGCTTCAAAGAAATCTAAAGGTAAATCTACAAGTGATACACCTGAGCTGGATAAATATTCCAAAGATCTTACCGAGTTGGCACGTCAAGGTAAGTTGGACCCTGTAATTGGAAGGGCGGAAGAAATAGAAAGTGCCATAGAAATTCTTTCCAGAAGAACAAAGAATAATCCTGTTCTAATTGGTGAGCCGGGTACAGGTAAAACTGCAATTGTTGAAGGTTTGGCACAAAGAATTGTGAGCAATGAAGTTCCTGAAACATTACAAAATAAGCGTGTGGTTGAATTAAGTATAAATTCACTTGTTGCGGGATCTAAATACCGTGGAGAATTTGAAGAAAGAATGAAAAAATTAATTGATGAAGTTGTTTCAAAACAAGATGACCTTATTGTCTTTATTGATGAATTGCACACTATTATGAAAGCCGGTGGTAGCGGTGAAGAAGGAGGTTTAGACGTTTCAAATGTTATTAAACCTTATTTGGCAAGAGGTGAAATGAGAGTTATAGGTGCTACAACTCTCAATGAATATCAAAAACATATTGAGAAAGATTCTGCACTTGAAAGGCGTTTCCAAGCTATTTATGTTGGAGAACCAAGCATTCAAGAAACGATTGAGATCCTTCAAGGATTAAGAGATAGATATGAAGCTCACCATAAAGTTAAGATAACAGATGAGGCGATTGAAGCGGCGGCTCATCTTTCAGACAGGTATATAAGTAACCGTTTTTTACCGGATAAGGCAATTGACTTGATTGATCAAGCATCAGCTCGTGTACGCATTCAAATAAATCATAGCCCGAAAGAGCTGAAAGAACTTGATGAAGAAATAGCTGCTTTAAAGCGTGAAGTTGAATTTGATAAAACTCACAAACGTGAAAATGACGCAAGATTGAAAGAAGCTCGTTTAAAAGAGCTGGAGTCAAAAAGGGAAGAAGAATATGAAAAATGGAAAAAAGAAAAAGGAGTTACAACAAAAGAAGTTAGAAAAGAGCATATAGCCAAAGTGCTATCCAAGCTTACCGGAATTCCGGTTTCAGATATAAGCGAGGAAGAAAAAGAAAAACTGCTCTTGCTTGAAGAAAAACTTAAAAAACGTGTGATCGGTCAAGAAAAAGCTGTTGCAGCAGTTGCTGATGCAATTAGAAGATCCAGAGTCGGTCTTACGCAAAGGAATCGACCAATAGCGAATTTTCTTTTTCTAGGATCTACCGGAGTTGGAAAGACCGAGCTGGCAAAAGCTTTGGCTGAAGCAGTATTTGGAAATGAAGATGCAATTATAAGGATTGATATGTCTGAATATATGGAAAGACATGCAACATCAAGACTTATTGGTGCAGCCCCAGGTTATGTTGGTTACGAAGAAGGTGGACAGCTTACGGAAGCTATCCGTAGGCGACCTTATTCTGTTATTCTATTGGATGAAATAGAGAAAGCTCATCCGGATATTTACAATATATTGCTACAAGTTTTTGATGATGGACGTTTAACTGATGGGAAAGGGCGAATCGTAGATTTCAGTAATAGCATAATTATAGCAACAAGTAACTTGGGATCAAAAATAATACAAGAAGACAGTCTAGACAAAGCAGGCAATCTAGACAAAATAGAGAAAACAAAGGACAAAGTAATGAAAATTTTAAGGTCACATTTCAGACCTGAATTTCTAAATAGATTGGATGACATAATTATTTTTAATCCACTCACAGACAAAGAAATGAGAGCGATTGTAAATTTGCAATTGGCTAATCTTACAGATTTGGCAAGTAAGCAAGGTATATTCTTGGAATTTACGGACAGTATTATTGAGCACTTGGCATCCGAGGGGTTTCAACCTGAATTCGGAGCTCGTGAATTAAAGCGAAAAATTCAATTTGAAATTGCCAATAAGCTTGCCAAAGAGATTTTATCGGCAAATGTTAAGGAAGGAGATAAGCTTAAAGTTAAATATGCAAAAGGCAAAGGAGTTGATTTTGAACTTGTATAAGTTGGCGCAAATGTGCATAAAGCTTGCAAAGCTAAAAGGTCTAAAGTAGTTTTATGATAATCATTCAAATCATAACAATCGCTTTATGGATGCATCTTTTTTTACAGACAAGATATTGCCTGCTTTTGTTATATTCTTATATTTTTCCACAATGGCTATTTTTGGGCTGTATGGAAGAAAATTTCTCAAAAAAAATCCTGAAGATTTTTTCTTGGGAAGTCGTAGCTTAAAGGGATTTATGCTTTTAGCAACAATGGCTGCAAGTAATTTTAGTGCATTTACAATTTTTGGATTTTCAGGTGCCGCCTATCGTTTAGGTTATAGTTTTTATCCTATCATGGCTTTTGGGACAGGATTTATGGCCCTCACATTTGTCTTCATAGGTCATAGAGTTTGGGAACTTGGTAAAAAGAAGTCATATATAACACCTCCAGAACTTATGGGGAAAGAGCTTGAAAGTCCTGCGCTTAGGGTTTTGGTCCTCATTGTTATGCTTATATTTTCTTTGCCTTATATTGCAATTCAACCTATAGCTGCAGGATATGCATTGGAGACTTTACTTGGAATACCTTATTTTGCAGGTGCAACTTTAGTTACACTTTTCATTGTTTTTTATACTTTGCTTGGAGGTCTTCGTACGGTTGCATGGACAGATCTTTTTCAAGGTTTAATGATGCTCTTTGCCATGACTTTTGCAATTTTTGGAATATCAAAAGCAAGTGGAGGCTTTACTTTTGCAAATGAAAATGTTTTTGCAAAGCTGCCGGAATTATTTTCAAGACCGGGTATGAACACAGTATATAATCCCTCTTTCTGGTTTAGTTATATGATTCTATGGTTCTTCTGTGATCCGCTTTTCCCGCAGTTATTTCAAAGATTTTTTGCTGCAAAAGATAAAAAAGCCATTAATAAAGTTATGATTTTCTATCCAGCAATAACGGCATTTTTCTTCCTGATTCCTGTTGTTATAGGAGTAATTGGGCATGTAAATTTTCCTGATCTTGCCACTAAGGCTGAAAGCGATAATATTTTTTCTCTACTTGTAAATTCAAGTTTCTCACCTGCTATTGCCGCTTTTATTATGGCTGCCGGATTGGCGGCATTGATGTCTACAATGGATTCTCAACTTTTAACACTTAGCTCAATGTTTACAAAAGATATTTATGAGCCTCTATTCAAAAAGAAAACGAAAGACAATAAGCTCGCAAAGCTATTTACAATTTTTCTTGCCGGTGTAGGACTGTTAATAGCTTTTTTCAATGAAAGCTCATTTAACTCTTCCATACTTGAAATAACAACGCAAACTTTCACAGGACTTGCAGTACTTTTCCCATCTTTATTTGCTATTTTATATTGGAAAAATGTAACTTCCACAGGTGCAATTACGTCAATACTTACAGGTGAAATTTTACTTATATTATATTATTTTAATATTTTGGACAGTGGCAATTTCTTACCTGTAATACCTATTTTGATTTTTACAACATTCACTTTGATTGTGGTTAGTTTAATAACAGTGAAAAATCCAAGAAAATTACCACCTCTCAATTTGAATTTTACTGCTAAGTGGGCTGTAATTTTTACAATTTTGTTCCTTCTTTCTTTAGATTTTTGGAATTGGAATAAAACGCCTATCTTACTCAAAGGTTTGCCGCTTTGGATTTACTACTTTTTAGCTTTGAATCTTGTATTGGCTCTAGCAATGAAGTTTATGAGTAAAGATTTGCAAAATTCATAAAATATGTTATAGTATTAAGATTAATCTTAACTTGCTATAACTTTGTTACGTTCATTGCGATTAACCGTAAAGTTATTCTTCTGTGCTTTAAGTAAAGCTTTTGTAGAGTATGTGGATTTACTTGTCCATGAGTTGTTTGAAGTGGAGAGAGGACAATTGAAACATATTCCAAATTTTGTTATTTTTCTGATTTATGTGCTTTGCTTAAGTGTTTTATTTCAGGCTGCACTGGATTTTGTTATTGAAATTTTAATGTTACTGAATTTGATTGAAAAAATACCTTTGCGAGTGGATTTTGTTTTTTTAACGATTATTTCCACGGTAATGGGAGTACAAACACTTAAAGGAATGGCAAGACGGAAGTTGGATGTAACTCGCAATTCCATTTTAATAGGGATTATTGTTGAAACAGCATTGATTGTTGGTGATTTAACTTTAATTTTACAAGCTTCGCATGAGCTTTCAATTTTGCCTTTTATACGCCTGCCTTTTCTAATGTTAACTTTTATGAACCTTGCAATTCTGCTTTTTGTTGGCATAAAACTTAAGGTTTTTAAGGATAAAAAAGGTAAAATTGCACTCTTTTAAAGCAAAAGAGGGACATATTGCCCCTCTTTTGATGTTTTCCTATTGATAAAGATCAAATTTGTTGATCAATTGGCATACCGTATTGTTCAAAAATAATCTCTTTTAATGTATCAAGATGCTCTTCACCTAATTTTTCAGCAATAGCTGTTGCAAAGTATTCAGAAAGTAAAGGGTTACCTTCTCCTTCTAATATTTCTCCTATACATTCTCCGCAAGGATGTTTACCATTCATAAGATCAACCAAGCATTCACATACCAATTCTTCGTCTTGATGTCCGGGCTTGGAAAAGCATCGTGTGCAAGGTTCTTCCATACAGCATTTATATCTGTCTTGAGCTACAAGATTTAAAACCGAAGCACGAATTTCTTTTGCAACAGCTTTATTATATTGAGTGCTGAATTTTTCATTGCCGTGACCAAATGGACTCTCTACAAAGACAAGTGTTGTAGCGGCAATTATTACAGCTATGGATATTAATCCAACAATGCTATGTAATTTATTTTTCATGTATTTCATGCAAGTATTTAAAATTATATGCTAATATAGTTTGAATATTCTCCATCAACTGCCTGATAAATCTCAAAAGGTCCACGCTTTTCGCCAGGCATTCCAGGTGAGCCTGCAGGCATTCTTGGTAAACCTATGCCATCTATATCCGGAGATTCTTTCAGTAATTTATCTACAACCTCAAAAGGCA
This sequence comes from Candidatus Altimarinota bacterium, assembly GCA_015485665.1. Lineage (GTDB taxonomy): Bacteria > Patescibacteriota > Gracilibacteria > UBA1369 > 2-02-FULL-48-14 > WFTC01. The sequence continues at coordinate 11,310 of WFTC01000016.1, forward strand.
CGTGTCCTTCTATAAAGTAGTTAGCGACAATAGATGTGTGACAACTTTGTTGATCTTTAGATATTCCATATTTTTCTTTTATGGAATCCATGTCATCCGTGGCGATTATTTCAACTTCAAAGCCTTGACGTTCCATTACTTCCGCATATCCGGTGCAACAACCGCAATTCGGAGATTTATATATGAGCATTTTTCGGGCATCAATTGATGTATTCCCCGCATCTTCAATTTCACTTTTTATGGGACCTTCATTCATAAGATATATGCCTAAAACTATGAGTACACTCACAAATAAAAGAGATAAAGCAAAAGTATTGCGATAATTTTTCATAATGAAAAAGAATTAATGAATAAGTAATTGAATTCACTAATCCAGATCATTCACGTTTTACAACAAAATTGTCTAAACTTTTTTGATTAAAATAATTAAATCTGTATTTGTTGGAAAATTTTTCAACATATATATTGTCTAGAGATTCATTTGATAATATTGTGGAAGTACTTTGTTGTGCAAAATGATCTGTTTCAAGCAGAGCTATTATTTTCTGATTGTCAAGAAGTAGACATTCTTCTTCGTATCCATCTTCACTACCGCACGCAGATATGCTTAACTCTTGATCAGAATGGACATCAGTATTTATTTTTATGTCTGGATGAATGCCTCCAAGCACTAACAGTGTTATGCTAATAAAAATGATGAATCTGCGCATTATATATCTGTATATTCATTAATCAGTTTCATATTGAGAATAGCATTTTTTTTTATAAATGGAAAATATGCTAATATATATTCATAAATAAAAACTATTTTATGAGTGAAAATTGTTGCAACAGCTGCACTTCGGAATCCGAAAATCTACAATCAGTAATTTCGATTAATAATTCATTATCTCAAGAATCATCACTGTTAAAAAATAAAAAATTTCAATTTCTGATGATTGCCGTTGGAATTGTTATTCCATTTCAGTTTTTTGCATTTTTATCAATACATCTTCCACGTCTTATTGAGTTACCATTTTTTTTGATTATTACAATATGGTTTGGTAAAAAGACTTTTTCCAGTGGGTTTAAGAGCCTTCTTACACTGAAATTTTCAGATATCAATCTTTTAATGTTGATTGCAGTAATAGGTGCTTTTTATCTGCAACAATATGAAGAAGCGGCAATTATAACAGTGCTTTTCGCACTTGGGGAAGAGTTGGAATCTTATGGAATAAAAAAGAGTCAAACTGCACTGTCTAAATTAATAGAGTCTGCTCCAAAAACTGCTCATGTAAAAGGTAAGAGTAATAAAGTTCCGATTGAAGAAGTAAAAGTTGGAGAAGTTGTAGAGGTATATCCGGGTGATCAGATTCCTTTGGATGGTGAAGTTATCAAGGGAGATTCTTTGGTAAATGAGGCTAGTATCACAGGAGAACCGCTGCCAAGGAATAAAGAGGTGGGCAGCATGGTTTATGCCGGAACATTTAATGGAGAAGGCTTTTTAGAGATAAAAGTTACAAAAAGTTCAAAAGACAGTACTTTGGCGAAAATAATAGAGTTGACATACAAATCTGCAGCCAATAAAGCTTCAACTCAAAAATTCATAGAGAAATTTTCCAAGTATTACACTCCCGCAATTATCGTATCAGCTATTTTATTGGTCATAATACCTGTATACATATTTGGGCAAGATTTTGAACCATGGCTAATTCAAGCATTAACTTTATTGGTCATTGCTTGTCCTTGTGCTTTGGTTATTTCCACCCCCATTGCAGTTTTTTCAGCGATTGGCAATGCAACAAAACAGGGTATTTTAATTAAAGGTGGTCAGTTTATTGAAGCTATCGGTGCAGTTGGAGCAATAGGATTTGATAAAACAAGGACACTTACAAAAGGCGAACCTATTGTTTCAGACATTATTGCATTTAACTCTTATACGAAAGAAGAAGTAATAGCATGTGCTGCTAGTATGGAATCATTAAGTAAGCATCCTATTGCACAAAGCATAATTTCAAAAGCCCGTGAAATGGGTGTTAAGTTTGGAGCAGTTGAAAATCTTAAAGAAATATCAGGTAAAGGTTTGAAAGCGGATTGTCTTGTTTGTGATGATAAGCATCATTGTATTGGCAATATGAAATTCATAGAAGAAGAACATGAAATAACGGAAGAAGTTGAAAATAAAGTGAAAGAGTTTGAAGCTCAAGGTAAAACAGCAATAATTATAAGTGTAGACAATGCAATTAAAGGGATTATTGCGGTTACTGATGAAATAAGATCGGAAAGTACAAAAGTGGTGAGTGATTTGAAAGATTTGGGAATAGATCCTATTGTTTTGACAGGTGATAATACTTCATCTGCAGGTTATGTAACAAGTATACTTGGGATATCTGAATTTAAAGCTTCTCTTTTGCCTGAAGATAAAGTTGAGGAGATTAAAAAAATGTCTGAGAAATATGGGATAGTAGCTATGATAGGTGATGGAGTAAATGACGCAGCTGCTCTTGCTACCGCTCAAGTTGGGATTGCCATGGGAGCAATCAGTTCAGACATTGCTATGGAAAATGCGGATATAGCACTTATGAATGTGAATTTAGAAACTCTTCCCTTTCTAGTTAAATTGGGTAGGGTCACTCGTAAAAAGATAAAATTCAATATCATTGGAGCGATTTTAGTGAAAGCATTCTTCATCATATTAGCCATCTTGGGGATGAGTAATTTAGCTTTGGCAGTATTTGCGGATGTGGGAATGACAATAATTGTAATTATGAATAGTTTGAGTCTATTTAGTTATGAGGCAAGGTAGCAGCACCTGCAGTGGTATTTTGAGGTGATGTATTGGAACAGCTATTCATTGTTTCCGCTAAAGCAATTATGAGACTTAAAACCAAGATTATTTGTGGAAGACGGTGAAATAATTGAGATAGATTGATAGGGTAGTTAGATCTTCGTTTAGATTGATTAAAACGTATATTTTGTATTTGTTCTTCCAGCTTAGCTGCATATTTAGGATCCATTAGAGCATTTACAAGAGATGGTAATGTAATCCCTATTTTTATGAGAGTGTTGACAAAGGCTATATCTTCACTGTAAACATTGCGTAAATCTTTGGGATTGGATACTAATCTTCTTAGTGTTTCAATAACACCCTCCGTAAGTGGGTATGAGTTTAATATGCCTGTTTCACATTTAATTGTAATGTTAGGCTTTTCGCCTTTTTCAAGAGCTTCTTGTATTTCTTCAGAAATTTTCTTTAAGATTGTATCTACTTCTTCTCCATCTGTTCCTTCAAGAACATTAACCCATTCTTCAAACTTTGCATGGGTATTATCTATGATAACGGCACACTTTATAGCGGAACATGCATGAAGCAGTTCGTGGAGAAGTGTAGCATAAAGAGGGGAGTCTTTACCTTTCTCCAAATCTGTAATTGCATTGAAATAGATTGTAATTTGATGACATATTGGCTCGTAAGTGCCATAAGTATGTGTTCTTGGAGTAGGTACTCCTGTTAGATCCATAAATACGAATTTGATTTGATTGACACGCTGAATAACTCTTCTTGCAATCAATGATGAATCCAGTTCGCTTGAGTGTTTGGTAAGTAAATCAATAATATCATTTATAAGTTCACCTTTATGTTTTTCAATAAAGGTTTGGCATTTTTTTTTATTATCTATGGCATTATGAGCCATAGCAACAATAGCAATTGGAACATGGACTTTCTGAAGGGATTTTTGGAGGTTAAAGTAATTGAATATTTCAATGATTGCTTCTTCATTAACACCCAAGTTTTGTAGCATAATTTTTAAAAACTGTAGTGTATTTTCATTAGATGTCTTGATGGAGAAATTTTTTTCTGTCTTCTTTAGAACTTTTTGTAAGTAATTAAAAATTAAAGAGATTTCTTTCTCTGGAATTTCTTTTGCATTGAATGCTTCAAGAATGAATAAAGCCAGTGATTGGACTTCCCAAGGCTTTAGTGCATATTTATCAGTCAATTGCTTTAACTGATCTGGATTTATTGGAATACTTAAGTGTGATTCGTGTCTGTTTTCTGGGTTCATAGAATATAACTAGGGCTTAAATTAAAAGAATCATATATAATTTTGTCAAGTAATTTTAAAGAAAGTCATAATTATAAGGTGTTCATAAACACTTGCTTATTATTTAAGTATATGCAAAAATACTAACATGAAATACACAGTTAAGACTAAAAACGAAGAATGCAGTGCCTCCATCTTGTCTAAAAAAGAGATTGATTCTATTAAAAAAGAATTGAACCAAATTCAAGACTTTGAAAGGCGTAATCAGTATTTTAAAATTCTAAGTGACCCAACGAGGCATAAGATTTTGATTTTACTGCATAGACACATGAGATTGTGTGTTTGTGATCTTGCAAATATATTGGAAATTTCTTCTTCAGCAGTGTCTCAACATTTAAGGAGATTGAAAGATATCGATTTAGTTTCAAGTAAGCGTCAAGGTCAGACTATTTTTTACTCTCTTAAAGATGCATATTCCTGCCCCTTAACTAAATTATTATGATAACAGTAACTATTTATAGCACGCCAACTTGCGGTTTTTGTAAGCAGCTAAAAGAATTTTTAGAGGATAATAATATTGAATATGAAGATTTTAATGTTCTTGAAGACAAGGATGCATTGCAAGAAATGCAGGAGCTTTCAGGGGGAAGCTTATCTGTACCTTTGATTGTATTTAATAAGGGAGAGGAGAGCCAAGAAATTCAAAATGGATTTCATCCGGAAAAAATTCGTTCTATTCTGTCATTGTAATTTTACAAATAAATAATATGGAAATAGTAAAAGCAACACTAACATGCCCTTATTGTTCATCAAAAGAAAGTGCAGAGATTCCAAATGATTCATGTGTTCCTTTTTATAAATGTAAAAGTTGTGGAGAAATGATTAAGGCAAAAGAAGAAGACTGCTGCGTTTTTTGCAGTTATGGTAGTGAACCTTGTCCTCTGAATAAAAATAAATAGAAAAGACTTATTTTGTAAATCATATTTAATTTAAATTCTGTTTTTTATGTCTAAAGCATCAAAATCATCCAGTATAGGAAGCTCATTAGCTGCAACACTTGGCATTGTTTGCCCTGTATGTTGGCCAGCTTCAGCTGCACTTTTGGCATCTGCCGGCTTAGGTTTTCTTGTTAACTTAAAAATAATTTTGCCGGTATTAGCACTTTTTTTGATTATTGCTTGGTTTGGAATGTATAAAAATTATAAGGAAAACCATCATCATGTTATGCCATTTGTTGTTAGTTTGATTTCCGGTATTTTTATACCTCTTGGCAAGTATGTAATTATGAGTTTAACTATCAGTAATATAGCAATTGGACTCTTTATTGGAGCTGCACTTTGGAATAATGATTTATTAAAGAAATGCAATGAGTCTGTAGTTTGTAAAAAATAGATGTGAAGATAGTTAATACAAGCTTCTCATGATATACTACGTGACGTGAACATTAATGAAACAATATTATGATGGCAAATTCTTCTCATAAAAGTACGCAAGATATTCTTATTTATATTGGAATATTTATATTTTTTGCTTTGATAGTGTGGGGTGCATTCATGGCTATTGTAAATAAACCTGATCCTGTCACAACCAGCAGTGTACATTGGCACTCGCGTATAAGCTATGAAGCTTGTGGGAATGAAGTGGAATTTCAAGATGATAAAACTCATGGAACGATTCATGGACACAACGACGGAATGGCACATGTGGAAGGTGTTGTATTGGATGAAGAAGAAATAACACTAGCGGCGTTTTTTAAAAACGCCGGAATAGATATAACAGGTCAAAATTTTGCAGATTATCAAAATGGAGACAAATGCAATTTTTCATCAGGCCATGGTAAGGTTGTTTTCTATGTGAACGATGAACCTTTCTCAGATCCAAATAAAATTCTTTTGAGTGATAATCAAGAAATACGCGTTGTTTTTGAATAAAAATAAATGGAAATGAATGAAATAATGAATTCAGGTGAAAGGTCAAAAACAAATCGTATACTATGGTATATCGCCATTTTGATCTTTTTTGGCTTTTTAATGATGCTTGGATCAAAATTATTTTATGGAACTATTGTTCCAGAGGCGAGTGGAATTGGTGAATTGGGAACCGGTTTTGTGCTAGGTTTCGCATTTATTGCAGGTGCAATTGCTTTTTTTGCCCCATGCCCATTCGCCATTTTCCCATCTTATATTGCTTATTTCTTAGATGAAGAGATAAGTGAGCATAATAAGAAAAAAATTTCAGTACTTCATGCTTTAAGAATAGCAGGAATCGCATCTTTAGGTATTTTCTCTTTTTATTTATTCGTTGGGGTTGTGCTTGGACTGTTTGGCACTGCACTGGTTTATTATGTAAATTGGTTAAAATTAGCGATAATACCTTTATTTTTTATTTTTGGAGTGTTTTTATTAACAGGGAAATCTATTCCTATAAACCCGTTCTATTCTTTAGCCGGAGTTATGAATGAACGAGCTAAAAGCGGAAGGCATTTTATAAATATGTATTTTTATGGAATTGTATATGGCATTGCCGCTGCTGCTTGTCATCTTCCCATTCTTTTGGTTTTAGCTCTCACACCTATTCTTGCAGGTAATTTTGTCGTTGGAGTAGCTACTTTTATATCTTATGCTCTTGGTGCATCACTTTTCTTTGTTTTATTCACTTTGATTGTGAGTTTTAATAGTGATTTTATCATCAAACATTTGGGCTTGTATGGGGATAGACTTAAAAAAGTCATTGCTTTAATTTTTATTTTGACTGGTATATATTTGACTAGTTTTTACCTTTTAACAGGTTATTAATCAATGAAGAAAAACATCATCCCTCTTTTAATGATATTTATTGTTGGTACATTTGGTGGGGTATTATTTGCTTTAGATAAGCCCAATGATACAGATGCTGAGCTTCTTGCTGAATCCGAGGATTTAAGAGAATTATATCTATCCGTCCCTGGTATGTTTTGTGCAGGCTGTTCTTCCAGTGTAGAAGCTTATGTTTCATCTATGGATGGAGTGAAGCGAGTTTCTGCCAGTTTAATAGATAAAACAGCTAATGTGATTTATGATCCAAAATCTGTAAGACCTGATGAAATCATAGATAATGATATTTTTGAATTATATGGAGTTTCTTTAATTGATGATCAAGCCTTCACAGGCTCATTTCTACCTGAAACAACAAATAAAGGGGAGCTTATTCCGGATGTGATTATAGAAAAATCACAGCAAGTATTACGAGCCTTAAATGAGAGCTCTGCACCTGAAGAGAGCATTGCTTCAGCTCAATCTTTATTCAATCAAGTGAATTCAGATATAGAGTCCAGTGACTTTATAAATGCAGAAGCTTTGCTTGATACGATTTTAAATATATTAAATCAAGAATAATTTAAAAAATGACAAATCTAAGTCTTAAACATCGCTTTGAACTGTATTTCACCTATTTCAAGTCTCCCAAAAGTGCCGAAAAGTACCATAACGGCATCTTTACCTACCTCAATAGACCGAGTGGTTGTTTTAGTTGATGGAAAAAGTACATTGAATGTACTCTTTTGAAAAAAATAAAGTCTTGTTTTTATGTTTGTTTTTGGCTCATACCTTAAACCGTGAAATGCATAATTTGCAGTTGTTCTTTGAAAACTTCTTTAGGGTTATAAGGTAATTCAGAGAATGTCCATGTAATTGTTAAGCCAATCAACTTATACATTTAAATTTTGAATCTGTGCGATGGCTTGTTGACAATACACGGGGAAATTTATAGACTATAACTATACCATGCAAACCTTTATAAATAATCATTATGAATACATCAAAAAAAGAATTACCCGTAGTTTGTCGTAAAATAAGGAAATATCGAAAAGAAAAAGGTTTTTCTCAGGAAAAATTGGCCAGAACCGCCGATCTTTCTTTTCATACCATAGTAAAACTGGAAAACGGGGACACTTCCAACCCGACAGTTGATACGGTCAAAAAAATTGCCATAGCTTTGGAAGTCAGCACTGACGATTTGCTTAATGAATAATTTATGCCTAAGAAAACTCAAAAACAATTGCTTATTTATCAAGGAAAAAGCGGAGCAATCGAGTGTCACGATGATTTTGATGAAGAGACAATTTGGGTAACCAAAGTACTAAAACAGCATATTCTTCAGGGTTACACCATCAATAAAAAACGAATCGGCAAGAATTACGAAAAATTCATGCAGGCAGTGGCTGATGTTAAAGCCCTGCTTCCTGCCGGCAACAGAGTAACAACCGAAGATGTTTTGGAATTGATCAACGCCTTCGCCGGTACATGGTTTTCTTTGGATGCTTATGATGCCGACTCTTTTCCGCATGTAGGTACGACGAAAAAGAAAGTTCGCTTTACCGCCGATGAGTTGTCTGAGGCTTTGACCGCTTTAACTTTACTGATAGCTGAAAGCAAACTGAGAGATAAGGATAAGATGGTGGGGGATGGTTTTGTTATTACTTAAGAAATAAATTACTTTTTTAAAACACTAAACTATGAATGCTTCTTCTAGAACTATTGCTGATGACGGTAAGGCTGCAACATCTGTTTTTGACGAATTTACCAATTTGTATTCTTTGAGTAAGACATTACGGTTTGAATTGAAGCCGGTTGGGGAAATAGTTGAATATATTGATCCAAAGTTGGGTGAAACAAAAGAAATAACCGCAACGGAGAAAATGTTGTTGGAGGATAAAGTTTTTAAGATTGATGAAAATATCCACAAGAAGTATGAGCAAACAAAGATATTTTTTAACAGATTGCATATGAGATTTGTGCAAGCTTCTTTGCAGAATATTGTGTTAGAGGGGTTAGAAGAGTATTTCCAAATATATAGAGAATTTGTGAAAGATAGAAAAAATAAAGAGATGGCAAAAGAATTGGAGAAACGAGAGAACGATTTGCGAAAACAAATCAAAAAATTTTTTGATAGCGAAGCTGATCAATGGGTGAAAAAATATGAGTGTATTGAGTTTAAAAATAGTGGGATAGATATCTTATTTGAACTGCCACAAGTTTTTGTTTTGCTCAAAGGATTATATGGTACAGATGATAATGCTTTTTTAAGAGATGAAAAAGGAGAATATATTTTAGATAAGAATGAAGAAAAAATATCCATTTTTGATAGTTGGAAAAATTTTGGTGGATACTTTAAAAAGTTTTTTGAAACAAGAAAAAATTTCTACAAAGATGATGGAACTTCTACCGCTATCGCTACGCGAATTGTAGATCAAAATTTACGTAGATTTTGCGACAATCTTTTGCTTTTTGAAAAACTTAAAGACAAAATAGGTTTTTCGGAAGTGGAACAAAATTTTAACGGTTCTTTATCGGAGTATTTCGACATTCAAAAATACTCGGAAGTTTTGTTGCAAGATGATATTGATATTTATAACAAAATCATTGGTGGAGAAACAAGGAAGGACGGCACAAAACTAAAAGGATTGAATGAAATTATCAATAAATATCGCCAAGATAATAAAGGCGAAAAAATTCCTTTCTTTAAAAAATTGGATAAACAGATTTTAGGTGAAGAAGACAAAAAATTTATTGATGAAATCGAAAGCGATGAAGAACTGGAAAAGCAATTAAAATATTTTGTTAAAAATGCGCAAGGAAAAATAACTATTTTTGATACCCTTATTGCCGATTTAGTGGAACATGCCGAAAACTATGAATTTGATAAAATTTATATTTCTAGAGGTGCATTTAATACACTTACTCATAAGTGGACAAATCAAACTTACGAATTCGAAAAGGCTTTATATGAAATAATGAAAAAAAATAAACCGACGGGTTTGAAGTATGATAAAAAGGAGGATGTTTATAAATTCCCAGATTTTATTTCTTTGCACCATATCATTGATTCTCTTAATGGGTTGGATAGTAATGTTGAATTTTGGAAAAGCTACTATTATAAAAATGAGGAAAATGATAAGGGGTTTCTAGAGTTGGGAACTAATATTGGAGAGCAATTTTTACAAATTTATAAGAACGAGTTAAATAGAATACATAGTAGGGAAATTACCACTGATGATGGAAGTATAAAAAATATTGGTTTTGATAATTCATTAAGAGAAATAAGAACGATTTTAGATGATTTTAAGTTAGATGAGAAATCACGAGAGATTATCAAAGACTTTGCCGATGATGTTTTGCAGTATTATCAGATGGCGAAGTATTTTTCTACAGAGAAAAAGCGAGAGTGGAATTTTGCCAAGTTAGACTTGGGAGTGTTTTATACTGATCCGGGTTTCGGTTATGAAAATTTTTACGAAAATGCTTTTGAAGAAATTGTTAAAGTTTATAACAAAATAAGAAATTACCTGACTAAAAAACCATTTAGTGAAGAAAAATGGAAGTTGAATTTTGAGAATGCTGCTTTGGCCAGCGGTTGGGATAAAAATAAAGAGAAGGATAATACTACTGTAATTTTACGAAAGGGTAATAAGTATTATCTTGGAATAATGAAAAAGGATCATAATAATCTTTTTACTGGTGAAAATAGAGACAAATTTGAAGGTAGTGGTTATGAGAAGATGGTTTATAAGCAAATTTCTGATGCTTCAAAAGATATTCAAAATTTAATGGTTATAGACGGACAAACAGTTAGAAAAACTGGGGGGAAAGGAGAAAAAAAATGGGGTGAATATTGTGAAAAAAATAACATTGATATAGCTATTCTAAAAGATTTCGAAGGAGAAAATAAAATACTTGAGTACTTGAAAAATAAGCATTTACCTGAAGAGATTAACAAGATTAGGAAGCAAAAAAGTTATTTGAGATCTAGCGATAATTTTAGCATAACAGATTTGCATAAATTTATAGACTATTATAAAAAAAGACTGGAATATTTTGATTTTAGTTTTAATTTAAAAGATACAAATCAGTATGAAAATTTTGTACAATTTACGGACGATTTATCCAGTCAAGGTTATAGAGTTTCTTGGCAAGATATTTCTGAAGATTACATAAAAAGGAAAAACAAAGAGGGTGAATTATATTTATTTGAAATTCATAATAAAGATTGGAACAAGGGCGCAAATGGACGAAAGAATTTACATACTTTGTATTTTGAATCTTTATTTTCATCCGAAAATGAAGCCAATAACTTTGTGATGAAATTAAATGGAGAAGCAGAATTATTTTTTCGACCAAAGACAGATGAGGAGAAATTAGGATACAGAAAAGACAAAAAGGGAAGGAAAGTTGTTAAAAATAAAAGATATGTTCGAGATAAAATATTTTTACACTTATCCATTTCTCTTAATCGTGAAAAGGGTAATGCAATTAGTTTTAACAGAGAAATAAATGAGTTTTTGGCTAGTAGTAGTCCGAAAATCAATGTAATTGGCGTGGATCGTGGAGAAAAGCATCTAGCGTATTATTCGGTTGTGAATCAAAAAGGAGAAATTTTGGATAGTGGTTCACTTAATACGATTAATGGTGTGAATTATTACGACAAATTATCTGAGCGTGCCAAAGTAAGAGAAGGTGAACGAAAAAATTGGCAACAGGTTTCAGATATCAAGAACTTGAAAAAAGGTTATATTTCGCAAGTGGTGCGAAAGTTGGCGGATTTGGTGATTAAGTATAACGCCATTATTGTTTTGGAGGATTTAAACATGCGGTTTAAGCAAATTCGTGGCGGAATTGAAAAGAGTATTTATCAACAACTGGAAAAAGCGATGATTGAAAAGCTAAATTTTTTGGTCAATAAAGGAGAAAAAGATCCGACACAAGCTGGATATCTCTTGCGTGCCTATCAATTGACCGCGCCGTTCACCACTTTTAAGGATATGGGCAAACAAACGGGAATTATTTTCTATACTCAGGCAAGTTATACTTCCAAAATTGATCCTCTTACTGGTTGGCGACCAAATTTATATTTGAAAAAGGGAAACGCAGAAGTAAATAAACGGCAAATTACAGCATTTGAAAAAATATTGTTTAATCAAGAAAAAAATTGGTTTGAGTTTACTTATGATTTGAAAAAATTTGACGAAAAAATGGGGATAAAGAACAAAAAAGATTATCCACAAAGAACTGAATGGACACTTTGTTCATTGGTAGAAAGGTGGCGTTGGAACAGGAAATTAAACAATAACAAAGGTGGCTATGATTATTATGAAAATTTAACCGATAATTTTCAAGAACTTTTTGAAAAGTATGATGTTGATATGACTAAAGATATTTTAAGTCAAATAAAGACTGTCTCTTATAC
>WFTC01000017.1 GCA_015485665.1 Candidatus Altimarinota bacterium
AATATATTCATTTGAAATTTTTAGAAAATAATCAACACTATCACGTGTATGAGCTCCATCCATAATAATTTTATGAGAAGCATAGTTTTGCAATTCAAAACGCCCTGGTAATTTAAGCTTTTCCAATCTTATTAAATCAGATTTTTCAACATTAAATCCAAGTTCTTTTACAGCCATTAGAGCAAGCCCGACAGATTCAGGATGATGATAGGCAAGTGGCATAGATTTTGCAGCTTTAACTTTTACTTTTGTAAGCATTTTCACAGCTTCATATTGAGATACGCTTGTCAGTAAAGGTACGTCAGGCCGTGTAATGCCCAATTTTTCCTTCATTATAAGCTCAATACTATTACCCAAAGTTGATACATGTTCCAGTTCAACATGGGTTAAAATAGTAAGTACTTTACTCTCAACTATATTCGTAGCATCACGTCTTCCACCCCAACCTGCTTCAATTACCGCATAATCACAATTCTTTTCTTGAAAATAGCGAAGAGCAACCAAAGTTCTCTTTTCAAAGGGGCTAAGCTCAAAAGGGAAATCTAGGCATAATCTATTAAAATCTTCATTTGAAATAGCTTCGCCGTTTATCTTTATACATTCACATTCATCCAAAATATAAGGAGAGGTGAATAAGCCGACTTTTTGATTTTTACTTTGCAAGCATTCAGATATCAGCATTGCGGTGCTGCCTTTCCCTTTAGATCCCGCAATATGAATACTTGCTATATTGAAAGAAAATATAGCATCCGATACCGATTTAAGTTTACTTAATTCCATCATACGGACTCTTCAATACTTTCCCACCCGAGCTTACCCCATACATCTGATTCACCTTCACTATTTTCATCATCAAGCTCACATAGAACTTTAACTTTTTCTTGCAAAATTTCGCTCAGTGCTTCTTCAAGCAGTAAGAGTGTATTTGCATTATTTACTTTGTCATGGTGAAATTTACTTGAGAATTTAAATGTTAAAGTTTGATTTTCATAATTTAAGATTTTACCGGCTTTAAAAGATTGTCTTACTGCTGCATTATCAAGACTGAGCAGTGCTTTTTCAAATTTATTTTTTATATCTTCAGAGCTATGGTTTGAATCTGCATATTTTGAATTCGCACGTATTATTGCAATCTCCAAAGGTAATTGACTGATACTGGTTTTTTTAAGTTTAATCCATGCTTTATCAAATAAAGTTACAAGCTCCAAAATCCGTGAAATTTCATTTTTTTTCTTAGAATTTATTGCTTCATGGAGTTTTTCTCTTAAAAAAGACAAAAAAGATACTGTGAAGGCACTTAGGTCATAAGCTTCTTCGTGCAAAACATTAATAATTTCCAGAGCTTTTTTGCTTTCATCTTCAATTAATGCGATATAAAGCTCTTCACAAGCTTGATGCTTCGCAAGCCCAAGTCGTTCACGTACAAGAGATTCATCAATCTTTTCATTTGAAAATTGCTCCAAAAGAGTTATTGCATCACGCATGCCACCATCCGCATATTTTGCAATAAGTTCAAGTGCTATCTTATCCGCATTTAAGTTTTCTTTCTCAACAATATATTGAAGTCTATTTACAATATCTTTAACCGCTATTCTTCTAAAATCATAACGCTGACATCTTGATATGATTGTGTCAGGAATTTTATGAATTTCAGTTGTCGCAAGTATGAAATAAACATGCTTTGGCGGTTCTTCCAAACTTTTCAAAAGTGCATTAAAAGCTTCTTTTGTAAGCATGTGAACTTCATCAATGATATATACTTTTGATTTTGCATAAGAAGGTGAAAAACGAATCTTCTCACGTAAATCACGAATTTCATCAATACCACGATTTGATGCCGCATCTATCTCAATCAAGTCTATAAGCTCATTTTTTTCTATCTGTTTACAAATTAAACATTCGCCACAGGCTTGTCCACTTTCCTGTCTACTTTCACATTGAATCGCTTTTGCAATAAGCCTTGCAGTAGATGTTTTTCCGGTTCCGCGAGGGCCGGAAAATAAATAAGCATGAGATAATTTTCTCTGCTTCAGAGCCTGCATTAAAGTTTCTTTTGTTGCATTTTGTCCATGCAAAGCATCAAAATTTTGAGGACGATATTTTCTGTAAAATGCGAGTGACATAAGTTTTATTGAGTTTCAATCTTAACATTTTCAATGAGGTTTTGCATCTTTTTTTCAAATACTTCTCTTGAGAATTCTTCTGCACGTTTGCGTATTAGGTAAGGGTCATATTCTTTTTCATTTATTAAAAGCTGAATAAGGGCGGCTTCCATGCTGTCCAAGTTTTGTTCCTCAAAAAATTGCCCCGTCTTTCCTTCTATAACCGTTTCGCTTAAGCCACCTTTTTTATATGCCAAAACTGGTTTTCCGCATGCCATGGCTTCAATTGGGGCTATACCGAAATCTTCTTCACTGGGGAAAATGAAAGCTCGGCAATTCTGCATATATTCATATAGTATCTCATCAGGTTTAAAGCCAAGAAAATCAATATTTTCAGCAGCCAAACTTTCTAAGCGAGCACGATCCGATCCTTCTCCTATTATAACTAAACGTTTTCCAAGTTTATTAAATAGTTCCACTGCAATATCAATGCGTTTGTAAGGTGTCAATGTGGAAACTATTAAAAAATATCCTTCATGGTGAGGATTAACTTTAAATTTACTTACATCCACAGGTGGATAAATTATCTTTGCATCTCGTCTGTAATATTTCTTGATGCGCTTTTGAACCGTTTTTGAGTTTGCTAAGGCAATGTCTGTACGGTCAGATGCCAAGTAATCCCATTGCCTTATTCTATGCAGGAAAATTGAGGCGAGCCATTCACCAAAAATGCCAAGTTTTTGTTCTTTTAGATACTCATGAGTGTAATCCCAAGCATAACGCATGGGAGTGTGATAATACGTTATATGTGTGGTTTCCAGATTGCTTATTATGCCATGTGCATATGCGCTGCTACTTGAAATTACTATGTCATAATCACTGAAATCAAAAGATTCAACTGCTTTAGGCATAATGGGGAAAAGCCACTTATGCATTCCGGGAAAGAGAGAAGGTAATTTCTGTAAATTTGAAGTAATAACTCTGTTCTCTTGGAAAATATGTCCTGTTTTTTTCTTGTCATAAAGCAGAGTGAATACAGGCGCATCGGGATACATGTCCATCAGCACTTTCAAAGCACGTTCGGCACCACCCAAACGAATAAGAAAATCATGTACAAATGCTATTTTCATCAAATATACAATACTTGAGTTAAAGGAGCTCGCCAATGGATTTCGCAGCGCTATCCCAACTGAAAAGAGCCAATCTTTTTTGCCCTCTTCTCACAAGATCTTTTTTTAATTTGGGATTTTCAATAAGCATTAGCATTGCCTTTGCGAAATCATGTGCAGATCCAGGATTTGCATATAGAGCTGCATCACCTCCAACTTCACGGAGTGCCGGAATGTCTGAACATATAACTGCGCAATCCGCTTCAAAGGATTGTAAAATGGGTAGTCCAAATCCCTCTTCCCTTGAGGGTAGAACTAAAGCTGTTGCAGCTTGAAAAATCCCTGATACTTCCATTTCAGGAATATAACCTGGTGCTATTACCGTACCTCTTAATCTTGGGTCTTCCATTTTGTGGAAAAGTTCATTAAAACCGTGTCCATACATTCCACCCAGAAATAATCTTCCCATGCCAACTTTTTCTTGTACTTGAGCCCATGCATCCAAAAGAACTAGCAAATTTTTCTTTGTTTCAAGGCGTCCTATAAAAAAGAAAAGTGGTTCATCTTGGCTAAGTTGATAATGTTTAAGTGTGGATTTTATGTCCTCTTTACTTACAGTTGCAAGTGATAGCCTTCCATGATGAATAACTGTAATTTTTGATGCTGGAGCTTTATAATATTTCATAAGATCTTTTTTTACGGCATTGCTCGGTACGATTAATTTTTCAGCTTTTTTCAAAGCACGTCTTGTACTCCACTCAAGATAAAAACTTTGAAATGCACCGTATGCCATTGGATATTTTTCATACGCAACGTCATGCAAAGTTACAAAGCTTCTTTTTGGTGCAAAAAAAGGTAGTACATGAGCCGGAATAAATAATAAATCAGGCTTATGAAGCAGCATCTCAAAAGACAATCTTATTAGGCTCCATAGCCTTGGTAGTCTAATGCGGCGTTGAATTTTTTTTGGAAAAACAGATAAATATTTTGGGGTGTAAAGACGAATTTCAAAATTTTTCCCACACTCTTTAATAATCGCTTTAATGATTTCCGTACTGTAACGCTCAACACCTGTTGCATTGCTGCAGCTACTTCTTGAGGCATCAATTCCAAGTATGGCTTTATTTTTCATTCTCTATTGGCAATTGTAAAAGCTATCACGGATCTTACGCCAGCTGTTTCCAGAGCAGTTTTACATTCAAAAAGCGTAGATCCAGTGGTTACTATATCATCAACTAAAATAATTGAACGGTTTTTTACTGGACAATCTTTAACTTCAAATGCACCGCGAAGATTTTTTATGCGTTCACGGCGTGTTTTAAGGCTTGCTTGCTGCACAGTGTTCCGAACCCTTTTTAGCAGGGGCAAATATTCCAGCCCCATCGTCTTTGAAAGTGCTTTCGCAAGTAATGCAGATTGATTGAAGCCTCTTTCTTTTTCACGTTTTTTATGTAGAGGCACAGGTACAAAAATATGGGAAGGCTCTGGCATAAACAAGTGTAGGTTTTGCAGCATTTTTGAAGCCAGCAAATCGGCAAGCTCAAATTGTTGTTTATATTTAAATGACTCAATTAATTGTTCAATAAGACCACCCTTTTTATACGGGAGTGATGAATAAATTTTTAGATCATTAACTTTACGAATTTGAGGCTGAAATTCCAGTATTTTTTCACATTTTTCGCAAAGGAATTTGTCTAAATAACCGCAGAGTATGCATGGAATGGGGAATAAAATATTTAGTAAAGAATGAATCATGCAAAAAGGCTAGCAAAAGAATACTGACATTTTTCTGAATTTTGTTTAAAATGAAGCAAATGAATAGAATTTATACTGAAAAACATCAAAAATCCTTACCGATAGTTAAAGAAAAATCTTGCGGAATTGTATTGTTCCGTAAGTGTGGTGGAGATTATAAATTTCTCCTCTTACATTATCCAGGTGGACATTGGGATTTTTCAAAAGGACATGTAGAAAATGAAGATAAAGATGAGAAGAGCACAGCTATGCGTGAGCTTAAAGAAGAAACAGGTATTTCCAAAATTAATTTTAAAAGTAATTTCCGAGAAACCATGTTTTATGCTTTCAATAGAGGAAAAAAAGAGAGAGTTGAAAAAAGTGTTGTATATTTCATTGCGGAATCAGAAGAAGAGACAGTTCAATTATCTCATGAACATAAAGGTTTTCAATGGTTGAGTTATGAAGATGCAATAGCTCGTCTCACTTTTGAAAATGCGCAAGAGATACTTTCAAAAGCTTATCAATTTATAACCGAAAAATAATGGAATTTATTTCTGCTTTGGCCGCTATAATCACGGTTACATCTGCCGCTGTATATTTCATCACAATACTTATCAAGACATACAAAATGTTCAAGAGCAATGAAGATGAGATAAAAAAAGAGGTAAAAGAGAATGTTAAACAATTTGTAAAGCAAACAAATCAAGTTAAAGAGAAAATGAAAGAAAGTATTGAAAAAAAAGTTGAGTCAATACCTAAAAAATCCATTTTAAAGAAATCAAATTCAATGCAAAATAAAGTCTATTCAGATGAATCAAAATCTTCAGGACCTCAGGTTAAATCCTGAACAAAGCGAAGCTGCTTCTAATATTGAAGGTCCAATGATGGTTTTGGCTGGACCGGGGACAGGTAAAACACAGGTGCTTGCAGCACGAATTGCAAGCATCTTGAGTGAGACGCACATGTATCCTCACAATATTCTTTGTTTAACTTTCACAGATTCCGGAGTGGTGGCTATGAGAAAACGTCTTTTGAATGTAATTGGACAGGCAGCATATCAAGTCCGCATTCATACTTTTCATTCTTTTTGTAATGAAGTCATAAAAGATAATCCTGATGTTTTTTCACGTACAAGAGAGCTTGAATCGATAGATGAGCTAACAATGATTCAACTATTTAATAAACTGATAGACGAATTGGAGCCGAACAATGAATTGAAGCCTTTCTCAAACCATTATCAGCACAGAGCGAATATCATTGATTTGATAAAAATTCTTAAAAAAGAAGAAGTAAGTCCTATTGATTTTACTAAAATTTTAGATGAGATAGAGGCTGAGCTGAATGAATTTGGATCAGAAATTGAATCTTTTGTTGCAATCCATGGTTTAAAATTAAAAGAAGAAGATCTGGAAAGAATGAGGGGAAGATTGTGCTCCACAAGTTTTGAACCGCTTTTCTTAAACGCTCCATATCCTTTGGAAAAGAAAGAACGAACAAGACTTAAATCTGATTTGAAGAAATTTTATTCAGATATGAAAAAACAATTACCCATGCAAAGGACTTTGGCTGGCATATATTCCAGATATCAAGAGGAGCTATCAAAACAAGGGCTATATGATTTTGAAGATATGATTCTTTTCGTAATACGTGCTTTCAAAGAAGAAAAAGATTTATTGGCATTATATCAAGAACAATATCAGTATATTTTGGTTGATGAATATCAAGATACAAACGGAGCTCAGAATGAAGTGATTCAACTTTTGAGTAATTATTTTGACAGGCCGAATTTATTTGTTGTAGGTGATGACAAACAATCAATTTTCCGTTTTCAAGGAGCTTCACTTGAGAATATTTTATATTTTTATCGGCGCTATGAGGGGCTTATAAAACGAATCTCTCTAAAAGAAAATTATAGAAGCCAACAGATGATTCTTGACGGGGCATATTCACTTATTAAAAATGCCAAGCACAGTATTGATCAATTTATTCCGGATATGGATTTTAAGCCATTGAAGGCTGCCAGAGACATAAAATCCTCTCCGATAGAACTTTATGAATTTGATCAAATTGGGACTGAACATTATTTTTTAGCCAAAAAAGTTCAAACTTTACTGGAGTCCGGTATAAATCCTTCAGAGATAGCAATTTTCTTCCGCAATAATAGGGAAGCTGAGCCTTTGGTGGATTTATTTTTGCGTTTGGGGGTACCTTTTCGTTTGGAGAAAGGAGGAAATATTTTAGATGATATTTATATAAGACAGCTTATTGATTTGTTAAGATTAATCTTCAACAATGAAGATGCACATTTAATGTTTAGAGTCATTAATTTTGAATTTCTTGGTTTCAAAAGCTTGGACATTCATAAATTTACAAGCCAAATATCTCGTAGTGCGGATTTTTTTGATTCCATGTTGAATTCAAATATATTTCAAAATTTTGCGGAGAGAATATTAAAATGGAGAAAGTTAAGTTATAACAAGCCTGCTCTAGAACTTTTAGACAATGTTTTGCGTGAATCAAATTATCTTAATTTCATCATGAAAAGCGAAGATAAAGTGGAGCACTTAAATCGCTTAAACAGTTTTTTTGACATACTTAGAGAAAGGAGCAAAAAAGATACTCAAATAACAATTGAGTGCTTTTTGAAAGATATTCAGCTTTTTCAAGATAATAATCTGACTATACGTGAGCATGAGTTACAAACAAAAAAAAATGCGGTAAGGCTGATGACAGCGCACAGATCAAAAGGTTTGGAATTTGAACATGTATTTATAATGAATTGTGTGGATAAACATTGGGGAAATGCTATCCGTAGGAAAAGAATTAAACTGCCTGCAAAACTTTTAAAGGAGGATGTATTTGCTGCGATTCAAGAGAACAATGAAGATGACAGAAGATTATTCTATGTTGCAATGACACGGGCAAAGCATAAGTTATATCTGACTTACTCCAGAAAAAATGAGAGTGGATCTGATCGGATGCCATCTATGTTTGTATCCGAGATAGATAAGAAATTTATAAAGTTAATTGACACTTCCAATGTAGAAAATGAAGCTTTAAAACGACTGCAAACTGCCTTTTTAGAAAGGCCAAAACATGATGTAAGTAATGAAGAGCGAGAGTTTGTAATG
Source organism: Candidatus Altimarinota bacterium (assembly GCA_015485665.1). Lineage (GTDB taxonomy): Bacteria > Patescibacteriota > Gracilibacteria > UBA1369 > 2-02-FULL-48-14 > WFTC01. The sequence continues at coordinate 8,080 of WFTC01000017.1, forward strand.
TCCCTGCTTGAAAATTATAAAATGAGCGTTACACATCTTAATAATTATCTGTCTTGCCCATTGCTTTTTTATTATCAGAATTTAATTAGAGTGCCAAGAAGCATGAATAAATGGTCGGCTTACGGTTCTGCTGTGCACGCAACCCTTCATCAATTTACAATAAGGTATAAACAAGAAGGTAGGCTACCTTCCAAAGAAATGCTTATTTCAGAGTTCCAAGGTCAAATAAAACGGCATATTCTTTCAGAACAAGATTTGCTTGCCGCTTTGCATATGGGAGAATCTATGTTTAATGATTATTATGAAGCTTTTCAATATGATTTTAGTCTTGATGTACTTTCAGAGTTTGACTTTGGAAGCCATGGAGTAAATTTAAACGGCATCCCTTTGACAGGGAAGATAGATCAGATGAAAATTAATGGTGATAATGTGCATGTAATAGATTTTAAAACCGGAAATCCAGATTCAAAAAGAAATGAACTAAAACCTGATGGAGCTTATTATCGTCAAATTGTTTTTTACAATTTGCTCTGTAAACTTTCACCAAAATTTCCTTATAAAATGCAGAGCGGTGAAATCAGATTTTTGGGGAAAAGCAAAAAGACAGGAAAGTTCAAACAAGAGATCATTAACGTGACTGCTGAAGATTTGGACCGCCTTAAAACTCAGATTGAAGATGTTTATAAAGACATACAAAACTTAGCCTTTCTAAGTAAAGATGAATGGATGCGTTGCGGAGAATGTGAATATTGCAAGATGGATTTTGGTGGGCGATAGGGGATTTGAACCTCTGACCTCAGCAATGTCAATGCTGCGCTCTAACCAACTGAGCTAATCGCCCTTACAAGTTAATTTTATTCAAGGACTGCAACGCCTGCAAGTTTTCCGTAGTCTATTTTAAGATCACTTTCTCTTTCTTCAATCCATTGCATGACAGATTCTAAATTCCAAGGCTCTTCATTTTCATCCTGCATCATTTGAGCTATGCGTGCTGAAACCAATGCAGCTGCTTGAGAGGTACCACTTTTATAGCCATACTGATTATCTGGAAGTGCGGAATAAATTGATTCTCCGGGTGCGGCAATATCTACCCATTCTCCATAATTTGATTTATCCATAGCCTCACCATTATTTTTAAGGCTTGCAACCGCCAAAGTGCTCGAGTAGCTTGCAGGATAAAAGCCTCTTGAAGAGTTATTATTTCCGGCTGCAGCAACAACAATAATATCATTTTGATAAGCCTCCTCCATAATGCGCTCCAAAGATCCCGAAGGTGACATAAGTCCAAAGCTTGCATTTATAATATCCGGTTTTTCTTGAATTGCTTTGTCAAAAGCTTCAAGAACATTACTCAAACGTCCACCATTTGCGTCCACAATTTTATATGGAACAATCTCAATGTTATCTATTTTTGAAGCCAAAATACCTGCAATGTGAGTGCCGTGACCAACATCATCGTACATTACGGTATCACCGGTAATGGTATTCCAGCCTGTTTTTATTTCCACATTATCAAAAACTTCGTGATATGGGTCAAGTCCGCTATCTATCACGGCGATGGTCGTAGGTGATGTTTCTTCATTCTCAGGTGCTGAATACCTTTCATTGCTTAAGTCAACTTCTTCATCAGAGAGCACACGATAATGCGGTTCAGTTTGCAAAACTACATTTTGATCAACTTCAACTTCAAGAAACTCTGGTATAGCGGACTGATAAAGTTCCGCTAATTTTCCAAGTTCATCTTCGCTTGTCGCATTTGCAGGTTGTAATAATAAATATGTATTGTCCACCACATTCTCATCAAGAGCCACAACAAGCCCCTGATTATTTTTGTATGATGCATCATTTACTTTGAATGAATTGCTTTGTAGAATATCCGCTTGCAAAGCAGCTTCATCTCCCAAAAGAGAATTAAGAACCATTTCATGCTCAGAGTTTAAAGCCTGCAGACGTCTAAGTGAACTTTGAGAAAGAAGACCATTGCTTGTAGGTTTCCATATATAATTAACAAGAAGTGATGCTGTAATAATTAAAGCAATAGCAATAAATGCTGAGATAAATTTATATTTTGAGTGATATGTTTTTTGTGAAGTCATATACTTTTGGTATAAGCGATGTCGGTCTGACCTATAATACGCTGAAATCCTACACTAGTGCAATATAGGTGAGGTGAAGGGGTCTAAAGGACTGAACGAAACTACTTATAAGGTATTTTTGCCTGGTTTTCAGCTGTTTTTAACAGAAAAGACTGGACAATGTACAATTAAGAGTGTATAAAAAGACCTTATTTGACACAATGTCAAGTAAGCACGATAAAAAACTTACGGTTGAAGAGGACTCTTGATGGCGTGGAGGGGGTCCTCTTTTTGTTAGGCGATTCATTCACTTGCTGAAGCTTAATTAAAATTGTATAATAGGAAAACAAGGGGTGTTCAACTGTAATATTTTATATTAGATTGAAGATATGACAGATAATAGTCAATACACAGGATGGGCTCATGCTGGACAGATGGATCCTAATCTTACACAAGAGCATTCAAACGGAAATTCAACTGAGCAATCTGCACAATCTATGCAGACTGCCGCTTCAAATTCCACTTATTTTCAACATGCTGTGCATACGCAAGACCCGCAAGGCGCTCAAGTTCAGCAAGGCGCTCAAGTTCAGCAAGGCGCTCAATCATCAAAGAAAGATGAGGCCGATAGTGGCAATTATAGTTTTGCCAAGTGTATGGAGTCTTTTACAACCACAGTTAAACTTCCTCCTAACAATCTTCAATTAGATGAAGCCTATTTCCTTAATCTGCTTGCTGGATCTATTTCTCTTACGCGTGCAGAAAAAAAGAAGATTATAGATTCAATGTCAAAGTTAAGCCAAGCACAGGTTGATGAATTGATACGTATTTTTGAAGATGAACGCAGTAAATTTATTGAGCTTTCCTCAAAGCATGGAAAGCAGCTTGAAAAATTAGAGAAAGAACATTTGGCTGATTGGAAAGATATTGAAATGAGTTACAAAGAAAAAGATGCACTTGATAAAGATGCAATGAATGCAGATGAAATTCGTAAGCAGTTGGGAAGTTTATGATAAATATCTTTCAATTACTTCTTTCAGGGAAATAATTTCACTTTTTCCATTTTTTCTGACAGTCAATTCAATACCTCCTTTTTTTAAAGATTGATCACTTAAAATCATGCGATAAGGCATTCCAAGAAGGTCGGAGTCTCTTAAGCGATGACCTGCATTTAAATCAAATCTATCATCAAAAAGCACTTCCACACCTATATTTTGAAGTTCTAAGTAAATATTCTCAGCCTTTTCAATTAAGCTTTTTTCTTTACTAAGGCAAAGAAGATGAACTTTGAAAGGAGCTACACTTTCAGGCCATATTATTCCCGCTTCATCTGAAAAAAGTTCCACAATAACTCCCATCACCCGTCCAGGACCAATTCCGTATGAACCCATGAAAGCGGCTTTTGATTCACCATTTTCATCTGAATAATGAAGCTTTAGAGCACTGGAGAATCTTTCACCTAAGCTGAATATATTTCCAACTTCGGCTCCACGCAATTCTTCAAGGTCTTCAGCTTTTAATCCAAGAGAGTTCAAAACCTCCTCATTATAAACTTCTTTATTGATTGCTATTTTTTTTCTTCTATCAAGATAGATCGTATCTTCACCTGCGTCGCAAATAGTTTGAAATTCATGAGAGAATTTACTGAAACTGCCGCCGGATGAAAAAGTAACATATGTATATTCACCCAAACCTACACGCTCAAAAATACGCTGATAGGCAGCCCAAATTTTTTCATAGAATTCATCATGACTTTTTTTATCTTTTGAAAAAGAATAGAGATCCTTCATAAGAAATTCACGACAACGCATAATTCCTGATTTTGCTCTTGTTTCATTTCTAAATTTTGTTTGGAATTGATAAGCATAAACAGGCAAATCTTTATGAGAATGTATATGCTGAGTCATAATTCTTGTAATTGCCTCCTCATGAGTGAACGCAAGACCAAGATCCGAACCGTTTTTAAGAGCACTTTTAAACCATACATCCACAACATCATCACTCCATCTGCCGGTACTCTCCCAAAGTTTTTTACTCTGTAAAGTTGTCATTTGTATCTCTTGTCCACCAATCGCATTCATCTCTTCTCTTATTATGCTTACTATTTTTTGAAGAACTCTCAATCCCAATGGGAGATAAGAATAAACACCAGCCATTTCTTTAAAAATATAGCCGCCTTTCATTAAAAGCTCAGCATTTTTTGAGACTTCATCTTTAGAGATATCTTTGGAGCTTTTTGTAAAAAGTTGTGATAGTCGCATATTTGGAAAATACAGATTTGAATTCTAAAGTTCAATGACTTCTTCTTGTGACATGGATTTAATTTTAATGTTTTCCGTTAAAGTGGGAATGGTAGGCGACCATAAAGGCCAGATTTTAATTTCCACTTTATTTACTTCAGGCAAGTTTTGAACATAGTCTTTTGCTTCTTCAATGCTAAGACCGGCAATGTGTTCTTTAATTTTCTTAGACAAATTACTTCCACCCTCCAATTTGGGATCAATTTCGTATTCTTCAATTCCTTGTATGCTACCTGTAAATTTATAGATTAAGTTACTGTTATCAAGTTCAATAACATTAATACTTACACTACTTTCATCAATGCGAACCAACTGTTTCCCAGGGGTTTGAGCATTAACAATTTCACTTTTTAAAAGTGCCAAGAGTGCATCGTAATCATAAGCTACACCTGAAATATTAATAGAACCGCTTATCTCAAAATCATCCATTTCTTGATTTACAAATTCATAAGGGACATTAATTATCGGGCTTTGATACAGCACAACATCCGAATCTTCAAGTAAAGTCAGATTAAGTCCCAAACGATTTCCTTCGGAAAGCACTTGTTTTTTTAGAGCGGCAAAAGCTTTTTCACGTAGTTCATTTTCAAGTTTTTCTCTTGCAGCCAATAGATCATCTTCTTTAACCAGAGCTCTTACAAGAGTTTCACCTCCACTCATATCTTCATAGCTTTCCGCATAAACCAAAGCTCTGGTTTCTTCACGAAGTCCGGGCAAGAAGAATCTGCTCGGACCTATATTGCCGCGAGCTCCAACGGCAACTCCGTTTACATCCAAGACATCCGCCACAACATAAGCTTCAACAGTGCCCGGAGTCTCTCCGGATGCAGCGGGAACCCTAATGGCATCTTGCAGGCGGAAAATTATTCCATCATCAGTCTGAAAGCGTGTCTGAGCAATTAAATCTTGTGGCACATTTTGTTTATTTATTATGGTTAAAGTGCCAGAGGCATTATTGCCTTCGCTGACAATACCTGTTGATGGGTGGGTGATAGTTAGCTCAACTCTGCTTTCAATAGGATAAGATTTAAGTTCTCTTGGTGCATTGGGCTTTGGTGTCAAAGTAATATTTGAGCCTTTGCTGATAACATCTGCAGCAGGTTCAATGTAAAGAGTTGCACCGGGAAGTACAACATATGCAATGAATCCAAATAGCAAGAAACTTCCAAGCAAAAGAATGCTTAGAAATTTTTTCACACCACCGGGCAAGTAAAGATTCAAAGATTCTTTTGTAAGTTTATTGGCTTTACGTTCTTTAAGAAAAGTTTTAAGAGAAAAGCCTTTTTCTTTACCGCGTAATTGCTTTACAACTTCAAAAATTGAAGCTTTTTTTCGTGGCAATCTTGAAGGCAGTGCATCATCAATTTCATTGGAGGTTGCATTTACAGGTGAAAGTAAAGCTGACTCCTCTTTATTTTCGTCCTCTTTAACTTCTTTGGCTTTTCTAATGTCAAAATGGTCAAATACTTGTATTTCAGCCTGATGAGCGAGTTTCATTCCATTGGGATCACTTGTTATAATCGCAAGTCCCTTATTTATTTCTTCTAATTTTTGTTTTAGAATTTTTAAATTCACAACACTCTGCAAAAGGATAGCTCGCTTTGGGACAACCAAATAAATATCTTTATATGGTAGTTCTTTTACACGCTCAAAAATAGTTGTTATTTCCTCATCTATCTGTATAAAACAGATTTTCTTTTTTGATACCTTTTTGACCTTATTTTCGGTCATGAGCGTGGGTTAAACTTGCATTAGGCGCACTACTCTTTGGAGCATTTTTGTGAGCAGTTTTTCTTCCATCAGAATCTCCATTCCCATATTGGCAAGAGCCATTGGAGTTATATGTGCGGGTGACATGAGTAAAGCATTTGGATCTTTAATGTGTGAAATATTTTTCGGAAGTAAGTATTTAACTTGCGGTTTTCTTGGAAAATTCAATTTTTTATACCAATCCACTCCATCCAGTGCTTCCTTAAGCAAAGGTAATTGAGATCCGCCTCCGCAAAGATAAAGGCTTGGTGGCAATGAATCAATATCCCTTACTTCTTGCAAACTAAAAAAAATACCGGACAGCCATACTTCGGCATCATCGGAAAGAGCTTTTTTAACTATTTTATGCGATTGATGCTCCAGTTGCTTTTTTGAAAAAGCCAGCTTGACTTCTTCCGCTTCTTCATGGGCAACATTCAAATGTTGGGCTAAACGTTTGCTAAAGGCGCGCCCTCCCAAATTGAACATTTTACTATCAACAACGGCTCCATCCACCACAATCGAAAGATCCGTGGTTCCTCCTCCAACATCTATAAAAATCCCGCTGTATCCTTGCAATTCGCTACCTCCAAGCAGGCGACCTACGGCATAAGGTTCCGCCATAATTGCAAGCAGCTCTCTGTCAAGTTCCGCACATATTGTTTGCAGAGCGGCAAAATGTATTAGTGGTGAAAATGCGTTGAAAACACTCATTGTCAACTCACGACCTTGAAATCCTATGGGATTGGATACTTTGTAGCTGTCTATTTTTGTGTCCACAATAGCAGCATGTACAAGCTTTACATCAATTTCATTGAATCCGGTTTCATATGCCAAGTCGCCTCTTACCTTTTCAAAAGCTTTCCATTGCACCTTATGGATAATATTTTTTAATTCTTCTTGGTGAATTTTAGCGCTTGGATCACGTCTTTTATAAGTTATACGAGAAGTTGCACCCTTTATTAATTCTCCGGCAACACCGAGTATCAAATGTTGCGGTGTATATCCAGCCATCCTTTCAGCTTCTTTGATTGCAGCATGGCATTTTTCTATAACACCGGCAATGTCAGTGATTGTACCACTTTCCATTTCACCGGCGTGTTGTCTTCTTAAGCCACGACCTAATACGATAATGTCTTTACCTTGAACCTCGCACACCAATGTCTTCACGAATTCCGTTCCTATGTCCAGTACGGTGAAGACACGCTCTCGTTTGCTTGGTCCTGATTTATTACGTCCAAACATGATCCTAATATAACCTAAGCACCAATCCATTTAAATAGAAGTTCACAATGCAAATTGATCGTGTTAAAATGCTCTCACATTAATTTTTTGCATATGAATACAATTACATCCACATTGAGACAATCGGAGGATTTTACAAACAAAGTTTTTGGTTTGTTTGGACTTTCACTCTTGGTAACGGGTTTTGGGGTTTTCTTTGGCTTCCGATATATGCTGGAAATTTTTATCAATCAGCCGCTATTTATGTATTTGCTTTTCGGTTTAGAACTTTTATTGATATTTACATCCGGAGCTTGGCATAAAAAAGAACCTTTAAATAAAATTCTCTTTGCACTCTTCACTTTTTCAAGTGGACTGACAATCGTTCCATTGCTTGCATCTTTTGCATCGGAGTTTGGAGGTTTTGCAATAATTTACAATGCCTTATTTTCCACAACTGCAATGTTTTTGGTGATGGGGGCTATAGGATGGACTTCAAAGCGTTCATTCACAGGGCTGAGCGGGTTTTTATTTATGGCACTAATAGGATTATTGATTATATCTTTGATAGGAATTTTCATTCCATGGGGCAATACTGGAGAAATACTTGTAAGTGGAGCCGGTGTCTTGATTTTTGCAGCTTATGCAATGGTGGACATGAATCGTCTTAAGCAATATGGCGATGAGCAATATGTACTTGCAGCAATGCAATTGTATTTGGATATATTCAATTTATTTATATTTGTTTTAAGATTAAGCGGAGCACTTTCACGTGATTGATATTAATAAGCTTTATCGTGGTCCCAATGGGGGCTGTGAAATTCTTGATTTTGGATTGCAGGCTGAAGACTTTGAAGGCTCTAATGAAATAGATTTACTTTCACAGGTTGAACTGAAAATAAGCTTGATTCGAGTTGATGATGGAATAGTTATGAATATTATCTCTTTGAGCGCTAATGTAGGCAGCTTTTGTGTTAAATGCGGTGACTCTTTGAAGCTGAAAATCAATGTAAATGAAGGAGAGTGGCTTTTTTATGAAAGTCCTCCAAAACATTACGACTTTGCAAATGAAATGCTTATGATCGATCTTGATAGATATGAAATAAATCCAAAAGAGCCGATCAGACAAGAGATACTTTTAAATACGCCGTTTTATCCAAGATGTGACAAGGATTGTGCATATTTTGATGAAGCCACGCAAGGTGTAAAAGCCTTGGCGGATCTAAAAAAACTATGGGAAAGCTAGTCTTCTTTAAATATTTTCTCTTGCATTCCATCTGAAATTCATTAAAATGCACTGGCAATTAAATAGTTTTTAAAAGATGGCGAAACATCCCGTACCAAAGAAGAAGACTTCCAAGGCAAGAACCAGCCGAAGATATAAGAGTTTTAGAAATAGAGCTCAAGCTAGACTTGCTAGAGCCATACAACTTGTAAAATGCCCTTCTTGCGGAGATGTTAGGCAGCAACACGCCTTTTGTAAGACTTGCGGTAGTTATCGTGGTAAAAATTGCCGTAAAAATCTTGAAAGTCATGTTCAGACGCCAAAGTCAGCTGAGGTAAAGACAATCAAGGCTGAATAATTCGTTCATTAAATTTTTATATGAGCTCTGACCGTCATCTTTTACGGTCCATCGTTATGCAAACTCTCTTTGCTTGGGAGTTTCGTGGTGGAGATGCAGAGTCAATTTTGTCTTATAATCTTATAAACGGTGCTCGTCATATTCAGGTGAATAATTTTGCCTATGATTTATTAAAAAAACTCATGTTACATCGGAAAGAAATAAAAAATTTGATAGAGAAATATGCTCCTGAATGGCCCTTTGATAAGATAGCACCAATAGACAGAGCTATTTTAGAAATAGGGATAGTAGAGTTGATCTATGATCCAAAGGTGCCGGATTTGGTTGCTATTAATGAAGCTATAGAACTTGCCAAGTCTTTTGGGGTAGAAAGCTCTTCCAAATTTGTAAATGGTGTATTAAGCTCAATTTATGATGATAAAATCAAAGAGCCAACTAGATGATCTTGAGGAGCGTATGGGCTTTAAGTTTGATAAGCCACAGCTTCTGGAGCTTGCATTCATTCATAAGTCATTTATAAATGAATGCAATGATAAAAATGAATGTAATGAACGTCTTGAGTTTTTGGGTGATGCTGTTTTGGAACTTGTGGTAACGGAATATCTTTATAAGACTTATCCGGAAACCGATGAAGGTGTTTTAACAAATTGGAGAAGTGCTTTGGTTAAAGGTAAAAATTTGGCTCATGTGGCACGCATGTTGAAACTTGGACAGTATTTAAGTTTGAGTAAAGGTGAGGACAGATCCGGTGGTCGTGATAAAGATTATATTTTAGCAAACACTATGGAGGCTTTGATAGGCGCACTTTACCTTGATAAAGGTTACGAAAGAACAAAGACTTTTATTGGAAAACATATAATTAAGTTTTTAGATGAAATTATAGCTCAAGGACTTCATATTGATGCAAAATCTCATATTCAAGAAATGGCTCAAGATAAATTGGGAGTTACACCGCATTATAAATTGATTGATGAATCCGGTCCTGATCATGATAAAACTTTTTTGATGGGTATTTATTTTGGTGATGACTTGGTGGGGCAAGGTAAAGGATCTTCAAAACAAAATGCAGAGCAAGAAGCAGCTCGTGATGCACTGCGTAAAAAGTCTTGGGTATAAATTCATCAAACTCTTTAAATGCTCAAAACATTTTAATTTGTAAAGGGATTAGCTTGCCTTCTTCATTCTTTGCAATACCCAATGGGAAATTACTGTGTTTAATGAGTTCGTATTTAAGATAACCTTTTTTGCCTATCTTTGAATTCTGAAAAAATTTTAATAGATCATCTACATGAATACATTTTTTTGTATGTAAGCCCGCCCAAAGAGCAGCTGCATGAGTGAGTCTTCCATCTTTATAAATAGGAAAACTTAGAGAATGCTTCATTGGAAATTCTGTATGTATCATCTCAGAGCTAACTGCAAAAAGAAAAGAATCACGCTCAACCCATTCCCACGGAAAATCATTAAGTCCATATAATTTAAATAATTCTTTCTCAATCATTCTTCCTTTTTTGCTGGCTGATTTCAAAGTTCTCAAACAATCAAGCTTTCTACTCAATCCAAGTGATTCTTTTTTTCCTATAGCTATACAAAAAAAGCCTTTGGTATTGCTTTTGTGAGGCCAGAAACGTATTCCTTTTAAAGATTGTATTTGTTGAGGGATTTGCTTAGGGATTTCTTTTATGATTTCCGCTTGAGGAAATTTTTTTAAGAGTTTTTCTATTACACCATCATCTTCTATAGCATTTAAAGTACATGTGGAATAAACCAAACGACCTCCGGGTTTTAGCAAACGAAATGCGCTACAAAGCAAACTGAATTGGTCTTGACTGTAAGCTTTTATAGCTTTCAAGCTCCAAAATTCAGTTCTCGCTTCATATGTATTAAAGAGACCTTCACCGCTGCATGAAGGGTCCAGTAATACACGATCAAAATATTCCGGATATATGAGAGTAAGCTTGTGTGCATTCATACGTAAAACAACAGTGTTCCAAATTCCAAGCCTTTCCAAATTTGAATGTAAAGCCTTTAATCTTCTAGTGTCCATATCATTTGCAAATAGAACTCCTTTATTTTGCATACGTTGAGCAATATGAGTGCTTTTACCGCCGGGCGCTGCAGTCATGTCAATTACTTTTTCACCGGGTTTTGGGTCCAAAAGATCCACTACAAAACCTGATGAAGAATCTTGAGGATAAGTAAAACCGGCATGATAGGGGAGCTTTAGGCTCCATTTTTCCCCTGTACCTTTAATATCCAATGAGTCCCTTGAGAAAGGACTGTCAGTCACTTCATAACCCTTTTCACTCAAATATTTTTTCATTAACTTCTTAGTGCTTTTTAATGTATTTACACGAATTGTACGCTTTACTTTCTTCTCTTCAATTGCAAGAAAAAAGGCACTTGCCTCTTCATATCCCAATAATTCTATAAAATACTGTTTAAAGCTGTCTTTCATCTATTCTCCATAATATTTTGACACATAAAAATTTAATATCTTCTCAACTTCCGGAATAATATCCGGATTGCCAATAGCAACTTTGAGCTTCTCTTGTAGGCTTTCCATATTTGTAGCACCTTCAAGTACAGCTTCTTGTATATCCATATCAGTAACATTTGTTTCTGGATCAATTACTCTTGATGATTCAACTTTCATACGGTTGAATTGTTTACTGCGGCGATAGTAATTATTGATCGCCTTTGTTAAAGCTTTATCACCAAGTACGCTACAATGTATTTTTCTATTTGGAAGACCTCCAAGTCTTTTCATAATATCATCAGGAGTTAATTTTAAAGCATCTTCAGTTACCATACCTCCATTTTCAGATACCATAACACTCATCATTGAAGTGGATGCAATTGCGGATGCACAGCCAAAAGTTTGCCATTTACAATCCACAATTTTATCGTCCTCAACTTTTATCCATAGTTTCATCATATCTCCGCAAGCAGGACTTCCAACTTGACCATAGCCATCGTAAGTATCTTCATCAATTTCATGTGCATTTTCCAATAAATTTCTTGGATTAAAGAAGTGATCTTTAACTTTATCAGTATACATCCAAGCTGAACCTTTTGGTCCGGCAACATCGCTTTTACTGTTACCCATTATGGGGAGAGACATAATTAAATATATTTAAGTTCACCTTTTGATTCCTCTTTAACCATCTTCTCGTCAAGATTTAGAGGTGATATCTTCCTTAAAATTTCAACAATACGAGGCATAACTTTCAAAACAAAATCAACATCATTTTTACTACTGCTTCTTCCGAGTGTAAATCTCATTGATCCATGTGCACATTCATAAGGCAAGCCTGTAGCCAATATTACATGAGAAGGCTCCAAGCTATTTGAAGTACATGCGGATCCTGTTGAAGCATAAATTCCTATTTCGTTAAGAAATAGCATGCAAGCTTCCCCCTCAATATCCAGTATTGATAGATTGACATTATTAGGAAGCCTATCTTTAGGATGTCCATTAAGCATGGATTTTGGTATGGATTTAAGCAGACCATCAATCATATAGTCTCTCAGCTTTTCAAGTCTTGTACTTTCTTTTTCTCGCATATCACATGCAATTTTTAAGGCTTTGGCAAATCCAACAATGTAAGGAACGTTTTCAGTTCCTCCGCGAAGTCCACGCTCTTGACCTCCTCCATAAATCAAGGGCTTTATACGTGTTCCTTTTCTTAAATAAAGAATCCCAATTCCTTTTGGTCCATAAATTTTGGATCCGTTAAGAGTCATAAGATCCACGCCTAAATTGTCTACATTAATGTCTATTGATCCTGCAGCTTGACAGGCATCAGTATGAAAATAAGCCTGATGTCCTTTTAAAATTTTTCCAATCTCAGCTATATCTTGAATCGTGCCGATTTCATTATTTGCCGCCATTATAGAGACTAAGATTGTATCTTCACGTAAAGCGGCTTTAAGGTCATCTACGGACACTTTCCCATAACGATCCACAGGCAGATATGTAACATCAAAGCCTTCTTTTGCGAGCTGTTTACAAGGGTTTGCCACTGCATGATGTTCAATTGAGCTTGTAATTATATGCTTGCCTTTGGATGAATGACGTCTTGCTATACCGAAAATAGCCATATTGTCAGATTCGGTTCCACCAGATGTAAATATAATTTCTTCGGGTCTGCAAGACAGGCAAGTGGCAATGCTTTTACGTGCATCATCAATTGCATCCTTTGCAAATTTACCCAAGGAATAAAAAGCACTTGGATTAGCAAAATTTTCAGAGTAAAAGGATTCCATGGCTGAATGAACTTCAGGCGAAATAGGAGTTGTTGCCGCATGATCCATATATATAGAGCGCTTTGTATTTTCTTCCAAAAGCTCATGAATTGCGCTTTGTATACTCATGATCTGTTTATTATTTGAAATATCATATACGCACATTCTAACCATGAGTTAAGTAGGAATCAATACTATTTATTGACTGCTGATGGATTAAAAATTACAATAATCTTATATGCTATGGAAAGTTTAATGTAAAAAAATTAATGTCAAAACGTGAAAGAAAAAGTCTGCAAAGAAATTTAATACTTAAAATACTTCAAAAAAATAGAAAGCACTTATCGGTGGATGAAATTTTTCGGAAAGCAAGGAAGGAGATGCCCAAAATAAGCTTGGCAACCGTTTATAGAAATCTTGCAGTTTTGGAGGAGAATAAATTTGTAATGTCAATGAGTGGACCAGATAACATAAGTTTATTTGAGTTTTATTCCAAGCCTCATCATCATTTTATTTGCAAATCCTGTAAATCTATAGCAAATTTGGAGAGTCCGTGTGTCTCTATGTGTGTCAAGTGTGTTGAGTCACATGAAGATGCACAGATTGAAAGTATCATAACTACAATATACGGGGTTTGCAAGAAGTGTCTGTTTTGATACAATCCCTGTTGTAACTCAAGGGTCCGTAGCTCAGTTGGTTAGAGCAGAAGGCTCATAACCTTTTGGTCGCCGGTTCAAGTCCGGCCGGACCCACCATATTGGGGCCCTTAGCTCAGTTGGCTAGAGCGCTACGCTGGCAGCGTAGAGGTCATCGGTTCAACTCCGATAGGGTCCACCAGTGCCTTATTTGTCCAAGAGTAATCAAGAGTAATCAAGAGTAATATAGAATCACTCAGAATAGCTTGACATTTTAAATATAAATTTTAGAATAACCCCTCTTGCTAATAAAATTTAATGAGGGACTCTTTTATATCCAAGTTTGGAACAGTATTCATTATATTGCTTGCCTTTATAGATGGAATGTTAGTGGCAAGTAATTTAATTAAAAAGATTGAAAGCACGGCAGCAAAGAAGCCTTTCCTGATTGAGGATATTTCTCAAAATCATGAGGAAGAAATTGATAAAATGAATACTCTTGAAGAGTTAGCTTTCAGAATTAAAGAAGTGCCTTTCACCACTCAGGCACCTTTGGGAGATTGGGGAGAGCCTTGGAATGAATTTTCTGAAGAAGCTGTTATGGCTATGGCGAGACTTTGGTATTTGGATGAACAGATTATAAGTTTAGATCAGATTGCTTTAATGATGAAAGATATTGCTCGCTATGAATTGGAGGTATTTGGAAGTTCCACTCTTAGTGATATTTATCAGGTGCAAATTGTTTTAAAGAATTTTTTTGGGATGAATAGTGAAATTTTAGAAAATCCTGATATTTCACGAATGAAAGAAGTACTTGAAGAGGGATCTATAATAATTGCACCTATAAACGGCAAAATTCTTTTAAACCCTTATTACGGTAACCCTGCGCCAAGCAATCATATGGTTTTGATATATGGATGGAAAGAAAATTATTTCATTACACATGATCCAGGTACAAGTCGTGGTAAAAGCTATCTTTATGAACAAAAAAACATCTTAGACAGTATCCAAGATCTTGATGCTCAAAAGAGAATTTTGATAGTTAGTCCTTAATCTTTCTTTTTTGACGCAGGTTTCTTAATACTTGCAACAAAATGAGCAAGCTTTGACTTTCGCCTTGAAGCGGTATTTTTTTGTAGTACTCTTTTCTTTGCAGCTGTATCAATTATTTTGTAGGCCTTACTCAAGGCTTTTTCAGCCGATTCTTTATCACCATTCTTAACTGCATCATTTACGCTGCGAATAGCCTTTCTTACGGCGGTACGCACATTATAATTTCTAGCTTGACGCTTCCTGCTTTGAATAACTCTCTTCTTGGCTGATTTGATGATTGGCATAAGAAAAAATGCTTGAATCCTTAAAAAATGCCCGTAGAATATATAGGCATAAATTCAGGTTGTCAAAGAAAAATTATGAAAAAACTTGTTCTGGCATCATCAAGCCCTCGTAGAAAAGAAATTTTGGAGGATCTAAATATAGATTTTATTTTGGATCCGCCTCAAGATTTTCATGAAATTTCAGCTCAAAATCATTCTCCTATGGAGCTGATCAAAACAAATGCTATTGGGAAAGCTAAAGCGGTGGCAAATAGACATAGCTCCGCACTTGTAATAGGGATTGATACAATTGCGGTTTTAGATGATGAAATTCTTGAAAAGCCTGAAAACAAAGAAGATGCAATTCGTATGATTGAAATTTTAAGTGGCAAGTATCATGAAGTATTGAGTGCAATTGCACTTATAGATACTGATTCTCAAAAAGAAAAAATAATAGTTCAAGTGACAAAAGTGAAATTTTCCAAACTTAGTCCTGAAGAAATACAGAGTTATGTTGATCTTGGGGAATCAATGGACAAAGCTGCAGCCTATGCAATCCAAGGTAGAGCCTCATTTTTTATAGAGAAAATAGAAGGTGATTATTTTAATATAGTAGGTTTTCCAATAGCTGCATTTTATAAAGTATTGAAGGAATTTGACTTACATCTCTTGAATATCGTAAAGTGAAAGTGTCATCATTTAACCTAAACACGCCATGGGGAAAAAATCAGGTAAAATAGCTTTGGGCATCGGTTTGATTACCGGTGCATTAACAGGTCTTCTTTTTGCACCTGAAGAAGGAAAAAAAATTCGTCGTAAAATAGCAAAGCGTGACACTAAAGGTCTTTTGGATGATATTGTAAGCATGGGAGAAGAAATTGGAGATATAGTTGAAGACTTTATAAGTCGCCCATCTGTCCAAGAAGCTCTTAATAATGCAAAAGGTAAAATAGCAGATGTGGCTGAAGTTGAATATGAAGAACTTGACAGAATGATGAAAGAAGCAACAGAGAAAGCTGAGAATTTTAAAAAGAAAGTTGCTAAGTACGTTAAAGAGCAGAAATCTATTTTAGACAAGAAAACCGGTAAAAAGACTGGCAAGAAAAAAACTGTATCTACAGGGAAAAGAAAGCCTTCAAAGTCCGAAAAGCCTTCACAAGCTGAGAAATCTACAGTTAAGAATAGGGCAGGCAGAAAGAAGAGTACGGCAAAAAGCGCTAAAAGTCCGAAAAGCACCAAGAAAAAGAAAGATGACTAGTTTCGGAGTGAAATCATATTATCAATACGTTTTTGAATAAGCTCTTCTGTACCTATATCTTTTCTGTGGAATACTGGACCTTGAATTAGCTTTGCTGCTTTTTCAGCTAATGCTTCAGCTTCATTCAAAGTATTGCCATAGCCGAGAACTGCAAGAGCACGAGAGCCAAGCATGTAAAGTTCATTATTTCTTTCATCTATGGAGGCAAGATAAACTTTACTTCCGGACGGAAGTTTTGGCACTTTAACTGCAATATTTTTCACTGAATTATTAGGATAGCCTTTAGGAACTATGTATTTAAGTACACTTGCTTTATTTTCAAATTCTACTTGAATTTCATTTAGTTTGCCTTGAATCATTGCTTCGCAAATTTCAATAAAATCAGACTTAAGCAAGCTTAAAATATTCATTGCTTCTGGATCTCCAAGTCTTGCATTATATTCTATAAGCCTAACACCGTTTTTTACTGCAATAAATCCACCGTACAGAAATCCTATAAAACCCTTGGAAGTTTCTTCTTTAATTGTTTGAATAACTTTTTTATTTATACTCATTGCATCGTCATAATCTTCTTCAGTTATAAAAGGGAGTCTATGATCTACATCAGTGTAAGACCCCATACCACCTGTATTTGGACCCGTATCTCCATCGTAAGCACGTTTATGGTCTTGGACTAAAGGACAAGGAATAAGATTATTTCCATCGGAAAAGCAAATCAGAGAAAATTCTTCACCAATCAATTTTTCTTCGATCAAAACTTTACCATCAGATTTGATACATTGCTTCGCATAAGCAATGCCCTCATCAATATCAGACAAATGTTCACCTGAAACTTTTACACCTTTACCCACTTGTAATGAATTTGCTTTGACAACATAGTCGCCATTCAATTCTTCCATAAAATCTCTTATCCCATCTACGGAATGGAAAACACGGAATATTGGATTACCGGGTATATTGTAACGATTTAGTAAATTGCGAGTAAATGATTTGGAACTTTCAAGCTGAGCTAATTCCTTTGTTGGTCCAACTGCAGGAATATCTATTTCAGCAAGAAAATCAACAATCCCATCTGATAAAGGATTTTCAGGTCCTATTATTACAAAATCAGGTTTAAAATGCTTAACAAGTTCTTTCAAAGCATTAAAATCTGATAAATCTGATATACAATATTCGCTAGACAGTTTTTTCAAAGCAGGATTTCCAGCATTTCCAAAAACAGCTAACTTGCAATTTTGAGGGCTACGCATCAGAGTTTCACCAATAACATGCTCTCTTGCACCATTGCCGATTAAAAGAATTTTTTTCATACTTTTAAAGTAAAGGAATTTGAGTATCTTCAGGATTTATTTGAACTTTATTACGATTTTCTTCCACAGCTCGCAATACACTTTCACTTACATCGGCAGTTGGATAATTACCATCAAAGCAAGCCATGCAAAATTCATTTACAAGTTCACTACCTTCAGATACTGATTCAAGTAAATCTTCAATATCTTGATAAAAGAGAGCATCAGCTCCAATTTGACGAGCTGTTTCTTCTTCCGTCAGTTGATTGGCAACAAATTCTTTACGACTCGGCATATCAATTCCATATACACAGGGATGTCTCAAGGGAGGTGCACAAGAAGCGAAATATACCTTTTTAGCCCCCATCTCTCTTACCATTTCCACAATTTTTCTTGAAGTATTTCCTCTCACTATTGAATCATCAACAAGTAAGATATTTTTACCTTCTATTTCAAGGCGAATTGGATTTAATTTACGACGAATGGAGCTTTGTCTGACATTTTGACCAGGCATAATAAAAGTCCTTGCAACATAACGATTTTTCACTAAACCTTCACGATATTTAACACCCAAAGCATATGCTAAGGGCACAGCTGAATGACGTGAGGTGCTAGGGACGGGAATCACAACATCAATATCAAGCTGTGCGGCTTTAATTTTTTTAACCAATTTTTCCCCCATTCTCAGACGGGCTTTGTAGACAGATATATCGTCAATCATGGTGTCCGGACGTGCAAAGTAGACATATTCAAAAATACAAGGCTTAAATTTAATCTCATCAGCACATATTTTTGTGTTTACATTACATTGCATGTCTACCCATACAACTTCTCCAGGTTGTATATCACGAATAACATCAAAGCCCAGAACGTCTAGCGCAACACTTTCAGAAGCGAATATAACATCTTTTCTAAGATTAGCTCTGCGACTACCCATTATTAGTGGTCTTATACCGTTTGGATCACGGAAAGCAAGTAAACCTTGACCTGCAATAATAGCTATTACGGCATAAGCTCCTTTGACTCGCTTATAAACTCCTTCCATTGCCATAAATATTGAATCTTTATCCAGTTTTTTAATGTTAAGTTTTTGTATTTCATCAGCCAAGACATTCAATAAAACTTCAGAATCAGATTGAGTATTTAAGTGTCGCATATCTTTATTTAAAACAGACTCACGCAACTCTTTGGTATTGGTTAGATTACCGTTATGTATTAATGCGATACCAAAAGGTGCATTTACATAAAATGGTTGAGCTTCAAGACTATCATAAGTGCCTGCAGTAGGGTAACGAACATGAGCCATGCCTATATTACCTTTAAGACGCTCCATACTCTTTTGAGTAAATACTTCAGATGCAAGACCATCTCCTTTATGAATATGTAATTGTCCATCATAACTAACCATTCCCGCAGCATCTTGACCACGATGTTGTAACATCATAAGCCCATCATATAGTTGTTGAGCAACTTCTTCCGATGAGTGAATACCAATTATTCCACACATATTTTAAAAAACTTAAAGGTTATTTTGAAGCTTGGATGCAAAAACAGTGTTCTCAAGAAGACAGGCAACAGTCATTGGTCCAACACCTTTTGGTACCGGAGTGATTGCGGAAGCTTTCTTTGATACTTCATCAAAAGAAACATCTCCACATAAAGAACCATCATCAAGGCGATTAATACCTACATCAATGACAATCACACCTTCTTTTACCATATCTGCTTTTATCATATTGGGCTTGCCAACTGCAACAACCAACAAATCAGCTCTTTTTGTATATGATGACAAATTTTTTGTTTTACTATGGCAGACTGTAACAGTTGCATTTCGGTTAAGCATCATAATTCCGATAGGTTTACCAACAATGTTACTTCTCCCTATTACAACAGCATCCATTCCTTGAATATCAATATCATAAAAATCAAGAATTTTTATGATGCCTTTCGGAGTACAAGGTGATAGAAGTTCAAATTGAGCACCCAAGACCGTTTTACCAAGATTCACTGCATTAAAACCATCCACATCTTTTTCCGGAGAAATTGATTTAATAATTTCTTTTTCATCTATATGAGAGGGTAGAGGAAGTTGAACAATAATTCCATTTACAGATTTATCTTTATTCAATTTATAAATATGCTCAATTAAGGCATGTTGAGAAATATTTTCAGAGAAATTATGCTTTTCACTAAGCATTCCTATTTTTTCACAAGCTTTTTGCTTATGTTTCACATATATGGCACTTGCCGGATTATCTCCAATCACAACTACAACAAGTTTAGGCACTACACCGCAGGCTTTTAATTGCTCAATGTCTTTTTTGAGAGATTCCAGTAGAGAGTTTGAAACGTTGCGGCCGTTTAGTAGGGTCGCCATGTGCTTGTGTTATTGTGTTTGCATAATACTTGTTTAAATGACGAAGTAAAAGCTTTTCTTTGTTTTATATGCAGAGCTGCTATTTGCTATGGCAAATATTTTTCAATCAGGTTCCAAAGACTATCATTCATTTTTTTAATACCATTTTGTAATGGAACAATATGCCAACCGTAATCTTTTGCAAGTTCCAAATGAATAATGCGAGATTTTTCCATTAAATCTGAATTACTTTCATGAACATGCCCTTTTTCAAGAGCATGAATGAATCTTTCACCGTCAATTAAAATAGACAAATCTTCTTTTATTAGATTTTTATTTAAATTTTCAAGCCAAGTTTTTGATGCACCTTTCACGCAGCCCCAAGCAATACCTGTTCCAATGTAGTCTTCAGCAATAACAATTTTCCCATTCTCCAAATATTCTTTCAGTTTATCTTGAAACTGATAACGATTCAAAGTAAACCACATTTGAAGCTCCTCTTCAGAAATATTTTGCGACTTTTCATTGCGTAATAAATTATTTATAAAAGGCCCGCTTGGCTCTATATCATAAATTGGATATTTAACATAAACGCCATCATAACCTTTGCTTTTTAGGCGTTCAATGAGCAGCACAGCTTGCGTGCTTTTACCTATATTGTTTACTCCATAAAGTGTTATAAGCATGCTGCAAGTTTTTCAAATTAATTATCAGTACTACCAAAGCCACCACGATTTTTATTGTCCATATTGTCTACTTCCATCCACTCAAATGTATCTACTTTTACAAATATGCCTTGAGCTATTTTTTCTCCTTTCATTACTTCTATATTTTTATCTGAAAAATTATAAACTTGGATTTTAATTTCATCTTCAGGCCCGCAATAATCTTGGTCAATAACACCAAATCCATGAGGTGGGCTAAGAGATTTTTTTCTTGGTGTGCTGCTGCGTGAAGCAACTACAAGCATATAACCTTTTGGCACTTCAACAATTATATTGGCAGGTATTAATTCAATTTTCCCTGCTTTAATTTTAGTGTTTTGTCGTGCCAACAAATCAAAACCAACACTTCCGGCTGTTTCATAAATAGGTAAAGGCAGTGATCTGTCCAATCGTTTAATTTTTACTTTCATGATCTGAGTTTATCAAAATAATTTCAATTTTGCCATTCAAGGAATATGCACTTTCATTAAAATATGTTACTTTAAAAATACTATCAATTTAGACAGTAAAACTTATGAAAAAAGCTCCTTTTTTGATTACATTCTCTCTAGTTTTCACGGCTTGTTCTTCAGCGGTAGCTCAATCCTTGGAATATCCGATTCACTTGTCCATGCAAATAGAATCACCGCAAAATGCAGCAAGTACGATGATTGGTGATTTATGGGGAAAGCTTGTAGTTGATCCGGACGGAAGTATAAGTGGTGAAGGTCGTATCTTATATTCAGATATAAGTCCTTGCTCTTGGATCCCGCCTTATCCAGACGATGGAGATCCACCTTATTGTGAATTGACAGGTGTTCAGGATGGAAGCTTTACTATAAGTGGGAATGTAATTGATTACACGGGGAGCGGAGATGAAATTGATGATGCAATTTTATCCAGTCATGAGGCTTGGGGCATCAAAACAGCAGTTGCTCCTCGCACACTCAGAATTACCTTTACGCCAAATGAAGTGCCTATGGAGAAGATGAATTTGTGGGGAATGAACAATGGCCTTCAGCCTATAGAAACAGGAGCTTTGGCAATGGGTCTTGATGCCGCTGGAGTATTTAATACTTTTGAGATTTCACCTATCATTGCCGATTATGAAGATAATCAAGTAGTTATGGAAAGTGCCAGCTATCTTTTTGAAGGCACCGGAGCAATAGCAAAAGGCTTTGGATCTATTTTCTTTGTAGATGATATTCCTGATTATGTTTATGAAGAAGGTTCAGATTACTATCTCAGCTTCTGATTTTTATATATCTTGCATTACTTCAAAAAAAGCCTCTCAATTTAGAGAAGCTTTTGAGGGAAGAATGAATTTATAAAGATTGAATTGTATTATTTACTTCAACTCTGATGCCGGGACCCATGCTTGAGGCAAGGTTTATGCTTTTAATATAGACACCTTTCATTTTTTCAGGTTTCTTTGATTGCACAGCCTTAAGGTAGCTTACGATGTTTTCTTTCAATTTATCTGATGAGAAAGATACCTTGCCAACAACATTATGAAGATTTCCATATTTATCATTTCTGTATTCCACTTGCCCTTTCATTATCTCAATTACCATTTTTTCCACATCCGGACCTACAGTTCCAGCTTTTGGATTAGGCATTTTACCTGCTTGACCTAGTATACGTGCAATTTTAGCTATGATTTTCATCATATCGGGAGTGGCAACCGCTTTATCAAAGTCCATCCAGCCTTTTTCAACTTTCTCTATCAATGTATCATTTCCAGCTTCAACTGCACCGGCTTGTTTAGCAGACTCTATTTTATCGTCACCAACGAAAGCAATAACACGAACAGTCTTACCGGTACCATGTGGCAAAGCAACTGTGGCACGAACTTGTTGATCAGCCTGCTTTGGATCAATACCAAGGTTCAAATGAATTTCAACAGAGCTGTCAAATTTAGTAATTGAAGTTTCTTTAACAAGATCAATAGCTTGATCAAGAGTATAATTGTGCTCTCGGTCAAATTTTTCGAGTGCAGCACGGTATTTTTTACCGGTTTTCATTTTATATGGGGTTAAGTGGTCATGCACCGACATTGAAAGTCGGCTCCCACATATTAATTAAGCATTCCAATCTACCTGTACACCCATGGATCTGGCAGTACCTGCCATAATTTTCATGGCTGCATCTATGTCATTTGCATTCAAATCATCCATTTTAATTTTTGCAATCTCCTCCAGTTGAGCCTTTGTGATAGTTCCAACTTTGTCTTTATGAGGCTCTCCCGAACCTTTTTGAAGATTTATTGCTTTTTTTATCAAAACTGCAGCAGGAGGTTGTTTTGTTATGAAGCTGAAAGTCCTATCTTCATAAATGGAAATTTCAACAGGAATAATAGTATCCCCGAGAGATCCTGTTTGATTGTTGAACTGAGTACAAAATTCCTGCATATTTACGCCATGCGGACCAAGTGCGGTTCCTACAGGGGGAGCAGGATTTGCTTTCCCTGCTGGGATTTGTAATTTTACAATGGCGGTAACAGCTTTATTGGACATATTGTTCTTTAATTAGCCCGAAAAATCTACAGAATCATTGCCACTCAGTCAACAGATTTTCTTTTCTTGCCTGTCAAATAACAATCAAAGCTGCTCAAAAACACGCTTCATTATCTCATGCTTTTTGTATGGATATTCAAAAGCGTAAAGTGTATCACCACGGCGGATAACGGCATGAACAGTTTGGGTTTTACTTACATGATTGAAGTAAAAAGAAGAGTCTCCATAATTATTGGCTTCATTTACACTACCAAGTGCAGATTGATCAAGTCCAGCCTGTCTAAGTTTTAAATAAGCCTGAAAGCCTGCCGTATCATTTGAATATTTAATCTCATAAACAGAGCCTATATATATCTCCTCTTCAAATAAATTCCATTGATACACAAAAGCTTCCGAATCCTTAAATGGCAGAAATTGGAAAACAAAACCTGAATAAATTGTGTCTTTAAGCCTTGGATTTGCAAAACCCGCCTCACCGAATATATCTTCAGTTATGTAGGGAGTTAAGATTTTAAGCTCAATGGATTCACTACTGAGATTTACATCTTCATCATTCAGATCACTATCTTTCAAATTTTCATTCTGACCTTCTTCATTTGTAAATTCTTGACCTTCCAAGTCATTTCCAAAATCAGATCTAATATCATCTGAATTGAGATTTTCAATATTTTCTTCTTCATTAAGTGTTGGCTGAACAAAAGATTTTTGCTTATCTCCGTAATCATTCAATAAAATATCACCTATAATCAGTACTACTGAAAGAGAAAGTATGATTGAAAAGACTGTAAACTTTTGCATTGAAGTAAATTAAGTGCTTTACTTGTATCGTGAATAAAAGAATACGTCAAAATCATAACATATTTTATCTGCTCTTTGCGACAGTCTTGCTAGCCGGTTGTACTGGAGGCATTTCAGACCTTGAAACAGATGGCGCAACTCCTCCGAACCTTCCAGATCTCACTCAGCAAGTGCAAAGTGATACGAAGGATTCTTCTACGAATGAAGTTAAGTCAAATGACATTTTAGATGTTGAAGTAGATGAAGATGATGAGAGTCTCAATGCCTATATAATGGTTCATTTGGAGCCCAATGATGCGCAGACTATTAGCTCTCAATGGAAGTTACTTGAGGAACTTGTTGATCTTTCAGGCGAGTATAATATAAAACTTACCTTGAGTTTTACACCTCAGTGGGCTCAGTACATACTTGATAATAATGAAGCCTTGCTTCAGCTGAATTCTTGGGAGGAGGAGGGTTATGAGGTAGCTGTGCATCATCATGGAGTTTCTCATGTAACTTGGGATGGATATACGAATGCCATGCCATTTAAAAAACGAACAGATTATAAAGGGGATATGAATGATTTGATGAGCTTGGTTCAATCTATTTCCACAAAACAAGTGCTGAGTGGAAGTATGACGGATGAAGACACGGACTGGCCGGCTGGGCTGCTTTACAGAAGTTATGGAAATCCAAAAAATAAATTGCAAAATTTATTATCCACTCCTACCAAATATATTTATAACGGACAAGAAGTCTTGGAGCTTACAAAGTCTGCTTATATGACTGGTAAGCCTGTAGATGTAAAGCTCAGCGATATTGAAAATGCAATAAACTCCGCCGACATTGAGAATGAGATTCTCGGAATTGCGCTATCGGACGATAGTTTTTCTCTCTCTCTTATAGAAGGAGACATTAAAGAACTATTTGAACTTCTTGATAGTTACAATGTTGAAGTCAGATCATTATCTGAGATTCTTTCAGAATAGTTATTTCTTTTTAACTTGATCAAAGTCAAGTTCAACAGGTGTTTCACGTCCAAATATGGAAATCATCACCTTAACCTTGCCTTTTTCCTCATCAATATCTTTTACAATTCCTTCGTAAGTTGCAAAAGGTCCATCTAAAATCATAACAAGGTCTGATTCAACAAGAGTAATTTTAAATTTGGGTTGATTACTATCTTCATCCAGATAACGCTCAATTACACCGAATTCTTCAGCTGAAACCGGAACCGGAATTGTGCCTGAACCTACAAAGCCGGTTACATTCGGAGTGTTTCTAACAACATACCAAGATTCATCGTCAACTATCATATTTACAAGAACATAACCAGGGAAAAGACGCTTCTTTTCAGTTTTAGGCTTACCTTTCTTTACAACGATTTGAGTTTCTTTTGGAACAATCACATCAAAGATTTTATCTTGCATGTTCATAGATTCAATTCTTTGCATAAGAGCGCTGCGAACAGCATCTTCATAACCGCTGTAAGTATGAATCACATACCAATGCTTTCCGGTATTTTTTGCTTGTTTAGCCATGCGGTTTACAGGTTATCAAGTGCAAGTTTATAAAGCTGGGCAAAACTAAGATCCAGCAGACCTATAATGAGAACCACTATAATGGAAACAATTACACTTATGGATGTAAGTAAAATAGCCTGCTCTTTTGTTGGCCAAGTTATTTTGCCATATTCTTCTAAAGCCTCAATGAAGAATCTCTTTATAGGATTGCTTTTTTTAGTGCTTGTCTTTGATGTCATACTTTGCGAGTTACTTTAAAAAACCCGTGGGTTTTTCAATCTGCAGCAATTCTACACTTGGAGCATTGTCAAATGCAAGCTAAAATGTTAGCGAGTATTATTCTAAAAAGATTGCATGCTCCACGCCAAATTAAAATTACATCTCCACAAAATTCCAAAAATTATTTTTTTTGCAGGATTGGCGGCCATGCTTTTTCTTATTTCAAATACCTATGCTGGCAGTTTTTTACCTTTACCGGACTCTTCAAATCTGAATGTTGTAAGCCCTGAAGGTAGCGATGCAGTAGAAAAGTTCGGTAATGCTCTAGGTCCCATTGCTAGGGTGGTTAGGATTCTTGCGGGAGCGTCTGCAGTTTTAATGATTGTTATTTCCGGATTCATTATGGTCATCAGAGGTGAAAATGAAGATGCAGTTTCCAAGGAGAAAGATGCTATTAAGTATGGCATTATAGGGCTAATGATGCTTAGCATCGCTGGTCCGATTGCTGAAGTTTTTGATTTCAGGCAAGGGAATTATCTTACAGATTCAGAGTCTTTTGTTGAGCGAGCTTCACTTTTTGGCGAGACGACTCAGCTTATAATCACATTCATAAAATATTTTTTAGGCAGTTTGGCAGCGCTTTTCTTTGTTCGTTCAGGAGCAGCTATGATTGCAGGCAGCCATAATGAGGAGAGTATTTCAAAAGAGAAGAGGACGATGATGGTATCTGTTATGGGCTTATTTTTGGTTATTGTTTCCGATTTGGTGGTGAGAAGAGTTTTCTTTGTTGCAAAGTACAGTGAAGATGCAAATGCAACCATTGTCAGCATTGATAAAAATGAATTTATAAGTCAAGTTGTTGGTTTTACAAATTTGATTGTTACTTTTGTGGGTCCTATAATGATGCTTGCTCTAGTTGCAGGTGGGGCATTGTATGTTACGTCGGGCGGTGATGAAGAGAAAAACAACCTGGCTAAAAAAATTCTCTTTAACTCAATCATAGGAGTTATTGTTATTTATGGGGCTTTTGCCATTGTTTCCACATTCGTAAGCGGAAGATTTTAAATGAAAAAAATACTTACATTCACAGTTGTCATCCTCACTTTGTTGTTTTTAGGTACTGCTCAAGCATCTGAAAACATTTCAATCAATATTACAAGTGGAGGAGGTGGAGATTCTTATACTGACTTTTTGGAAGATTTTGCAAACGGAGTAAAAGATCAGAGCATAAGCGGAGGCAGTAATGGAATTGAGCTTAGCACTTTTCAAGATGGAGTCAGCTCGGACGGAGTGAGTGGAATATTGGGGGCTATTTCAACTTTTCTTGATTTTTTTAAATTGATTATTTCTCCAATTGCAGTCCTTTTTATAGTGATTATGGGTGTGCGTATGGTCGTTTCCGGAAGTAAAAATGAAGAGATCTTAACAAAATCCAAGACTTACATGACATATGCTTTGATGGGCTTAATTGTAATATTTATGTCTGACAGTATTGTCGCAGTTTTCTTTGGATCGGAAGGGGAGATTTTTAGAGGAGGTAATGAAGGTGCAATTGAGTTTGGAAGGCGTTCCGCGAGCTTATTTCAAGGTATTTATAGTTTGATTCAAGTTGTTATTACCGCTATTGCGGTATTTATGTTGGTTACAGCGGGATTCAGGTATGTAGCAGGCTCTTTTAGTGATGATCAAGTTGGAAAAGCTAAGCAGCAAATCACATGGTCTATTGTTGGACTTTTTGTTGTTGGAATTTCAGAATTTTTAGCTAAACGTGTTTTCTTCTTAAATCAAGGTACAACACTGGGGGTTGACAATGCAAAATTACTTTTTGCTCAAGTAACAAATTTTATTGCAGGTACGCTTGGGACTTTGTCATTTGTATTTTTACTCTATGCCGGCTATCTTTACATATCCGGATCTGCAAATGAAGATAATGTGGCAAAAGCAAAAAAAATATTGATGGGTGCTTTTATTGGTTTACTACTTGCAGGAGCTGCCTTTGCAATTACAAATACTATTGTAGAGCTTGATGCTTCGCGCTAGTAAACCTATAATGACTAAGAATTGATTCACGCCATGATCAAAATTCACGCCAAACTGACAATTCATATAGCTCTAATTGCACTATTTTTCTTTCAGGTTCCTTTTGCTGGGGCTTTCAATTTTGATTCGGGTACAGATTATTCTTCCAGTTCGCAGAGTTTGGATTCTTGCGCCGGTCTTTCTGATAGCGGAAGCAGCTTGAGCACTTCCTTGGGTTGTGATTCCGATGATATTATTGATTTCACTACCTATTCCGGAGATTTTGAAGGTCCAAACGCCGATGGCTATGATGAAGCGTTAACAAGAAATACCAATGCAAGAGATTTCATACAGACTGTAGTAAATTACGCACTTTCTTTTTTGGGTTTGTTTGCTGTGATAATGGTGATTTATGGAGGAGTGCTTTATGTGCTTAGTAGAGGTGATGAAGATATGGCGAGTAAAGGTAAAAAGACTATTTCTTATTCAGCAATTGGAATTTTAATTGTTTTAGGTTCTTTTGCAATTGTAAACACACTGATTCAGGCAGGTGGTGGAGATGGTGCCGGCGGAGGCATTGATGGTTCGGGTGGAGCAGGTACGGCAATTGCTGAAGCAGGTGCTAATTTTGATGTGGAAGATGTACTTGGTGAATTGGAGTCAATCACAAATGAATTCGTATCGGCTTATGATACTTTTGTAGAAATAAAAACGGAAACACTGGCAATGAACTCTTTGGAGTTGCCTTATATATTGAGTCTTTCCGTAAATGATACGGGTGTCAGTAGTTGGGGAGACGCATTGGCAAGTGGACTTTCAGGAGGATCTTGGGACCCTGAAGATTATGAAGATATTTATGACATAAGCGGATTGAACGAATTTATAGCTTATATGACAGATGGAGCTAGGAATGTACAAGTTGCTTCAGACTCTAGAAGCAATGCATATTTTGCAGCAAGTGAAGTTATAAATTATTTGACTACTGACAGTACATTGTTGGACTATACAAAAAATGACAGCAATTTGCTCAATTTTTGGCCATTGGAGCTTTTGTCTACTTTGTCCGGACGCCTATTTCCTTCGGCAAAGGCTGAGAGTGATTATGTGGATTATTTTACAAATCAATATTCACCGGGAAGCTGTTCAAGTTTGACGGGTGAATATACCGGAACGGTTGAAGACAGAACATCGGTTTTCACTTTTATAGGTTCTACGGAATATGAAACGAGCACTGAAGTTCTTTATGATTATGTTTGTACATTGATTGACTACATTGATGCAGCGGCTCTGGATGACTATCAAAGTACAATAAGTGATCTTGAAGAAAGATTGGATCAAAATGTTATCGCTCTTTTTGAGGATTCAGGTTTAAATGGCATAAATCAGTCTTTATCTGATCTCAAATCAACTTTAAACGGAGCAAAGAAGACTCTCAACGTGGACACCTTGCAACAGTTTGTATCTGATGTTGAAGAGGCTTATCTTGCAATTGAGAATGTCCAGTTTGTTGCTGTAAGTTTGGATGTTTCCAAAACACAAGGCAATGCACCTTTGCTGGTTACTTTTGATGTTGTTGGTACGGAAGATCCAACAGGCAAAACTGTAAATGCCGACAATATAGAGTGGGATTTGGATGGAGATGGGGTTTACAACTCACCACTTGACAGATCTTTAAATGGAGGAGAGGCTGCTACCGGTTACTCGGTAAAAGCTCTTTATACTGAAGAAAAATCTTACAGAGTCAGAGTTCGTGTAAAAAGTTCAAGTGATGAAGTTGCTTCAGGTGTAGCAACTCTTACTGTTAATGTTGAAGCTCCCAGATCAAAGATTTCTCTTGTTGCGAGAACGAATGGTTATGATACGGTTTTGGCTGACTTTAGTTCTGATAATAAGTTTGAGTACATAGATAAAGATTCTTACCGTGTTACCACTGCTGAAGCTCAAGCAGGAATACAATTTGATATTTCTGCTTCAACTGATGGGAACGGTGGTGAACTTGAATATGTGCAGTGGGATTTTGGAGACTCGGATTTTGCTGAAGGACCTTGGAGTGGAGAATTACTCAGACCTATTCGTTATTATTCAGAAGGTACATATGAATTATCTCTTACCGTTACGGACAGTTCAGGCATTGAAGATAGAAAATATTTTACACTTTATGTCGGTTCTCCTGCAGCAAGAATAAATTATTCTCCGGAGTCAGGTGCAGTTGGTACCGAATTTAAATTTGATGGAAGCGGATCTTCTACCGATGTTGGTAATATTGTGAGTTATTCTTGGTCAATTTCCAGGGATGAAGGTCCAATTCTTTTAGATGACAGTTCTTCCTCGGTAATTGAGCACACTTTTGATGCACCGGGAGTTTATGATGTACAACTTCAAGTTGTTGATGGTGCTTATAATACGGATACGGCATCAATATCACTTCTGGTTGAATCTCAGCCTCCTGTGGCTGATTTTGAGTGTAAAATAATGGACGAAAATAAGCCGAGCACTCTTACTTGTGATGCGAACGACAGTTATGATCCGGATGGAGATGACTTGATTTATGAGTGGGATTTTGATAGCGATAACTATGAGATAATTGAAGGTGATGAAACTTCAAATAAAGTAAAGCTGCGTTACAACTCTACTGGAAGCTATAACATAGCTTTGACCGTTAAAGATGATTATGAACAAGACCTGCAACAAAGTGATATTACAGAGAGAACTTATACGGTTGATTCAGTTTTGGAGCTTAGCTTTGATTTGAAAGGCGATGCTGCAATCAATCTTGATTCTCAAGGTGAAGTGGAGCTTGAGTTTCAAGGAGAAACAACCGGAACTTCACTTGAATTAGATTGCGGGAATAATACGTCGGATTATAGTGGAAGTTTGTCACGAGGCACTGCCACATTGAATTGTAAGTATTCGGAGGCGGGAGTATATATTGCTAAAATGACTGCTTATGATGATGAGAATAATTTTATTTCAGACAGTAAAAGGGTTTACATTGGAAGCGGAGATTCGCCCATAGCGGTAATTCAAGTTGATGGAAACGGTGAAGATATATCTTTTGATGGCAATAAAGTATATGGAAATGTGAAGACGAAATTTACATTTGACGCTTCAGATTCTGTAAATATTGACGGATCGGATGCTAATCTGACTTACAGTTGGAATTTTGGTAACGGTAAAACTTCAGCAAGCAAAAATGTAACAACCGTTTTTGATGAAGTTGCAGACTATGAGGTGGTTCTAAGAGTAAGAGATAAAAATGATACTTCAATTTATTCGGAAACTTCAGTTTTGGTTTCCATTCAGCCTCTTGAGCCGAAACTTACAGGAATAAGTATAGTTCCGCAGGCAGATTCTTTAGAAACACCTTTGAAAGTTAAAGTTAAGGTTGATGCGAAAGATGAGGATGGTGAAATTGAATATATTAAAGCGTGGTATTATGATCTCAATGATACTGCTGAAGCTTTGGGGGCTGTTATAGCCCAAGCGGATGAATTTTCCATGACAATAAATACAAAAGGAGAAGAAGGCGAAGAAGTGGATTATGGATTTGCAGTTGAAGTAACTGATTCGGATAATTTAACTGTTAGAAGTGAGGATGTTTTATCTCCTGATGAAGTTCCAAAGTTGACAGTAATAAATGGACCGAACGATTCACCTGAAGCTAATTTTTCAGTTGATTTTACATCTGTATATATTGGTGATGAAGTTACTTTTATAAATGAATCTTTTGATCCGGATGGTGAGATTCTTTATTCGTGGTGGGATATTGGGGCTGACGGTACTTATAATGATGAAGCGCTTGAAGGGGCTGAGTCATTGAGCTATACATTTACACAAGTTTATCCGGATGGCATTGATGTCCGTTTGAAAGTAGAGGACGATGCCGGTGCTACAGATACATCGGATACAATTAGAATTTATGTAGATACTCTTGCAGATCCTCCAGATGCTAGGTTCTTAACGGATATTTACGGAACAACTGTTCAATTTATAAACAATTCTTATGTGGACACGGAAAATGGTGCGAGTTTACAGGGGATATATTGGGATTTTGATCTGTCAAAAGATACGGATGGAAATGGAGTACCAAATGATGATTTTGATTCTTTTGAAGAAAATCCAAAGTGGACATATGAAGAGCTTGGAAGTTATCAAGTCATGATGACAGTTGTTGATTCCGCAGGTCAAACAGATACGGTTACAAAAGATATTGAGGTTTTGGATACGGATGATCCCACAGCATCATTCACTTATACATTGGATGAAAAAAAAGTTCAGTTTAAGAATGAATCTCAAGTTGATGAAGAAAAAGGTGTTGAGGTGCGATCATATATTTGGGATTTTGATCTTAATTATGATGCAGATGGAGATGGAAATAGTGAAAATGATGTGGACAGCAATAAAAAAAGTCCGACAGTTGAATATGATGATTATGGTGATTATGAGGTATCTTTGACAATTGTTGACAGTTATGGGAAAAGCGATGTCTACAAAGATACTGTTGAAGTGAAAAATCCTGTGCAACCTGTAAAAGCTGTTTTGACAGGCACACCTCAAATAAATTCAAACAATCAGATTATTTTGACAGGTACTGAGGCTGACATCACGTTCTTTTTCAGTGCTGAAGGAGGTAGTGGCAAATTTACTTATACTTTTGATAAAAATATTTTTTACGATACGGATAAGGATGGTTTAAGGGATAATGACATTGATTATCAGATTGAGGATTCCGGATCTTGGACGACAAGATTTTATGAATCTTATGGCACTATTGTGGTTGAAATGACAGTTATAGATGAAGAAACCGGTGAAAGTGACAGTGCCACAGTTCAGGTGATCTTTGAAGGTAGCCTTGGAGCTGCTAATCTTATAAATGCAACGCCTCGTGATATGGCACTTCTCATATTAAGCGCACTTATTGCCGCTATCGGCGGTGTATCATTACTTGCTTTTAAACCTTCATTTAAAAAATAAATTATGGAAGAAGAAAATAAGAATATTGATTTGGATTCTCAAAATAAAACAGACCGTAAAAAAGAAACTCTGAAACGTTTAATACTACTTTATTTATCTGTTTCTGGAGCAATTTTAACCTTAATTGTTATTTGGTCTTTCACTTTGGCTCAAAAACAAATTGCTTTTTTTGATTTCATTGGTATTCAGCAAGTAAGTTTCAATGTTTTTTTGATGAAGCTTTTTAATTGGCTATTTGCAATCATGGTTTTGATTGCACTTTTAGCTGCTTTGATACCTTTAATTAAAGGTCTTCAGTTAAAAAAGGATCAACTTGAGCTTAAGAAAATGCATTCAAAAAAAGCTCTGAAAAGAGGATTACTTTTCTTTTCACTTACGCTTATTTGGCTTATTGGGATAATACTTTTGCAAGGCATTTTAATTCCTGAATCCAGATATGAAACTTATATCAAAACCATACCTGAAAATACAATTTCTTTAACTGCGCCGATAGAGATCACTTTTGATGCATCTGAGGTTCCTATAGATACGAGCATATATAAAATTTTGGCTTACACTTGGACATTCGGCGATGGTGATAGAGCTACGGGAGAGAAGGTTTCACATAGGTATATGGAAAAAGGCACAAAGGATGGCAGATATACGGTTTTTCTTACGGTCGCTTATATGGACATAAGGAGCGGTGAACAATTTGAAGCAGAATTTTCTACTGAAGTGGTCATTGCGAATGAGGCTGTTTCAGCAAGTTTTCTTGTTAGTAAAGAATCAGGAGAATTGCCACTCAATGTAAGTTTTGATGCAAGTGCATCCAAAGATCCTGATGGAGAAATAGTTGCTTATGAGTGGGATTTTGATGGAGATGGTAGAATTGATGCAGAGGGTGAGATAGTTGAATACACATATGAAAAAGAAGGTGAGTTTGAAGTTACTTTGACTGTAACGGATAATAATGGGGAAGTGGATATTGCATCTATGATAATTGAAGCGGGAAGCGTTGGAGGTTTAAATGCTATTATAAGAATGCCTCTTCCACAGGGAAATAATTATATTGTAGGGCAAGAATATGACTTCTCCGGTGATGATTCTGAAATTAGAGAAGGTGCGATTTCAAGATATACATGGGATTTTGGTGACGGTGATAGCAAGTCGGGTCGTAATGTTTCTCATGTTTATGAAGAAAGCGGGATATATACTCTTACACTTACGGTGCAGGATGCACAGGGGAATAAAGACATAGATGAGCTTGAAATCAGGGTTATTGATGAAGGTTCCCCACCTATGGCAAAAATAGATACGATTCCAAGCTTAAATTCAGACAAAGTTACTGGAACATCGCCATTAACTTTAGAATTTGATGCTACAAAGTCAACTGATCCTGATAATGATATAGTAGAATATGAATGGGATTTTGATGGAGATGGCAGGGTGGATGAGACAGGAAGTAAAGTTGAATTTACTTATGATGAAGTGGGAGAGTTTGAAGCAAAATTAACCGTGACTGATTCTTTTGGCAATCAAGATACAAGTTTTTTGCCAATTGAAGTAACTGAACAAGGGATTATAGCTAAGTTGGAAGTTGATCAGAATAATGGTGAAGTACCTTTAACGGTACATTTTGATGCTTCAGGTTCAAGTTACAAAGAAGGTAATATAGTTGCTTATGAATATGACTTTGGAGATGGAAATACAACCATAAGTGGATCTTCTTTAAGTTATAAATATAAGAGTGTAGGAACTTTTTCCGCTTCTGTAACTGTAGTTGGAGATGATGGTGAACGTGATACTGCCACTGTTCAGATTGTAGTAAGGCCTGTTTCTTTAACAGCTTGTTTTACGGTAAATACGGATAGTGGAAGTGTACCTTTATTTGTATCTGTTGACCCTTCCTGTTCTCAAGGTACAATTGAGGATTATTATTGGGATTTTGGTGACGGAGATATCAGTTTTGATCGTAAGCCTGAAACTCATATTTATTCTGAAGCAGGTAATTATACAATCACTTTGGAAATTACAAGTGATGATGGGATAGTTTCTCAAATTGAGAAAGAAATTACAGTCAAATAGAGCTTTTAGCTATTGATTTATATTTATCTGGAATAACTTCCATGAAAGGAAGTCCACTCTCAAGAGATTCTTTTACCCATTTTGCAGCTTGATCATAGCCTACAATTGGAGCAAGTGTAGTTGCGAAAGCGGCACTTTTATCTAGTATATTTTTCATATTATTTGATTGTGCACAAATACCACGTACACAAAAGATATTAAACATTTGCATGCTATTGGAAAGTATTTCAATCATATGCAGTAAATCCCACATGATTAAGGGTGTATACCAATTAAGCTCTAATTGCCCTTGTTGAGCTGCGATTGAGATTGCATGATTCAGACCCATAACTTGAACACATATCTGGCTCAAACATTCCACTATGGAAGGATTTATTTTTCCGGG
Source organism: Candidatus Altimarinota bacterium (assembly GCA_015485665.1). GTDB lineage: Bacteria > Patescibacteriota > Gracilibacteria > UBA1369 > 2-02-FULL-48-14 > WFTC01. Next base: position 43,297 of record WFTC01000017.1, read on the forward strand.
CATTATTGAAGATCCAGGTTGAACTTCGGGGAGTTTTATTTCAGCAAAACCAGCATAAGGTCCACTACTCATCAGCCTTAGGTCATTTCCAATACGTAGCAATTCAGTTGCAAGACTATTTAAACTTGAAGCTACAGCTTGAAAAGCAGCCATGCTATGAGTGCATTCAATTTTATTTTCAGCGGGAATTAAAGATTCTTCTGCAAGCTGAGATAATTCCATACACATTTTTTTTGCAAATTCAGGATGAGTATTTATGCCGGTTCCAGTTGCAGTACCTCCAATTCCAAGAGAATTAAGCTCACTGCGTGCAAAATCAAATCTTGATAAACAATGACGCAGAGAGCTTGCATAGGCTGCAAATTCTTCTCCAAGCCTAATTGGCACCGCATCTTGCAAATGAGTACGTCCAACTTTTAAATGATTTTTAAATTCTTCTGCTTTTTCTTCAAAGCTTCCAATAAGATCTGTGCCGGACTTCATTAAAGTACGCAAGTCTTTCAGTGCCGCAATCCTTAAAGCTGTTGGAGTCGTATCATTTGAAGATTGTGACATATTAACATGGTTGTTTGGATGAACAGGGAAATAATCCCCCAAATTAGCACCCATATGTTCATTTGCACGATTTGCCAAAATTTCATTTAAGTTCATGTTGTATGAAGTACCTGCTCCGGCTTGATAAACATCAAGTTGAAAATCTGAATCGAATTTCCCCGCAATAAATTCATTAGCCGCTCTTTCAATTGCTTTCCCAATGTTTTTATCAAGTTTTCCTAAGTCTGCATTGACTCTGGCTGCTGCAATTTTAATCCATGCAAATGCACATTTGAAAGAAGCATAAGCTTTTAAAGATGAGATTTGAAAATTCTTTTGTGCACGAGATGTAAAACTTCCAAAGTATGCCATTTCTGGCACATCAACACTTCCAAGGCTGTCTTGTTCTTTACGATACATATTTGTATAATTTAAGAATTAAAAGATAATCCCACAATATAGGTTTCACAACTTCTACTTCTGCAAGCTGAAGGTTTGAACACTTTTACTTTCTTGAAACGTTTTTTTACTCTTCTCAGCAACCAAGGAAAGTCTTCTCCTTCAAACACTTTTCCAATAAAATTACCTCCCGTTTTTAAAAGTCTCGTGGCAAGATAAAAGGCTTGATCTGTAAGTTCTACACTTCGTGCTTGATCAATATCTTTAATTCCGCTGGTTTTCGGGGCGAGGTCACTCGTGAGCACATCAATATTTGTGAAGCCTACAGATTTTAAATCCTGCATAAGCAAATCTTTATCATAAATATCTCTTTTAAGAGAATAAACATTTGCTTGGTCAAAAGTTTCAATTTCTTGCAAATCAATTCCAATAACAGCTCCTTCACTTCCTATCAATTCAATAATTACTTGCATAAAACTACCTGGAGCAGCCCCTAAATCAACTACAAAATCACCCTTCTCAATTACATTAAATTTACTTTGTATTTCTTTCAGTTTATATGCACTCCGTGCACGATAACCTTCCTTTTTTGCACGATGGAAGAACTTGTCATGCACTTGAAATGATTTATTCATAAAGGTGATTTTTTAGGCTTTCCATTTGAGCGAGGGAAATTTTTCGCAGTATCAAATATTTTTTTAAAAACAAGTATCACTCTGCTTTCGCCTGAAGGAAGCCTATAATAGTGTTGATTTTCCAGCTTAATATTCAACTTGGTCATAGCTCTTTGGGCTTTGGATATTTCTTTATGAAAATTAGGTCCTTTCCAAGCAAATAGCAAGCCACCAACTTTCAAAAAAGCCACGGCATATTCCAGCAGGACGGGCAGCGGAGCAACAGCTCTTGCAGTTACAATGTCATAAATTCCTCTATGTTCAGGCTCGTGAGCAAGAATTTCAAAACGATTAACAATTCCACGGACATTTTGTAGAGATAAATTATCAGAGATATTCATTACAGCTTTAATTTTCTTTCCTCGTGAATCAACTAAAGTAAAATTATAATGTGGAAGAGCTTCAGCCAGAATCAAGCCGGGCATACCTCCTCCGGTTCCCAAATCCAATACCTTGCAAGGATTTTTAGGTCTGGCGTGCCAAATATTTAGAAACTCCAAACAGTCAGGAAAATGTTTACTTTCAATAAGTTCACAATCTTTCTCAGATAAGAGATTCAGTGATTTTGCTTGATTTTGAAATAGCTCAATTAGCCTCCTCTGCATTCTTTTCAGGCTGGTCAGATTCTTCAGAATCTTGAATGTCATTAGATTCTTCAGAAGATGTAAACTCACATTTGGGCACGCAGACTTGAACGCACAAATCATCTCCTTCTTCACAAGAACTGGCGCAGGCATTCCATTCTCCTCCCGCTGCATTACATGCTTGAATATTATCAGAATAGTCCGGAGTTTCTTCCACATTCAACTCAGGTTTTTCAAGGACATAAAGAGAAATGCTCTCCATGGTGCTTGATGTTGTACTTTGATCAAAAGCGCTTACTTTAAGCTCACATTTTGTAGCTGGCTCATAGGAATTCAAGACTTCCAAACTTAAATTATGCACATTGCTGTTTTTCATACTTTCACTTACAACCGGTAATAGTGTTACAGGATCATAACCTTGACAATTAACCTCGGAAATATATGCCATTGCGGGCTGAGATAAGACCAAATCCAATGTGTCGTTTAGTGGATCAATTACACTTTCCGATGGCGTTGTAAAAGTAATAGTGTAAGGGGCGAGCAAGGTACATCCGCCCAAAACAATGGGGCTTAGAAAAGTGATCCAATTTATTTTCATGGCATGAGAGTTGCTAAATCACCTCAATAATAGCTTTAATTTAACTATGTTTCCAGCCAAATTGTACAATGCTAAGCGCTGCAATTGCAGCTGTTTCCATGCGGAGAATATTATCTCCAAGTGAAAAGAATTGAGCACCTCGTTTTTCAATTTCATAAAGTTCATTGTCACTAAATCCGCCTTCAGGACCAATGACGAGAGTTATATCATCTTTCATGTTGATATGTGAGAGACTTTTTGCTTTCATGCGAGCTTCACCAACAAGAAGGCATCCTTGTAAATCATTCAAAATATGAGTCTCATGCAGTCTTGGCAAATAGCTTCTTTCACATTGTTCACTTGCTTCTTTAATAATAGCGTGTAAACGCATGAGCTTTTTGATTTCTCTTACTTGGCAGCGCTCAGTAACTAAAGGAATAATATCACTTGCACCGATTTCCGTAGCTTTTTGAACAATCAACTCAAAAGTGGATGCTTTCTTTGCAAGTGCAAGAGCTAATTTGACTTTTCGTTTTGATTCCGCTTCTTTTTTTGTTGATTGTATTTTAAATATCGCAGCTTTCTTATGTAACTCAATTATTTTGCCTAAAGCTTTTGTACCACATCCATCCATTAAGATAATTTCCCCTCCAACTTTTAAGCGTAGCACTCTATTCATTTGATGCAGCACTTTTTTGTCATAAATGCTGACTGTGTCTTGTTTTAAATCGGCACTGACAATGAAATGTTGCATCAGTCTTCACGATCTTTAGGGGACACATAATCCATAGATAGGATTTTAAATATTTCTTCTTCAGTTTCACCGGCAATTCTATTTTTACCTTTAAAAAGACCGTACTCATTAACTTTATATCCTTTTTTGAGTGCCAAAGTACGAATTTTGATATTAAATTGCTTTGAACCTGTAAAATACATCAAGGCAGCTCCAAAATTTTCAACTTTAACTATTCGCAGATCAACTTGTATATTGCTATGCAGAATGATGCTGGATTTTGTCTTGCCGGCTGACAATACATTATTTATTTTTTCATAGTTAAGAAAATGTTGAAGAATTAATTTGGGTTTTTTGCCTGTAGCTAGGATGTCAATATCACCTATGCTTTCTTTTTCTCTACGTAAGCTGCCTGCGTATTCAATTTTTTCAATATATTTACACTTATTCATATAATCCAGATAATCTTTTGCTATACGAATAGCCTTATCATAAGGTATGCGCTCTTTAGCTATACTTTTTTGATTAATTGCTTTCAAAATTGATTTTTGGCTTTTTCCCCCCATGCCGCTGAGTTGTGCCAGTGCGCCGCTTTCGGCGGCAGATTTAAGTTGCTTGATATTCTTGACGCCAAGTTGATCATAAAAAAGTTTTACCTTTTTAGGGCCTATACCTCGCAAGCTTAAAAGTTCCAAAAGTTCATGCCCTATTTCCTTTGTCAATTTATCGTGCATTTTGCAAGATCCGCTTTCAATGATTTCAATTATTTTTGCATGTAAATCCTTTCCGATTCCAGGTATTTTTTCAATTAAAATATCTTTTCTTTTGTGTAATACCTCAAGGTCATAATTCAAATTACGAATAGATTCAGCTGCCCTGTAATAAGCTCTGACTCTAAAAGTATTTGACCCCATGATTTCAAGCATATTGCCGATTTCATCAAAAATTTTGGCAATTTTTTCATTAATCATTATTGAACATCTAAAAGTTCCACTTCAAATACAAGTGTAGCTCCACCAGGAATTGCTCCAGGTATACCTGTCTCGCCGTAAGCCATATCTGAAGGAATGGTTAATTTACGAATGCCTCCAACTTTCATTCCTGCAAATCCTTCATCCCAACCCTTAATTACCTGTCCTGCTCCCAAAGTAAATTGAAATGGAGTTCCTCTATCACGAGAGCTGTCAAATTGACTGCCATCGGTGAGTGTACCAACATAATGAACGGATATAATAGATCCATCCGTGGCCTCGGTGCCATCACCGACTTTTAGGTCTTCAATAATAAGTTCATCAGTAGTCATAAGATCTGTATTAAGGTTTGTAGTATCGGATATATCATCGGAAAGTTTTTCCGCTTTTTCAGCCGCATTTGTACAAGCGGGAAGTATTAAAAGTAAAGCAAATATAGAGAACAGTAATTTTTTCTTATTTGGCATTGTTGAGGGTGGATAAGCAATTTATAAACTGGATATAAAACTATTTCATGCTGAATACATCCAAGTATGAAATATTATTTCATATCAGATTTAATTGTAAATACTTTTTTCTTTTTTTTGTATGATGGTGCAGTCTCACACATGTTTTAAATAAATCTTTATAAATAAATCTGAAACATGTAGAGTATATTAGTAAAAAGACAGCCATGGTAATTGCTCATGTAAAATGGTTCATTACGGACACGGCGCAAACCTCGCAATTTTTATTTTCAGAAACTGCGGTCAAAATATGGGCATTAATAGTTTTAATTTTGATTCTTTGCGCATTTGCTTTGGATCATATATTGAGAGATAGAAAAATATTTTGGCTGGATTGGGCTTTGAGTGTACGTGAAAGATGGATTTATTTTTTTCAACTTTGTCTTGCGGCTTCTCTTATTTTTGCATCGGCAAATTATGTTGTTTTATTCCCGCATTACAATGCAAGCACTTGGTTTATACCCTTAATTGAGATTCTGGCAGCCATTTTTTTAATAGTGAACAGATGGGTTTATATAGCCGCATTTTTACTGCTTTTGACTTATATTTCTTCAAGTTTAAGTTTCGGATTCTTTGCAATAGCAGACTATGTCAATGTAATTGGCATGTCACTATTTTTACTTTTGGAAAAGTTGCCATTGGAACTTTTTGGTAGGTGGAAAATATGGTCTTTGGATATACTCAGGATTTTTACCGGCATAGCTTTGGTGATTTTATCTTTCAGTGAAAAATTGGCTGCGCCTGAAAAAGCAATTTCTTTTTTAGCAGATTATAATCTTAATTTTATGTCTGCTTTTGCTTTGGATTACAGCGATAGGCTTTTTGTTCTTTCAGCCGGTAGCATGGAACTGACTTTCGGACTGATTATGATATTTGGATTGATTGCACGCATAAATACAATTGCATTGGCTATCTTTATTTTGGGAAGTAATATATTTTTCTTCGTTCAAGGATATTATTCTGAAGGATGGACAGAGCTTTTTGGACATCTTCCCATTATAGGCAGTGCAGCTTTGCTGATCATTTACGGAAAATCTTTTAAAAACAATTAATTATGTTGAATCGTTTGAAGTTTCTCATTATCAGCGTTTTATATAGACGGCTTTTAAAACCAATTCTGTTTTTGCAAGATCCTGAGAAAGTGCATGATAAATTCACCAAAGTTGGTGTATTTTTGGGGCGTTTTAAATGTACAAAATGGATAATTCGTATTTTCTTAAATTATAGGCATCCTATACTTAAACAAAGGCTGGCGGGCATAGATTTTCAGACGCCGATTGGTCTTTCGGCTGGATTTGATAAAAACGGTCATCTTACACAGATTTTGCCTGATTTGGGATTTGGCTTTATGCAGATAGGATCTATCACAGCAAAACCCTATGCCGGAAATCCAAAGCCAAGACTTTATCGTTTGAAAAAATCACGTGCTCTGATTGTTTACTATGGATTGAAAAATGATGGAGTGAAGGAAATTATTAAGCGTTTATCAAAAAATAAGAAAACTTTTCCTCAATCCATATCTGTAGCAAAAACAAATTGTAAAGAAACTGCTGACACTCAGGCGGGAATAAAAGATTATATTACCAGCTTAAAAGCTTTGGAAAAAAGTCATGTTGCAGATTTTTATACAATAAATATATCTTGTCCCAATACATTCGGTGGTGAACCTTTCACAGATCCGATACGTCTTAATAAGCTTTTAAATGCAATTGACAAATTAAAGATTAAAAAACCTATTTTTATAAAAATGCCAATTAATAAACAATGGAAGGAGTTTAAACATCTTCTGGATATTGCAGTGAAGCATAATATAACCGGAGTCGTTATAGGAAATTTACAAAAAGACCATAAAGATCCGGCTATTTTTGATATGATTCCACCGAATATTAAAGGTGGAATCAGTGGGAAGCCAACTCAAAAACTTTGTGATTCTCTCATTTCCAAGACATACAAAGCATATGGAGGCAAACTCATAATCATTGGAGCTGGAGGAGTATTTTCAACAGAAGACGCTTGGGAAAAAATTCGTAAAGGTGCAAGTCTTGTTCAACTTATAACAGGAATGATATTTAATGGCCCTGCATTGATAGCTCAAATTAATGAAGGTCTGGCTCGCAGGCTGAAAAAGGAAGGCTACTCATCAATTCAGGATCTTGTAGGATCCGCTCATCGAGGAGATTAGTTACAATTAACTTTAAAACTCACGCTTTGGCTTTGCTTCATTCACAACTATTTCACGTCCATCAACATCTTTTCCATTCATTTCTTCAATCGCTCTGCTTGCATCATCTGAGGATGCAAAAGTAACGAAGCCAAAGCCACGTGATCTTCCCGTGTCTCTGTCTGTTAAAACAAAGGCATCTGAAATTTCTCCATATGCGGAGAACAGAGCTTCAAGTTGACGACTGTCAATACCCCAAGAGAGGTTACCTATAAAAAGTTTTTTTCCGTCAGACATAATAAATGGGTTTAAAGGATATGTCTTGTTCTAGCCAACTCCCTCAAACAAATCTAACGGAACCGGTCCATAACGATGGCACTATGGAGCAAGTAAGTTTTTTTGTCAATAAATACTTTTGTATGCGTTTTGACAAAGTAGATGTATTTGATACATAATTCTGAAGCTTTGATAAAGAAAAACAATGAATAAAGAGGTGTTATTGCCCTTAATGATGTCTTTTATTGCGGGAAGCTCAACAATTATTGGATTTTTACTGAGTTTTTATTTTCAAAAATCGGTGAAATCTTTTTCTTATATTGTAATGAGTTTGGCTGCCGGAGTGCTCATGGGAACGGCATTTTTCAGCATCATACCTGAATCTTATTACATACTTGGGGAGAATGTTTTTTTGTGGCTTCTTGCAGGATTCGTTCTGTTTTTTATGATTGAAGTTTTTCTTGGCTTCCATGCTTGCGTTGAAGAAGATACTTCTAAACACAATCACGTACTTGGAGTTGTGGCAGGAGTGGGTATTTTCTTTCATTCACTTTTAGATGGTATTGCAATTGCACTCGCTTATAAGGTTGATGCAAATCTTGGGTTTATAACTGCAACAGCAATAATGCTTCATGAGTTACCTGAAGGTATTTTCACCTTTTCCATATTGTTAAATAACAATCTAAAAGTAGACAAAGCGGTCAAGTGGACAATAGCTGTTGCACTTGCAACACCTTTTGGGACTTTACTTGCTATTTCTTTATTTCCAAATTTTCCTAGGGAGATTTTGGGTATGCTTTTGGCAATGGCTGGAGGATCTTTTCTTTATATTGCAGCTTCAGATTTGATTCCGGAAACTCACAAATCTCGTTCGACAAAAATTAGCATTTTCTTCTTGATTGGACTTGCTTTCACATGGTTGCTCGGCAATTTTAGCGCATGACTTCTTTACATTAAGTGAAATACTCGCTACTCTCCACGAGATTTAAATACAAGATTTTTGGATATTTATAATGTTGCTATAGTAGCTCATGTAGACCATGGTAAAACAACATTGGTAGATGCTTTGTTGAAAGCCAGTGATACTTTTAATAGGCATAAAGGGATCAATGAAAGGGCAATGGATATGCATGATCAAGAAAAAGAAAGAGGCATTACAATTTATGCAAAAAATGCAGCCATAACTTATAAAGGTAGGAAGATAAATATTGTAGATACACCGGGACATGCAGATTTCGGATCTGAGGTTGAACGTGTGCTGGGAACTGTAGATGCAGTTATTTTGGTTGTGGATGCTTATGAAGGTCCAATGCCTCAGACTAAATTTGTCCTTCGTAAATCACTTGAAATGGGTCATAAAGTTTTACTTGTTGTAAATAAGATTGATAAGCCAATGGCTCGTCCTGACGAAGTTGTAGATTTAACTTTTGATCTTTTTTCCACATTGGGTGCAAGTGATGAGCAGTTGGATTTTCCTTATCTTTACGCCATTGCAAAGGATGGTGTGGCAATTTTAAATCTTGACGATGATAAAAAAGATATAACTCCTCTGATTGAATTTATTTTTGAGCATGTAAAGCCTGCTGATCAAAATAAAGATGCAATTTTTCGTATGCAGCCTGCAACACTGCAATATGATAATTTTCTTGGACGTATTGCAATTGGACGTGTTTATGAGGGTTCATTAAAGACAAACGATTCCGTAACTGTAATTCAAAAAGGAAATAAAACTTATAAAGCTAAAATAACAAAGATATTTGCTTTTGAAGGAATGGAAAAACATGAGATAAATGAAGCTTATGCGGGAGATATTGTTGCAATTGCAGGATTGCCTGAAATTTATGTTGGAGAAACAATCACGACAGATCCCAGTGCAGAAGCATTGCCTGCCATTTCAGTTGATCCGCCAGCACTTGCTATTGAATTTATGGTAAACAACTCGCCTTTTGCAGGTAAAGAAGGAGATTTTGTAACAACTCGTCATCTCAAAGATCGTCTCGAAAAAGAATTGGAAACAAATGTTGGTTTAAAAGTAGAGCCTGTTTTAAACAGTGACAGTTTTAAGGTATATGGGCGTGGAGAAATGCACATTGCAGTTTTAATAGAAACAATGCGTAGGGAAGGTTTTGAATTGCAAATTTCTCAGCCTGAAGTGATAATGCAAGAAATAAACGGTGTATTGCAAGAGCCTATGGAACTTGCTGTTATCAATGTTCCTGATGAAATGTCAGGTGCTGTGATTGAGGCAATAAGTAAGCGTAAAGGTATAATGCAAAATATGAAGTCAGAGAATGGAAATACAATGTTGGAATTTATTGTTCCTACACGAGGATTACTTGGATTTCGCGGATTATTCCTATTGCTTACCAGAGGAGAAGGGACTTTATATCATTCTTTTGATCATTATGCACCTTTCATAGGTAAAATTGAAAAACGTAGTGTGGGATCATTGATTTCAGGAGAAACTGGAATTGCAATGGCATATTCACTTTGGAAGCTTCAAGAGAGAGGACCTTTGTTTATTGAAGCTGCAACAGAAGTTTATGAAGGAATGATTATAGGTGAACATAATCAAGGAACGGATCTCACGGTAAATCCTTTAAAAAATAAACAGCTTACTAATGTGCGTGCTTCAGGTTCAGATGAAGCATTAAATCTTACGCCAATCAGAAAGATGACCTTAGAGAAAGCGATTGAATATATAAAAGACGATGAATATGTGGAAATAACGCCCAAGAATATTCGTATTAGAAAAAAACTGCTTAAAGAGCATGAACGAAAAAGAGCAAAGAATAAATAATTCTTATGCTCTCACAAGTGATATGCCTGTTTTTCATGTGCCAATTTACAGTGGCTTCAGCATTATGGGGCGACCTTTATAATTTTCTCGTCTAAGATTTTTTTTCAATTTAGCATCAAAATTTGCGTCAGCTTCAAATTGTGTCACTTTGCTTTGCACTTGAATACTGCCGATCTCAATACCTCGTAAAGCGCTTTTCTTGTTAATTATAGAAAATAAGACTTTAGGGCTGAAGCCATCTTTTTTGCCAAGGTTGATTCTATAAGTTTTAAGACGGATTTTATGCCTTTTTAAGGCTATGCTTTGTTTCCTGCCTTTAGTGGACATGTCATCTATATTTGAATAATGATTTAAAAAACGATTAAATTCTACAGATACAAAATGTTGTATTAATTCTCCTATGTTCATCCCATGCAATTCTTCATAAATAGCTGGAAGATAAGGCTTAAGTTTATTCATATCAATTTTGGTATTTTTAACTTTATGAATCAAATTCATCAGTTGAGCCTCACAAATTTCATTTCCGGTTGGAGGATCTATTTCTTTAAACCTCTTACGCATCATACGTTCTATATTTTGAATGCGTCTGCGCTCCTTCATATTGATTATTGTAAGGGAAACTCCACTGCAACCGGCCCTACCGGTTCTTCCGCTACGATGTACATAAGTTTCAGGATTATCCGGAAGTTCATAATTGATAACATGCGTCAGTTGATTTACATCAATTCCACGTGCAGCTACATCTGTAGCAACTAAAATTTGTATTTCTCTTTTTCTAAATCTGTTCATGGTTTTGCTTCGGTCTGATTGTTCAACATCACCATGAATGGCTTCCGCCGGATAACCATGAGCTATCAATTTTCCTGCTACTTCCTTTGTATCTTTTCTGGTACGACAAAATACAATTCCATAAACATCCGGATTAACATCCAGTAATCGTCTTAATGCAGCATAACGGTCTCTGGAATTAACAATAAGGAATTGATGCGATACATTATCAGATCCTTGATTTTTATTGGCAACTTTAATTTCAATTGGATCCTTCATCTTTTGCCTTGCAATTTTTTCAATCCAAGGAGACATTGTTGCTGAAAACAGAAGAGTTTGTTTTTTTTCTGGGGTTACATCCAAAATGGCACTTAAATCCTCTTTAAATCCTTTATCAAGCATGTCATCTGCTTCATCAAGAACCAAGTATTTTACTTGACCCAATTTAAGCTTGCCTCTTTTTATAAAATCTTTAACTCTTCCTGGCGTTCCAACTACAATATGAGCACCGTTTTGAAGATTTTTCAATTGTTTATATGCACTATCTCCCCCATAAATTGCAAGAACTTTTATATTTGGAATATATTTGGAAAATTTTTTAATATCACGAGTAATTTGCATGCAGAGTTCACGTGTTGGGCATAGTATAAGAGCTTGCACATGAGATGAGCAACCTTCTACCATCTCTATGATTGGTAAGCTGAATGCAGCAGTTTTTCCGGTTCCTGTTTGCGCAAATCCAATCAAGTCTTGTGACGCGTTTAAGATTACCGGAATAGACTTTTCTTGTATTGCTGTTGGCATATTAAAATTAAGCTCTTTAAGAGCACGAAGCACTTCAGGCCTTAAACCCATTTTTTCAAATTTATTCATTTGGACATTTTTAAAGATAGGAGAGTAGCGCGAGCACTTCCCTCCTAATCCCATGGAAGTATGTGTCCATCACTTATGCAAATGCTATAATAAAAAGCTAATTCAGTCAAGCAGTTGAAAAATCTACACCAAGCCCTTTAATAAGGTAGTCATATAAAAGCAAAGAGATTATGAAAATAAATGCCATAATCAGCAGGCGGTAATTATATTTATGTTTATGAAAAAATTCACGATCTTTATGTTTTACTTTATCAATCAATTCATCTCCGAAGCGTATTGAAACAAAAGTGCCTATCATGGAAATTAAAATAATTCCCCAGAATGGGAAAGGTTGATCAAGAATATGTTTAAATAGGCTTAGTAAAGCCGTTTCATTATAAAATTGTGGAGATACAAAATATGCATAAAGATTAAGTCCTATTGCAAATAGCCAAACAATCAGCTCAGAGATAAACATTCTAAGTTTTGTTATAAGCCGTAGAGGAAAATCAATCAAAAATCCGGCATCTGCAATCGGAGTACATAAAACGAAAAAAGACCATGTAAGCAAAGTAACCATGAATCCTGATTGAATACCGTATTTCATGGCGGCAAACACGAAATAAGCAAGCAAAATTACAAGTACCGCTAAAAATTTCAAAAGTACATGCTGTTTTGTTTCATGTTTTACAAAGTGTTCAACTGGAACTTTTTTTGCACATCTAAGCTTTTGCATGAAGTGTTTTGATTGGCATTGCATTTATAAAGTAAAGCTATTTTTTAATTGCTTCAAGTTTAATAGCTTCATTCATATTTTCAGCTCAACTGCAAACTTATTTTGTAGCAC
>WFTC01000018.1 GCA_015485665.1 Candidatus Altimarinota bacterium
CAGGTGTTTTCATAACCTCAAATGTCGATTCTTGTGTTTCTATATTATTTTGTGGATTTTCAAAACTCATGATGTGTGGATATAAAAATAAATTTTGCCCAAATAATTTTTCAACGATAGCTGAAAAGAATTTATTTATTTCAGCTAATGTTTAGGTGCATCTGAAGTTTCAGATACTTTTTTGTATCCCTCATTATTAAGTTTATCATAAAAGAATATAAAAAAGGAGCTAAAATTTACGCGAGCCCCGAGCCGAGGAGTGAACCAGATATACCGTGTTAGGCGAGGGTGAGCGGATCCGCCAGCTGGCGGAGGAGTGAAAGCGCAGCGTCCCCTTGAGTTGAGTTTGAGCATTTCAATTTTAAAAAAATAATTTCCCGTTTTATTTCTCAATTTCTGGAATTTTACTTCTTGGCACTTTTCTAACCTCTACTTCAGTTTTACCAAGTATTTTGGCTTTGACGAGTCTATGCAAACCATCAAGAATTAACCAACGACCTTTATTTTCCATAATATCAATAGGATATGATAAATCTGCTTTCATTGTCCTGTCATATTCTTCTTGATGGTTTTCGGGAAAATTGATTACATCATTTGGCTTTAAATCATAATATCCATTTTTGGTACTCCAAAATGGAATTTCAAAATGCCATTCTAATTCTTTAATATCAATTTTTTCAACAGGTATATCTAAAGCCCAAACTTTCTTTTCAGACCAACTAAAGTCAAAGCCAACTTCTTCAATTATTTTTGGTAAAACTTTTTCCATAATTTTTTAGAAAAGTGCTAAATTTTTATATATCTTACGAAGAGAAATTATTTTTTTATCCTTATTTTTGCTCAAACTCAATTTCGCCTAACGTTAGGGATATACGAAGTTTTTCTGGAACGAAGTGGAAGAAAAATTTGGAGAAATGGCGAGCCGAGCCATTTCTCGTATATCCCTTGTTATGTGTCCCGAGCGTAACGCAGTGAAGCGAGAGCGCAGCGTGGTCGGAGCGAAGCGGAGAAGTCATTTTTTTATCCTTATTATTCTTTTGCAGAGAGATTTTTTTCATTATTATTAGAAAATTTAATTTTTTTCGTTTTTATTTTTCCAAGAGGGGTTAGGGGTGAATTGGAAAAATAAAAACACCTTATTGTTCACAATCTTTACTACCCATTTCCATAATTTCTTTTTCTTCGGGCGGTATTGTATACCCTAACTTTTTCGCTTCTTCAATTCTAGGAATACAACCAACACCTACTTGTTCTATTCTTTCTCTTATTGTCTTTGAAAGCATATCTGTATTTGGTTCATATTTTCCATATATATGACCTGTACCAACGCAGGATAAAATATCGCCATTAATTGTAATATATAATGCTCCTGCACTTTGAGTACAAAATCCTCCTTGAGGATATATAACGCCCATGGGATTATTTCCAAATTCTTCTTTATCAATCGTTTCTATTCTTTTTCTTAATTGAGCAAATTCATCAGGTTTTACTTTATCAGCGACTAATTGTTTTTGTTCTTCTTCTGATAATCCTTCAAAAGTTCCACTTTCATGATCTAACTTTGTTGGACCTTGGGGAATATATGTTTTTATTTCTGGCATTATGTTATTTCTACGACAAAATCTAAAAATATCTGGAATTTCTTCTAGATTACTTTGCATTACCAGAATATCTGCACCAACGCGAGTTGTTGTTTTTTGAATTCCATCAATTTCAATATTTTCTCCGTCCATAAATCCAAGCTCCCTAAGATTTTCTATAGCTTCATCTCTAAGTTGTGCGTAATTTTGTAATGAACCACGAACATAATGATTCATTTTTTCTGGATTTAGACTCCATAGTTTTATGAAGAAACTGATAGGTTTATCTTTATATTTTGCTAAGTTTTCTCTTTGAAAAAATCTTGTCGCTCCATGTGTAAAGACCACTGCTTGCATCCCAAGTTCTTCAATTTTATCAATTAAATCACTAAAATGAGGGTCTAAAGTTGGTTCTCCTGCTCCAACAATATCTACTGTTTTAACTCCCATTCTCTTTGCTTCTTCAAGAAGTTGAATTTGTGTTTCAAAACTCATTTCATCTTTTCCACGTGCCTTACGTTTTTCTGAAACATCATCTCCTGGTCTATTAACAAAACAACCTGGGCAAGAAAGATTACACACATTAGAAGTATGAGTGACTAATTTTAGTAATTCTCCTTTTTTATGGGCTGTTATATATTCTTGCATTGAATGATTCCAACCCTCAACAATGCTTGGTTTTGGCTTTTCCATATTCATTATTATTCACTAAATATTTATAAATAAATCGTTTTCTGGAGCGATAGCAGAAGAAAACACAATATTATTCCCCTCTATAAATAAAGAAAAAAATTAAATTTTCCATTCCTTATTTTAAAAATCTCTCTGCAAATCATTAAATTGTTAAAAAAATGATTATACATAACTCAAGTATATATGAATTGTGGATAAGTGTAAAAGTACTTCTTGTCTGTTGGTTTTTTAAAAATATAAAAATGGATTCCTCAAAACATTTATCTTCATATCTTTTGAGTGTAGTCATTTTATCTTATGAGTGGCTTTTTTGTGTGTGCAAGTATGAATGACTGTAAAGCTAATTGTCTAAGTTTTCAGATTTAGTGCTGTCTGTATTTTTTATGAACTACCGTCAAACCTTCTGCGTAAGCTGGCGGTAGTTTACAGAAAAAATTCAGGAAAATGTCAGTTTATTTTGTGTAGTTTGTGAATATGAAAATTTTACTCAATCATTTAAGGGAGGCATTGATACTTAGAGGCTATAGTGGAAAGACTATCAAGGTTTATGTGTCGGCTACAATGGCTTTTATTAAATGGTGCAAGGGGGATTTGGATGCAAATATGGTAAAACCATATCTATTACATTTGAAGAAACAAGGTAAGGCGGTGCAGACTATTAATTTGCATTTGAATGCGCTTAAATTTTTCTTTCAAGAAGTTTTAGGTGATAAGAGTGCATGGAACATTAAAACTCTTAAAAAGATTAAAAAATTGCCTGTTATTTTAAGTAGGAAAGAGATTGAACAAATAATTGATTCAACTAATTCTAAAAAGCATCGTTTATCTTTAGCTTTATGTTATGGTGCCGGACTTAGGGTAAGTGAATTAATTGCTTTAAAAGTAAAAGATTTGGATTTTGAAAGGGGTACTGTATTTATTAGGCATGGCAAAGGGGCTAAAGATCGTTTAACGCTTTTACCGAAGCGTTTGGAGGATGAGCTTTATTTGTGGATTAAAGCTAAAGATAAAAATACAGGAGATTATCTCTTTGAGAGTAGAAGGGGAGGGTGTTTGACGACTAGATGTATACAAAAAGTGTTCAAGAAGGCTTGTGAGAGAGCCGGAATTTCAAAAGATGTTGGGATTCATGCTTTAAGGCATAGTTTTGCAACGCATTTAATAGAGAATGGAGTAAATTTAAGGCATGTGCAATTTTTACTGGGCCATCAAAGCATTTTGACAACACAGCGTTATACTCAAGTAAGTATGGATAGTTTCAATTTCATGGAGAGTCCTTATTGAGTTTGGACTTATTTTAATTGAGCTGAAGTAAAATTTTTTCTATTGCGAGCAAATATTGATCTTCTTCATGAGGTCTGAAGTGTATTTTACCCTTTTTTAGGCGCTTGTCTATTGTTAGTAGTTTTTGCAATATGGAGTGTAGTTCTTGTTCTGAAAAATTATAGCAAGATTTTAGTGTTTTGCTTACAACAAAAGGGTGAATTTTCATGTGAGAAGCAATTTCTTTTGCTTTGAGACCTTTTTTGTTTAAGTCTTTCATTTCCATTATTAGTCTGAATTGGCGCAAAATCATTGCAAACAGATGTGGTGCTTTATAACCTTGAAGGTGTAGCATTTTGAATAGTCGTAGAGCTTCGGTTTTATTTTTTTGTGCCAGTTTATCTGTCATTTCAAATATATTTTCTTTATATGATCGGCTTATAAGTTCTTCTATCATCTCTTTAGTAACAGGTTTATTTGCCGCATAAAGACTTAATTTTTGTATTTCATTTTCCAATTGCCAAAGATCTCCGCATAGCAAGATGGATAGCTTTGTTGCCAGATTTGCATTTATGCTGATGCCATGTTTGGCGGCTCGTTTAATTATCCATTGAATCAGTGCTGTTCCTTCCGGCTTTGAAAAATTTTTGATTGTGGCATTTTGAACAAGAAATTTATACAAAGTGCTGCGTTTATCTACCTGACCTTGTTCGTATAAGACCAAAATGCTTGAGTCTGGGATTTGATTGAGTATGTTCTTTAGTGCTTTTCTTTTTTCGGTGCTATTTTGTTTTTGGAAATTTTTTAGAATAATCAATCTTTTCTCTCCTAGAAAAGGGGAGCTCATTATTAGACTTTGCAAATCTGAAACTGAGCAATTTAATCCATCCAGTATCTCCAAATTTATATCACCGTATTTTTGACTGAATGCCTTTATCCAGCGGTGAATTTCTTCTTTCAAAGAAAGAGTGTCTTCTCCAAACATCATAACCAAATTGGGCTTTTTCATAAGCCTAATTTACCGTTTCTTCACTATAAATGTCGACCTTTTCATTCAAATATGGGGGTGTATTTAGGATTATTGTTTCGTCATAGTAAATGACCAGTCCTCCGCCGGGAATATTTGTTGAAGGAGATCCTACATAGCGGGCACTATTGAAAAGTTCTTGAACATTTCCATAGAGAGAACCCCTGATTACAAGCTGTTGATCAACTTCAGAGCGAGCTTCACCTGTAAATTTCTGGTCTGTAACCATGAATGCGTTTATTTCACTTACATTTGCGGAAATATCTATATCACCGCCTTCCACAATTATAGCGAAAGAGGGAAGGTTTCTGTAGTCGGTACCGGCACCCGCATCTTCATAAAGAATATTGCCAGTAATGTGAAGATCTGCATTTGTGACTATCAATGTCCAAGCACCATTTGGCACATTAAGATTGCCAAGTGTCAGGCTTTCACCTGATCCTTGGTAGTATAACACACCGCTTTCTGGGTTATTGTTATTACTGAGTGCATTGACAAGAGTTTCCCAGCTGCTTACAGTTCCGTTTAAAGTAGACTGTCTTGTTTCCGCATTACGCACAGCTTGAGATATTTGACTGGAAGTTGTACTTTCCACTGTTGAAGATTTCCATAAATCAGCCACACTGACTACGATTTCACATACATAAGAGCTTAAATTAGCAATTATTCCTCCTGTATTTGATTCTGTATCATCACAAAAAGATACGCTAAACTCGCTATATCCACTGCTGTAGCTTACACCCTCACTTTCTTCATAGTCGTAATTTATAATTGTTTCATCTTCTTCACTTTGCTCCTTTTCATCATCATAAACTACCAGTGAGTCTACATTTCTGTAATCTTCAACGTCAAACTCACTTCCATCATATATACATGCAATGTCAGAGCCTCCGTCAATCTGCTGTTCTAAGAATACATCTCCTGCATTTCTTGTTACAAGATACTGGCAAAGTGAAGCCAGCATCGCTTCAGCTTGAGCACTTTCACCTCCGTTTACTGTAACTTCTGCTTCATTGACAAATTTTTCCGTCAGACAAGGATCGCTGCCGTTTGAACAGTCAAGAGCATTATTTACAATTGCAACATAGCGCAGGCGGATACGAATATTTCCATCTTCAATTTCATTCGCATATTCCTGAGCAAAGTCATCTAAATTTAAAAGGCGTACAGCTCCTTCATACTCAAGAGTATTTTCAAGATTATCAACGCAAATCTCGCCTGAAACCTCTGCTCCTTCTGCATCATAAATACAATCTTCAATGCGTACAGCTTTTTTCCCGTCTTCAAAAGTTAAATATGGAATAACCGGCGCAAAAGCACCATTTTGTATGTCATCTCCTATTTTGTCGGCATTTTCATCAAATTCTTTGCTGTCAAAGCCCATTCTTTCTATAAGCTCGTAGCGATAAACTCCGTATTGATCTACATCATTATCTTTATCAATATCGGCACTTAACATTGTAGCATCAGTCACAAAAATCAAACTTCCACCAAGGTCGCTTTGTGTTCCCGCACTTGACCAAAGTCCGTCTGTAAAATATAACTCACTTTCACTTCCATTCGGAATATAATCCAAAGTGTAAAATGCACGATCTGCATTATGAGTAAAGAATGTGTCGTAAAAATCATTACCATCTTGTTCCGGACTAAAATTGAAGGTGTAAATGAACTTGTCAAATTTTCCTATTTCTCCATTTTCTTTGTTGTCTATATCACCTGAGTTACCTCCATTATCACCTTCTACGCCGCCTGATCCACTGCCACCTCCACTGCCACCTCCATTTCCACCACCTCCACCAGGATTTCCAGGTTCATCTTCACATATTTCACCTGTGTTGTCATCAATTCCATCTCCATCTTCATCAACGCATGCACCACCGCTTTCAAAGCTGAATTCATATTCGGCCGAGCAATATGTGGCTTCTCCTTCTACAAAAGCATCCAAGTATTCATTTTCTTCAAAACCTGTCCAACAAATGCTTCCTGTGTATATGGGCAGGCCGTTAAGATTTACAGATGCACTTCCGCTGCCTGAAGCGCTTGGACCCGCATCTACTGAAATTTCAATTGAGTCTGTAGTTAGAGCTCCACCATTGCTTTCATAAGCGTAGGCAGACAGGCTTGGAGTGTATAGGGGGTCACCTGTAGGAACATTTAATTCAAAATTCCAACACATAATTTCATTTCCGTCCAATCTTGCAACATCATCTTGATTATTCGGATCAAAAGATGAACCGTCTGCAAAATAAGGATCTCCAATGCTTAGTGATTCACATATTGCTGCTTGTGTAATTGTCAGATTTATTGATGCGCTGCAAAATCCCGCTACATCATCCAATGCTTTCACATCTATTTGACTTGACTCGCTACTTTCATATGTGACATTCCATCCACCGGATGCAAGATCGCTTTGGTAAGGTGGAGTATTACCATCAAAGAGTGAATTTTCATCAGTTGAGTCCCATTCAATGGTGTATGGCCAGTCTTCGCCGGTTGAAGCTTCCACATCTATACTGATTTCTTGGCTTGATGGTGCGCTTGTAGGCATTACAATACTTGGACTTGTTATATCTAGATTTACGCAGTAGGGGAGCTGAATAGCAGCTTCACAAACTCCAGGAGCACTGCCATCTACTTTTGCTAAAATCCAATCTCCTGCGCTTTGGTTGAAGTAAGAAATTTCTTTTGTTGCTTTTGTTATTAGGTCATTCATACGACCTAAGCTATCCCAAAGACCATATCTGAAATCACCGTTTGCGTTTGCCGTATCACCAAAGTCAGGTTGAGTCTCTTGATAGCTGAAAGCCTTCCAATTTATTTCTGAATCTGCTGTGATATCTGCGCCGCTTGTATCGGTAACTTGCGTATTTATACTTATAAAGGCACTCCCAAGATCATCTACTCCTATATTTTCGCTGTTTATATCCATAGTCAGGCTCTGGCATTCAGGTTTGTCACAAGTGTATTCTGTATAATTTGTGAATGTATCGTTATCGTTCCAATGTTTTTCAGCTGTTCCATCTTCAACGGAAGCACTCCAACAAGAGGAATCTCCGTAATCTCCACAGTTTTGATCAAATATCCAAAATTGCACATAAAGTGAAGATGTTGTAGTTGCAGATCCAAATGCTTGTCCATCTTTGAACTGCCAATACACGGCTTCCGCCATATCACGATCATCACCTTCATCTTCAGTATCTCCGTCTCCGTCGTAATCATTAAACCCTGGAATTAGAGGTTTGCCTGAAGCATCATCCATCCCATAGTTCCATTCAACATAATCAGGATATACGGCATCAGCAGAGTTATCGTTTTGAACTAACTTGACTTCCACGCCACCATAACTTGTTGAACTTCCGCCATTACATGGAACAAGACCGTCATTAACTCCGTCACTTTCTTTTCCTCCGTAAGGTACCGTACATTCCAAAGTGCTTAAATTTACGGATTGCATGAAATCATCATGTAGATAAATCCTAAGTTTGTGAGCTACAAAATAAGACTCATAACCTTCATCCGGTTTTGTTGTATTTTCGTAGCCGTGTGCATGCCAAGCGTCCAGAGGCTCTTCACAAGCTATTGTTTGAGAGAGACTGTCACCATAGAAACTCAAAGAAGATTCATCCGAAGAGAAAGGTTCATACGTCTCTACATTGCGTGCAGCTGAGCTTACGCCGATTATAAGCATACTCAGAATAAATCCGAATACAAATGAAGTTAGAGCGGATCTTGTGAATTTTTTATACATATTAATTGAATATTTCAATATTTGCGGGAGTGCTTGAATCTATTGTATTTTGAGGTACTTCCTGACGAGAAGGATAATTCATATTTCTATCTTGGATAGTGCAAGATAATAGCATAGTTGTCAAGAGCATCAGTAGAATATTTTTTTTCATATTTTTTTAATTATTTATATTCAATTTCTTCTTCCACCTCTTCTTCTGCCGAATATGCCACTGTTTCCGCTATTTGTACCATTTGCTCCATTTTGACTCCCTCCTGTACCGTCAAAATTTCCATCTGTGATTTCGCTTCTGTTTTCTCCAAGTGCATTTTGACCGCTCTTACTTGATTCGTCTTCAGGAGGAGTTTCTTCTTCAGGTACTGGCTCGGATTGATTTTGATTGTGTATTCTATCCGCATTTCTGATTCCTCCAACAGCTTCTGCTCCATACATTTTGGCAGCGGCATTAGCTGAAACAGAATCCATACTGCGTGTAGTCGCACCACTGAATCCGCTTAGTCGTTCAGCTTTGTAGGTGCTTGTGAAATTGCGACATTTATGAATGTAACCTACTTGCATTCTTACTTTTATATAAATTCTACGACCACCATAGCTTGCTATTCTTATGCCGCTTCCACTTTGATTGCCAAGTTGATTCATAACATCTTCAAATGCGGTATATGCTTTAATCTGCTCATCTGAAAGTGATGTTTTATCTGTAATCTTTTCTTTTCCTATTTCAGCCAAAGCTTCTGCATATTTCGGACCGAAAATCATTGCTCCGGATTCCAGAATTTGCAATGCTATAGGATTTTGGAATGCCAATCTTGGATTATCCAGATCAAAAGGCGCCATTTGCCCCTCCAAAGCCTTCAAAAAGTCATATACCTCTTGATCTGTCATTTTGAAATTTGCCTTCATTACATCCGGAGTGAGAGTCATTGCTCCTTCCAAATTTACGCTGTCTTGCAGACCATTTAAAAATTCCATTACATTTCCTTGCGGTAATCCGCCTATGTGAGTGTGTACCAATGTACTTTGCTCCACACTGCTTTCAGGGAGATGGAAATCTCCGTTTGCAAGTGCATGACGCATTTTAAGTCCGTAATAAGAGGATATTTTTCCTGCGATAGTTTCATAATTTTCTACGCCGGCTTTTTTAAGGGATTGCTCAATTGATGCACGGTTCCAGTTTGTGATGTGCTCTATGAAAGCCATGGGATTTTCAGGTGCATCTGAACGGTCTTCAATTAGCAATAATTGCAGGAATGCAGTGACTTCAATTGGATTCTTTTCATCAATGCCAAACTCTTCCATTAAGGGTTTTGCAGTGTCAAGCAGTGCCTTTGCATATTCTTCATTGTTTGCTCCGAGAGAAGCTTTTTGAATAGAGATTGCGTTTTTAATTCTCAGGGAATTGTTTTTTACGAAATTCTCCATTTCTTTGAATCTTGCACTATCAATACTGCCGGATGCCCTGCTTCCCAAAACGGAATCCAGTTTTTCTTGTGCCTTTTGTACATCTGCATAATTCCATTCAAGAATATTTTGATCATTTTTAATAACTTCTTCTGCCAGCATGTGAAGGCGCATTTCCGCTTTGGAATTACGTCCACCTTCACGTTGAGAAACATAAGCTTCCACATGTTTTTCATTGCTATGACGTATTTGCTCTGGATTTTTATTTGGATTGTCAGTGATATATATGCGAGTTACTTCTTGAACACCTCCGTTTGGAAGCGGAGTTGCATGAGTATGTCTTTGTATTGCCAAACTTTTACCCGCAGGCATGCTGAAATAAAATTCGCCATCTTGTCCGGGATAAGCATAAATACCTGCATTTTTATCTCCGTAAACTTCAACAAGTCCATCAACTTGCAATGGCAATAGTTTGAATTCACCTGCGTTTTCTATACGTTCAATTTTGACTCCAAGTTTATTCATGAAATAATCGCTGGCTGCTTCAAGGTCATTATAAGGATCAAATGTTTCCGCTCCTTTGCGTCTGTAAACTCTCTCTCCTTGATTTGTTATATTCAGATCTCCGGAAACAGTTATAACTTTGTATCCTTCCGCACCGGATTGTCTAGCTTTTTCAGCAAGATCTCTATCTGCAAATTCAGTTGTATCAAAATGATCAGGTTTAACATAAATCATTTGAGTTTTGCCTTTTATTGCAACCCCTATGCGAAGCATGAAATAAGGAGGGAATGCAATAGCTTCCACACCTATTTTATCAAAGCGTAAAGTACTTAGATCATCCAATGCTTCAAAGCTCATTTGTCTTTTGAAATATTCCTTCAGCGACTCTTTCAATTGAGCTTTCTGACGAGCATTCAACTGATCCAAGTCGCCTGATATTTCATCAAACCTTTGATCTATAATCTTTAGTTGACGATCAATTTCCACTTTACTTTCAGTGTATAATTCAGAAGCACGTTGCGCTACTACATTTTCTTGATTTATGTCAATCAGGTTTACACCTGCATGTATCAAGGCTAGATTTTCCATAAAGCCATGTTCAGCGGAAGTTTGAGCTCCTATGCTCATTTGAATGCCGGAAGACCAAGTTTGATATTCGCCCCAGTTATGTTTTATGCTGAGCGATCCTGCAGATCCCCATGTCATTTCTCCTGGGAATGGGCCTGCAAAGCCAACTCCGGCACTTATTTCATTTCTTTCTTCCGTTCCAAATTTCTTTTGATAAGATGGTCCAAGGTGAAAACTAAAATTTTCTTCAAAGCTATTCGGAATTGCTTTATCACCTCTATTATTGTAATTGAACCCCATACTCAAATTTATTGAATTCCCATCTTTTTCAAAAATTGTGAAACTTTTGCTTGCTCCAATATTTACATCACGTCCGTTTACTTCGCGCCTTCTTTTGTCATTTTTAGGTGTGCGTCCTTTCGCATTTCTATGTTGAACTTCATTTTTAGTGAAATGCAGCATTGCAATTTGTGCATTTTTTATATTTTCACCTATTTCTTGTAGTTCTTCCGCTGAAAATTCATAGCGTCCATTCATAGCTTCAAGCGGAGCAGCTATGTCTTTTGGGAAAGAATTAATTACTTTTTCTTTCAACTTTGAATATTCTTTCATCTGTTCAATCATCATTCCGTGTTGAATCAATTGTATTGTCAGAGGGCTTAGCTCTTGCATATTTTTCAAGCTTTCAACATTGATTGTTTCATTTGGATAAATAATGCGATCCTTACTTTGCCGCCTATTTGTCTGCATTTTTCTATTCATAAGCAGATATCCTTGTTGTCTGTATTTTTCCAATTCTTGAGCGAGTTTATTCAGATCTACCACTTCCATGCCATTTTCAATTCGTGTTACTTTTGATCTGATTTGATTGTAAGCATAAAGACTTGTAAAGAGTTGTTCATAACTTTGTCCCTCATCATATTTTATGTACTCTCCCATATTTCCCATACTTGCGTTTTTTCCAACTCTTCGTGTGATGTTTTTCCACAGACCCGCTCGTGATAAAGGTGCATTTTGTTCCGGAGGGAAAATTGCAGCTATTGCTGGTTCAGCTATTTGACTCAAGTCATCACTTTTAGCAATGCCTCTATCAATTTTCGTATCCACATAATTTGCACTCTTCATCAAAGGCACGACTTTAAGCAGGCGATGAGCTCCAAGTAAAAACTTTTCATTCATTGACTGCTCTGCAAAGAGAGTGTGTATTTTGGGGGTGCGATGAATTACTCCTGATTCAGACTCGGTAAACATTTTACGAATTTCATTTTCATATTTGTAAAGAACTTTTCTTTGCTCATTGTCATTCATTAATTGAGCTACTTCTTTGCTAAAAAATTCATCAGCCGTCATATCTTTATTTTCCGCTTTAGCGCTAATAATTGATGCTTCAAGTTTTTTTAAATTTTCCGTTTCATTTTTGATCTCTTTATATTTTTCTATGAAAGTTTTACCATTCATTCCAAGAATTACTTGAGTAATTTCTTTCAGAGATATTTTTTTTCTATTTCCTCTTTCCATTATTTCAATGAAAAGCGCAGTTCCGTTTTTATCGGAGGCTATGGATTTTTCCAGGTCCGCCAGTTGTTCACAAATTTCAACAACATAATCTCCCATATCCATAGCCAGCAAATCAGTTTCAAGATCTGCTCCTTTCATCTTGGCTACATCTAAAGGTATATCAACTTTATAAGATCCATGTAGAATTTCTTCAGCTTCTTTTAAGGCTGAACTTTCATTATTTCTTTTCATGGTTTCAAATTTTCTTTCTGCGTTGCGTGCCGCAATTTCGTTTTCATAAATTATTTTTTCCACCCCATTTTCTTCTGCTGCATTTTGAGTGTTTTTATAACTGTCTTTTAAGACAGTGAATGTGTCTCCGGATACTATTGGAATATAATTGCCTTTGTTTTTTTCCCAAGGTGGATTTGTATAAGTTTTTCCATCTGGCCAAAGATAGGCGTATCCTTCAAAACCGTTTACTCGCTTTACTTGCACTTTTGTAAGACCGGTTGCTGTCATTATATGTCCGAGCCTTACGTTTTGGTGTGCATATAGATTTAAATTGCCATCAGTATCATGAAAGTCAACTTTATACACTGCGCCTTCTTTTAGTTTTTTTGCTTCAACTTTTATTGCTTCGCCATTTGTTTCTTTTCTCACAAATGCAAGAGAAAGCTTTTCAAGCTCGGAAAGATTGCGTGTTTCGTGTGCCTCACTTATGCGTTTCATATTTTTTTCAAGAGCATCTAAACGATCTTCCACTTGTTTTTGCAAAAGATTTATTTCATTTTGATCAAGTATAAGATCTGCATATTTTGTTGTAAAACTATCAAGAAGTTTTACATAGTCATCTTCGCTCAGTTCCTTATTTTTACGTTTTTCGGTGATTTCATTTAATGAATTTAATGCCTTATCCATCTGTTCAAGCTGAGATCTGTTTAATTCACCTTTTTCCTTTTTAGCTTCAATTAAATCAATAAGGCTTTGAGCCTTTGGATTGCCATTTAAAAGCTCTCGTACTTTTTCAGTCATTTTTTCACTTATGTGCCTTTGATACTCCTTTGAGTTTTCAGCTACATTTATTTGCGCTCTTTCAATTCCCGAAGCAGGATCTTCTTTTGGTATTGTTTTATTTTTGCGTTTAAATATTGCCATACGTGATTGGTTTTTTTGTAAATCTTTATATTCTAGCATAAATTTAGGGTCTTTACAAGAGTCTCTGCTTGGCATTTTCTTTGACTACTGGAAAAGTAGGAATATGAATTTCAGACCTCCGATTTTAGTCACAAACTTCAAAGCTTATAAACAAGCAACCGGTATTAATGCGGTTGAACTTGCTAAAACTCACGAGCTGATTGTAAAAGAGCTCGGTGTGAATATTGCCATTGCAGGCCAAGCTATGGATTTGCAAATGTTGGCAGCTTCGGTCTCTTTGCCTGTTTTAGCTCAACATGTTGATGGCTGCGGTTATGGAGCTTATACGGGACATGTGCCTGTGGAAATTGCTCATGGAATGGGGGTTGATGGAGCGCTTTTGAATCACTCGGAAAGGCGGCTTTCAGATACTCAGATTCAAATGGCTGTGGATGACATGAAACGTTTGGGTATGCTTTCCGTGATTTGTTCTGAAAGTGTGGAGGAAGCACATCGTTTTATTGAGATGGGTGCTGATTTTGTTGCAATTGAGCCGCCTGAATTGATTGGAGGAGAAATATCGGTTTCAACAGCACGTCCTGAATTGATTACAGAGGCCGTTGAAAAAATTGGATCTGATAATGTTTTGATAGGAGCTGGTATTAAAACCGGAGAGGATGTGCGAATTGCAATGGAACTTGGAGCCGGTGGCGTATTGGTGGCAAGCGGTGTGGTGTGTTCAGATAATCCTGCGCAAGCCTTACGCAATCTATGTCAAGGTTTGAAGGCGCTGTAAAAAAGCACTTCCACTAATTTATAAATCCGAATGAGTGATTTGAAGTCAAAGTATCTTCCATATTTGATTGCATTTTTACCGGCATTTTTCCCTTTATATTTGTTTAAAGCCACATGGTTTGCTGTGCCGGTCAATCTTTTAGAGGTGATGCTTGTATTTATATTCGTGATTTTTTTCTTTACGGAATCCTTGTGGAAGCCAAAGTGGTGGGCACGTTATTCCGTGGAATGGAAACTGTGGCATGTGTTTTTGTTTCTTGCAGCTGCCATATTGAGCACAATTTTTATTCAAAAAGATCTCACTTTCATTGATGGCAGACCCTTTGATGCTTCAATAAGAGCGCTAGGTATTTTAAAGGGCTGGATTTTAATGCCCATGCTGTATTTCTTTATGGCTCGCCATACTTTCAGGCAAAGACCTTCAATGATTCTTTTAAGTTTGGATGCTCTGCTGTTAGGCGCTGGTATTTTATCTCTTTTAGCTTTAAAACAGGTATTATATGCCGATTTTATTACTTTTGATTCTCGTGCATCCGGACCCTTTGAATCTGCCAATTATCTTTCTTTGTATATAGGTCCGGCTGTTTTGTATGGCTTTGTGCAAAGTATGGAAGATCCTTCATTGAAAGCGATATCACTTTTCAGACTTTTTCTTACTGTGATTAGCGCTGCCGCACTTTATTTTACTCAATCTTATGCTGCTTACTTGGCTTTATTGGCAGCTTTGATTATTTGGCTAATATTTTCTTTCCGATCTCTGCCAAAGTCATTTAAAAAAGCTCTGACTGCATTCAGCTTTTTTATTTTGATTTTTCTTATTTTGACTCAAGTTAATTCCGCTAAATTTCAGCAGTTTTTGGAGTTTTCCGAACGTTCTTCCACAAGTGTGCGCTTGCAAGTTTATGAAATTAGTTTAAATCTTATTACACAAAAGCCCTTTTTAGGTTGGGGTCTGGGTTCTTTTGAATGGGCATATCAAAATCAAGCAGCTGAAATTTTAGGGAAAGCTCCTTTTGAATGGGTTATGCTTCATCCTCATAATATTTTTTTGGCTATGTGGTTAAACATGGGCATATTGGGCTTGGCTGCTTTTATTTGGATGCTTGTTTCAGCTTTGGCTTGGCTCTTTGAACCTGATAAAAAAGGGCGGCGTATTGCAGCGTTATTATTGGTAATGATTTTGATTCACGGTATCTTTGATACACCTTATTTTAAAAATGATCTGGCTTTTGAATTTTGGTTGCTTATGGCTATTTTATTGTAAATATGAAAAATATGAGGCTTAAAGCGAAAGTAATTCAAGGGTCCGGCAGGGGGCGTGGGATGTCTATTCCAACACTTAATTTGGATTATGAGCCTGATTTAAAATATGGAGTTTATGCTGCAAGGGTATATTTTGATGAAATAGCGTATGCAGGCGCTATGAATTGGGGGCCAAGACCAACTTTTTTAGAGGAAGAGGCTGTGATGGAGATTCATTTATTGGATTTTTCAGGAGATTTATATGGTAGAGATGTGGAAGTTGAGGTTCTCGGATTCATTCGTAATATACAAACTTTTAAAAATATTCATGATTTAAAGAAGCAGATTAAATCGGATATTACCCAAGTTAAAAAAATTCTGTATAATTCTGGCAATGAAAGATTTTTTACGTAATATAATTCCGGATAGGCATCCGATTCGCCTTTTGTATCATAAAATTGTAGCGGTTTTAGCTGCGCTCAGATATCGCTTTCCTGCAGAAAGGATGCTTATAATTGCTGTTACCGGCACAAACGGTAAAACCACTACCTGTAATATGATTCACCATATTTTTATGGAGGCAGGTAGAAAGTGTGGTTTGCTTACAACTGTGAATTTTAAGATTGGTGATCAGGAGGAAGCAAATTTACACAAACAAACCACCATCAGTCCTTTTTTGCTTCAAGGTAAACTCAAGGAAATGAAAGATGCAGGTTGTGAAGTTGTTGTTGTGGAGGCAACAAGTATAGGAATCCTACAGTCCAGATTGTGGGGTGTGAATGTAGATACTGCAGTATTTACAAATCTGACTCAGGATCATTTGTCTTATCATGGTAGCATGGAGAATTATAAAGAGGCAAAAGGACGCTTATTTGCTCGTCTTAATATTTCAAGAAGAAAGTCCGGTATTCATAAAATCTCAGTTATAAATGCAGACGATCCCGAGTCTGATTATTTTTCCCAATTTCCGGTTGATCAACTCTTTGAATATGGAATTTTGCGGGGAACTTATAGGGCGCAAAATATTATGACCACTCCGGATGTAACGGATTTTGAAATCAGGGTTCCAAATGGAGAAGCTCAGGTCCATTTACATATACCGGGGCGCTTTAACGTTTATAACGCAATGGCTGCCGCAACTGTTGCTGTGGCGCATCGTATAAATGTGAGTAGCATCGCTTCCGCTTTAAACAAACTAAAGTCTGTGCCAGGCAGAATGGAACCTATTTATGCAGGGCAAAATTATAGTATTATTGTTGATTATGCTCACTCTGAAGATTCCTTGCAAAAATTACTTTCCATGTTGAAAGAGCTTACAAAAGGTCGTTTAATTACTGTTTTCGGCGCAACAGGTGGAGGGCGAGATCAAAGTAAAAGGCCCAAAATGGGAGCTGTTGCTCATCGTTACTCTGATTGTATAATCCTTACGGATGATGATCCTTATGAAGAAAATCCACGTATAATTGCAAAGATGCTACGTCTTGGTATTCCAAGAGAGGAGGGTGATGGGTTTTGGCAGGTTTTGGATAGGCGTGAAGCAATCAGATTAGCTCTTGCAATAGCAAAAGAAGGAGATACGGTTGTTATTTGCGGTAAAGGAGCCGAGACATTTCAAGTTGTGGGCAAGGAGAGAGTGCCGCATGATGACAGAAATGTTGTAAGAGAAATGCTTTCCAGAACTTTTGATGTTGAATTACCTGTAAACTGATGTATCAAGAAGGGGCTTTTCTTATTATTGATAAACCGCAAGCTTGGACCAGTCATGATGTGGTTGCAAAATGCAGGGGTATTTTGGGTATTCGCAAGATAGGTCATTTGGGTACTTTGGATCCTTTGGCGACAGGCGTTTTGGTTTTGGCGGTGGGGCGAGGAGCTACAAAACAAGTTTCAAAATATATGGGGCTTGAGAAAGAATATGAAGTTGAAATGGAGCTTTGGAAGAGTTCCGATACATATGATAGGGAAGGGCTTATTGTTGAACATAGCCATTCATCAGGCATTAATGAAGATCGTATTAAAAATGAAATGCAAAAATTTTGGGGTTTAAGTATGCAAACTCCACCACCTTTTTCGGCAAAAAAAGTAAATGGAAGGCGAGCTTATACTTTAGCTCGCTCAGGTAAATTACCTAAATTAAAGGCGAGAGAGGTAAGGATGTATGGAGAAAATATTGAAGTAGATCTTCCCTTTGTAAGATTTAAAGTAAGAGTATCAAGCGGAACTTATATTCGCAGTTTGGTTCATGATATAGGTGTGAATCTTGGCACTGGTGCTCTAATGACAGATTTAAGAAGGACTTGCGTAGGTGATTTTTGTTTGGAGGATGCAATCAGCATTGAAGAGCTGTCAAAAAATCCTTCAGAAGCTCCTTTTATTCTTGTAAAATAGCCGCATGTTTATTCAGGCGATTTCTTTGGCTTTCATTTTATCTCTCATTTTAAGTTTGGGAGTACTTCGTTTCTTCCCGAATTGGAATCTTTTGGACAAGCCTGAGCTTTACGGGCATAAGCGTAAGCCCATTCCTTATCCTGGTGGAGTGGCACCTCTTTTTGCAATTTTGATTACTTTACTTGTGTTTTTGCCACTGGAAGGGACATTGTTTTCACTTGTGCTGGGTGCTTTGCTTTTAGCTTTTATTTGTTTTTTGGATGATAGGTTTTCTTTATCTCCAGTCTTGAGGTTGGGAGTGCAGTTTTTTGTAGCTTTGCTTTTGGTTATTGGCGGGATTGGTATGAGCTCCATTTCCGGACCTTTTGGTACTATTATCGCTTTGGACCAATGGTCATGGATTATTAATGTTGGGGAGTTTTCTTTCACATTCACACTTTTTGCAGATTTGCTTACGGTGATTTGGGTTATGGTTATGATTAATGCATTTAATTGGATAGACGGAGTGCCCGGCATGACAGCGAGCGTATCTTCCGTAGCCGCATTTGTTTTATTGCTACTAAGTTTGAGGCCCGAATTTCATTATTTGGATCAAAGCTTGGCAATAACGCTTTCTTCTGTGATTTTGGGTGCCTCTTTGGCTTTTTTGATTTTTGATTTTCCGCCGCCAAAAATTTTAATGGGAGATACTGGGTCTATGTTACTTGGATTTTTCTTGGCTGTTACCGCAATTATTTCAGGAGGGAAAATAGCTACCACTGTTTTAGTTTTGGGTTTTCCAATTTTGGATTTTGCATGGGTGATTTTGCGTAGAATTTTAAAAGGACAATCACCTTTTAAAGGTGATCTTTGGCATTTTCATCATAGGCTTTTAAATGCCGGATTTACGTCAAGGCAGGTAGTACTATTTTTTTCTGTAACATCAGCTCTTTTTGGAGCACTTGCTTTATTTCTGCAAACAGAAGGTAAAGTATTTGTATTTATTGTGATTTTATTTCTTATGAGCGCTCTTTCCGGACTGTTGTATTTTAAGAGAGAATGATACAATGCGGGCATCTAATATCAGGGCTTTGGATCCGGTTCAAGAAATTAAAACTCGTTTGAATATTGAAGATGTTGTTGCGGAGTACTTTCCTTTAAAGAAGTCAGGAAAATATTTAAAGGCCACTTGTCCTTTTCATCAGGAAAAAACACCAAGTTTTTTTGTAAATCCGGAGCGTCAAATTGCTTATTGTTTTTCTTGCCATAAAGGTGGAGATTTATTTGAGTTTATTCAGGAAATTGAAGGCCTTTCTTTTAGAGAAGCTTTGCAGCTTATGGCTGAAAAAGCCGGCATAGATTTACCAAAACATTCTGGGACTCCAAATGCTTCCAAAGATGAAAAGGCACGGCTTTTGGCTGCAGTTGCCGATGCGAATAATTTTTTTATTCAAAACCTATGGAGTGGAGAAGATGCTAAAAAAGTTTTGTCTTATTTGCATTCTCGCGGGTTTATGGATGAGAGTATTAAACATTTTCAAGTTGGATTGGCGCCTGACTGCAGGGATGGACTTTATAAATATTTACTTGATAGGCAACATAGGAAAGAAGATATTTTAAAAAGCACGGTTGTTTTGGCTCGTGATATGG
Organism: Candidatus Altimarinota bacterium; assembly: GCA_015485665.1. Classification (GTDB taxonomy): domain Bacteria; phylum Patescibacteriota; class Gracilibacteria; order UBA1369; family 2-02-FULL-48-14; genus WFTC01. Next base: position 19,469 of record WFTC01000018.1, read on the forward strand.
CTTCTGAAGAGGTTAGAGATCGTTTTCGTTTACGTTTGATGTTGCCAATACAAGATTCGCAAGGGCGTATTGTTGCTTTTGGTGGAAGGGCTTTGAAAAAAGGGGATCAGCCCAAATATCTTAATTCACCTGAGTATTTGCTCTACAATAAAAGTGCAATTTTATATAACTTGGCGGCTGCAAAGGCTGCAATTCGTGAATTGCAATTTGTGGTTGTTGTGGAAGGTTACTTTGATGTTATGGCATCTTATCAGGCCGGAGTTAAAAATGTGGTTGCAAGTTGCGGTACCGCATTGACGACTGAGCAATTTAAATTGATGAAGCGTTATTGTAAAAAGATTTTTTTGGCTTTTGATTCGGATTCAGCAGGGGAGGCTGCTTTGCGCAGAGCTGTGGAAGTTGCTCAGCCTATGGACTTGGAACTTTTTGTGGTGCAAATTCCGCAAGGCAAAGATGCGGCGGATGCGGTTAAAGAAGATCCTGCAGTTTGGAGAAAAGCTGTGGATGAAGCTTTACCATATTTGCAATTTTATTTTGATTTTTATGCACTCAAATATGATTTGACAAGTGCTTCTGGGAAAAAAGATTATGCAGACGCAATTGTGGAACTTTTAAGTGCCGTTAAACATCCTGTGGAAATAGACCATTATTTGAAATTATTGGCACAAAAGGTAGATGTGCCTTTAAAATCTTTGTATGAGCATTTGAGCTCTTACAAGAAAAAAACTCCTCGTTTAAAGTCTGGTACTTGTACATCTAAAAACAATACCGATTTAAAATACCGTTCAGCTTTGCAGTTGATTTTACTTATGCTGGTTTATCCTGATGTTTTTTTTGATTTATGGAAAGAGTTTGAATCTTTTACCGCCTTTTCTTCTGCGATAAAAGCTCTGCCTTTAAAAGCACGTTTTGATCTTATTACAGAAGAAAAGTACAAAGATTTTTATGAAAATTTCCAATCTGCTTTGAATTCCGAATATCCTGGTGAATGGAAAAATTTATCTTCCATTTACAAACATATTGGCACTTACTATAATCACCGTGGTCAATTGGACTCTGAATTCTTTCATCAGATTGAAGAAGGTGAAAAATTAAATAAACTAGCCTTTGAAATGGAGCTAAATACAAATGGAGAAGCTTGGGTAAGAGAAGAATTCAAAAAGATTTTGGCAAGACTTTACTTCCTTCATTCTACTTAATATCAAGCTCGTTTATGGCACGTACCAAGAAATTTATTGCTCATTTTTCAGAAGATCATTTGAAGAAGTATCCTCAAAAAGTACGTGATCTTGTTCAAAGAGGAAGGCAAAGAGGTTTTGTGACTCAACAGGAGCTTATGGCTGCATTGCCTAATTTGGAAGAAGATGTTGAGTTTGCTGATGAAGTTTATTCTTTACTTCTTGATCTTGGAATTGACCTTATTGATAAAAAAGATGAGATGATTTGGGGAAAGAAAGGTAAAAAAAATGTCATTGAGGAAGAAAAACCTCAAGATATTGACCTTGCCGATCTTGAAGCATTGGTTTTGGAAGAGGAAGATATATCAAAAGATTCAAAAGTTCCAAAAGAGAAAAAACAAGAGGAAGTGCAAAAAGGACGAGCTGCAAGTGATGCTCGTGCCAAGCGTGAACGTAAAGAGAAAAAGCATGTGGAATTATCTGAAATTGCTAATGATTCAATACGAATGTATCTTTGTGAAATAGGTAAAGTTGATCTTCTTACCGCAAAAGAGGAGGCGGATTTGGCACATAGAATCGCAAAGGGAGATCAGTCCGCAAAAGCTCAATTGGCTGAGGCAAATTTACGTTTGGTAGTCTCCATTGCTAAAAAATATATAGGTAGAGGATTGAGTTTTCTTGATCTGATTCAGGAGGGTAATATTGGACTGTTTCGTGCAGTTGAGAAATTTGATCCTAATAGAGGCTTTAAATTTTCCACTTATGCCACTTGGTGGATTCGTCAAGCAATAACACGTGCAATTGCGGATCAGGCACGTACTATTCGCATTCCTGTTCATATGGTAGAGACCATAAATAAACTTACTCATACGCAAAGGCGTTTGGTTCAAGAGCTTGGGCGTGAACCTACGATTGATGAGTTGGCGGCTGAAATGGAAATGGATGAGAAGAAGGTGCGTCATATTAAGAAAATATCTCAAGATATAGTTTCTCTTGAGGCGCCGGTTGGAGCTGAAGAAGATAGTAAGCTTGGTGATTTCATTGAAGATGAAGAAGCTCTTTCACCTGCAGAACAGACAAATCGTCAATTAATTAAGGAAAATATTCATGAGATGCTTCAATATCTCTCTGCCAGAGAACGCAAGATCATTGAGATGCGTTTTGGATTAAAAGATGGTATAGGTCATACCCTTGAAGAGGTTGGTAATGAGTTTGGAGTGACACGTGAACGTATTCGTCAAATTGAAGCAAAGGTGCTTCATAAGCTCAGGGAACACCCAAAGAGCGTTAAAATTAAATCTTACTTCTAATTAAACCCTTATAAAGATGCCTTATAAAGATGATTCTTTAATCACAGAAGATGTTTTACTGGTTACCAAGGACGGACTGAAAAAACTTGAAGATGAGCTTGATAATCTGAAAAATGTTAGACGTAAAGAAGTTGCTCAGCGTTTGAAAGAAGCCATAAGTTATGGAGATCTTTCAGAGAATTCCGAATATGAAGAAGCAAAAAATGAGCAAGCTTTTGTTGAAGGTAGGATTTTGGAGCTTGAGCATATGATTAAGAATGCAAAAGTGGTTGATGAAAAACATCATTCAAAGAAAGTTGTTGAGATAGGAACTCATGTAACTGTTAAAAGCGGCAAGAAGAAAGAGGAATTTAAAATTACCATTGTAGGTGCTACGGAAGCTGACCCATTTAACAACCGCATTTCCAATGAATCCCCAATGGGACAAGCTCTTATGGGTGCAAAAAAAGGTGATATTATTGAAGTAATGGCACCCGGAGGCAAAGAAAGTTATGAAGTTTTGAACTTAGCGTGATTTCTTCTTTCTTCTAGCTTTTTTCTTAGGTTTTGGTAGGTATTTGTCTTGATAGCCCTCTTTGAGGTCTTTATTTTTAAAGTTTTCTCTTTTTAAGATATATTTTCTCCATGTAAATGCAAGATAAGCAGGTAGAGATAAAATTAGTGTAAGAAGCCAAATACGCATTCCAAGTAAAGGAATATTTTGATCTCTAAAAAAATTTAATAGAATTCCAAGTAGAGCCCATCTTCGCATGAAAGATGGTATTCCGGCGAAAAAAGTGGATTCAATTTTTGCATCACCTCTGTTTTTGAGTAAAGCAGATACTTTAAAACTGGCTATGAAAATCAATATAAATAATACGAGCAAGTACTCGTTATATGCATAATTATATCCCGGAGTCAGGTCAAAAAGGTATTTAAGACTTAATAATTTTAGAGGGTTCATATTATTTATTTAAAGATATTTTGTAAGCTCTGATGCGTTTGAATAATAGACTGCAGCTTGCTATTAGCAAAGTGGCGTAAATAAATATTGGAAGTCGCCACTTTAAGATGAGGATTGTAGCGTCTCCTCTTATAAATTCAAAGAAAAAAGCTATAAAAAAGAATATGCTTGAGAAAAATAAAGTTGTATTTCCATCTTTGTCAAAAAAATTATTGCGCTTTTTAATTTCTTTTCTTATTCGTATTGCGGAAAAAATTGCAATTATGTAATAGATTTGAACTGGATGTATAGGTACTGTGTAGCGTACATTGAAAGTTTCATATCTAACAGCCCAAGGCAACTTAGAAGGTGTTCCATAAACATAACCTCCAAGAAATGCTCCCAGTAACATTATTGCCAAGGCAGTTAAAAAAGGCAACGATAAAGCATCTGTCCATTTCCAAAAAGATTCTCCGGATTTTTTAAGTCTGTAAGTCATGGCTGCTCCAAAACCTAAAAGTGCTCCCCAAAAAGAAAAACCTTTATCCCATATTGCAAAAAAGTTTTTTAAAGTTCTTAGATCCAGAGCCGGAAAGTATCTGTCAAAATGAGTCATGAAGAATACAATTCTGGATAAAATCAAAGCGCTGATAAAAAATCCGCTTGAATACTTGATTAAGATTGTGAAATCCAAGCGAGCTCTTTTTAAATGTTTTATTGCCATAGCACTACCTGTGATCATTGCTAAAGCTACAAAGACCCACAGAGTTTGTATGGAAATGAAGCCGGCTTCAAATAAAATTGGAATCACAAGCGAACTAGAAATTAAATAAAATGATTGCGTTCATAAGTATACCTATAGGAAGTAAAATTAATGTGCCTCCCTTTCTATTTCTAAAAAATTCAATATGTATGCTAAGGAGTGTATACCATAAAAACACGCTCATAAGTAGAGCTCTTAATGTTGCTGAATTTAAAAGATTAAATTCATTTGGCAGTGGATTGCCGCCTGCAAAAGATTTTGTTAAGGCATAATAGCTGAAGAAATATGCAAGTAAGTAAAAAGCCAAGAGCCATCCCAAAAAATATGTAATTTCTTCTGTTATGAGAGGCTCGGTCATTTCTGTATCTTGCTCTTTTTTATTCTTTTTCTCTTTGCGTAGATTTTTGAGAATGTGCTTATGTCGCTTTTTATCTTCTTTTAGCTCATTGATGCTGCTTATCAGTGAAGCTCTAGAGCTTTTAGGCGTTTTAAACCATATTCTGTAGTAAGTAAAAATTTGGGTATTTAATGTGGCGATTTTAGATTTTAGCCTTTTCTCTTCTTCAGATGGCAAGAAAGAGTTTATAAATTGTCCAAATCCTCGTAATATTCTGCTGTTGCTTAGCATAAGTTTTTCTTGCAAATTTGCCAGATCATCGCTTAAATCTTTATTTTCAGCCGGACCGGAGTGTAGTTCAGCCATAAGTTTTTGAGTTTCCAATGTTAGAGCTTCTCTTTTGCTCTTCATTTTTTCTTTGTGTAAAAACAGTTCTTGATCTTGCACTTTTTTAAGTAATTCTTCAGAAGTATGAGCTATGTAATCTAAGTTTGTACTGCTTTTTATGCGTAAAAGTTTATCTATATAACTTTGTATAATACGACGATTTTCAGCTTTAATTTCATCTTTATATTCTTCCAGCAATGCTTTGATTTTTGTAAGGATTTGGTCAACTTTCACAAGTAAAAGATCACGCTTTTTTTGAAATGCTATGTAAGATGGATCTTCCTCTTTAGATATAAATTTACCTTCTTTTTTCATTTGTTCTTCATATTCAGCTTTTAACATGCTCAGGTCTTCTTCTTTGGCTTTCATTTTTTCTTCTTGAGAAGCACCTGTCTTCACAACATAAGACACTTCAAAACGATATTCTTCCATCAGCCTTTTAAAGGCTTTATAACGACTGCCTGCCGGGATTGTCCCTATTACTTTTCGTCCTGTTTTGTCATATGCTTCAAATTCAAATTTCGGTAATTCTTTGCTTGTACCCGCCTCTTTCGTAACGCTTTTTTCATCTGTTTTTGCAATTTGTTTCATCGCCAAAACAGAAATACCCAATGCATTAAGCTCTTTTCTAGCTTCCTCTTCAGAGGTTGCACCTATTACTCCTGAAAGTTTTTTTCCAGCGCCGTTAACCGCTGTGTACTGGAACTGTGCCATGAGAGTACGTGGCTTTAATATTTTGATATTTACGGCTTGCTTGAATTAATCCAAAGAACAGAGGATGTGCTTTGTGAGGTCTTGAAAGGAATTCAGGATGAGATTGAGTTCCTATCATGTAAGGATGATTTCTCAGCTCAGCCATCTCAACCAAATTTCCCCCTTCATAAAGACCTGAAGCTATCCAATCGCTATGCTTTAATTTTTCCCAAATTGCATTGTTTATTTCATAACGATGACGGTGGCGTTCAAATACTTCATCTTCACCGTAAAGCTCATATGCCAAACTGCCTTTTTTAAGTTTACAGGGGTAAGCTCCCAATCTCAGTGTTGCGCCTTTTTCTTTTCCATGATGTTGTCCGGGTAGAAAATGAATTACATATTTGCTTTTATCAAAAACAGCATCTTCATCAAATTCTTCAGATGTAAGTTGTATATCTTTAAGATAATGACGAGCATATTCAATTGTCATTATTTGAAGTCCGAGACAAATTCCAAGATAAGGAATTTTATTTTCACGGGCATATTTAGCTGCTCGTATCATGCCTTCCGTGCCACGAATACCAAATCCGCCTGGAATAATTATTCCATCAGCCGGTTTTAATTGATTCCATACTTTTTCATCATTCTTTTCCAATTTCTCCGAGTCAACCCAAATCAGATCCAGTTCCAAATCTTGGTGATAAGATGCAATTTTCAGTGACTCTATTACAGATAAATACGCATCATCCAGTCCTGTATATTTGCCAACTAGGGCAATGCGCACAGATTCTCTTTTGGAATTTATTTTTCCAACCAATGTTTCCCAATCCTCAAGCATTGGATTTACTTTACCCAAGTGCATCTTATTGGCTATCAGCTGGGCTACATTATATTTGTTGTAGTGAAGAGGCACTTCGTAAATTGATTTACATGTTATTGCAGGAATGACATGATCCTCATCCACATCACAAAATACAGATATTTTTTTAATCAGATCTTGAGGAATATTTTTATCCGCACGTGCGATTATCAGATCAGGTTGAATGCCTATGCTTCTCAATTCTCTTACAGAAGCTTGAGTCGGTTTGGTCTTCAGTTCTTTTGCAGCTTTTAAATAAGGTAGTAAGGTTAGATGAACATAAAGAGTGTTTTCCTTCCCGTGTTCATGGCGCATTTGGCGAATCGCTTCCAAGTAAGGAAGACCTTCAATATCTCCAACGGTTCCTCCTATTTCAACAAGCATTATGGCTGCACCACTCTTTTCAGACGCATTTGTAATACGTTTTTTTATTTCATCTGTTATGTGAGGAATTATTTGTATTGTGCCTCCAAGGAAATCACCACGCCGCTCTTTCTTTAGCACTTCCGTGTAGATTTTTCCTGTTGTAACTGAGGATAAACTGTTTAGATTTTCGTCTATAAAACGTTCGTAATGACCAAGGTCCAAATCTGTTTCCGCTCCATCATTGGTTACAAATACTTCTCCATGTTGAAAGGGGCTCATTGTGCCTGGGTCAACATTCAGATAAGGATCCAATTTCATTGTGAAAACCTTGAATCCTGCATTTTTTAAGAGTGCACCTATGGAAGCCGTTGTAATGCCCTTTCCGAGCGAGGAGCATACCCCACCTGTAATGAAGATGTATTTCGTAGGCACTGTGGGAAGGTGATTTATAACGGTGACATTATAAATTATTCCTCTGTGGTGCTCAAGAAAAAAGCTGTTTTAAACAGTGCTTAAAATAGGTCTTCAGCGAACCATGCGTAGAATGCACGTATAAGCATTGCTGCGGCTTCATCTCGGCGTATATTATTTTCTCCTCGGAAGGTATTATCTGAATATCCTTCCAATATGTATTCACCGTTAATTTTTTCAATTTCGCTTTCCGCTTGAGCTTCAGACTCCAATATGACGGCATAGGCATAATAATCGTAGATTGTAACATCTCTGAACGGAATATCACTTTCGTCCCATCCCCATAGTGTCTGATTTGCTGCTCTTGCAAGCAGTACAGCGAGGTAGCCGCGAGTTGCGGGTTCATCCGGACGGAAATAAACATTTTCACGTGGACGAGCTATATCCAAAGCTTCCGCTGTTTTAATATAGGCTTCAGCCCAATGCCCTTCTATATCAAGGAATTCGGTTGGACTATCTGTATCGACCAGTGGTGTGCCAGTCATCGCCACAACTACTTTAACCAGTTCGGCATTTGTCATATTGTTTGCTGGTCCATATGTTCCATCTCCATATCCTTGAACTGCACCGGTTGATGCCAAACAGCTTATGTATAAATACATGTCATCACCTTTTTTAACATCTGTAAATGGAGCCGCTTCACATATTTTTTCAATTTTTGTAAAGTCTATCTTTTTATTATCAGATTCTGTTTGGTCTGCACTTGTTGTGGCGTCATATTCGGTGTCATTTTCTTGACTTAAAGTGATGGAATCGGAGCAGGCATTGTCACTTGAATTAACATAGAGTGAATCTCCGGCATTTGCACCCATGTAGTAGAAAGTTATGGAATTTGTTTCCGGAGCTGTAATTTCATAAGTCAATTCGCTGTAAGCTGTGTTTAGGTCATCTGCATAGTAAAGGCTGCCATTGCCGGTTGTTGAAAGTGTGAAAGTTATAGGGTCATATTCTGTCATTTCTGTTGTATCATCTGAGCTTGCCAAGCTTATGAAGGGATTATTCATATATTTTAATGCAAAACTGCGTCTTATCCAATCCGGTGCGTTTTGTACCGCTATTAGCTCTTCAATTACGTTCCATTCCAATTCAAATTGATACAGTGTGTTTGAAGTTGTATCAGAGCTTATTTCATAAATATCCGGAGAAATGTTAATGCCGCTACACGTAAGTTGGTATTGGGTATCGTCCGGAGTATCACTTATAGGTTCTTCTTCTTGAGTTACTTCCAAGCTATCGCCATCACAATAATTTGAGCTCACAGTCATAACATCACCTACTGATGCATCACTCCATAAAATGTTTTTTGTATTGAAATCACCTCTTGCTTCATAACTGTAAGTGTCCAAATTACCTCCAGTAACGCTGAACTCAAGGGTTTCACTGTAATCTTCACTGAAAGCTATGACTTCCAGTTCAACATCTAAAGTGCCAACTTCATTTGCATCCCAAGCGAGAGGCAGGTCGGATGAGCTTAGCGTAAGAGTATCACAGTAGTTTGCTGGGTCTGTATTTACAGTTTTTGTAAGTGTAACTTTCTGATTCACACCTGGGCTATTTTGTGAGGTGCGAGTTTCATCAAAAGTTCCTGAAACCGTATTATAGCTTTCAAGGCTTACCTCATAAGTCGGATAATCCTCCCCAGAAGAGGAGTAATAACTGTTTCCGCTACACCAATATAATTCTTGTTCTGATTCATAATCACAATTAAAGTTTCCATCTGGTGTACTCATTTTTACTCTTGCATCTTTTATAGTATTGTTTCCATCATTTACATAGACTGTCCATGCAAATTCATCCATTACAACATCAGCTTGAATACTCTCATTTCCGGATTCACTGAACGATTCATAACTTACATTTCCATTTGCTATTACCGTTTTACTGTTATTGTCACTATTATCCTTATTGTCGTTCACAACGCTGCCAGCTATACCTGAATCTGTATATGTTGCATCCGAAGAGCCGAATAGGTTTGCCCTTCCAAGGCTTGCAAGCAATCCATTTTGCAAGAAAGAAGTGCGTGAAATAGGCAAGAAATCTCCGGTTTTTGATACATATCCTTCAAGGCTTACTTGATAAATACTGCTTTCCAAGTCGGGTGTGGCACATAGGTATAAATCGCTCTCATCCCAATAATTACATTTTGTCCCGTAATTATCACCTGATTCAACCAGTGCATTTTTTACGCTATTGCCTTCATGATCTTTTACGCTCATAGCGTATTTGTAATTCAATGTAAGTGTGTAATTGTATCGTAGGTCGGAGCAGCTGTCATTTACACTCATTTCTATGCTGCCGTCTTGATAGCCATTCGGATCAACTGAAATTGTATAGTTATTTTCAGGTTTTCCTGATCCAATGTAAGTAAATTCATATTCGCCATTCCCTTCATTACTGAAATTAAATTCTGAAGGCAGGTCAAATTCTGATTCTGAAATATTTGCTAGAGCTGTACCGTCTTGAGCTGCTACATAAAGATTAATGAAATACTCAGCTTCGCAATCATTGTCACCACCTCCACCTGGGTTCCCTACGTTGATTGTATCAACAGGGAAATCAGGATCATCAAGGTTGCCGGATCCGTAATTAGGTCCATCGTTATTAATTGTTGGTGTGTCATCTACCGGCGGTGTTGTATTAATGCTGTCAAAGGAAGGACCGTCATCAATTGAATAAAAGTTTCCTTTCAATAAATCTCTTTGAGTAATTGCAAATGAAAGGCCTCCAATAAGTATTAAAGCGATTGCCGCATATATGCTTTTTTTCATTTTTGTTTTTTATTTTCTCCCCATTGTATCATGAAAATCTGCTTTCTTCAATAGCAGGAATACAAAAAAAGCGTGCAAAGCTCTAAATTGACAAGTTGTAAATTATTGCGGCACAAATCTTTTAAGGTAGTAAACCTGTTTTTTCGTAAACCTTATTCATTGTTTTTCTTGCGGTAGCTTGAGCTTTTTTTGCACCTCTATTCATAATTTCATTCAATTTCTCTGATTTTTCCAATCTATTTCTGCGTTCACGTGCATCTGCAAAAAAATCTAGTATTCTATCAAGTAAAACTTTTTTTGCTTTGCCATATCCGAAACCACCGGTTTTATATTTTTGCTTTAATTCCATTACTTCATCCGGCGTGGCAAAATGTTCGTAAAGTTGAAGTATTATGTCTCCTTCAATTGGCATTGGATCTTCCAATTTCAAGCTTGCTGTTTGTATGCTCATAATTTGTTTCTTCAAAGTGGCTTCATCTGCAAAAATTGATATTGTATTATTATAGCTTTTACTCATTTTTTGACCATCCGTGCCTATAATTGTTGCAACTGACGCCTCTACCTTGGCTTCGGGTAATTTAAATGTTTCGCCGAAAACATGATTGAATTTCTTTGCGATATCGCGAGCAATTTCAAGATGTTGAATCTGGTCTTTGCCAACAGGGACAAAATCAGGTTGATACATTAGTATGTCTGCAGCCATTAAAACAGGATAAGTAAACAGCCCAACATTCAGTTCTCTTTTACCTTTTGCAATTGCATCCTTCCAAGCGTGAGCTCTTTCAAGCAGTCCATGAGGTGTAAGCGTGGAAAGTATCCATGCCAGTTCTGCATGCTGAATCACATCACTTTGGAAAAAGAAAGTGCTTTTTTCAGGGTCAAGCCCCAAAGCCAGATAATCCAAAACTACTCCACGTCTAAATTCATACATTTTTTTTGAGTCATGCAGAGTTGTAAGTGCGTGATAATCAGCGATAAAGTAAAAACACTCATTCTCTTCATTTTGCATGGCGATGTGCTGACGCATTGCACCAAGATAGTTTCCGAGGTGTGGTCTTCCACTTGGTTTTATGCCTGAAAGTATTCGCATTGAAAATTTTTATATTTCTTTATGCGCATTGTAGCGGATCTACGTCAATACGCCAGTCTTTTAAAAGTGCAGCATTCATATTTTCAATTAATAATCTTGGATGTGGACCATGAATCAGTATATTCCAATGATATTTCTTATTAAGTCTCGGCATTAATGCAGGTGCAGCAAATATATGATGACCTTTTGCGTCTTCTTTCAATGCTTTTAGTAGCTTGTCTGAGGCAAATTTACACTTTTCTTCGCTCGGATGGCTGAAAAGTAATTTCAGTATTTTACTGAAAGGAGGATAGTTTAACTTTTTTCGTGAACTAATTTCTTGTTCATAAAAACCGAGATAGTCATGATTTTTACTGAAATGTATGGCTGGATGTTCAGGATTATAAGTTTGGATTATAACTTCACCTCGCTTTAACCTGCGTCCGCTACGTCCAGCAACTTGAGTGAGCAGTTGAAAACTGCGCTCGGATGCACGGAAATCCGGAATATGCAAACCCAAATCAGCCAATACCACTCCAACCAGAGAAACTTCCGGCAAGTCAAAGCCTTTTCCTATCATTTGAGTTCCTATGAGTATGTCAATTTCTTTATTGTTTAAAGCTTCATGCAGTTCATAATGACTATTTTTTTTGTTCATTGTGTCTTTGTCAGCTCTTGCAATTTTTGCTTTTGGGAAGGTTCTTTTTAAGGCTTCTTCTACAGCCTCTGTTCCAATACCGAAATGTTTTATTTTATGGCTTCCGCAATGTGAACAAGAATCTGGTAATATTTCAATTTTTCCACAATGGTGGCATAGCAAAGTTTTTTTTCTGAAGTTAGTGTTGTGATATGTCATTTTTACAAAACAATTTGGGCATTCCATTGCCATACCGCAATCACGGCATACGGTTGAAGAAGCACTTCCACGGCGATTGAGGAAAAGTATGACTTGCTCTTTTGCAGCCAATGTTGATCTAATTTTTTGCTCAAGTGCTGTACTTAAAATTGAATAATTGCCTGATTTCAGCTCTTCTCTTAAATCAATAACTTTAACTTTTGGTAATTCTACTCCGGATATTCTTTCTTTTAAACTGAAAAGTTTTGTATCTCCATTTAATGCCTCATGCATGCTTTCAATTGATGGAGTTGCAGATCCGAGAATAAGTTTTGCGCCGGTGAGTTTGCTGATTTTTTTCGCCACTTCACGGGCGTGGTATCGTGGATTTGAATCTTGTTTATAGCTCCATTCATGCTCTTCATCCATTATTATTATTCCAAGATTTTTAAAAGGAGAAAAGAGTGCGGAGCGAGATCCTATCAATAAAGAAATTTTACCATTTTTTATCTCTTTCCAAGCTGCCGCTCTTTGACCATCGCTAACACGGCTGTGAAGTACAGCTATATTTTGAAAATGCCCTTGGAAATAAGCAAGTAATTGAGGTGTAAGTGCGATTTCCGGCACCAAAAGTAATGCTTGCTTGCCTTTAGACACAATATCCTCAATAAGATGCCTGTATATTTCAGTTTTCCCTGCTCCGGTTACGCCATGTATTAGAGAGTGAGTAATTTTTTTATTCAATATTTCTTTTACTATATGCTTTTGACTTTCATTCAAGCTATGGCGTTTTTTAAGTTTTCCACCTGAAAAATTCTTAAAAGATATTGTACGGCTTTTAGCCTTTCGCCATATATGTTTAGGTAGCATTAAGCGGTAAGCATCAAATTTTGAACAAAAATAGTATTCAGATATCCATTCGGCAACCTGCATTTGCCAAGGTTCTAAGAGAGGGGAGTCTTGCAGACTGTTTAATATCATTTTGCTTTCAAATTCCGGTTTATTTGTATGTATTTTTAAAATCAGGCCGGCTTTTTCTTGATTTTGGAAAGGGACCAAAACGCCATGTCCAGCTTGCAGATTTAGTGAATCCGGCAGCTTATATGTGAAATCTGCTTTATGTCTGGAGTAGGGATGGTTTATCAGCACTTGTGCAAACAGACTCATTTTGAAAATATGAAAGAGGGTGTATAGTATAGCCTGACTTTGATTTTAAGAACATGAAACTATCTCATTTTTTTACAGCTGCCTTTTTGGGGCTTTTTCTTGCTGCTCCCGGATTGGCAATTTCTTTTGAAAGCGAGGTGCAACAAGGTTTTTTAAAAAAAAATGCTATTCTGACAGAAAATTTTCGCTTTGAATTTTCAGATTTAATTGAGGATCAAGCGGATAGTAATGGTGATGGCATTTCAGATACAATAGAGATTATTGCGGAAGCGGCTGAACATGCTTTTGATGTTTTGGTTGCTGAAATGGGATATCCTGAGCCAAATTCAGATGTGGATAGGCGCATCATGGTGATTTTGGATGATAGAAACAGCTATCTTGCTTCAGGTTCTTTGGGAAGTACTTCAGTTTTGAGTAATGGAGATCCTTATGTCGCCATTGATCCTTTTTTATCAGAAGAATTATTGAAAGTTACCATGGCTCATGAATTTTATCATGTGATTCAATTTGATATGGGGGTTGAATTTGCTTATACCGATCAAGGAGTAAATTTGGCTGAGTCTACTGCAACTTGGAGTGAAGAAGAAACTTATGATTCAATTGATGATTATATAAATTATTTGCAGGATTTTTTTGATTATCCGGATTATTCAATATTGGCTTCTTATGTGCCAACAGGGACTTTATATGAATATGCTCTCAGCATTTGGCCTATTTTCTTATCTGAAGAATATGGAAGTGACATAATAAAATGGATTTGGATGGATTATCAAAGCAAGGTCCAAGATTATTATGACCCTTTGGAGTTACATACACTTTTAAGTGATCTGCTTGATGAAGAAGGTAGTAGTTTAAACGAGGCTTATGCCGACTTTGCTCTATGGAATTTGGATTTGGATTTTTATTCGGAAGGGGAGAATTATCCGGATGTTTTTCTTCTTGATGCAAGTGCAGATGGACAACTCAATTTGATTGGAGAGGCTTATGCACCTGCACTTTACGGTTCAAACTATCTTTATTTTGAAAATATTGACAATGAGGAAGATTTTTATTTCCAAATTGTTAAGCCTGACGGCATTGCTTATTCCATAACTTTGGTTCCTGTGAAAGATGCTGACTATTTGGGGGATATGTCGCAGCGTATATATTTGGATGCTTATGAAAGCATGGATGGTGCAATGCTTTTTGACACTTCGGATTATGACTCCATTGTTGCCATTGTTTCCGCTTTGGATGCTGATTTTGACAGTGTATCCAGTCCAGATGCTATTTTTGATGAAGGTTTTTTATATTATTATGCAGCCAGTTACGGAGAGGATCTTCAAGTTTTCATGGATGAAGTCAATATTGATGTAAGTGATGAGAAAGAAGGTGAGGAGGCTTCCGGAGAAGACGTAAAGAATATTGAATCTTTATTATTGGATTTAAATGAATATGATGAAGATTCGGTAGTGCTGTCTTGGAATAGACCAGATGCCAATATAATGGCTTATGATATTTTTTATTGGGAAGAAGGTAGTGAAGAAGATATACAGATTAAAAGTCTTGATAAAGGTTATATAACAACTGCGGCACTGACAGATTTGGAGGAAGGTATTAATTATAGTTTTCAACTTTACGCTTATGATGAGAATGAAGCTCAGATAGGAGATGAAAGTAATGTTATTTCAGTGACAACCAAGGAGTGGCTTTTTACTGATCTTTCTTATTTGGACAAGTATTACGATGCTATATCAAGTTTGGTTGAAATGGGAATTTTTCAAGGTTATCCGGATGGCAGCTTTCAAGCAAGCGGAGTAATTAACAGAGCTGAATTGCTCAAAATTTTAATTGAAGCCCGTGGGATTGAAATAGACACTAATCTTTATAAAAATTGTTTTCCGGATGTGAGAGAGGATTGGTATGCCCCCTATGTATGTTATGCCAAATACAGTGATTGGGTGGAGGGTTATCCTGACGGATATTTCAGACCCGGTGATACCGTTAATAAAGTGGAAGCTTTAAAAATACTCTTTAATGTATATGAAGCTGATCTTCAGTCAGGTGATGTAGAAATGGTTTATCCTGATTTGAATGGACTTGAATGGTATGCCCCTTATGTTAAGGAAGCTTCTTCATTGGGTATTCTTGAAGAGGGTGCAGGTGAAGACTTCAATCCAACTGAAGGTCGTACCAGAGGAGCTATGGCGGAAATTCTTTATAGATATTTAACACAATTCACTTCAGATATTTCTATATGAAATATATAAAATATTTCTTTTGTATTGTTATAATCCTTATTTTGTTGATTCAATTATATGTTATATATTGGTTTTGGGCTTTTAGCAATACAGGTCCTATTTGGATTGACTGAGTTTTATAGCTATTTTTATTCAACAAAGTGGTACACCCGATAGGATTCGAACCTATAACCCTCGGTTCCGAAGACCGATGCTCTATCCAGTTGAGCTACGGGTGCATACGGGCGCGATTTTAATTTATCTCTTTAGATTTGACAAGTAGAGTTCTTGATAAGTATTCTTATTTTTTGAGCTAAAGATTTTAGATACAGTTTATTTGAATCTTTTATATTTATTGATTATGTCTAGAAAAGTTGCTTCCATTTTCTCCTGTAAATCTTCCAAAGATTCAATCACAAAAAGCTGTGGTTGCATGTGTGTGTAATCAAATGGTGTATTCATGCATACTTGAGGGTCAAAGGGGTGGTGAGGGACTTCAAAAGCATGAGTCATTTCCCCAATGGACCCAAGTAGCCCCGCTCCAAAAACTTTGGTTTCACCGTCTTCCTTGATAAGTCCGTATTCAACAGTCCACCAGTAGATACGATCAAGTTTTTCTACTCCTTCATCTGTACATAGGGATATGACTTCACCAAAACGTTCTAGAAATTGAACAAAGGCTTCATCAGTAAAGGCAGGAACATGGCCAATCACTTCATGAATGATGTCGGGTTCAGGTGTGTATTCAGGCTTAGAGTGATGACGAATATACTGAGTACAAAGCATGGTTCGCTCTGTAAAATTTACAAGGAAATTACGTGAGTCCACCAATCCTTCGATAGGTAGAAGTCGAAAGCCTGTGAGTTCAGCAAGGTGAGCGTTTAAATCGGTGAATTCAGGAATGTAATCTTCTGAAATATCCAACTTTTTGCGCCCCTCAAGGTATATTTTGCAGGCCTTTTCTTTATGAATGGGGGCTAGCTTCTGACAGATTTGTTGCCAGGTTTTATGCTCTAGATCGGTGTAGTTCACTCTAGGGAGTTTACCGGTTTGACGGAATCTAATCGCCGCTTTGGCAATCTCATTCCGTCTGGCTATGTAGGCTGCGTCATTGGCTCCTGGATGTTCCAGATCAAGTATGGAGATGTTTTCGGTACTAATTGGAGTTTGAGTAATCATGATATATGAATGAGAAATAAAAAAACCGCTTCTTGTTATTAGAAGCGGGCAAGGGGTAATCTCAGTTTGTTTAAACCTTAGTTACCGACCCGAAGATGCATAATATGTGTTGAACATCATTATAAGTTTAATCCCTCTATCCCAAAAAGCAAGCGGATTTATTTATCAATATAATAGAGCTCCTAACTTAGGAGCTCTATTTGCTTTGAATGAATCATTATCCTATTTATTCGCTCTATCATTCCACCAGACTAGAAGTGGACTTGCTACAAAAATTGATGAATAAGTTCCAACAACAATCCCTGCTGCCAGAGCCAATACAAACCAAAAAGTGCTGTTTGCGCCCCAAATGAGCAATGCTAAAATTGTTATCAATGTGGAAATTGAAGTATTGAGTGAGCGAGCCATTGTTTCATTTAAAGCTTTATTTGCACTGTCCGCCAAAGTATCTGCACTTTTTCTGAATTTAAGATTTTCACGCACTCTATCAAATACAACAATTGTGTCATGTACAGAAAAGCCCATAATCGTTAGAAGTGCCGTTATAAAAAGTGCATCCAGTTCCACACCTGCAAAACGTCCAAGTAAAACAAATATTCCAATAATTATTACAATATCATGAACAAGAGCAGCTATAGCGCATATTCCAAAACGCCAAGGACTCACTTCTTTTGGTATTTTTCTGAAAGCAAATGCAATGTAAAGGACAATCATTATCAGTGTAATGCCAAGCGCTATCAGAGCTTTTTGTTTAAGAGTTGCACCAATTGTAGGACCTACGCTGGTAAATCTTATTTCATTAACTGGAGCTATATCCCCGCCAAGTTCCGAAAGAATGGCATCATGTTCATCTTCATTTAGATCTCGGCTTCGGATTAAAAAGCTCTTTTGGTCTGTTTTGACAATGCTAAGACTTCCAAGATCTTCTTGAAGGTCAATATCTTGCAAACTCATCTGGAGGTCTTCCACGGAGAATTCTTGAGAATTTGATGCTTCTTCTTCAGTTTTTGTGAAACTGACTTCCATCATTGCACCTCCTGTGAAATCCAAACCTAAATTTAACCCGAATATTAATGTGGACAGTACAGAAAGTATAACGAGTGATCCAGAAATGCCCGCCCATATTTTTGATTTTTTTATAATTTCAATACTTCTTGATGTTTTTTTCTTTCCGGTCCATAAAAATAAGTATTTTTCCAGTTTAGTTTCAGATGTGAAGCGAAGTAAGGTTCTGGTTAAAATAATTGCAGAGAACATTGAAATTAGAATTCCAAGTGCCAAATTCAATGCAAAGCCACGAATGATTGAGCTTCCAAAGTAAAATAAAATTGCGCAAGTAATCAGAGAAGAAAAATTAGAGTCTCTAATTGAATCCCAAGCTCGTTTAAATCCTTTTTCAATTGCATCTTGCAAAGAAGCTCCTTCTCTCAATTCTTCTTTCATGCGTTCAAATATCAATACATTTGCATCCACAGCCATTCCTATGGATAAAATAACTCCTGCTACGCCCGCCAAAGTTAGAGTTATGGGGTTGGAAAGGACAAAAGATATGAAAAACAGTACTATGCAAGATAAAATGAAAGTAAGGAATTTTTCCCCTCCCGAATCATCATTTTTGATTAGAAGATGTATCAAGTAAATGAAGATTGACATGCTTATTAAAAGTGATAGCCATACAGGTAGGGTTGATTTAATTAAGAAAATTATAAGTATTGAATAAATTGTCAGTGCCAATGAAGCCAATAAACCTGGGAGCCTGTAATAAAGGAGCATATAAACTCCAAGTATTAATAAACCTAAGAGTCCGGCAAAGATACTTTCATTCAATGCCTCCGAACCTAAAGATGCACTGATTGTATATTGTCCAACTAACTCAATTGGAGCCGGAATCGCTCCTGTATTTAGATCTCTTGCCAATTCTTGAGCTTGTTCCAGTGTGTAATTACCGTTTATTTGTGCAGTTCCACCTGAAATTTTATTTTCAACTGTTGGAGCTGATATCAGCTGACCTCCAACAAAAATTGCTATGCGCTTACCAATGTTTTCTTCAGTTAGTTTTTCAAATAATTTAGCTCCTTCAGAGTCAAAAGTGATGCTTACATAAGGTTGATATGCATCATTGAGATAAACATCAGCCCGTTCAAAATTTTCTCCTGTAATAGCAGCTTCTTCACTCCAAGGATTAGGGCTTGTATTGAAGGTTATTTTATTTATTGCGTATTTATCAATTGTTTTTGTTTCGGTTGAAGATTGTGTTTTGTCATAAACTTCAATTATGTGATATCCAAATGGGCTTTTTATTACATCTGATATTTCACCAGGTTCAAGTGCGAAAGCCGCTTCTTCAAATTCACTAACCATGCGACCTCTTTCAAAAGAGCCTAAATCGCCTCCTTTTTCTCCACTTCCTTTGTCGTCTGAGAATTCAGGAGCTAAATCCGCAAGTGATTCTCCCGCCAAGATGCGTTCACGAAGCTCCGTAGCAAGTGCAAGTGCCTCTTCATCACTGCGTTCCAGATTTTCATCGGTTTCTTTTGAGGCGATAAGAATATGTCGAGCAGATACGCTCTCTTTGATTTCCTCTTCAACTTCTTCAGTACTTTTATCTGTTATTTCTATTATAACCAATCCATTTGAAAGACGTATTTCATTGTTCACATCTAAAACATAAGATTCATCAACTTGAGTCGGACCAACAATATCACCTACATTTTTGTCTTTTATAAGATCTTGAATGACAGGCGCAAAAACGTCCAGTGCAACACTTTCAGTTTTTGTATATATTACATCTTCTTGCAACTCATCCATTTTTTCTCGGGCTAAGATGTCAAAGTCTGCGCCTGATTGAATGGACAACAAAAATTCTTCTGCATTTTTGTTTGCAGCTTCAACTTTATCGTCATTTGGCTCTGAATTTTCAGTTTTAAATTCTAATTGTATGGTTTTACCGACAATATCTCGTGCTTCTTCAATATTATCTATGCCTGCAAGCTCAACAATTACATGATATTCATTTGCTATATTTGAACTGTAAATGTTTGGCTCTGCAACTCCCAAGCTATCCACTCGGCGACGAATAACTTCTTGTACCCCTTCAATTATACTTTCCCTATCTGATTCAGGAACTTCACTTAAGTCAAGTTGATAGTCAAGTTGTGTCCCACCTTTAAGGTCAAGACCAAGTTTTAATTCAAGCATATTACTTGCGTATGCAAGACCAACTGCGGCTAGTAAAATCACCACTACTTGAGCCTTTAGAAATTTTTTAAGCTTTTTCATTGAGAGTTTTTGGCTAGATATAGAGAAAAAATCGCAGCAATTATACGACCTTCAGATAAGAAGACAAGTGGTGTGCTTTTGCTTCTCTTGACGATTACCTTTTCTGTTGCTCTGCTAACTTTGCATCTTGTATGAAATTATTTCCTTTGCCTTTACGTCCGTAATCGTCAGCCAGCTTTACTACATCATCTAAGTTATTACTTGATACTTCCAGTATTTCCAGATCTTCAAGAGCTTGAGCCCTATGAATTATTCCTGGGTATATATCCAACTTATCTCCGGGGTTTAATATCACTTCTTTCAGATCTTCTTCCGCTCTTCCAAACAAAAACTTACATTTTCCTTTTAGAACATATTGAGTTTCAATTTTCTTCTCATGATATTGAAGAGAATAGCGATGACCTTTTTTTATAAATAGTATTTTGCCAACATAGTCGGCTTGCCTTGCGAACCAAATTTCTTTACCCCAAGGTTTTAAGATTTTTTTAATCGGTGTTTGTTCTTGCATTTAAGAAATGTTTTAAATCATTGCTTTTGGTTCTTGGGCAGCATAGGTGATGATTCGGACTTTGCACAACAACCATATTTTTCAGTCCGTATACTGATAAAATAGTATCCCTTTCATTATAAATTATGCATCCCTCACAATCGAGTGCATTCACATTTCCTTTTATAATATTTGATTTTGGAGAATCAGCTAAAGCTTCATAAAGTGTGTTCCATGTTCCTATGTCACTCCATCCGAGATCTGCCGGAATTATGCGAACTTGATTGGGATGAACCTTTTCCATAACGCCGTAGTCTATTGAAATTTTATCACACTTCGGATAAAATTTTTCTATTGAGCCGCCATTTTGAATTTTCATAAGGCAACTGTGAGTGTTAGGCAAATGCTCTTTAATCGCTTTTAAAATAACATCCGCGCGCCAAACATAATAACCTGTATTCCATAGATACTTGTGTGAAGCTACAAATTCTTTTGCGGTTTTGATATCAGGTTTTTCAGTAAATTTTTTGAATTCATAAATCTCCACGCCATCTTCAATTGAAAGATGTTTTCCTATTTTTACATATCCCAAGTTTGTGTTAGGATTTTTTGCTTTTACTTCAATTATATTCAAAGTTTTATCTCGTTTGGCTATTGCGGCAGCAACTTTTAATTTGTGTTTCAATTCTTCTTTGTCTTTTACAAGATGGTCTGAAGATAGCATTGCGAGAACTGCATCGGGATCTTTTTTGGCAATAATTGCGGCAACAAGCCCCATGCAAGGACCGCTATCTTGCCTGCTTGGTTCGGCTATGATATTTGACGCAGGTATTTGTGGTAGTTGTTCTCTAACCAATTGTACATAGCGAGAATTTGTTGATACATAAATGTTTTCAGGATTTTCAAAACTTACTCTATCAAATGTTTCTTGAAGCATGCTTTTTTTTGACAATAGTCTTTGAAATTGTTTTGGTTTTTTTTCTGTACTCATTGGCCAGAGGCGTGTACCTGCTCCTCCGGCTAAAATTACGATTTTCATATTCCAAAATAAAGATTAATCAGTGTGTTGCCGTATTCTACGGCTATCATACTGCCTAAAACAAGAAAAGGCCCAAGTGGAAGAGCTGTTTTTTTGTCCGCTTTTTGAATGATAATCATAGAAATTCCAAATATGGATCCGGATAAATAGCCCAAAAATATTGCAAGTATTGTTAATTTCCATCCAAGCAATAAACCTATGAAAGTTCCTATAAGCATATCACCTGAGCCTAGCCATTTACCTTTTGTAGCTAAAAACTGTATTCCAAAAAAATTTAAAGCTCCAAGTGCTCCAACAATGCTGCTGTAAGGGTCGCCAATTATAAAGCTTGATAAGAATGCAGTCATTATTGCAGGAATCATTACTGCATCATGAATTTCTTTATAGATAAGATCATGGAAGAAAATATAAAGCAAAATCCACATCAAAATGGAGCTAATCCATATTTCCATAGGATTATCAAAATGAAAGCTCATCCATAAGAAAACAGCCGCGCTGCTTAGCTCCATTATCGGATAATAAATTGGAATTTTTTGATTGCAATTCCTGCAAAGACCTTTTTGAAGTAAAAAGCTGATTACAGGGATTAATTCCTTTGCATTCAGTTTGTTTTTGCAGTTATTGCAATGACTACGTCCCATTAAAATACCTTTTTCTTCATTGTGTAAACGAGGAATAAGAACGCTTAAAAAGCTGCCCGCCATAAGTCCTATAAAAATTGCCAAGACATGTATCATTGAGATTTTTCTATGATAAGTCTATTGTAAGCTTCAGAAGCTTTTTCGCTTATATTGTCTCCCGCTTTTGACAGCTCATAAGCTTTTGCATATTCCTCAAGTGCGTCGTCTTTTTTTTCTTGAGCCTCTTTTAATAGACCTGCATTGTAGTGTGCTTCGGCTAAAGTTGGATCTATTTGCAAAGCTCTATTTAGAGATTTTTCAGCCAAGTTTAATTCACCTTGCTCCAAGTAAGTCCAAGCTAAAAGATTGTGGCTCATGGCTTGAGATGGATATTTGTTTTCTGCTTCCTTGGCAAGAGTGAGTGCTCTGTCTAAATCTTTCACTTTTTCAATTGCAAGCCATACTGGACGTACATAATCATCCACATTTCCATTTTCAATTTTCAGTAAATATTCATAAGCTGATAAAGATTCTTCATATTGCTCAAGAAAGAGCTGACTTTCAGCTATTTTCCTATATAGCTCAGATTCAGGTTTGAATCCGTATAAAAGTGCCAGCTCAAAATATTTTACAGCTTGACTATAGTCTTCTAAGAAATAATTTGATAAAGCTAAGAAATAATGGATTTCAGGCTTTAGTGGATCAATTTTTAAAGCTTTACTCAAAGACTCTCTGGCATCTTCATATTCTTTTAATTTAAGTTGAGAGTAGCCCAGTAAGGTCCATACATCACGATAATCTTCTTGCAGATTTAGAATTTTAAGCGCCATAGCTTGAGCAAGTTGATATTCTTCCACGTCCACCATGGCTTTTCCGAGTAAAGCTTGCAAGAAAATTTCTTGTCCATTCTGCTGAAGATCAAAATTTTGAAAAGCTTCATTAATGGCTTGCAGATAAGAAGGTTTTATATCGCCTCCGTAATTTGCAGATTCTTGGATGTCCTCTCTACTTCCTTCATAATCACCTTTGTATGCCTTTAAAAGGCTTGAGTAAAATCTCACATCTTGACTTTCTTTGTTAAGGCTTTGGAAATGATCTAAAGCTTTATCAAACTCCTTTGTGCGGATTAGGCCTTTTCCATAGCTTATAGCATATTCCAAGTTATTTGGTGAAAGAGTATATGCCTTGAAAAAATTTTGAGTTGCTTTGTCAAATTCTTGTGTTTGGAGATAGCTATTTCCCAATAAATGATAGGTTCTTGGGTTATTTGGATTCAACTTGGTGGCAGCATCATATTTTTCAGATGCAAGTTCATAATAGGCTGCGTCCATCAATGTATCTCCTTCCGCTATTAAAGTTTCATAATCTAAACTTTCAACGATGTTTTTTGCTTCCGGAATTTCATCAAACTCCAAAAGATTTGCCTGAACGACATCACTTCCAATTTTTTCTATTAAGAATAGAGATCCTCCAACAAGGCCAAAGAACAAGATGACTATGCTTATGCTTAATTTGAATTTTGACATATTCATGTATCTATCTTAATTGAAAGCTTAAAGTAAGAGCAAGGCTTAGAGCGTCCGCTGCGTCATCCGGTTTTGGTATTTCATTAAGTCTCAATTCCAATTTCAGCATTTTTTGAATTGCAGTTTTGTTTGCTTTGCCATCACCTGTAAGAGCCGCTTTCATTTCACTTGGAGAGTATTCCTTCGGATGAAGTCCGGCTTGGGCAAGAGCAAGCAATATAACTCCTTTTGCTTCTGATACTTGAATTCCGGTTGTGATGTTTTTAGAAAAAAATACCTTCTCAATAGCTACTGCTTGAGGTTTATATTTGGCAATGATATTTTGCATGTCAGTGTAAATTTCTTTCAGTCTTTCTCCGAAATAAGCATTTTTATCTGTCTTAATAACCCCGAGTTCCACAAGGTGTTTAGAACTGTCTTCAATATCCAGAATAGCAAAACCTATGGTGCCAAAACCCGGATCTATCCCCAGTATGCGCATAGCTTAAAATCAAACTTAAATTTTACTGACCACAAGTGATCTTTTCTCTTGTGATAATTTTACGGTAACTACATCTCCCGGCGCTTTGATTAATTTCATTTTTTTTAGAATATCCTTGGCTTCATCGGAATTTAGAGGTTTTTTTATGCAAACAATGTCATTGGAGCCCCACATAAAATTCAATCTGCGAATTAAGTTTTCATTGTCAGTTACAACAATGAAAGGTGTTAAAGGTCTGTGTTTTATCACGGTTTGAGCTGTATATCCTTCACCTGTCATTATAACCAGAGCTTTTGCATTCGTGTCATCCGCCAGATAGCAAGCGTTTAATGCAATTGCTTCATCTTCTATTCTTTCATGACTTTCTTTTATTGGAATAGGGTAAAGTTCACGCTCTTTAAATATTGCTGCTTCAATTTCTTTTGCAACTCTAGCTAAAGTTTTTACAGCCTGTTTAGGGTATTTCCCAACCGCCGTTTCATTTGATAGCATGAAAGCGTCTGCAAGATCAAAGATGGCAGTGGCTGCATCACTGATTTCAGCACGTGTGGCGATGGGGGAGTTTACCATTGATTGTAGAATTTGTGTTGCGATTATAACCGGCTTTCCCTCTCTGCGAGCCAATTTCAATATACGTTTTTGAACAATCGGTACTGCTTCCGTTTTACTTTCTATTCCAAGATCTCCTCTTGCGACCATAATGCCATCCGCAACTTTGATTATTTCTTCCAGATGATTTAGAGCTTCTTTGCGCTCTATTTTTGCTATTATCATCACCTTTCTCTTTGTATGCTTTAAAATTTCTTTATGCACTTTAATAATATCTTCAGGTCTTTCAACAAAAGATACAGCTACAGCATCCACTTTCAATTTTTTAATTCCAAATTCAAGATCCAGTTTGTCTTTTTTAGTTAGCTTACTTTGGCGTGGCATTATTGCATCTGGAATATTAACTCCTTTATGTTCTTTTATTATTCCATCATTTAGCATTTTGACCGTGAGGCAAGTCTTACTTGTTTCAATTACTTTAGCTTGAAGTAAGCCATCCTCAATGAGCAGTGAATCACCTTTTTTTAGTATCTCAGGCAAAAGAGGGTAGGGGATGTGTATTGCACCTTTGTTTCTGGATTTATTTGAAAAAACTATTTCTTGATCTTTTTTCACTGACACTTCTTTGTCAAGTTTCCCAATGCGTATTTTCGGACCTTGCAAATCTTGCATTATGCTCACTATATTTCCGCTTTCTTTTTCAAGTTCTCGTATGTGATGTGACATTTTCAGGTATGATTCTTGACTTCCATGCGAAAAATTGAAGCGGGCTATATTCATGCCCGCTTCAATTAAAGCTTTAATATTTTTTCTGCTTTCGCTTGCAGGACCGAGAGTAGCGACAATTTTTGTACGGCGTTTCACGCTACTAAGTTTTACGCTTTTTCATAAAGAAGGCAAGCGCTGTTAGTCCGAACAGGAATGCCAGAGCACTCGCAGCCGTTGCAGCAATATTTTTACTTTCCGTATTTTGTCCAGCAATAAATGCACTTGTTGTAGGATCAACCGTGAATTGAATTTCCATGGTATTACTTCTTTCATTTGTTTCAGTATCAATTGCCGCTATAGTTAAATTGTGAGTTCCGGGCTCTAAAGGTTCGGTTGGTTTTATACTTAAAGTTTGACCACTTGCGTCCGCTATCAAAGTTTGAGATAGGACAACTGATTGGAAATGATAAACGATTTCCATTTGACGGTCGCTTTGCGGAAGGATTAGTTGAAAATCGTCTGCGTTTTGTACGTTTAAGGGATCTTGTATATTTAAGCCTTCAAAGACCGGAGAAGCTTTTTTTACTTTTACAGTTTTTGCAGGTGAGAAAGACAGAATCTTTCCTTTTTTATCTGTAGTTGCTACAAAAATTTCATATTCACCTTCTTCCAAATTTTCTATCTTTATTAGCCCTTTTCCTACTTCATCCATTTTTGCTCTACCTATTTCAATGGGCGATCCACTTTCATCAATTCTGTACATAACGAGCTCCTCATTTGCTTTAGATTTTACAGTGAAGGCGTCAAAGCCGCTTGATCTTGTTTGATTTAAGTTTTCAGTTATTGCCGGTTTTTCAAGTTCTTCTTTGCTTGTGATTGCATTTGGATTTGTACCGTAATTAAGAACTTCATCTCCATCATCAATGCCATCACCATCCGAATCTGCCAGGTTTGGGTCTGTACCATCTCTTATTTCTTGATCATCACTGAGGCCGTCTCCATCTGTATCAACAGGCTTGGAATTAATACTTTCCATTACTTTGCTTGTAGGCGTAAGAGGTTCTTCATCAAGTGCATCTTCAATTCCGTCACCATCACTATCCCACGCTTGCGGATCTAGACCTTGATTTAATTCCTCAAGATCCTTAATTCCGTCTCTGTCTGAGTCATCTGAATTTGGATCCATTCCGTTCATGAATTCAAACAGATCACTAAGTCCGTCTTTGTCACTGTCTTCTTCATCTTTAGGCAAGTTTTCAATCAGATTCGGAGACAGCAATTCTTTTTCTTGAAGATTTTGGAATATTTCTATGTTCTTAAGCTTTTGATTGTTATCTGATTGATTTAAAACTTCTTGCACGGTTGTGAACTTACTTTCTTCTTCCTCATTTTTTTCCGGCATGAGTATAGGTTCTATGATTTCAGGTCCAACAATCACATTTACAACTTGATTTTCATCATGAACGGGAAGGTGTTGTTGACTGTCTTGAATTATTTCTTCTTTTACTGATTCTTCTTGAGCAGTTTCTTCTGTATCAGTTTCTACTTTGGATTCTGCTGTTGAATTTTCTGTTGATATATCACCAATACTGCGCACTTCTTCTTTCTGATCTTCAACATCTTTATCTTCCGCCTCTTTTACTTCATCCATACTTTCAACTTCTTCACTTTCATCTTTAATTACATCTTCCTCTTCGTCAATTTCTTCAGAATTCTCTTCTTCAGTACTTGCAGAATCATTTGATGTATTTCCTGAAGTACTTCCTGATGACACACTTCCGCCACCACCTCCACTGCTGCCTCCGCTTCCGCCGCCACC
The DNA here is from genome assembly GCA_015485665.1 of Candidatus Altimarinota bacterium. GTDB lineage: Bacteria > Patescibacteriota > Gracilibacteria > UBA1369 > 2-02-FULL-48-14 > WFTC01. Next base: position 46,503 of record WFTC01000018.1, read on the forward strand.
TGAACCTATATTATCTTCATTTTTTGTAACAGTTACAGAGCTTGGCTCCGATGTGTTTCCCGCTCTATCTTGGATTTGAAAGCTTAAAGTGTTTAATCCATCATTTAGATTTACCATAACATCCACATATCCGTTTTCATCTGTGTCATATCCAGTATCTGTTCCATTAAGAAGTACGTTTGAATATGCTTCAGTATTTGATATTTGAATGCCAAGTGTGCTTTCCAGTGTAGTTCCATGGTCTTCAACCGTTGGTGCGGCAGGAATTGTTGTATCTACATTTAATGTTATTGTAAGTGGAGTACTTTCATTTCCAGCTCCATCTTTATTTATTATGTTTAAGGTATTTTCACCTTCATTAAGGCTTGCGTTCCATGTCCATGTACTTTCTCCATCATGAGCGACTTTTTCTGAACCGTTCACAATAATACTTGAGTCTGCTTCTTTTGTTCCCAAAATACTTGGATTTGCAGTTGATATGTAGTCTCCGTTAGCATGTGAAGTCAGATTTGGCATGCTTGGAGCCGTGATGTCCGCATCAATTGAAGCACTGGAGCTTTTTTCACTTGTACTGCCATTTGTATTGCTTTGAGTTACCCATGCGTAGGTGGCGGCACCCATTGCTATAGACAGATCAAAATTCCCATTTGCATCAACTGTGGTAGAGCCAAGATAAGTTCCTTCTCCATAAATATCTATTGTATTATTTGAACCGCCTGTTCCGGATATATGACCACTGTTTACCGCTGTGATGCTTGGAGCTGTCACTCCTTCATTTGAGCTACCTCGTCTTCCCATAAAGACATAATTGTTTTCAGTTCCGAATTTATTCATACGTACTGTATTGAAATCACCTGCCGTATTTTCAATTAATGTACCTCTATTACCTTCTGCAGCTATAATCTGATTAGCTGCGTCTGATGAAGTGCCTCCTATCATATTGTTTTGACCTGTTGATTCTACAACGATTCCATGAACGTCATTTGTAATTATGCCACCATTAATTGCGTAGCCTATTGCATTACGTTCAACAATATTGTTATCTCCGCCATTAATCCAAATTCCGTGACTACCGTTCCCAGATACGTAGTTGCTACGTAGAACGTCTGTGTCATCACCGATTTGATTGTTATCGGAGAGGATTTCAATTCCGGCACTACCATTTCCAAGGTCTGTGTCTCCGTTGGCATTGAGTCCTATATAATTCGCCCAAATATCTTGTGAATCCGCTCCGGATTGAAGGTCTATACCTGAGTTTGTGTTTCCTGAAATAATGTTTGACTGTATGATGTTATCAGTGGCATTGCTGCCTGTTACTGTAATACCTTTATTATTTGCACGGGCTACTGATCCTGTAGTGTCTGTACCTATATAATTGTATTGAACCGTATTCCCGTTTGCCATATTGATATTTCCGTCAATTTTCACACCTGCTTGTCCATTTCCGGAGATGATGTTTCTGAAAGCATCATTTCCTCCAATTATATTGCCCGCAGCTTCTATCAAAATTCCATTTTGGTCATTTGCAAGGGCGCTTCCATTACTTGAAAGTCCTATAATATTTCCTTGAATATTATGAGATCCGTTTTTGATATAAATACCGTTTTGTGTATTTCCGGAAATTAAATTGTTTTTAATATTCAATCCATCAGCACTGCCACTTATGAAAATGCCGTTTTGACCGTTTCCGTTGTTTGTTGTCCCGTCTAAGGTTCCAATGTAGTTATTGTTGATTATGGTAGTGGATGTAGCTCCTTGTATGTCTATTCCGTTATTTGTATTCCCGTAAATAAAATTTCTTCCATTTGCAGTACCGTCTCCTATGCTGCTTGAGCTTGCACCATTAAGTGTAATACCTGTTGTATTTCCATTTAGAGTATTGCCTAAAATTGTTGCGGAACCTAAGATTTGAATGGCGGATCCGGAAATTCCTGTGATTATTAATCCTTCTCCTGCGTTGCTTCCACCGATTGTTACATTGACACCAGCTTCAACGTAAATTCCATCCGCTGCTCCTCCGCCGTTTATACTAATACCTTTCACTAGGCTGCCAGTTGAGCCTGTGGCAAATCTGAGTCCGTAATTTTCACCGGTAGTGTTAATTCCAAAATTAGATGCTTGTTGCGCGTTTATGGTTACAGGGTCAGTTATGGCTGGCAGATTGGAAGCCAAATCAACATTTCCTGTTAGATTGTCAAAATTTATAATATCCGCTCCGCTATTTGCATTTGCATCCAGCAAAGCTTGCCTTAAAGAGCCAGCTCCGTTGTCATTAAGGTTTGAAACAGTGTAAGTTGCAGCTTTTGATATTGGTACTGCACTGAAGAATCCAATAGGAAAACTTAGCACTATTACGAGAATGAATGTGCTCATACTTGCGACTAATCGCTTGAATGAGAATTTTGACATGGTTTTGTTTTTTTTATTTTTAAATCTTGCAATTTTATCATAAAATTACCCTGATTTCAAGCATCCTTTTTATGTGGGATTTTTTATTTCACTGTAACTGATTTTGCCAAATTTCTTGGCATATCAGGATTATGCTGCCTGAGTACTGCAAGTTTATAAGCCAGAATTTGCAAAGGTATGATATGCGTTATAGCATTTGCATGTTTTGCGGATGGAGTTTTTATCCAATAGTCAAACACTTCGGCGTTTTCCGGAGAAACGCCAATTATAAGCGCCCCTCTTGCTTTGAGTTCCATTGCATTTGATAAAATTTCATTTTTAAAATTGTCATCAGGAGCAATTACTACAGACGGAACCCCTTCTTCAATCAGTGCAATCGGACCATGTTTCAATTCACCTCCGGCGAAGCCTTCTGTGTGAATATAACTGACCTCTTTCATTTTCATTGCCGCTTCCATAGCAACCGGATGACTTATACCACGACCTATGACCATTATATCTTGTACATTCATGATATTGCCCGCTATGCTTGTTATATGATCTTCATAACGAGGATTTAGCATGTCATTTATGCTTCCCATTGTTTGAATAAGTAATTGACGACCTTCATCCAATTTATTTGCAGAGGCATGTGCCAGAAGAGTCAATATGGCAATTTGAGCAGTTGTTGCTTTTGTTGATGCTACGGCCTTTTCAGGTCCGGCTTTTATTGGAAGAATTTTATCCGAGATGCGAGCCATGGTGGAGCTTTCCACATTTACTATGCTTACTATTTTTGCACCCGCATTCATTGCCAACTTCAGGGCTTCCAATGTATCTGCGGTTTCACCTGACTGTGAAATAGCTATAACAACGCTTTGCTCTGTTAGAAAACGAGCTGAAAGATGAAATTCTGAAGCCGGACGCATAATAACCTCTTTATTTGCAATTTCCGCAAATAAATATTCACCTATATGAGCAACATACCCAGCTGTTCCGCATCCTATAATATAAGCTCTGTCAGATCTTGATATTAGCTTTGCAATTTCATTTAATTTTGCTTCAGCTGTATTTATTGTACGAGATAAGGTATCTTTTTGTTCCATGATTTCCTTAATCATAAAGTGAGGATACTCACCTTTTTCCGCTTCTTCGACCTCCCAATCAATGGAAATCAGCCGCTTCTTTATGGTCTTTCCACTTTCCAAAGAAGAGAATGTGGCACCATCTTTTGTTATCACCACCATTTGTTCATCATCCAAATACATCACTTCTTTTGTATATGCCAAAAAAGCCGGAACATCAGATGCTACGAAGTATGTATCTTCACCTTGTCCAATAATCAAAGGGGATCCACGGCGAGCCGCTATGAGCTTATCTTCATCTTCACAAATTGCAAGAACGGCATAACGACCTTTCAGTCTTGAAATTGCCTTTTGGAAAGCTTTTTCAAAGCCTTCATCCATATTTTTTGCAATAAGATGCGCAAGTACTTCCGAATCTGTTTCAGAACTGAATAGGCAGGCGTCTTCAATAAGTTCTTGCTTTAATTCTGCATAATTTTCAAAAATGCCGTTGTGCACAATCACAACTTTATTGTTCTCATCTGCATGAGGATGTGCATTGAATTGAGTTACGCCTCCGTGTGTTGCCCAGCGAGAATGACCAATGGCAAGATGAGAAGGAGAAGTGAGGGAGTCTTCAAGACTTATTACTTCAGATATTTTCCCAACATGTTTTTCAATATATATACGACCATCTTTTTGTTTTGCCGCTATTCCCCAAGAATCATAACCGCGATATTCTAATTTCTTAAGTCCTTTAAGTACAATGTCTGCAGCTTTCTCTTTAGGTCCAAAATAAGCAAATATTCCACACATAAAATTTCAATTAATATGCCTGATATTATCAGGCATATTAATTTTGAGCAATTGCCAAATGTTGTTTTTGCTCTCTTATAAATGATGTTGAATGTATTTCAACATCTACTCTTGCTTGAATATCTTTTCATCAAAGCTTAAGGTCGCAGCGCTTGCTTAAATTACTCAATATAATTATGGAGAGTCAAATTACTGAGGATCGTATAGATGTAGCTCTCTCTTGTCGTCCTTATTCTGCCATTGTGGATGCTATTAAAGATTGTAAGAAAGTACTTGTTTTAGGAGGGAAAACCAGTCGGGGTTTGTTTAGCTTGAATAACTTGGATGGAGATGTTCGGATAATTAATATCCCTTTATTGACATCTGTGGCAGCACTTAAACAGCATGCACCTTCTGTTGATATTGAAAATGATATTCCAACTCATATTACAGTTCCGGGTGGAGCCACTCTTGATGTAGTGAATGAATATTTAAGGGAAAAATATCCGGGTTATGCTGTATATTTTGATATTACAACTTCCGCTTCCTCAAGCCTTGCCGGCAATTTTGCAACTGGAGCTTTAGGTGATAACAGATTGGCTTTGCCTGTTACAGCTCTTGAGATGCTCATGCCTGACGGATCAGTTTTATGGGTGGATGATATGGAGATCATAGAAGCATTGAGAGCTACGCAAGGTTATAGTGCTGTTTTTACAAAATTAAAATTGTCTTTAAGGAAAATACCTCCTAGAGAAGAGTTGCTTGTTGTCAATTTGGATGGGGAGAGTCATAGAAAAACCTTTACCGAGTCTTTGCCAACTTTGATTGCAAAACTTTATCCTTATTTACGCAAACGTGATGAAGATAGAATTTGGATTGATGGTATGGAAATATTGGATAAAACAGGTCTATCAACAATTATTCGTGTAAGTGGTAATAATCCTGAAACTTTACTGAAAGAGTGTTTGCAAAAAATGGGGGAGAAATCAGTCACATCAATATTGTTGAGAGTACGTCATAGTGAAGACACAAATCTTCAAGATTCTACATCGGATAATGCTAAAACTTTTCTTAAAAGTTTAGAAGATTTGCTTGATCCAAGTTTATGGCAAATATCATGTATATATAATCTTCTGAACAGTATTTATGAAGATTGTGATGATGACAAGGTTTTTTATGAAGAACTTGAAGCATATATTATGAGCGCTTATACCAGAATTTTTGGAGAGTATTTTACTCATATAGATAGAATTGATGTGTGTAAATTTAAAAATTTTGTGATTAAAAATGTAAATAATTTTTATAGTTTTTTATCTGAAGAAGATAGAATTTTATTTGATGAGATTATCCATATATGGGAAGGGGAGAATCCAAGTCGAGATGAAAGTTATTGCTTGCGTTCAATAGATTTTATTTCAGATCCTGATCGCATATTGGATTACAGAGCTTTACGTGAAATGGTTCCGGCAATGCGGCGTGAAGAAAGAGTTGCATCGGGTTCAACCGATAGAGATATTCGTTTAACTTTTTTAGAAGCTCCTGAATCTGGAGATATGGATGCAGTCCGTGCTGCAGTGCGTATTGCAGTGCGGCGTGTAATGTCTGTATTTTTAGATATAAATGAATCTGTTCAGGGATTGCATCCTATGTTTAATGGACATATGCTTTTTGTCCCACCGATATTTTCCGATTCACAAGAGAGTCAATTCAATGGTGGTGCAAATTGTCATTACGCCCTTAGTGCTGCTGATGATAGTGATAGTTCTCGTAAATGTGTTGATCGTATTTTGCAAGATTTAAGTGCCAGACTTTCCGATTTACATGGTATTGTTGTAAATGGCGTACTCACATTGGAAGTGACACCTGGTGAGAAACATTACCCTCCTTTAAAGTTGAAATGGATTAAAGAGTTTTTGCACTTTTTTGAAAATTATGAAGATCTTGCCATTAAGCAAATTGCCATGATTTATTTGTTTGGTGAGAATACAGCTTTCAATTTCCGTGCTCCTGATTATTTTTCTATTTTAGAGGATGCAGGTTATAATGGTGTGCGAGAAAAAGTTAATTTGATAATTGCCTATTTCAAGAATAAATTAGGCATTAATTAATTTTTTAAAATGCTGCTTTTTTGCTCAAATGTTTTTTATGATTTTTGTGAAATTATCAAATCCATTACTAAGCACTTCTCCCATATCTTCAATTCGTATCCCGAACTTCCCTGGCAGATAAATGCCTGGCTCTACTGTGACTACCATGCCTTTTTGTAATACCTCCTTACTTTTTTGGCTTAAAGATGGTTTTTCATGTACTTCAAGTCCAATGCCATGTCCCAGAGAATGTTGGAAATCTTTTTCTAAATTACCCATTTTAAGACGTGCTTCATTGTCAATCACTTTTGTTTTAATTCCTGCTTTAATTTTAGAAATTGCAGCTTCTTGAGCTTCTAAGACAAGATTATAAACATTTGCTTGTTCAGAGCTTGCTTTGTTCATAAAAAAAGTTCGTGTCATGTCGCTACAATAACCTTTATATTTCATGCCCATGTCAATTAGTACTATATCTGTTTTCTTTAATTTTCTATCAGTATTTTGATGATGAGGAGCAGCGCTATGTTCGCCAAATGCTACAATAGGTTCAAAGGATATGTCATCGGCACCCATTTTGTATCCCAGCATTTTTATCTGCCAAGCTAGCTCCATTTCACTGATACCTATTTTTATTTCTTTGCGAATTTCTTCAAAAACAGATTCATTTATTTTTTGTGATTTTCTAAGCATGTCGATTTCATATTCATTTTTGATCACCCTATCTAATTCAATTTTTTCTTTGATCGGTTTTAATTGATATCCTCTCAAGAGTTTTTTCCACTTTTTTAGCTCTGTTACACTGATGTGATCCGCCTCAAATTCAATAATTGAATCTTTTTCTATATATCTTTTAATTACTTCTTTTAAATCGGAATCTATTTTCACATATTCAAAGGGGATTCTGCTTTTGCCTGATTTTATAAGTTTTTTAGCAATTGCTTCATAACGGAAGTCTGTGAAAAAGTAGTTTTTTCTTCCCATGAATAAAAAGCCAAAACTGCCAGTGAAGCCAAGCAGATAGCGAAGGTGTATGTGATGAGTGATTAATTTTACAATCATGCTCTTTTCAGCTTAAACTCTTTGAAGGAAAATACGTATCCATTCTTCTGCATCTGTAATTTCTTCATCTACCTCAGATAGTATTGCTTGTATATGATGTCGTTTATATCCAAGTGTCTCCAGTGTTATAAACACATCAGGATGAATTGCAGATGTTTCATTCTTTGCTATAGGATCAATTTTATTTTTAAGTTCAAGAATAATGCGTTCAGCCTTTTTTTTACCTATTCCCGGTACGGATGATAGAGTTTTTACATCTTCACTCACAATTGCGTTTTGAACTGTGGAAAGTGGCATATCTAAAATGCATAAAGCCATTTTTGGACCTACTCCACTTATTCCAATCAGTTGTTCAAAGAAGTTTAATTCTTCTTTATTCTTAAAACCAAATAAAGTTAGTGAATCTTCTCGCACATGTGTATGAATATGTAAAGTTAGTTCTTTATCTTCGCATGCTAAAAGTGAGTTTGCTACAAAGACTTGATAACCTATGCCATTTATCATTAAAGTCAGACTTTGTTTTTCTTTAGCTATCAATGCTCCTTTAAGCAGCCTGATCATAAGAGTGAAATTTTTTAAGGAATGTATTTTTAAAGCTCATGAAAGAGCCTTCTCTGATATGATAGCGAATTTCCTTCATTAATTGAAAGAGAAAGGCAATGTTATGCATGGAAAGTAAACGAATGCCAAGTATTTCATTTTCTTTAATCAGGTGATGTATATAGCTCTTGGAAAATTCTTTTGAAGCATAGTGCTCAACCCAATTACATAATGGGCTTAAATCTTCTTTGTATTGAGATGCTTTTATATTTTTACGTCCTTGAAGTGACCAAAAAGCCCCATGGCGTGCCAGACGAGTTGCTAAAACACAATCAAACATGTCAATACCGCATGCAACTGCTTCCAGTAAATCTCTAGGCGTTCCAACACCCATTAAATATCGTGGCTTATCTTTTGGAAGATAGGGTAGGGCATAATTTATGGCAGTAAATTTCTTTTCATGATCTTCTCCAACGCTGACTCCTCCAATTGCAATTCCTGGTAAATCCAAGTCAGCCATGAATTTGGCTGACTCTTCTCTTAAATCTTTAAAGCAAGATCCTTGAACAATAGGGAAGAGAGCTTGATCTTCACGTGTTTTAGCTGAAATGCAGCGCTTTATCCAAGCATGAGTACGTTTCATTGCCATGCGTGCATATTCTTTACTTACTCCTGCCGGTGCACATTCATCAAAAGCCATTATAATGTCTGCACCAAGACGTTCTTGTATCGCAATTGCATGCTCCGGTGTGAACATGTGTTTATCTCCATTCAAATGCGATTTAAATTCCACACCTTCCTCTGTAATTTTCACATTGTTACTTAGTGAATATACTTGAAACCCACCTGAATCCGTTAAGATGGGAGCATCCCACTTCATCCATTTGTGAAGGCCACCCATTTTAGCAATAAGCTTTGAGCTTGGTCGCATTTCAAGATGATAGGTGTTGCATAAGAGAATTTCAGTTTTCAGAAGCTGAAGATCTTTGTAGTCCAAAGATTTTACAGTTGCTTTTGTACCTACAGGCATGAAAACTGGAGTTTTGATGTTTCCGTGTGGAGTGCTGAAAGAACCCAGCCGTGCTTGACATTCGGACGACTCAAATTCCAGTGAAAATTCAAACATCAATCCTCTTTTTTAGCTTTCGCTTTCGTAGTTTTTTTCTTTTCTTTTCCAAATTGAGAGGCAAGTTCTTCATTTACTTTTTCCTCCAGAGTTTTTTTCTTGCGCACTTTTTTCACTCGTCCTTTTGCAGATTCCATTTTCATTCTGAATTTATCTACTCGCCCTTCAGTATCAATAAGCACTTTCTTGCCCGTATAAAAAGGATGACACTGGCTGCAAATTTCAACTTGGATATCATCACGAGTGCCACCGAAGTTATGCTGTGCGCCGCAATTTTGACATTTAATAACAGCTTCAGACTTATAATTTGGATGTATTCCTTTCATTTTTTCTTGGATTTCTTATTGAATGATTTTTTATTGCCTCTTTTCTCCGAAGCCCGCCGATTATAACGATAGATCAGGTAGAAGGCAAGAGAAATCAAGACTATTGTAAGCAGCAGTGTGAAGAGAATGAATTTATAGTTCAAAACACGCACTTTTATTTCAATGCTGTCTTCTTGACCACTATCATCAATTACGGTTAAAAGGGCATTCTTTACGCCGCTTTCATTAAAACTTATTGAAACTTCTTCTCCGCTCAACTGTACATCGCCGAAATCCCATATGTATTTAACAATATTACCATCTGTATCAAATGATTCCGAAGCATCAAAACTAACATCTTCATCAATTCCGGTAAGTATTACATTTTCACTTACCTGTGCTTGAGGAGCAGCATTGTCTGGAACTGAATCTTCTTTGTTGACTATTCCGTCTCCATCCATATCTTCATCTACATTATCTCCTATTCCATCTCCATCCAAATCACTGTTTTCTTCCGAATTTAAAGGAAATGGGTCTTGCATGTCATTTACACCATCATTATCACTATCAATATTTTGAGGGTCTGTACCTTTTTCACTTTCCTCATCATTTGTTAATCCGTCTCCATCAATATCTTCGTCTTCTTGATCTGGAATGCCATCTCCATCAGTGTCCGACCAATATAGTGGGTTTTCAGGAAAGGCGTCATCACTGTCATTTACACCATCATTGTCATCATCTTCATCTGCATTATTGCCTATGCCGTCTCCATCCGAATCTTTACTTTCATTTCCGTTATCTGGAAAGGCATCTTCTTCATTGAGTGTGCCATCTCCATCTCTATCTGTATCATCTGCGTCAGTTATCCCATCTCCATCCATATCTGCAAGTACAAGTATGTTTTTTGTAACCATATTGTTATCCGGGTTGTCCTCTGAAGAATCCCATGGAATTACACTTACTGTTATGGTGTATTCCCCGTCATAAGGGGGAATCCAATCTACAAATACGTCATCCGTATTGCCCGCCAATGCGGAAATAGGCTGATCACTGTCTAGATTTTCTCCGTTTGCCATGAAGCGAACCGAACCTAAAAGGTCATGCGGGCTATTGTTTTCAACTGAAGCCCAAATTCGCACACTGTAATTTTCCAAGAAATAATCCGTACTGAAGCTGACGCTATTTTCAGTTAGAGATAAATCTCCACTATTTGCTTTTGCAAGAGGGCTTATCAGTAAGATTCCTATAAGAATTGAAGCAAGGTAATTCCTGATTTTCATGTGGCGTGGGTTAAACAAGAGCTGCCTGTTTTTTCAGATTTGCGTTCGTTTCAGTCTCATTGTCTTTGATAATGAAGGACATTGAGCGAACAATATCTCCTTTTTTCGTTCTCATTATATACACACCTTGAGTTGCCCGTCCACGCCTTGGAATATCTTTTATAGCTGTGCGAATCATGATCCCTTTCTTTGAAAGTAGCATTATATCGCCTTGGGTGTCAGGTTCCAAAACTTTTGCTCCAACAAGCTTTCCCGTTTTGGAATTTAAATTTGCCGTTTTAACTCCTGATCCGCCACGTGTTTGCAGTCTGTATTCATCAATCCTTGTTCTTTTTCCAAGTCCGTTTTCCATAATTACCAAAAGATCAGCATCCTTATTGCCTACAACATCCATTTCAACAACAATGTCTTCCTTTTTAAGTTTCATTCCACGCACACCCATTGAAGCGCGACCCATGGCACGCACATCTTCTTCTTTAAATTGAATACATTTTCCTTCTTTGGAAACCATCACAACTTTATTTCCCGGATTGGTTTGACGTACCCAGTTCAATTCATCACCTTCACGTAGACGAATTGCAATAAGTCCTGACTTTCTAACTTTTGCAAATTGTTCAACGGTGGTTTTTTTTACTGTTCCTTGCTTAGTTGCCATGAAAAGGAAGTCTCCTTTAAATTCTTCATTTTTAACAACAAGCATTGCGGTTACCGTTTCATTTTTGGAGAGCTGTATAAGGTTGATAAGAGGGGTACCCTTTGCTTGACGTGATGCTTTTGGCAGCTCGTAGACAGGCAGTTGAAAAACACGTCCCGTATTTGTAAAGAAAAGCAGCCTGTCATGATTGCGAGCCAGTCTCACGATTGCTATTTCATCTTCTTCTTTTGTGCTCATTGCAATTTTTCCTTGTCCTCCCCGTCCTTGACGTTTGAATGAAGAAGGTAAGACGCGTTTTATATAATTTTCTTTTGTTAAGGTAACAACCATATCTTCATTCGGGATTGTATCTTTTACGGAAAATTTACCAAGTGCATGTGGGATAACTTCCGTACGTCTTTCATCTCCGTATTTTTCAATTATATCCAAGAATTCTTCTCGCATTATTGCGATTACTTTGCTTGCATCCGCTAAAATACTTTCCAATTCTTCAATTAGTTTCAATTTTTCCTTCAATTCATTCTCAATTTTTTCACGTTCCAAGCCTGCTAAAGTTTGTAGTCGCATATCAAGAATAGCTTGAGCTTGAAGTGCACTTAAATTGAATTTTTTAATTAAAGTCTCTTTTGCTTCCTCTTTTGTTTCGGAGGCACGAATACTTGCTATTACTTCATCTATGTTATCAAGTGCAATTTTGAGCCCTTCAAGAATATGAGCGCGCGCTTTTGCTATTTTAAGTTCATATTCGGTGCGTCTTGTTATAACCTTTTTTCTATGAGCTATGAAATGCTCCAAAACTTGCTTCAGGTTTAGAAGGCGAGGCTGTATTCCATCAACCAAAGCAATCATGTTCATGTTGAACCGTGTTTGCAGAGGAGTCATTTTGTAAAGCTGGTTTAAGACTTTATTTGGGTAAGCATCTTTTTTCAGCTCAATCACTACTCGTGTTCCTTCACGGTTGGATTCATCTCTGAGATCACTTATCTGAGTGATTTTTTTATCACGCACTAAATCGGCAATTTTTTCAACAAGAGAGGCTTTGTTTACTTGGTAGGGTATTTCTGTCACAATAATTCTATTTTTCCCGCCTTTCATCTCCTCTATTTCAGCTCTCGCTCTGACCGTTATTCCCCCTCTGCCGGTGGTATACATTGTTTTAATTGCTTCCACGTCATAAATTATTCCGCGCGTAGGGAAGTCAGGACCTTTAATATATTCCATTAAGTCTTGAACATCCATTTCCGGATTGTCTGAAAGCGCAACAAGAGCATTCATAACTTCGTTTAAATTGTGTGGAGGAATATTTGTTGCCATACCAACTGCGATCCCCATTGTTCCGTTTAATAAGAGTTGAGGTATTTTGGTTGGAAGCACACGTGGCTCCTTGAATTTCCCATCATAGTTGGGTTCAAAGTCCACTGTTTCTTTTTCTATGTCTGCCAGCATTTCATCGGAAATTTTTTCCATTTTGGCTTCCGTGTAACGCATGGCAGCAGCATTGTCTCCGTCAATTGAACCGAAGTTTCCTTGCCCGCGAACCAAAGGATAACGAAGTGAAAAATCCTGAGCCAAGCGCACCATGGAATCATAAACCGCACTATCTCCGTGAGGATGATATTTACCTAAAACTTCCCCCACAACGGTTGCGGATTTTCTGAAAGAAGCGCTTGAACGTAAGCCCAAATCATGCATTGCATAGAGGATCCTTCTGTGTACCGGCTTCATTCCGTCTCGCACATCCGGTAATGCTCGTGAAACAATAACGCTCATGGCGTAATCCAAATAGGATTCTTCCATTTCATTCACTACATTTCTGTTTTGTATATTTCCGGCATCAAAGAGACCTTCTTGCTCTACTGATTCATTATCTGTCTTACTTTCTTCTATTGGATTTTCATCATCGGACATGGATAAATTTTGTTAGTTTAGCGAGGCGGATTTTATCATAAGCCGGCTTTCATACCAAATCATGATGGAAATTTTATTTATTTAACATGGAGGGTGCTACACCATTAGAAACATCTGAAGATTTGGATATGTTTTACAAAATGGGGTTGCGATCTATTGGAATAGCATGGAGAGGAAAAAATAGATATATAAAGGATGATAAATTATCTAAAGAAGGATTGATTTTGCTTAGTGAAATTGAAAAAAGGGAAATGATATTAGACATGGCGCACATGAGCGAATCTCTGTTTTGG
>WFTC01000019.1 GCA_015485665.1 Candidatus Altimarinota bacterium
GAGCAATTCTTTCCGCTGATGCTACCGCCGTCACTGCTTTGGCGTTAAGTACAAGTAAAGCTGTATCTGAAGCTGTTCAAGCTGAATTATCCCCAGAAAATGCAGAACGACTAAGCACGCTCAACGGCCTACTGGCATTAGAAGAAAGCGAAGAAAATGCTCAGGTAATGAATGCAGAACTAAGGGGTAGAAAAACTTGGGCAGAAAAAAGTGCAGCGCTTCGTGAAATGAAGGATAGAATTCAAAGAGCAATTCAAAGAGCAATTCAAAGAGCAATTCAAAGAGCAATTCAAAGAGCAATTCAAAGAGCAATTCAAAGAGCAATTCTTCCCGCTGATGCTACCGCCGTCACTGCTTTGGAGTTAAGTACAAGTAAAGCTGTATCTGAAGCTGCTCAAGCTGAATTATCCCCAGAACATCAAAGAATTTTAGAGCTGCTTCTTGGTGAACGATATCAAGAAGGTCTTTATGCAGGTCGTTACACCGCAGAAGAAGCTCCTAAGGCTAAAGTAGAAGCATGGCTAATGGCAGACACTACCCGTTTGGACGCAGCTGCTAAATGGGAAGCTCGCGGAGGAAAGCCTATGTTTGTCGGAGAATTTGAAGGCGAATGGTGGCTAGCGGAATGTTCCGAAGAAGTTCCACCAGATATTCGAAACATTTGTTACGGACCTAATGGTGCAAAACAGCAAGGCCTTTCAGAAGATAGAAATGCCTTAAGTCAGGCAGAAAATCTTGGAGGAAAATTGTTGCCCAAAGGGCTTGGAGATCGATTGGATGCAGCAGGTTTGATCAAAAACCCTAATTCATGGGAATGGCGCATGCACCCTAATAACAGAGATTTAGAAATCGAAGGTTACTTTAAAGATGATGGTATAGCTTGGTTTGCGGGCTATGGCAATGTGTTTTGGGGTGATCCGCTCCTTCACACTGATACTGGTGGGCTGCGCTGCTCGCTAAGTGGTTCAAAACTTTAATCCTTGGACCTTTTTCTTCTTTTTTCTTTATCTTTCCCAGCCCCGCGTTAGCGGGGATTTCGTTTTGCACTCCAAGCGAGTATCATCTGCACATACGGTGAATAGTCACTTGCCTCGGTGTAAGCTACCGTAAAGTGCTCCTGCATCCAGGAAGGAGCATGACAAAGTAAAAACCACTTAGGTTTGAGTGAGATTCAGCCCTTCATTGAGGCTGAAAAATAGTACCTCGTCGTTGCGACGACGGAAGAATATGGATGAATCTCATCAACAACAGCGCAGGTATGGCTTGGAATGCAGGCTATGGCAATGTGTATCATGATTATGCGATCCGTCGCACTCGTAGTGGTGGGCTGCGCTGCTCGCTAAAGGGTTACGTACTTTGGACCGATTTAAGCCAACCTCCGAGCATTCTTCCAATCTCGGAGGTTTTGGCTTGTAGTTGGAATACTAAAGTAGGGTTGACCAGCTTCAGTTCAAGAAGCAAACGACATTTCAATGTAATAAGCTCGAGAGTCGCACTGGCTTTAAGCAGATAACCTGCTTTCATCGGTTTCGGCGCATTTTTTGCCATGAGCAGTTGCTCAAGCATATCAAGTATCGAGTTTTCCAAAGAGAGTCCCAAGCCATACTTCCAACGCTTTGAAAGACCTTGGTTTGTCTCTATTATGACTTTGAAAAGCTCATAACTTTTATTGATGATGGGAAGTGAGGACATAGATTTTGGGTTAGGAAGTATATGGAAGGCGTGGTTTGAATTTCGTAAAGGAAAGAGGATGAGCATGGCAATGCACGAATTTCAGTACAACCTTGAGGCAAACCTCATGGAGCTGCATCAAGACCTTGTGAATGGCACTTATAAGCACGGTGGTCCGTACAGGTCTTTTGTGGTCTGCGACAACAAACGGAGAGAGATTTCGGTTTCCTCGGTAAGAGATCGGGTGGTCCACTGCCTCCTCTACGACTACCTTGTCCCGATCTGGGATAAGACCTTCATTTACGACGCTTGGTCTTGCAGGAAAGGCAAAGGGGGGGGTTACAGGTTCAATAAAAATTCGCATGTGCCTACTACCTATGTATGTGGGTCATAGGGTTGTGTTGCGCACGTGATGGCGGAGAGGGAGGGATTCGAACCCTCGAGACCCTTGCGAGTCTACCCGCTTTCCAAGCGAGCGCACTAGACCACTATGCGACCTCTCCATCTTACCGTACTTTTGTATATGAAGTTGAGTATAAGTGCAACCAGATTACTTGCATTTTAGGTGTCAAATGGGAGTTTTAGATCTGAAGTCTATATCTAAAACCAAAAAAAGCCCCGGAAATTTTTGTGGAGCTCTTTTTGGTGCTTATTCTGTTGCTGAAACCAGTGTATTTTATTTTGTACTTTTCTTCAAGGCTTTCTTTGCAAGTTTGTGAATCTGTTCTTCAAACTTTTTTGGATTTTTTGCCATTGTGCGAAGAGCGCGTGCAGTCATTCGTATCTTAACAGATGTGCCTGTTTTTGGATCAAAAACACGCTTGCTAATCAAATTTGGCAAGAATCGCCTTTTTGTTCGCCGCTTTGAGTGTGAGACATTGTGTCCACTTCGCGGTCTTGCTCCTGTAAGTTGGCAAACTCGAGACATAATTTCTTTTCTAAATGCTGGGGCATTCTATGCCTTGAGTCCGGCTTTGTCAAAGTATTTTTTCAGGGTAGAATGTAAGCATGTTTTTGTCTGTTTACTATCTTGCGGCATTGGTGCTAATTCTAACTGTGCATGAGGCAGCTCATGCTTGGATGGCTAATAGGCTCGGAGATCCAACAGCTGCAAGAGAGGGTAGATTGAGTTTAAACCCAATTAGACATTTAGATTTGCTTGGAACACTTATGCTTTTTGTTGCAGGTATAGGTTGGGGTAAGCCGGTGCCCGTTAATCCGAGGAATTTTAAAAAGCCAGCAAGAGATGAAGCTTTAACTGCTCTTGCCGGTCCTGTAGCAAATTTTTTAATGGCAATACTTGCCGCAATTCCTCTTTCTTATTCACCTGATTTTGGATTCTGGGGCTTATTGCAAGTTTTTAGCAATGCAATCATGGAGCTTAGTCTTGTGCTTTTCTTCTTCAATATGCTGCCCATCCCTCCCTTGGATGGTTCAAAATTTATGCTTGCATTTATTCCTTTTAGGTACAGAGCTTCTTATCATGCTTTTTTAAGAAGAAGCATGCCATACTTCATTGTATTTGTAGTTGTAGATCTTTATATTTTTGGGCGAATGTGGGGTGGTTCAATCATTTGGACAGTAGTATCTACTGCAACTTTTTGGCTTAAAACAGCTATTTTGCTTTTAATTTAATGATCATGACAGATTATAGTCGTTGATTGGAACATAATTGGAGCATTTTCATAGGTTGATTGTTTGACCATTTGGTTTGGAATACGTATCATCTGCCCTGCGAAGTCGACGATGTGCGTGAGACTCATCCTGGCGGAATTTCAGCCCCTTCGGGAGCTGACTGAGCAACCCTCAGCATTATATCGCCCGAGGACACGGCACCGTGGTCTTTGTATAATTTCTCTAGCTTTTGCGGTTCGGATCTGAGTTTAGGTCCGTTCCGGCAAAAGCATGGTCGTTTCTTTGCCTTTGGTAATGCTGTGTATCGCGGCTAGTGGTAAGGCTTGACCAATAAAGTGTTTCACTTTAACTTAACTTTCGTTGAAGTTTTTTGCCATCATAGCTCAGTGGTAGAGCACCACCATGGTAAGGTGGGGGTCCTGGGTTCAAGTCCCGGTGATGGCTCCAGCTTTTCGGATATGAATCATAGCTGAATATGCAGCAGTTCATATTTTGTCAATGTTGAATCAAAAATCCACCTTGACCGTCTTATCCGGAATTGTTATTAATAAGCTATGAAAAAAATGCTTGTTCAAGGTCGGATTAATCACATGAAAGAAGTATGCAGAAAAGGTGGTTTGCGCGTAACCCCTCAAAAGCAAGAAATTTTCCGTGTTGTGGCTTCCACTACTTCTCATCCCAGAGCTCAAGATATTTATGAAGATGTTAAAAAGAAATTTCCAAACATTTCTTTTGCAACGGTTTATGATAATTTGCGCAAATTTAAAGATTTGGGTCTTGTCAGTGAGATGAATTGTCCGGGATCTTGTCAGCGTTTTGATGCGAATATGACTAATCATCATCATATTATAGATAGGGAAACAGGACGTGTAATGGACGTGGAATTGGATCAAGGGCAGAGCATACCCATTCCAAAATCCCTTAAAAATGAGTCTATTTCAGATATTCGGATTACTTATATTGTTTAACCCACTTTATTATGAATAAAGATACAATTATCAGGCAGCTTGGTATACTTTTGGCAAGTAATTATACTTTGTACCTTAAAACACAGAATTTTCATTGGAACGTTAGAGGTCCTTTTTTTGGAACCTTGCATCTTATGTTTGAAACTCAATACAATGAATTGGCGCTTGCCAATGATTTCATTGCAGAGCGTATTCGCAGCTTGGGAGCACTTGCCCCCGGAACTTATAAAGAGTTTGCGGAACTGAGTTTCATAAAAGAGCCTCAAGGAGATTTGAAGGCTGAAGACATGGTGAGAGTTTTATTGGAAGATCATGAAGCGATGATATCTTTTTCCAAAGAGCTTTTAAATCATGCTGCGGAAGTTGGAGATGAAGGCACTGTAGATCTTGTTTCTACAAGGATTGGAGAACAAGAAAAAACCGCATGGATGCTTAGAAGCTTCCTTGATAAATAGTTTATTATTTTTAACCCCATATTTTATGAATTGTCATAGCAATGACGACTTACAGCCCGTGCTTGCCATAGGGCATGAAGCTCCTTCTTTCACTGCTCCCGCATATGTGGAAGGCAGTGTAGATGCAAAGATTTCCCTGGAAGATTTCAGAGGGAAATGGGTGCTTCTTTTTTTCTATCCACTTGATTTCACCTTTGTGTGTCCTACTGAACTTTATGAGTTGAGTGACATGCAGGAAGAATTTGAAAATGCTAATTGTCAAATTATAGGTGCTTCTGTAGATTCCGTTTTTTCACATCAAGCTTGGGCCCAAAATGATGAAAAGGTAGGGAAAATAAAATTCCCTATAATTTCTGATTTAAATCATGAAATTTCCTTCAATTACGGAGTATTGCATGAAGAAGGAATGAGTCTGCGTGGAGCTTTCATTATTGATCCGGATGGAGTTTTACAATCCATGACTATCAATAACTTGAATGTAGGTAGAAATGCTAAAGAGCTTTTGAGGCTTGTTAAGGCATTTCAAACTGGAGATCTTTGTCCCGCAAGTTGGGATACAGGCAAAGAAACCCTTGGAAAGGCCTAAGTTGATCCGTTTAACTTGAATTTGCAGAGCGACCGGTGTCCACTGAGGAGCCGGTTGCTTTGGTGATGCAGCCAAATATGCTTGCGTCTTCTGAGTTTATTTTGGAATTATCAAGATAAGGGAAGGTAAATTTTAAAGCAGGAGCCTTTATCAGGTTTATTTATAGCTTTTATTTTACCTCCATGGGCTTCTATTATTTCTTTTGCAAGGGTTAGTCCAATACCAAGCCCACCTGTTTTTCTTGATCTGGAACGACAGCTGCGATAAAAGCGGTCAAAAATATGCGGCAGATCTTCTTTGGGAATGCCGGGACCTTCGTCTGCAATGCATATAAGCAACTTATTTCTTTTTTCTTTCAATAGAATGTTTATTTTAGCATTTGCCGGAGAAAATCTAATTGCGTTATTGATTATGTTTTGCAGTACTTGAATCATACGGTCACGATCAAGCATTAAATGATATTTGACCGTATGAGCTATGAAATTAACTTTCAGGTTTTTTTCTTTGAGCTGGGGTTTCATTTGCGTGATTACTTTTTTTACTAAATTGTTTAGGTTGATACTGCTTGGATGAATTGCAAAATTTGGATTTTGTACTTGAGAAAGTTCGCGAACTTCCGTGACCATTGCATTTAATCGTGCTGCCTCTTCTTGAATTAACTCAAGAGTTTCTACTCTTTTGTTTCCTTTAATTATTCCGTCACTTATGGCTTCAAGATAGCCCGTTATGTTTGTGAGCGGAGTTGCAAGTTCATGGATCATCGTTGTTATGAGCTCTTGTTGTAAACGTTGATTTTTTTCCAAGGATGCTGCCATGGTATTGAGAGCTTCACTCAATTCCCCTAATTCATCCCTGAAATGTACATTGACACGACGTTTGTAGTTACCTTTTGAGATTGATTTAGTTGCACTTATGACTTCTTTGATTGGGCGGGTGAAAAGTACAGATAAAAATAAGCTTACAATTAAGGCAATTATGCCTGCAACTATTGTTGTGTAGATAAGAGAGCTTTGCAGCGTACTTAAAAAAAGCTTTACACCGGGTATATTAAATGGAGATGAATCGCCATGCATGCCATCAAAACTACGCATGAATTTATTGAAGTGATTATTTAAAATATAGCTTGTTGTCCATCCAACCAAAGTAAGACTTACAAAAATAATACCCACATAACTGAAAAATAATTTGAGTCTGATTGGAATATTCATAAGTCTTTAAATTTATAACCTACGCCGAAAACGGAAATCAGAAAACGCGGCTTTTTAGCTGGATCTTTTAGTTTTTTTCTTAAATTTTTAATATGTGCATCAATAGTTCTATCATAAACCATTGCTTTTGAGTCATAGAGAGATTCCATAATCTGCTCTCTGGAAAATACACGTCCGGGATGAGATGCCAAAAGATATAGCAACTTAAATTCCAACCCTGATAATCTTATGGATTTTCCATTTAGTTGCACGAGCATTTTTTCAGGATATAGTTTAAGAGGGCCACGTTCAATTTTTTCTGAGATTTGATCTTCCTGCATGTGGCTGCGGCGCAATACTGCTTTTATTCTTGCAATGACTTCTTTGGGGCTGAAAGGTTTGGTGATGTAATCATCAGCGCCAAATTCCAAGCCCAGTATTCTTTCAATTTCATCTGACTTTGCACTTAAAATAAGAATAGGAAATGAATGGCTTTGTCTAATTTCTTTCAAAACGTCCAAACCTTCCATTTCCGGCAGCATACGATCCAATAAAACAAGATCAGGCTTTATTTGTTTTGCAAGTTCCAAACCTTCTTTGCCGGATTCACTGTGAAGAACACGATAATTTTCTTGTTCGCAGTAAAGTTTAAGCAGGTTTGCAATTTTGGTGTCATCTTCAATGATTAATATGGTTGTCATGCTTTTATTATAATGTAATTTCTTCCTAAGAATAAGGAAAAGAGGGGTCCGCTTCAGAGACCCCTCCGGTGTTCACGCCTGTGAATGATCCTATCCTAAGTTTATTGCTCGGAATGAGGCGCTTGCTTGCCATGGTGTCCTTTGAGACCCTGATTATTTGCTCTTTCTTGAATCATCTTTACAATTTCTGGGTCTTCGCTGGTTATCTCAATTTGCACCCCATTTTCAAGATCTGTAACTTGGCGATCTATTTCTTCAAAGGGCATCATCATATCAAAAGGCATCATCATATTTTGATGCATTTCCATATCTTGGCTTTCTTCATCTCCTCCCATAGCGTCTGCAGATACACCTTGAGTAGCCAGACCTGCTCCAAAGCCTACCACGCCTATGGTTAGAGCTAACAGTCCTGTGCTGAGTGTTTTATTCTTAATCATTGTTTGAGTGGTTATTGTTAATTTAGGAATCGGATCATCGACCGTGGCGTGTGCCTTAATCCGCAAAGATTATCTTCCGTAGATGTGATGTAAGAATGAAAAAGATGTGAAAAATCCGTGAAATTCTATAAATCTCCTAAATTTACCTTGAATTTTAGTCTTGGCATTGCTTGCTTAAAAAGAGTAAGTTAGCAGAGAATATATTAGTTTTTATGTCAAAAAGACTTGTTGAAATTGATGCACTCCGCGGACTTGCTGTTTTTCTTATGGCTGTGTATCACTTTGCTTTTGATGGATGGTTTATGGGGCTTTGGGATTTGGATTTGAATAATTGGCCTATGTATACACTTGGTATGTTTGTAAGATTTGTATTTTTGGGATTGGTTGGAGTGAGTATAGTACTTTCATCCAGAGATTTTGGAGCACAAGTAAAACGTGGTGCATATATTTTTGCTTTGGGTATGATTTTGACTATTGGTACGGCAATTATAACTCCGGGTTATACGATTTGGTTTGGCATTTTACACATGATAGGAGTTAGCATACCAATTGTAAGTCTTTTCAAAGGAAGACCGCGACTTGCTTTATTTACTGCTCTATTTATTTGGCTTTCCAAATTCTTTATTCAAGGCAAGACTATAAACAGCTCCGCTTTGCTTTGGCTTGGAATAAAATATCCAGGGTTTGCAAGTTTGGATTATTTTCCTCTTATTCCTTGGCTTACTGTTCCTCTTGTTGGAATTGCCGTTGGACATTATTTATATGGAAAACGCCAAGCTACAAAATTGAAAGTTTTAGCGAAAATCCCCGGACTTACATGGCTTGGACGTCATGCTCTTTTGGTATATATGATTCATCAGCCGGCAATATTGAGTTTTCTTTATTTGTGGACAAAGATTTTTTAAGAGTACAAGCACTTGGATTGCAAGTGGAGCTGGTGTAATTTGTTGTCGTTATGAAAGCGGTTAAAATCATATATGGAAGTTGTGGGGGAAACACGGAGCTCGTGTGCCTTAAAGTTGCGGATTTGATTCAAGATGCGGGATATAAAGTCTCCCTTTTGAATGCCAAAATTCAAGTTCCCGATGTTTTTAAAGGAGAAGAGGCACTTATATTGGCGAGTCCAACTTACGGCGTTGGTGAACTTGAAACTTTTATGGCAAGCCTTTTAAAGGCTGCCGGCGATATGACTTTCGTAGGTAGGCTTTGCGCTGTAATTGCTTTGGGTGATGAAAGGTATCATCCGGATTATTACATGGAATCCATGCGCATTTTGGCGCATTGGCTTAAGCAGCGTGGGGCGACTTTTGCGACAGGACCGCTCATGGTTGGTAAGCATCCTCTTTCTTATTTGGAAACTGCGGTACCTGCGTGGACTGATCGTTTTTTACAAGCACTTTAGTATATGAAAAGACTTTGCATTAAAATTGTTGGAGCAAGCGGAACAGGTCTTTTGAGTACCGGAGATATACTCACGAGAGCTCTGGCAAGTCTAGGCTTTAATCTTGTTTCTGATAGAGAATTCCCTTCCTTAATTAAAGGTGGACACTCAGTTTACACTCTTAATGTGAGTGAAGATTCAATTTATTCATTGTCTAGACAAGCAGATATTATTGTGGCTTTGGATAAAGAAGGAATGGAGGTGTATAAAGATCATTTAAAAGATGGTGGTATTTTATTGCACGCCTATGAGCGTTTTGGTGGAATTAAAGATTTGATTGAAGAATTT
Source organism: Candidatus Altimarinota bacterium (assembly GCA_015485665.1). Taxonomy (GTDB): domain Bacteria; phylum Patescibacteriota; class Gracilibacteria; order UBA1369; family 2-02-FULL-48-14; genus WFTC01. Next base: position 9,370 of record WFTC01000019.1, read on the forward strand.
CAATCTCGTAATGTTAATGTTATAAGTGTGCCTGGACGAAAAACACTTCAGGAGATTGGAGCTAATCATTTAATGGTGAATGTTTTATTGATTGCCATGCTTTGGAAAGTTTTGGATTATGATTATGAATATGTGGAGGCTGCAATTAAAGAAAAATTTTCATCCAAGCCAAAACTGCTTGAGATAGATTTGATTGTTTTGAAAAAGGGTTGGGATCTGGCAGATAAGAAACTTGATTTTTCAAAACCCAAAAAGCCGTCTGCAAGACGCTTCATTAACGGTAATCGTGCAATTACACTTGGAGCAATTCATGCCGGATGCAGGGCTTATTATGCTTATCCAATGAGTCCGTCAAGCAGTATTTTGACATACATGGCGGAACTGGCTTCAAAAACAGGCATGCTTGTTAAGCAGGCGGAAGATGAAATTACTGCGGCTCAGCTGACAATAGGCTCAATGTATATGGGTGCCCGTGCCATGACAGCCACTTCAGGTGGTGGGTTTGATTTAATGACGGAATCTCTTTCGCTTGTCGGAATGATTGAAGTACCTTTTGTTTGCGTTATTGCACAGCGTCCCGGTCCGGCAACAGGTTTGCCTACTTGGACCGGACAAGGTGATTTTCATTTGGCGAAATATGCGGGACATGGAGAATATGCTCGTTTGGTGATTGGAGTTAGTAATGCTCAAGATGCTTTTGATCTTATTCAGCATGCTTTTAATTATGCCGAACTTTATCAAATACCCGTTATTGTTTTGACAGACAAACAAATTGCGGAAAGTTTATGGACAATAGAGGACTTTCAAGAAAAAGCGATTCCTATTGAGCGTGGGCTGGTAAGTGGAGAGGGGCTTGTTTCATCGGATAGGTATAAAATTACAAATAACGGAGTGTCTAAACGGTGGATTCCGGGTGATGGTCCGGCTTATTATTTTGCAAATGGAGATGAGCACTTGGAAGACGGCAGTTTAACTGAAGATGCAGAGCCGGCAAAAGCCATGATTGCCAAGCGAATAAGGAAAAAGGAAAGCTTGTTGCAAGCGATTGAAGAGCCTGTGATTTATGGAGAAGAGATTGCAGATATTTCTTTTCTTGGATGGGGGAGCAGCTTGAATGTGATGCTTGATGTGATTGCTGATTTTGCCGAGCGTGGAGTGAAGGTGAATTATTTGCATTATCGTTATTTATTTCCACTTAAAAAGGGTAAATTGAATAATTTTTTCACAAAAAATAAATCCGTTCATTTGATTGAAGGAAATTATACCGGACAGTTCGGACAAGACATTGAGGCGTGTGGACATGAATTTGCCGGAAAGCTTTTAAAGTGGAACGGAAGAGCTTTTTTTATTGAAGATGTGATTGAATACATAGATCAAAATTTAAATAAAAACTTATGAACCTTCCACTTTTGAATAATCTTTCAATTTACGAAGAAAGAGTCCGATCTCTTCAGACGAATAATGTGCTGACATGGTGCAGCGGATGTGGAAATTATGGAATTTTGAATGCTGTAACGCACGCCATGGCACTTGAAAACATAGGCGTTGAAGATGCAATTCTTTGTTTTGATGTTGGTTGTAACGGAAATGCTTCGCACAATATTCAAGCTTACACAATTCATGGGCTACATGGACGGGTTTTAAGTTTGGCAGCTGGAATTAAGATTGCCGATCCAACAAAAACGATTATCGCATTCGGTGGGGATGGCGCCACTTTTAGTGAAGGAGTAAATCATTTCGTTCATTCTGTACGAAACAATTTTCCAATTGTATTTATATTTCATAACAATGAGAATTACGGTCTTACAACAGGGCAGCCTTCAGCTACCACTCCATGCGGTGCAAAAATGAACGCAGCTCCGGATGGGGTAAGCACGCAGCCAATCAATCCTTTGCAATTTGCTCTTAGTCTCAATCCAAGTTTCGTTGCAAGAACTTACTCTGGTAATGCACAGCACATGACAGCCACTATACAAAAAGGTATGCAGCATAAAGGCTTTGCTTTTATAGAAGTGTTGCAGGCTTGCCCAACTTACAACAAAGAAACGCCGGATGAATGGTACGCAGCTCATGTAAAAGACATAGTTGAGCATCCGAATTATGATAACCGTGACATTTGGGACGCCAGACGTATTGTGGAGGATTTAAATGACACTTTTTATATCGGAGTTTTATATCAAAATACTGACTTACCGGATTTTCTTTCAGTGCAACTTAGCAGAGAGGGGAAACTTCGTTTGGTGGATGAAGTGGAGCATGTTAGCATAAATAATTTTTATTGAAATTTTTGATAGCGAACTATGGTCTTCAGAGCTTTTTTGTGTTAGATTGTCGCCGACTTAAATGAACACTATGAAACGATCTTTTCCACTTCCGCTTGCTTTCTTGCTGGCTGCTTCTTTGTTGTTAAATGCTTGTTCCAGTCAAGTAGACTTGGGGAAGCAGGTCAGTAATGAAGGTTTAATACCTGAAGCTTTCATTCCGGCGGATACCGGTCTTTTCTTCTCATATTCTTTGCGTGATGATAATCAATATGAGGCTGTGCAAGTCTTGGAGGAAAAGTTGGGTGAGGACATTGAAATTTCAGACCTTTTCACTCAGCAATTAGATGCTAGGTATGAAATGGACGGTGTGAGCTACATTGAAGATATTCTTCCAGCACTTGGTGAGCGTTTCAGGGCTTTTTCTGCTTCCAGAGAAGGTAGAGAAAATGCGGATGTTTTTACTGTGCTTACTCTTGAAAATCCTGATAAAATGAGAGATGTGTTTGATGCTTTGATTGAGCAGTCTTTTATTGAGGAAAAAAAGCTGAGCAATAATGATGCTTATGTAAATGAAGAAAATGACTTTTACGCTTCAATTTATAAAGATTTACTTTTCATTGCGAATAAGCCAGAGGCTTTGGTTGAGATGATTGGCATTAAAGAAAAAGATAGTTTGTGGGAGAATGAAACTTTTAAAAGTCTGATGGAAGATGTGGGATCAGATTATTTGTTTTTCGGTGGCATTTTCCCATCAATGATTCAGGAAGATATTGATTTGCCTGCCGGTTTGGGGCTTGGCAGTATTTCAGAGCTGATTGACAGACAGTTTCTTGTTCTTCGTGCTGAAGAAGAAGGACTGCGTTTTGATGCTTATGTCATAGCTGATGAAGATGCAGCTAGAGAAGCTGATGTTTCTTTTGATGTTATACCAAGAGAAGATGCTTATTTAATGCGAAATGTGCCTGCCGGCGGATTAATGGCATATTTTGAATCTTACGGATTGCAGCAAAGTTTTGCAGAGGCGAATGCCGTTGGTGGAAATGCTGCCAATATGGAGCAATTTACGAGCTTTATTCAAAATTATTTCGGAATGGATTTTCAAGATGAAATTTTAAGTTTCATGGATAAAGGCTTTCTTTTTGCAATTCATAAAAATGCTAAAGGTGTTGCGCCCGGATTCAGTATTATGTTTGATGCTTCTTCAAATACCGATTTGGCGGATGAATTTTTGAATAAATTAGATGGACAGTTAGCATCTTTACAATTGCTCTTTGAGCAGAGTTTGCCGGGAGCGATAGTAAAGAGCGATGTTGAAATTATGGGATCAACTCTTGCCAAGATTAAAGTTGATATGAATGCGATTTCAGAAAATGAAAATTATGATTCTTTGCCACAAATGCTTAAAGATAGTGAAATTCAATTAATCTATGGCATGGTGGATGACATGATGCTTATAAGTACGGCAAGCATATGGGAAGAAGAAAGTGATCTTAGTGTTTATGACAGTGAGCTTTATCAAATGTTAAATGGGAAATTGGAAGATGTAGATCAAGGACTCTTTTTAGTAGACACGCAAAGTATATCTGATTTCTTTGCTTCTCTTAGAGCTTTACGTGATCAGTTGGGGCTTGATAACAGTGAAATCATTTTGACTGCAGAGGATATTCTTCAAGGATTTAAAGGGTTTATAGCCTCAGGCAAAACTGAGACTTATGAGTCTCATATTGCAGGCTATCTCATGATTGATTAAATGCACCAAACTTTAATTGCTGTTCTGAGTTATAAAGATCTTCACTATCTTAGGCACAGCTTGAAGGTAGTGGAGTCTTTGCGAAAGAATTTGCCTGCGGATGTGGTGCTTTTGGATGCGGCACATGATGATGAGTTGCGTAGTTTTATCAAAAAAAAATATCCAAAATTTAATTATTTACGCCATCAAGATGGGAATATAGGATATGCTAAAGCATATAATGAAATGTTGCGCTTAAATCCCGGTCATGATTTTTGTTTGATTTATACCAGTGATGTTATTTTGGATGAACAATGTGTTAAAACTTATTTGGAACGTATGCAAGCAGATCCAAGCCTTATGATGTGTGCAGGTAAAATGCATTATTGGGATTTTAAAAATAACAAGAAAACCAAGATTATTGATACCCTTGGAATTATGGCGCAAAAGCGACATCATTTTTATGAATTGGGAAGCGGTGAAGAAGATAAAGGTCAATATGATGGTGATTTAGAATGTATTTTTGGCATAAGCGGAGCTGCTTTTTTATTTAGAACGCAGATCTGTTTTGATCTTTATAAAAAAGCTCATCAAATATTTGATGAGCGTATGTGGATGTATAAAGAAGATATTGACTTGGCATACAGGATGAGGTGGCTTGGTGCCAAAATTCGTATTTTTCCCGAGGTTTGGGGCTGGCATTCACGAACAATGTCCAATTGCTTTGGTCATGGCATAGCGGATTTGCTTGCCGCAGACCGTAATAAACCGGATTATGGCAGAAAACATTCTTATAAGAATCATATTTTAATGTTAAAAAATCATTTAAGCTTTAGTCTGGGTTTAGGACTTATATTGCAAGTTTTTCTCTATGAAACTATGAAAGGAATTTTTATTTTCTTGCGTCATCCAAAAGTGTTTTTTGCAGGCATGAGAACCTTGCTTTTTGTTCCGGCAAGGCGTAGTGATAAAAAAGCCTCTCCGAACAAGATTCGTAACTTTTTCTTTTAATGGAATTGTCTATTGTTATTTTGCATCATGGTAATCCAAATGTAGCTTCTGGAACATTGCGGGCTCTAAGCGCTGCGATTTTGCCTGAACAAACTGAGGTTTTCCTTGTAAATAATGGAGAAAAGGGAATGAATGATGTAATTGATTTTGATGCGAATGGAAAATTCGACCTATATCCTATTGAAATAGCAAACAAAGGCTATCCTCATGGCAATAACCATGCTTTGAAAATGTGCAAAGGAAAATATTTATGTATTTTGACAGACGTTGAAGTGGAGAGAGATACATTTCCCATACTTTTGGATTATTTGAATAAAAATCCGCATGTTGGCATTGCTGCTCCTCGTTTGCTATACCCCAGAGGTGTGATTCAAGATAATTTTAGAGTATTTCCTCGTTGGTATGATTTAATAATTAAGCGAACAGTATTGAGGCGATTCTTTAAATCAAGAATGCGTTTGTATTTAATGTGGGATAAAGATCCATATGTTTCCGAAGCTGTGGATTGGCTTACGGGAGCAATGCAGGTTTTCAGGCGTGAATGTTGGGAGAAAATCGGACCGAAAGATGAGAGGTATTTTTTATTTATGTCTGATGTGGATATTTGTCGTTCCGCTTGGGAATGTGGCTTTGAAGTGCATTTTGTGGGAGAGGCTCAAGCCAAGCACGGTGAATCTAGGTTGTCAGGGGGAAGTGTTGCGGATTTTTTCAAAAAAAAGGCTGTGCGAATTCATATTACTGATGCTCTGAAATATTTTTTGAAGTACTCTTGTAAAGATTTACCGGAGAAAGCTCCAAGCCGCAATAATCATTAGTCAAAGCGCATCAGTTGCAAAAATTTTTAGCCTTGGATACAATGCCTTGGCTTTAGGGCCATCGTATAGTGGTAGTACAGGGGTCTCCAAAACCTCTAGCGCGGGTTCGATTCCTGCTGGCCCTGCCATTTCTTTTAATATGGTCTTCAATCTAAACCTTAAAAGGGTTGTAGCTAAAGAAAAACATCCACCATTTTTTAGGGTTTGACCAAGAATTACGGATTTGTTCATTTATTTTTGCCATGTCTTCACCTTCTGTCAAGATGATGAATTCTTCGTCTGGAATTATAATTACTTGTTCTCCTGGATTTATAAGTCCCAAATTCGTTTTTGCAACTTTCTCAATATATTCTTGAGATGTGTAATATTGAAAATCCTCAAGTTTTTTCCGGTTTTCTTTACGTAACTCTTCATTTCTGGATTCAAATTCGGCAATATGTTGTTCTATTTGGTAGTTGTCGTAAATTGATACTGTCAGGCTATAAAGCATGTATACAACCAGTAGGCAGCCAACAATCAATACAACACGCATGGCTCCAAATTCTTCTACATTGTAGCGGTTCATGTTTTCTTGCTAAAATCACGTAGCTATATAATACGGATTCATGTCGGTTTTCAAAGAGATAAATCATATACATTGCATTGGCATAGGTGGAATTGGTTTGAGCGCCTTGGCTCGCTTTTTTTTAAGTGAAGGAAAGATAGTGAGCGGTTCGGATTTACATGATAGTCGTATTATTCAGGAGTTAATTAAAGAAGGAGCGGCGGTTCAAATTGGGCATGGAGTATTGCCAGAAAATGTTCAAGCTGTAGTGTATAGTGAAGCTATTTCTAAAGATAATCCAGAGAGGCTTGAAGCTTCTGGGTTACTTTGCATGAATTATTTTGATGCTTTGGGTGAAATTTCCAAAGCTTATACGGTTTTGGCTGTGGCTGGTAGTCACGGTAAAACAACAAGTACAGCTATGTTGGGTTTTTTATTGCAAGAGTATGGTTTGGATCCCACTGTTTTGCTTGGCAGTACTGTTCCTCAGTTTGGAAATAAGAATTTTCGTAAAGGACAAAGTAAATACTTGGTTCTTGAAGCTTGTGAGTATAGGCGTAATTTTCTATCTTTACATCCGGATATTCTTGGCATCACAAATATTGAATTTGAGCATCCAGATTACTTTAAAGATGAAGCGGATTATAAAAGGGCTTTTAAAGAGCTGGAGGCTCAATCAGGAAGAGTGGTTAAGCTCATGGAGTACAAAGGCATATTGAAAATTCCGGGGGAACATAACATGCAAAATGCGGCTTTGGCGGCATCTATGGCACATGCTATTGGGATTGAAGACTTTTCTCCGCTTGAGCGCTTTGAAGGAACGGAGCGGCGTTTCCAATATAGAGGAAATTGGAAGGGTGCACATGTGATTGACGATTATGCTCATCATCCCACAGAAATTCAAGTTACGATTGAAACTGCACGCCATGAGCATCCTAAAAAAAGGATCATAGCTGTATTTCAAGCTCACCAACACAGCAGAACACGTGTTTTTTTGGATGAATTTATCAAAGCTTTAAGTCTTGCAGATATGGTTATTATTCCGAATATTTATGCTACAAGAGATTCCGCTGAAGATAAATCCGCTATTTCCTCTGAAGATTTTGCCAATGCACTTAGTTCCGCCAGTATTGAAGTTGCATACACCGCTTCATTGTCTGATACTACAGTCTTTCTTGATCAAAACCTCAGTGAAGAAGATCTTTTATTGGTTATGGGAGCCGGAGATGTTAATAAGATTTTACCTAAGTCAATGACAGTTCATGCTAAAATGGGGTGAGTGATGGGATTTGAACCCACGGCCTCCAGGGCCACAACCTAGCGCTCTAACCAACTGAGCTACACCCACCACGTCTTTTAGCGGATGGATTGTAGGATTTTTTCTTTAAAAGAGCAACCTAAAGTGATATTCTTTTACTGATGAATAAGACTCTTAAACATTATATTTTACTGGTGACTCTCAATGTTTTTGTTTTGCCTATTACTTTGTATTTAGTGTTTATGCATTACAAGCCTGAAGCCAGTGAATTTTGCACTTTGGGAGATCGTTTTAATTGCGATATTGTAAATAAAAGCATTTATGCTGATTTTTTGGGCATGCCGGTAGCGATTTTAGGTGTAATTACTTATTTTTTGCTTCTTATTTTTGCAATTCGCGGCAAATATAAAGAACAGAAAAAATTATTGCCTTATGTTTTGATTTTTGTATTTTTAGGATTTCTTTTCTCATTGAGATTGACATATATTGAAGCTTTCGTGCTGCGCACATGGTGTTTGCTTTGTGTAATTCAACAATTTGTGATTTTATTTGAATTAATAGTACTTATTCATCTTTGGAATATAACTCAAAAATCATGAAAAAACTCTTCGCACTTCTTTTAATTACACCTTTGGGATTAAGTGCCTGTGGTGAGCAGCGTGATACTGCATTAGATGCTTTTGCAATGTGCCTTGATGAGGCTGGAGCGGAATTTTATGGCGCATATTGGTGCCCTAATTGTCAAAGGCAGGAAGAGTTGTTTGGCCCTTCCATGGATTATATAAATTATATTGAATGTGCGGAAGGGCCTGCAGATTCACAATATGAAAAATGTCTTTTGGAAGGGATTGAAGCTTATCCAACTTGGCGCTTTGATAATGGAAATGAACTTGTGGGGTATCAAGGCTTGGAAGCCCTTTCCAAAGCTTCAGCTTGCGCTTTGCCGGGGAAAGAGAGTGTAATGCTTCAGCCAAACACTAAATAAACTCTAAAAGTCCCCCTAGGGTCAGTTAAGGGTGACCCTGATGGGGGAAGGTATTGAGTGGGGAATAATCACGCAGAAGCCTAAGTATCCCTCCCAACGCACCTGTATGACCAAAATCGTACAGGAAAGGTAGTATAACCTTTTATTGGTATGAAGTCAAGATAAGTTTATCTTGAAAGTGCTAATTATTCATTTGATCCTCAGGAGATTGTCATTAGATTTGGCTGAGTAATAAAGTTTTTTCCTTCTTTTATAAAATCCCGTTTATGTTGGGTTTTATATTATCCAAGATTTATAGGATTGATTTATGCCGCAATTGTAAATCCAAAACCCAGAATAGCTTGACAAATTGGAAGTTATTTTATAAATAAAAAGACTTAACATTGGATTTTGTTTGTCATTCATAAAATATGAGACTTGAAAGAGTTAATCTAAAAGGTGCGGATGTGATGCCGAGTCAGGTTTATGTCGCTACTTTGGCTGATTGTATTTGTAATACTTTTGATGATAAAGAAGACATGAAGAGATTTTACATAGAGATTTTAAATCAAAACTTGCCGGATGATTATCTTATGTATTTGTATTTGAGGATGTTGAATATTGGAATTGCAGATTTTCAGATGTTAATCATTCTTCTTGAGAATAATTATTCCGCTGTGCAGCTTTATCGTAAAATGGCATACTTTAAGTTTACTGCTCAAAAAGTAATGTATGACTTTGAAAGCAGTGATTCTGTTTGTCTCTGTAAAGAGGATAATGGTTATAAAAGTGATATTATTGGATTTTTTGATCAAGAGATGCAAATTTTGCTAACTATGATCAGGAAATTGGCAACCTGCATTGCCATTCAGGAAGAGATACAGATGACGGTCTTCAATATTTGAAGTAAAATAAAGATGCTTTAATCTTTTTCTTATGTATAAACGTTTTTGGCTTATTATGGCGTTGTTTTTGTTTGCTCTTTTTGCTCTGAATTCATTCAGAACAGATACAGATGATGATACTTCTTTGCCTGAAGCTGCGCTTAATGAAGATGGATTGCGTGTTTGGAACAGTGCTTTGGCTTATAAAGCACTGACTCTTTATTCCAAACCATCAGGTGAAGGAGAAGATGGTGAGGTATATTTGATTGATATTGAAGGGAATAAAGTTCATAGTTGGGATGCGCAATTGACAGGAGATGTAAAAGTTGCACTTTTTGAGGATAGCACTTTGCTGTTGGCAAGGAATTTGGAAGATGGAGCAATAATTCAAGAATTGGATTGGGATGGGAATGTAATTTGGGATTGGAGTAATTCTGCCTTTCATCATGATATGGCAAAAATGCCAAATGGAAATTATTTACTTCCTTTGATTGAATTGAGTGAGGATAATAAAGCATGGAATGATTCCATAGCTCAAATTGATTATAAAAGTAAAGAAGTACTTTGGAAATGGCGTTTCACCAAAGAAGAAGCTCATATAAATAGTGTGGAATATATTGAATTTCAGGGTGATCCATCCATGCTTTTAAGTTCAAAAGATATGCGATCCGTATTTATTGTGAATTTGGAATCAGGTGAAATTGTGTGGGAATTTTCAGAGGGTTTGGTTCTGCCGGAGGATATATTCCCATTAAAAAATGGAAATGTTCTGATTGTTAATAATGTAAATCAAAACAGTGCGGAAATTTTGGAAATAAATCCAAATATAAATGAAATTGTATGGCGATATGGATTGCCTGCGAAAGACAAGGTTTATGTTGTTGGGGTTCAAGCTTTACTAAATGGAGATGTGTTTATAAGCGAAGTGGATGGTACTCTTCTTGAAGTTAATCAATTAGGTGAAGTGGTATGGGAGTATGGAGCAGATTCAAAAGGAAAAGCTTATCGTTACGGACCTTTGGATGTGAAATGGCGTGCTGATTTTATTGCGGATATGGAATGGGAAAGTTTTTTAAATCCTTTGCCACCTCTTAATTTTGGAGATCCGGGACCTTAAATTTTATCCGGAGGCACATTGTAATAGTCAAAAAGAAAACCGGCTATTTCTTTGAAAATGGGACCTGCTGTACTTGCGCCCCATTCAACTGTGCGTGGACGGTCTATCTTTACAACTACCAAAAATTGTGGGTCTTCAACTGGACCATAACCTACAAAAGATGCGATTGTGGTTCCTGGACCGGATAGGGCTTGTCCCCATTTGTATGTTTGAGCTGTTCCTGATTTACCGGCAAAATAATGTTTGTCCAATTTAAGAGATAGATAAGATTCCGAAGTTGCTGTTAGCATTGCGGTTATCATGTCTGCTGATTCTTCTTTCAGAACTTGACGTACAACTTCTGGTTCAAAGTTTTCAATACTTCCGTCTGCATAGCTGATTTTACTTACAATATAAGGTCGCATCATGGTGCCTTTATTTGCAAGGGCTGTGTAGGCTTGTGCCAATTGAATAGGCGTGACTGCAATACCTTGACCGAAAGCTTTGGTAACCAGTTCCGATTCAGTCCAGCTGTCGTAGTAGGACAATGCTCCTATTACTTCATCATCCAAACCCATATCTGTACGGTTTGTAAAACCGAAGGCCTTTAAATAGGAGTAATATAATGCTGCACCCAATTTTCTTGCTACAAATACCATACCTACATTGTTTGATTTTTCTAAAACTTGAGTCATTGTTTGAATGCCTAGATGTTTTTTGTCAAAGTTGTCTATTTCAAAATCGTATTCACCTGTATTGGCATTGTAGTCAACTTTTACAGGTCCATCATCTAAGAACGTTGTATTTGGAGTTACTTCTCCGGAATCCAATGCTGCGCTCATTGCAATTGGTTTGAAAATTGAACCCGGTTCATAGATTTCTTGAATCATTTTATTTTTGTACACTTCAGGTCCAACTTCATTTTCATAGGCATAGTAAACACCGGGTTCTTCTTCATTTAAGAAAAGCTCTATTCTTACAGCCGGATCGATCTGTTTATAAAACCAATATCTTGGGTTGTCCGTATCTTCACCCGTCACATAAAGCTTGTCTTTTTCATCTTCCGGAATTTCAAATTTAACCAAATTGAACACTTCTCCGTAGCTGTTTGGATTGAATCCGGGGTATTGAGCCATTGCTAAAATTGCACCGGTTTGAGGATTCATTACAATGACTTGACCACTATCGGCATTATAACTTTCAACACCTGCAGACAGTGCTTTTTCCACTTGAAGTTGTATTGCCCTGTCTAAAGTCAGCGTTATATTCGCTCCGTTTACAGCATCTTCAATTACTGATTCTCCAACTGTAATTTGATTTCCGTAAGCATCAATTTGAGAGGTAAAAATTCCGTCTTTACCTTGAAGATATTTGTCATAACTACCTTCAATTCCATATTGTCCATATCCTGCGGAATTGACATATCCCAAAACTTGAGAGGCAAGCTCTTGTTCCGGATAGAATCTGAAATATTCTTCTTGCAGTCTGATTCCAATAAACATCGGTTCTTCAAGCTTACGATCTTCTTCTAAAATACTTTCAATTTCATTTGAAATTTCAGGGTCTAATTTACGTTTTAAAATAACATAACGATTTTTCCCCAATAAAATACGCTCCAAATCTCCTGCATTTACGTCAAAAACATCTGCAAGTTTTGAAGCAGCTCTTGCTTTGTCCTGAATTTTATTTGGGTATGCGTATAAATTTCCATTTTCAGAAAGTTCAAATCCTGTCATTGAAAAGGATTTAATAGCTTTTTGAGCTTCCGTATCTAAATCTTCTGCGATTAAAATAATATCGCGCGTTCTTTTAGCCAGAGTAGACTCTAAATTTTCTTCAAAGGATGAAAATAAAGTTTCTTCATCAGGCATCTTCAATGCGTCTAAAGCTTCTTCACGTAAGGCTTCATTTTCAATTTGCATCAAGCTTTCCAATTCATCTTCATAGCGTTGTCTAGCTAATTCTTCTTCTATTTCAGGATCAAAAAGAAAGGGAGCCAATGTTTCCGCTACAAGCTGGGGATCTTCAATTAAAGTCGGATCTGCATAAATCATGTTCAAAGTTGTATTTGTTGCAAGTTTGTATTCTTCACCTGAGTGATAATCCTGAATTAGAATTTCTCCCCTTCTTGCCGGTAAGGTTGTATAGCCTTGCTGTTCTGTTTGAGCTATTTGCGTGTAGTAAGAATGGCGTATTACTTGCAGCCAAAAAAGCCGTGCTATTATTATCCCGGGAATCAGGAATAATAATAGAAATATAAGATGAAAACGTGATAGGCCTTTGTTTCTTTGCATAGCTGGACTCCCATTCTAGCTTCTGCTAAGCTCCCCGCACAATCTTATTTCCTATTAAACAGATATGCATCGTAAAACAACTCTTACAAGCGGTCTTCGTGTCCTGACAGATACTCTTGAAGGAGTGAAATCGGTTACGGCTTTGGTTCTGGTTAAGGCTGGATCCCGCTTTGAAGATAAGGAAATCAATGGAATCTCTCACTTTTTGGAGCACATGTTCTTTAAAGGGGCGGAGCGTTTTAAAAATGCAAAAGAAGTGTCTGGAGCTATAGATGCGGTAGGCGGTGAGTTTAATGCTTTTACCGGGAAAGAATATGCCGGTTATTATGTGAAAGTGGTTTCCAAACATACGGAGTTGGCGCTTGACGTTTTGTCGGATATGATGCTGAACGCACGTTTTGATCAAGAAGAGATTGAGAAAGAGAGGGGTGTAATTTTAGAAGAATTCAACATGTATCAAGACACGCCAATGTATCAAGTTGCTTGGAATTTTGAGCGTGCAATCTTTGGAGATCAGCCTTTAGGTTGGGATGAAATTGGAGAAAAAGATGTTATCAGAAATTTGCAGCGTGAAGATTTTGTCAAATATAAAGAGGCGTTGTATACGCCCGGACAAATGGTTTTGGTGCTGTCAGGTGATATTGAGCATGAAAAAGCAGTTTTGATGGCGGAAAAATATTTTCCAATGGAATTTTGTGAGGCGAGCAGAGATAAGCTTCCTTTCAATGAGTTTGCAAGCGGAGTTGAGCGTCTCAATTTACAATCCAAAAAAACGGAACAAGCTCATTTGGTGTGTGGATATCCCGGTCTTTCCAAACAAGATGAAGATCATTATGTGTTAAAAGTCTTAACTGCAATTTTGGGAGGTAATATGAGTTCACGTATGTTTCTCTCAGTTAGAGAGGCAAAAGGTTTGGCTTATTATATTTCCACTTCAACAGAGGATTATATGGATGTTGGAACTCTTTACACAAGAGCAGGTGTAGATATCAACAGGATTGATGATGCGATTCGTGCAATTGTGGAAGAATATGAAAAAATGCGATTTGTTGATGTGCCAGCAGATGAGTTAAAAAAGGGGAAAGAATATCTTAAAGGGAAATTGGCTCTTACTTTGGAAGATCCACAGAATGTAGCGATTATGTTGGCACGTCAGGAATTGCTTTATGACAAAATAGAAACTTATACCGATATCTGCAGAGCGATTGACGATGTATGTGTTGAGGATATTAAACGTGTTGCAAGCCGGATTATAAACCCTGATAAATTGCATTTGTCCGTAATTGGTCCTTATGAGGATAAACGGTCTTTTGAGAAGATTTTGCAGGGGGAGTGAGATCTTTACTTTTATTGAAGCCTCTGGCAAGGTGTGTGCGTTTTTTCATTTAATTTAAAAAATATGGCAATGCAACGCACACTTGTTCTTCTAAAGCCCGATGCGGTTCAAAGGGGGCTTATTGGAGAAATTACAGGACGTTTTGAACGCAAAGGATTAAAACTGATAGGACTTAAAATGATGACACTCAGTGAAGCTCTTTTGCGAGAACATTATGCGCATATTGCAGATAAGCCTTTTTTCCCCGGCGTGGCAAGCTTCATGAAAAGTTCTCCGGTTGTAGCTATGTGTTGGGAGGGTTATAAAGCTATTGATGCAGTCAGGCTGATTACAGGTATTACAAATGCTCGTGAAGCTGATGCCGGTACAATTCGCGGAGACCTTGCCATGAGTATTTCTTGTAATGTTATTCATGCTTCCGATTCAGAAGAAACAGCGTTGAAAGAGGTGCCGCGCTTTTTTAAAGCAGATGAGCTGTATCATTACTCAAAAAGTGAATGGGAGCATGTTTATAATGAAGAAGAACTTGAAGAAATGGGGGTTTAGGCTGCATTCTCTTTCATATCTTGCAATAATACTTGTATAGCTTTGTGGCATTCTTCTCTGCTTGAATTGACCCTCTTTGGAAGGATATCTAACAAAAATTTTTTTAGTTGATCTGTTAATCTTTTCAGTTCTGAAATGGAAGGATTTGTATCATTTGTATCATTCGGTCTGCTTGATAAATAATCAGCGTTTCCTATTATTACGCAAAGTGTATTTTTTATGTCTGCACAAAGTTTTTTAGCTTCATCTTCAATATTATTTTCTCTTGAGAGATTATTGAGTATTTCAATCAATTTATTTAAGCTTGCAAATAAGTCATCTAAGCTTGCAAATAAGTCATTTAAACTGTCACGTGAGCCATTTGTATAAATTATAGCTATTTCAGCTCTGGTTTTATTTTCACTTATTTTTTTTATTAGCTCTAAGATTTTTTGTAAGCTTGTCTGCTTATTCTCACGGGCATCAATTTCAGTGTCGTTAGCAGTATTGCAGATTGGGGTACTTTCTCTTTCCGTTTCCATGGCTTATTGTGTTAAATTAAGATAGGTCTTTTCTATACAACATTTTGATATTTCATGCAAGACTTTTGTATTTATGAAGCCTTTCGCACTTATCATGGTAAAGTTGCTTTACTGGATGAGCATAAGCTGCGATGGGAAAATTCTTTAAAGAAGATAGAATGGACCGGATCTTTTCCGGATCTTGTTGAACAAGCACAAGAAGCTCTTTGTCATCCAAGGGTAAAGGGGGGCTTTTGTGATGTAAAAATAAGAGTTGAGGCGGGAGCGGGCGGATTTTTACATTCCGATTTTGAATTTATACCAAGATATGAAGGAAGTTTTTTGCATCCTCTATGGAAAATAAAAAAGGTGAGAGGTGCAAGAGAAAATCCAAATATTAAAAGCACAAAAACACAGTTTCAGAGTTATTGGCGCAAAAGAGCTAAGAAGGAGGGATATGATGAGATTTTGATGATTGATGAAGGAGGACAAGTCAGAGAAGGTGGAATAAGCAATGTTTTTTTTGAGAAAAAAGGTGTTTTGATAACTCCATCTCATGGCATGTTGCCCGGAATTGCTCGTCAGCTTGTTTTAAAGGCTGCTGCACATTTGAATATTCCAACTGAAGTTCGTTTTGTTCATGAAAGTGAATTGCGGGAAATGGATGGCATGTTTATGACAAATTCAATTAAAGGCATTATACCTGTAGGTAATGTGACGGATATGATGAAAGATCTTGCCGACTTTTGTTCTTCTTTTATTAATCAAAGAATTGCACAAGTTTCAGAAACCAAATTTATGGGTATTGTTAATATAACGCCAGATAGTTTTTCAGATGGAGGAGAGTTTTTTTGGATGCACGATAAAAACAAATTGCATCATTTGTTGGAGACTGTGCAATTCATGATTGAATCTGGAGCTGATGTGATTGATGTTGGAGGTGAGTCTACCGGCCCGGGGAGCTCTTGTGTTTCTTTGGATGAAGAGCTTTTAAGAGTCATACCTTCCATTCAGATGATTCATAGGCATTTTCCTGAGATTATGATCTCCGTAGATACTTGGAAATCAGAAGTTGCAAAAGAAGCTTTAAAAGTAGGTGCCAGCATGATTAATGATGTGACAGGCGGACGTGGCGATCCGAAAATTTTTGAAGTTGCGGCAGCTCATGATGCACACATGATAATTATGTATTCAAAGGACAATACACCTCGCACTTCCACTGATTTAGTTGAATATGAAGATGTTATGGCAAGTATTAAGGATTTTTTAAGTGTACAAATTGCTAAAGCACGCAAGCTTGGCGTGAGAAAAATAATTATAGACCCTGGAATGGGTGCATTTATAAGCGCCATTCCACGTTACAGCTATGAAGTAATGGATAGAGTTGAAGAGTTGAAAACTTTTGGTCTTCCAATTTTGTTGGGCGTATCTAAAAAAAGTTGTTTGGGAGAAGATAGTTTCGGTGGAACTTTGGCAAGCACTTTATGGCTTAGGGGTAGGGTTGATTATTTGCGCGTGCATGATGTGCTTGAGAATGCTACTGTTAGCGCATGATGCGACTTACACGATCATTTTCTTTTGAAGCGGCTCATTTCCTCACAAAATACCACGGTAAATGTGAACATCTGCATGGGCATACCTACAAGTTGTGGATAACTATTGAGGGAGAAATTCAAGAAAACGGTATGATTTTGGACCATGGATTTTTAAAAAAAATAGTAAATGAACGTATTATTGATAAATTTGATCATCGTTGTTTGAATGACTTTTTCGTTAATCCCAGCGTGGAGATTGTTGCCAAATATATTTGGGATGATCTTGTGAATTTGCCCGATTTGCTTAAGTCTGAAGCAAATGATCCAAATATGCCTAAAGATTTGAAGCGACTTTTAAATGGAGAGGATTATGTTAAAGAATTGAATGATAAAGTACGTTTATTTGAAGTTAAATTGGCGGAAACAGAGCATGCATTTGTGGTTTATCATGGTTAATGCTATTATTTTGACATAATTAAGGTTTTTGTAATGCAACGCACTTTTACTTTATTTTTATCATCTGTAGTGTTTTTGGCTGGTTGCACATCTTTTGTGAATGATATTCGTAATGAGTTTGGAAGTGATGATGATTTCATCACCAAGTCGCTTTGGTTGGATGATTTTAAAGATGTTTGCTCCGGAGTGCCTTACGCTGAAGGTTCTGAATATACCGATGAGCAGGGTATGCATCCTATTGCTGTGTTTGATAGAGATTCAAAGACCGATTCTTATGTTAATAGAAAAGGCTACCTGCCTGATGCTTGGGAATCCACTTTTGCAAATCCCGAGCTTACTGAACTTGTTGTATGCTTGACGGCTGAACCTCAAGAGCTTGTTGACAGTTGTGAATATGATACTGACGGGACCGTATACACTTTGAATACTTATAATACGAATTATAATGCGGAACTTTATAGTGCCACTACAGGTGAGTTAGTTGATTCAACGATCTTGGCGGTTGAAGCGAAAGAATGTCCAATGATATGGTATTTCTACGGAATAGATGATAATTATTACCCAGAGTACAATCAAGTATTAACAGATTGGGTTAAGCCTTATGTTCAGAAATAATTCATGGCGATTTATTTAGGTTTAGGTACGAATTTGGGGGATCGTGAGATGAATTTAATCAAGGCTAGAGATCTCTTGATGAAGCATGCTGTGCTTGTGGTTGGTCAATCTGAAATTAGAGAAACAAAGCCACTTGGAGGTTTGGACCAGCCATTGTATTTAAATCAGGTGGTGGAAGTGCAGACTGATTTGGAGCCTTTACATCTTCTTTTGGCTTGTAAGTTGGTTGAAAAAGAGATGGGGCGAGAGTCTGTCCAGCTTCCTGACATTTCTAAAGTTGCAAATCTTAGCTTCGGACGTCCACCATGTTGTACTCCATCCGAATGGAAATCACGTATTATTGATATTGATATTTTGATTTATCACCAAGTAAGCATGCAAAGTCCGCAACTTATATTGCCGCATCCGGGTAATAAAGAGCGTGATTTTGTATTGGCTGGCATTAGAGACTTGGATCCAAGCTTTAAATAGCTTACATTACATTTGTGAATGAAAGACAAAAAGCATTGAGGCTTAAAGCATTGGAAATCATACGCTCTCTCGGGAAGGGGCATAGCGGGCGTGTGCTTTCTGCAATAGACTTGATTGAAGGTCTTTATTTTGGCAGAGAAAATGGGCGTAATATTTTTTATTATGATGCAGATAAGCCTCAATGGACGGAGAGAGATTTATTTGTATTGTCAAAGTGGGAAGCTCTACCTGCACTTTATGCTGTTTTATCTTATGCCGGATATAAACTTCCGGAAAATTTATCTTATTTTCCTGATAGAAAGACTCCTGGAATTGAGGTAACCTTGAATAAGTCTGCTTACGGAATCTGCGTTGCTCTGGGCATGGCCAAAGCAGTTCAAATAGGTAGATTGAATAGACATGTGTTTTGTCTTGCCGCCGATTATGAGTTTGATTTTGGTAAAGCTTGGGAAGTGGTGCAAGTGGCTGCTCAAGAGAAATTGGACAGGCTGTGTATTATTCTTGATGCAAACCGTTTTGGTGATGCACGCATTCAAGAAAAATTTGAAGCCTTTGGATGGCGTGTCATTAAGCTGCGGGATGCTCATGATCATGATGAGATTGTATATGCTTATATGCGAGCTCGTCTTACGCTGCGTAAGCCCACATTGATTTGGGCTTCAACAAAAAAATCAGCCGGTATTCCATTTGCAGAGCGGAAGCCTGAATATGATGACGTTTTATTTTCAGATACTGAAATGGAAGAAATTAAAAAAATCCTTATATGAATGCATTTGTAAATTTAGATTTTATTCTCAGCAAGTTGGCTTTGAAATTTAAGCAACTTGTACTTATTGATACAAATTTCCCAAGTCCGCTTTTGCCAAATTTTGTATCTCTTTATCCACATAGATATTTATTCATGCCTTGTCATGATGCTATTGTTTTGGAAACTGCAGCAGGTATTGCAAGCTTGGGTAATTTACCTTTGGTGATAGGTGCAAATGTAGACATTGTAGACATAGCTGATCCAACTCTTAACATTAAAATCCTTCAGCACGACAAATCATGTGATTTGGCTTCTTTTGAAAAAGCATTGTATTGTTTCGGTGCCGGAGTGGTATTGCTTCCAAAAGAGGAATAACGTAAATTTAAGTCAGTTAAAACAGAATTCATGGTAAGATTTAAAAATTTGCGCATTTATTCTGGAACTTCACATCCAAGCTTGGCTGCAGATGTGGCACGTTATCTTCAGGTGCCTTTGTCCAAGATGGAAATTTCACGCTTTGCTTGCGGTGAGATTTATGCAAAGCCTACAGATTCCGTAAGAGGAGCTGATATTTTTCTTGTGCAAACATGTACACATAGCGTCAATGAAGATTTAATGGAGCTTTTTATCATGATTGATGCACTCAAGCGCTCATTCGCAGGTAAGATTCATGTGATTATGCCACATTTTGGTTATGCACGTCAGGATAGAGTTGCAACGCCGCGTGAACCCATTTCAGCAAAAGTGGTGGCTAATTTGATTTCAGCTGCCGGTGCGGATCATGTGATTATGGTGCAAGTGCATAGTGATCAAGCGCAAGGATTTTTCCCTTATCCGGTTGATAATCTTCATACGCGTAAACTTTTTGCTGATTATCTGAAGAAGAAAAAATTTAAAGATGCCGTTGTTGTTGCTCCTGACGCAGGTGCAGCTAAAGATGCAAACAAGTTAGCCAGAGAGCTTGGTGTGCCTCTTGCCGTGCTTACAAAAGAAAGACCGGAATTTAATGTTGCTGAAGTTACAGCTGTTATCGGTCAGGTCAAAGATAAAACGTGTATTCTAACCGATGATATGATTGATACCGCCGGTAGTGTATGTGCAGCTCATAAAGCTTTGATTGATCAAGGTGCTTTACCTGATATTTATCTTACTGCCACTCATGCAGTCTTTTCAGGACCGGCAATTGAACGTTTGAAAGCTACAGGATTTAAAGAGGTAATTGTAAGCGATTCCATTCCTATGAATAAAGAGCATGAATTTAAAGGACTTAAAATTTTATCAGTTGCTCCCATGCTGGCTAGAGTGATCCGTAGTGTTCACGATAATAAGTCTGTTACAGAAGCACTTTAACCCAAAAATTATGGATATTTATTTAGGAAGTGATCATGCCGGTGTACTCTTGAAGAAGAAAGTGCTTTCTCATCTGAGAGAATCCGGACATAAAGCTATTGATCTTGGCGTCTTTGATGAAGTCAATAAGGTTGATTATCCGGATATTGCAAGGGAAGTTGGGGAGAAGGTTTTGGAGAATAATGGGTCCAGAGGTGTGCTTGTGTGTGGAACCGGCATAGGCATGAGTATTGCCGCAAATAAAATGAAAGGTATTCGTGCCGCTTGTGTGCATGATGTTACTACCGCTGAAATGGCTGCCAAGCATAACAATGCAAACATAATTACTTTTGGAGAGCGTGTTCTTGGTGAACAAGTTGCGCGGGATATGATTGATGTGTGGCTAAAAACTCCTTTTGAAGGGGGACGACACGAAGATAGATTGAATAAAATTTCCAATATTGAAAATGATTAAAATAGCACCTTCAATTTTATCTGCCGATTTCGGATGCCTCAATGAAGAGATAGCCACGGTTGAGCCTTTTTCGGATTTGATTACGGTAGATGTTATGGATGGAATTTTTGTTCCGAATATAACGGTTGGCATGGGAGTTGTGAGAGATCTGAAAACTTCTTTGCCGATTGAATGCCATTTGATGATTGTGGAGCCTTGGAAATATGTTGAGCAATTTTTGGATGCCGGTGCGGATATTGTATCTGTTCATTTTGAGGCAACTGGAGAAAAAACAGCGCAAACCCTTCAAATGATTAGAGAAAAAGGTGGGCGCAGTTCTCTTGCCATTAAACCTGCTACATCTATTGATGAAATTCTTCCATTTCTGCCACTGATGGACTTTTGTGTGGTTATGAGCGTTGAGCCCGGATTTGGCGGGCAAAGTTTTTTGCCTTCTGCTCTGCCAAAAATTCGTAAATTAAGAGAACAAAAGCCGGAACTTGAAATTATTGTTGATGGAGGTATAAATTCAGAAACAGCCCCTCAAGCAATTAAGGCAGGTGCCGATATTTTGGTCTCAGGTTCTTATATTTTTAAAGCGGAAGATAGAGGCGCTGCAATTGCATCTCTACGATGATCAGTCATGTTGCTTTACAGAGTAAATACATGAATAGCCTTTTGCTGATTTAAGTTTTTTATAATTTCCGAAAAGCATTTTGAGTTCTTTTTTAATGTACTCTTTTAGACCTGCAATGCTTACAATATAAAGCTTTCCTCCGGTGTTTAAATAGCTGAGAGAGTCTTCAAGCATTTTTCTAAGCATTTCTTTACCGACTTTTGCCGGTATGTTAGATGCAATTAAATCAAAACGAACATCATCCGGAACATGGCTAAACCCATTGCTGAGGTATACTTTGACATTATCCAGGTTATTTAATGTGGCATTACGTTGACTGAAATCTACGGCTACGAAGTCTTTGTCTACCATATGCACAATTTTTGCTTCTTTTGCTAATGTAAGTCCAATAGCTCCATATCCGCACCCAAGATCAAGTACGAGAGCATCATGAGGAAGGGTAATTTGTTTTAAAAGTTGCTGAGTTCCTTCATCTATTTTTTTCGGACTGAAAAGTCCCCATGTAGTGTTGAAGCTCATTTTATGTCCTTGCAGTCTTGCGTCAATACTTGGCATGGGTGCATTTTAATCTGAAAGTATATTATTTGTGAAGGGCATACTTTTTTCTATGTTTGTGTATGTAATAAAGACCGCTTACTATTGCAATTATCATAATTACAATAAACCAAGGATTTTTTAAAGCACCACCGCTGCCTATGTATGCAAGTGAAAAAGCCGTTCCACTGTTTCCAATGATTGTAATTGCTAAGAAAGTGCTCTTTTTAAGTTTGGATAATCCAAGTATATAAGCAAGGCTATCACTTGGTGTGAAAGGTATAAAGCACAGAGTTGCATATAGTAAAACACTGCTTTCATTTTGGATGAGATAGTCGTATTTCCCAAGATTCTTTTTAGAGAGCAGTTTTTCAACCAATTTGCGTCCAAAATTTTGAGCAATTATGAAAGAGATAAATGTTCCTATTATTTTACAAAGCCAATTTATAAGTCCTCCAATGAATGTGCCATATATGAAGCCAGTACTCATTCCAAGAAGTGAGAAGTTTAGAGGGGTGATGATTACGGATATTATGCCCCAAAGTATATAAATCAGGATTCCAAAAATTCCGAAATTTTGCATGAAATTCAGTATTTCTTCTTGGCTTGGCATGATGGTGAGAATTGTAAGCCTTTAAAACATAAAAAGCCTTAAACTTTCAAGGCCACATTTATTATACAGTATTAAGTATGGCACAGCAGCCAGATGCCATTCTAGCGATTTCATTTTGATGCTTTTCTATCATGCATCTTGCCTCTCTATTGAGAACATCGCTTGCCACACTATTTACCTGTTGCGTAAATGCTGTATCAAAGTTTATTTTAAATAATTGATAAGCTGCCTTTATTCTTTCCGCATCCATTAGGTACCTTTCCCATTGCTTACGGTGATAATCTATGTTAAATCGGCTTTCTAACAGATTTGCAGGCGTTCGTGGTGGGAGCCCCTTTTCAGCAAGTTGTTCTGCACGTTCACGCACTGCTACACTTGCTTGTTTATTTACAATTATTGTTAAGTATGGGAAGTCATTCAATACACCTAGTATTACTATTTTTACTGCTCTATCGATATTGTCTGGATTTCTAGTGTATTTGCTCGTGAAATCACGATCACACCATTTCCCTGCAAGTCTTTCACCATCTTTATTGCTTTTATTACTAGGATTCCTACGAAATTGTTCCGTTAATGTGTCGAAAGGTTGTCCATCTACAAGTGTAATTCCAAACATAATATGTATTTTTTGGATCTAGGATTGAATATATGCACGAATAATAACATAAAATAATTATGCGTCAAAATAATTCTCTATCTACAATATGTGTAATGCGTTGACAATAGGGGTGGGGGTATATAAAGTTAGAGTGCTTTAATTCATCTTCCGTGGATAAGAAAAATCTCATTCATCGTCTAAGTCGCATTCAGGGTCAGGTGGATGCAATTAAAAAATCACTTGCAGAGCCCGGGTTTGACAAAAATGAATGTCTTGCGAATCTACAGCTTTTAAAAGCCGTAATTAACGGATTGAAAAAATTCGGTGCGGCTTATATGTCTCAAGCGGTAGGCGATTGTATTGATAAAGATATATCAAAATCGGAATTGGAGGGCTTGATGCAATTGGCAATTGATACCGGTTTTGATATTTAAAACTTTTTATTCTGTAAATTTTATTTTTATGTCTCATAGCATTTCAGTACGTGAACTTAAAAAAATTCTTGATACGGATAAGCCTGCAAATACTATTTTGATTGATGTGCGTACGGCTCCCGAACATAAAGCCACTCATATTAAAGGTGCAGTAAATATTCCTTTGAATGAATTGGAGGCAAGAAAGGCGGAACTTGAAAAATATGATACAATATTTCTTCATTGTCGCAGTGGGGGCAGGAGCCGGAGCGCTTGCAATGTGCTTTCTGATATTAAATCCAATATTGTGAATGTTGAAGGAGGTATTTTGGAATGGCAATCTGAAGGTTTTGCAGTTGAAAAGGGTAAAAGTTTTTATCTTCCTCTTATTCAGCAGGTACATATTTTGGCAGGTGCTTTGGTAAGTTTAGGAGCTATTTTGGCATTGACCATCAATCCGCAATGGGTGATTCTTTCACTTTTTATAGGATTGGGTCTTGTTTTTGCCGGTATTACCGGTTGGTGTGGTATGGCTAAGATGCTCGAACTAATGCCATGGAATAAATAAAGTATTTTTTAAATTAACCTTTTTTATATGAAAAAAAAATTAAATGGCAGCCCGGTTGTATATTCATTTTTTGATTACGCCACAAATACGGTGAGTCATGTTGTTGTTGATGAGTCTACAGGTAAAGTTGCGATTGTTGACAGTGTTATGGATTATGAGCCCAATTCCGCACATATTTCCTTTGAATCCGCTGATCGCATTATTAAATTTATTCAAGAAAATAATTGGGAACTTCAATGGATTATTGAAACTCATGCTCATGCCGATCATTTATCAGCTGCTCCTTATATTCAGAAGAAATTAGGGGGAACTTTCGCTATAAGCGAGCATATTACAATTGTACAAAATGTATTTGCAAAGATTTTTAATTTGGGAGAGGATTTTGATACTAAAGCCGGTCAATTTGATAAGTTGTTTAAAGATGGTGAATCTTTTAAATTGGGCTCCATTGAAGCTTATGTGATTCATACCCCCGGTCATACCCCTGCGGATATGACCTATGTTATAGGTGATGCAGCTTTTGTTGGAGATACTTTGTTCATGCCTGATTTTGGCACCGCTCGTTGTGATTTTCCCGGTGGTAGCGCAGAAACTTTGTATGAATCCATTCAGAAGATTTTTGCTTTACCGGATTCCACAAGACTGTTTATGTGTCATGATTATCTCCCCGAAGGAAGGGAAGAGTATTGTTGGGAATCAAGCGTTAAAGATGAAAAAGAGCGTAATATTCATGTTGGAGGTTCTAATGATAAAGCCGATTTTGTAAAAATGAGAACGGAGCGAGACGCAAAACTCACCATGCCAAGATTGATTCTTCCAGCTATTCAGGTGAATATACGAGGTGGACATTTGCCGCCTGAGGAAGATAATGGGGTTTCTTATTTGAAAATACCTGTCAATAAACTATAAAACTGTAAATTCCAAAATGGTGATCCCGACAGGATTTGAACCTGTGACCTTTGGTTCCGCAAACCAACGCTCTATCCAACTGAGCTACGGGATCATTAATTGTGGGCATTGTAGGCAAAAATGATTTATTATGCAAGAGAGTGCAACATCAGTGTCTTACACCTTTATGAAAAAAAACACAAAAAAAACTTTATTTACATTGCTTGGACTTACTGTGTTTTTTTTGGCAATAGCTTTGTTTTTTGAGCCGCAATTCAGATGGGCGGGTGATGTTATTTTAGCACGTTTCGGTTTGCGAGGACTGATGGGGGCTATTGTTATTTTGGATTATTTTTTACAGCCTTTCCCTCCGGATATTCTTGTTTACAGTTATGTTTTGTCTGAAGGAAATATTGCTCTTGTTGCAGCTTTAGCTGGTGCTGCCAGTGTATTTGCAGGAGTTTTGGGTTATATTACAGGTTGGTTTTTAGAGCATGAAGGTGCTGTGAAATTCATTAAGGCTCATCATTATCGTCAAGCTCAAGAATTATTTGAAAATTATGGCTTTTGGGCTGTGCTCATAGGCGCACTTACTCCTGTTCCTTTTAATGTGATTTGTTGGTCTGCCGGCGTTTTCAAAATGCCTTTTAGATACTTCTTGTTCAGTGCCGTTGTAACGCGTGGTCCAAGATTCTTTTTAGTGGCTTTGATTGCTTTGGTGGCTAGTTGATTAAATCTCCACCGTGATCTTTAATTACCTTAATCAAGTCATGGTGCAGTGTGCCATTACTGGCTAAAACACGTCCGTTTTTTGGGCTTAGCAATGCACCGTTCATATCTGTCATTATTCCCCCTGCTTCTTCTAAAATAATTTTTGCAGCTGCAATATCCCATGGTTTTAATTTGTAGTGAAAAAATGCATCTAAGCGACCGGCGGCAATGTAGGCTCCTTCCAAGGCGGATGAGCCAAGCCTACGTACTCCACGGCAAGTTGAGTGCATATCATAGGCTATTTTATGAGTCATTTTTCTGACCGGATCTTTTCTGTCGTAAGGATAGCCGTAGCTAAAGAGCATTTTTTGTATATGGGAGGTTTTAGATACTTGCAATTTTCTTTTTCCACAAAAAGCTCCATGACCTTGTTTCGCCCAGAAAACTTCTCCAAGTGCCGGAGCTTCCACAACGCCGATTATCGGTATTCCTTTATGAATAATGGCGATAGAGACGCAGTAATATGGAAGTCCATGTGCAAAATTTACAGTTCCGTCAATTGGATCCACAATCCATTTATATTCTGATTTCGGATCTCCTATTGAACCTGATTCTTCCGTTAATATGGCATGGTCTGGAAAATTGTCTTTGATTGTTTTTAATATAAGCCTTTCGCATGCTTTGTCAGCTTCCGTAACAATGTCCACACCTCCTTTTGATTCCACTTTGAATCCGTTTTCTTGATATTCCAGTGCTAACTTTCCTGCATCATGTGCAAGTTTTTTGGCAATTTGCAGTAGGTGTAATGGCATTTTTTAAATTAACTTGAGTGAACTATAGCATATTTTTTTGCAGAGATAGCTTGACAAAATTAATAAATCTTATAAAATACGAATAATGCTTTTATTTCAATTGATCATAACGGTTCTTTTGAAGCCTGATGTCCTTAAGAAGGTAGACAGTAGACGTTTATCTACTGTGATTGGTCTTGCACGTAGACACAGGTCTTTGCGATGAAGACATCGATCTTTTCATAAGTCTCTTGATTGACGCCAGCTCTCTTGCTAACTTTGATCGGCTATAAAGCTTTTTCAGTATGCAAGATAGACTATTTCAGATGAAATCTGGGATGACTCCCAAAGGTGATCAGCCCGCTGCAATTGCGGCTTTAGTTAAAGGGATTAAGGAGGGTAAGCGCTTTCAAACTTTGCTTGGTGCCACAGGGACCGGTAAGACTTTTACAATGGCGAATGTGATTGAAGCGCTTCAGAGACCGGCACTTATTTTGGCTCATAATAAAACCTTGGCAGCACAGATTTGCAGTGAACTTAAAGAGATGTTTCCGGATAATGCAGTTAATTATTTTGTATCTTATTACGATTACTATCAGCCGGAAGCTTATATCGCTCACAGCGATACATATATTGAAAAAGATGCACAAATCAACGATGAGATTGATAAATACAGGCATAAAGCCACGGCAGACCTGTTGACACGTAGAGATACCATCATTGTGGCATCTGTATCTTGCATTTATGGTCTCGGTTCTCCGAAAGAATATCTGGACCTTAGGGTCACTCTTAGCATTGGTGAAGAAGTAAAGCGAGATGAATTACTTAGAACTCTAACTGATTTGCAATATGAACGATCTCGTGCGGATTTTAAACAAGGACAATTTCATGTGCTGGGTGATGTGGTGGAAATTTTTCCACCTGGAGGAGATACAGCTTTGCGCTTGGAATTTTGGGGAGATGAAATTGAAGCAATTACTGAAATAGAACCTTTTACAGGTGAGATTCATGGTAAAACGGCGGAAGTGACAATTTTCCCAGCGAAACATAATGTAACGACTGAAGAAAAAATCAAAAAAGCTGTTGTACTTATTCAAGAGGAGTTGGATGAGCGTTATAATGAACTTAAACAGCTTGGAAAGCATTTGGAGGCGGAGCGTTTAAAGACTCGTACGGAGTATGATATGGAGATACTTCAAGAAACCGGTTATGTGAGTGGAATAGAAAATTATGTTCGTTACTTTGGAGGTAGCGGTCCGGGAGGCAAGCCGCCAACGCTCATGGATTTTTTTCCTGAGGACTTTCTTCTTATGATTGATGAGTCTCATATTACAATTCCGCAAATTGGCGCCATGCATAACGGGAACTTATCAAGAAAGCAAAATTTGGTGGAGCATGGTTTTCGTTTACCTTCGGCTTATGATAATCGGCCACTTAGATTTGAAGAGTTTGAAGATTATATGAAAAGCACAGTTTTTGTTTCTGCAACACCCGGTAAATATGAATCGGAACATGAAGAAGCGGTAATTGAGCAAATCATCAGGCCAACGGGACTTTTGGATCCGGAGGTGCAGGTACGTCCAAAAGATGGACAAATGGATGATTTGCTGGAAGAAATTCGTATGCGTACAGAAAAAGAAGAACGAGTTTTGGTAACAACATTGACAAAGCGCAGTGCTGAAGATCTTACAGAATATCTTACCGATGCGGGGGTGGCTGTAAGGTATCTGCATTCGGACATTGATACATTGGAGAGGATTGAAATTTTAAGGGATTTGCGGCTTGGAAAATTTGATGTGCTGGTAGGAATCAATCTTTTACGTGAAGGTTTGGATCTTCCAGAGGTGTCTTTGGTTGCAATTTTAGATGCTGATAAGCAAGGCTTTTTGCGCAGTACCACAGCATTGATTCAAACTATTGGAAGGGCTGCAAGAAATGCTCAAGGTTTTGTAATCATGTATGCAAATCAGATTACGGATGCAATGCGAGAAGCTATGGATGAAACTGACAGACGTCGTAAAATTCAAAAAGATTATAATGAAAAGCATGGAATTACTCCGCAAAGCATTAAGAAAGCTGTGAAAGATATAGAGATGAAAAGGAAAGAAAGTGAAAAAAAGCAAGTTCGCAGGTTTGATGTGAAGAAAGTTCCAAAAGAAGAGTTGTTCCGTTTGATTGAACATCTTGAAGTTGAAATGGATATGGCTGCGCAAAATATGCAATTTGAAAAAGCTGCTGAACTTCGTGATGAAATTGAGGAGCTAAAAAAAAGACTTTGAATTTCATAAAAAAGCTTCAAAAGCTTTAAAATCAAAGCGGTTTTTTATCTCTTGCTTTTTTTTTATATATCCCTAAAATGTCCGCGCAATTTTGGAAACACTTAAAAGTTTAAAAATATGGCTGAGAGCAGGAAAAATATTGAAGATAAGAAGACAGAGGCCCTTCTTGACACATGGGCGAGTAGCAGAATTGCTGTTTTTGGTCAGGTTTCAATTATGGTTGTCTTTGGTATGACTCTGTTTGCCGGAGTTGGTTATTTACTTGATCAGAAATTCGGCAGCTTCCCTGGCTTCTTCATTGCCGGTTTGGTAATTGCTTTTCCAAGTATTCAATTTCTTATTTATAAGAAGATAAAGGCTTATTCTTTGGATAAAACAACTAATCTTAAATAATCATGGCAAGTCTTCCCGATATCAGTTTACCGTCCTCTCCAATATTTGAAATTGGTGCTCTGACTGTTACAAATTCCATGGTTGCGGCTTTTGCAAGTATGTTAATTATTATTGTTTTTGCATTTTGGGTTCGGCGAGGTGCAACTTTGTTTCCCACTCGTTCTCAGATGATTGCAGAGATGCTTATGGAGTTTATGCTTGAAAAAATGCAGGTTATTTTCGGTTCAGAAAAGGAAGCGCGCCGCTTTTTCCCTTTGATTTTTACCATTTTCATATTTTTAATGTTTGCAAATCAGTTCACGCTTATTCCTTTTGTGCAAAGTGTGGTTATTGAAGGAAAGCCTCTTTTTAGAACTGCAACATCAGATTACAGTTTGCCAATAGCCTTGGGTCTTTTGCTTGTGATTTTGTCTCATTTGGTAGCTCTGACTAGATCTCCACTTAGACATATTTCCAATTTTATTAAGCTTGATGTCTTTTTCAAAATTCGCTCTTTTAAGGACATACCTCAAGCCTTAATGGATTTTTTCTTGGGACTTTTAGATATAATAGGAGAGCTTGCAAAGTTGGTTTCCATTTCTACCCGTCTATTCGGTAATATGTTTGCAGGAGAAGTTGTTGTTGGAATAGTTGCTGGACTTATGTTCGCAACGCAATTTGTTGTACCCATTCCTTTCATAGCGCTCAGTATTTTATCCGGTTTTGTGCAAGCTTTCGTATTTGCACTGCTGGGTACAATTTATATTGCATCAGCTGTGCAAGGAGTGGAGTCTTCACCCAAAACCTAATTTTTTAAAATCCATTTTATATTCTTTAAACCCCTAAATATATGGATGTAGAAGCTGCAAGATTAATCGCCGCCGGATTTTGTATGGCCATTGGCGCAATAGGTTCCGGTCTTGGTGAAGGATTCATTGGAGGTAAAGCTCTTGAAGCTATGGCTCGGAATCCTCAAATGAGTGATAAACTCTTTACAAACATGATAGTTGCGATCGCTTTGGCTGAATCTACAGCGATTTACTCCTTGGTGGTCTCATTGATCATACTCTTCGTAATATAATTTTCTCCTTTATGGATCAACTTTCAAGATTAGGCATTGAGCTAGGAAGCGTCTTCTTTTACTTGGTGAGTACCGGAGTTTTGCTTGCTATTCTCACACATTATTTTTATGCGCCTCTTATGAAGATTGTAGATGAGCGTCGTGAGAAAATTGCCGGCAGTATTGAAGAGTCCAATAGGTTGCGCCTTGAGTTTGAAAAAACTTTACAGCAAGCCAAGGAAGACAGAGATGCTTCTGAAGAGCGATTGCGTGCCGAGCTTGCCGGCCTCAAGAAATTTACAGAAGAGGAGAGGGCAAAACTCATTGCTGAAATGGAAGAGGCTCGTGCTCGTATGCTTCAAGAAGCGCAAGAAGAGATCAATCAAAAGAAGAAAGACCTGCTTAAAGATGCCGAAAAAGAGGTCATGTCACTTATGAGCAAGATCATTTTAGAGATTGTTCAAAATAAAGTACCTGAAACTCTTATTAATCAGAGCATTCAGGACGCTTGGAAACAATATTCCCAATAAAATATGATTAATTATTTTCTTACAGCATTGATTCATGCCATTGTGGCTTTTCTTGCAAAACATACGGATTTTTTTGATGGAAATGTGAATGCTCGTGAGAAGACTTTGGAGAGTTTGCGAGTGCCGGCAGCTTTTAAACATTATTTAAGTCATCGCAGCATGGAAGATTTTATGAGCGATCTTTCTTTGACTTTATCTTATATAAAAAGCTCAAAAACAGCTGAGATTGAAGCTAACGCCTTTTTCAAGGCGGTTTTGGAATTTTTTACGGGAGTTTTTGCCGATAAGCTGGATAAACTCAATGCTGACTTCTATTCTTTCAAAGAAAAAGATAGGTGGAGAGTGGTGTCTGAGCTTATAAAAGGAGAAAGTCATTTAGCGGAAAGTCTTCGCTTATTGCTTATGAATTATACTTATCAAGATTTGTCCGCAGAATTAATAAATCTTGGACAAAGAGTTGTAAATGCAGCTTATGTAGTTGTGCAAAGTCCTCGTGAAATTACTCCCAAGCTAAAGCAAGAAATAAGGCATTCTTTGTTGAAAGAACAGCCTCTTGCTTTTCCAGTTTTCCAAATCAATAAAAAGCTTATTGGCGGACTCCGTATCTTTAAGAACGGTCAGGTTCATGATCATTCTTGGGTTGCCAGAGTTCAATCTTTTATTTCCCTAAATTCCGTCTAATTTTATGGCAGAAGAAACACTTAAAAACTTTCTGTCTTCCGTGGAAGCTGCTCTGAGCGAAGTCAAGCAAGCTTCGGTAGCTTCGGGAGGTAGACAAGGGGTCATTCAATCCTATAAGGATGGAGTGATCAAAATTCAAGGTCTTTCAGGACTGAAGATGAATGAAGTTGTCAGTATTGAGGGTGTTAATGCAAGCGCTCTCGTTATGAATCTTGAGCAAGATGCTGCTTATGCACTTGTTTTGCAGGCAAGCACGGAAATTCGTGAAGGTCTTTTCGTTAAAGCCACGGGTCAATTTTTATCTATTCCTGTTGGAGAAGCTATAATGGGACGTGTTGTTGATCCACTTGGAGCTACTCTTGATGGAAAAGGTGAGTACAAGTCTGATGTACCTATGCCTCATGAATCTACGGCACCGGGAGTAATGGATCGCAAATCTGTACATGAGCCTTTACAGACTGGAATTGTCGCAATTGATAGCCTTGTGCCGATTGGACGTGGACAGCGTGAACTTATTATCGGTGATCGCCAAACCGGAAAGACAACCGTGGCTATTGATACGATTTTGAATCAGGCTGATCAAGATATGATTTGTGTGTATGTTGCAGTGGCTCAACGTGAGTCTAAAACTGCTCAAGTGGTACAGAAACTGAAAGATGCGGGTGCAATGAAATATACCGTTGTGGTTTCAGCTCCAGCTGCGGGATCTGCAGTGATGCAATATCTTGCTCCTTATGCAGGTTGCGCAATTGCAGAATATTTTATGAATAAAGGTAAGCATGTTTTGGTTGTTTATGATGATCTTTCAAAACATGCCGTTGCTTATCGTGAAATGTCGCTTTTGCTTCGTCGTCCACCGGGGCGTGAGGCTTATCCGGGTGATGTGTTTTATTTACATAGCCGTTTGCTTGAACGTGCTGCAAAACTTAGTGATGAAAAAGGAGGTGGATCAATTACCGCACTTCCAATTATTGAAACTCAAGCCAATGATGTTTCGGCTTATATTCCAACTAATGTTATTTCAATTACAGATGGGCAGATTTTTCTTCAGTCAGACCTGTTTAATAGAGGCGTTAGACCTGCGATCAATGTGGGTATTTCAGTATCACGTGTGGGAGGATCAGCTCAAACAAAGATTGTAAAAAAGGTATCCGGTACTGTTAAACTTGATTTGGCTCAGTATTATGAACTTGAAGCTTTTTCTCAATTTGCTTCTGAATTGGATGAAGCTACCAAATCCAAACTGACGCGCGGACGGCGTGTTGTTGAGGCTTTGAAGCAAAAGCAAAACAATCCATATTCTCTTTGGAAAGAAGTTATTGTTTTGTTTGCTGCAACAAAAGGCTATTTTGACTCGCTTGAAGCTAATGAAGTTGGCGAAAAGATTGAATCTTTGTTCGCTCTTGTTCAGACAGGTCATAAGGAACTGATTGACGCAATTCAACAGGAAAAGAAACTTACCCCAGGAATAGAAGGTTCCATGAAAGAAATTTTAGATAACTTTTTTGCCTAATGTCAGGAAATCTACTTGAAATCAAGAAACAGATTGCCGGAGTGAAAAACACTCGGAAAATCACCAAAGCCATGCAATTGGTGGCTGCAAGTAAAATGCAACGTTTTCAAACAAGAGCGCTATCCGCAAGATCTTTTGTATGGGAACTTCTGAAAGTTTTGGATAGAAATAATGACTCTTCCTTTACAAGTATTTATACTGAAAAAAGAAAAAAAGGTAAAACTCTTTTTGTTCTTTATACTTCAGACAAGGGTTTATGTGGACCTTTAAATACGAAATTGATTCAGGCTCTTTTCCGCAGCGATAAATGGAAAAATACGCCGGAAGATCAGCGTATTTTGATGACGATAGGAAAAAAAGCTCAAGATTATGCGCTTAACAATAAAATTGATATTGCTGAGCAATTTACCGGACTGCCGGAAAAATTATCTACTATTGATGTTTTGAAAATAATAGATAAGATCCTGTCTTATTGGACAGACGGCATTGTTAAAGAGGTTATTTTCATAGCTCCTCATTATAAAAATTCATTTACTTTTTATCCGGTTATGAAGCCATTTCTTCCTTTTTCAGATGACACTCTTGAAGCCGTGCTTGGACATTTGGATAAAGAAGAAGTGCCGGAATTTATCCAAGACGATAATAAATTTATGATTTTTGCGCCATCTCAGGGGCAAGTGCTGACTAGACTTTATGAACAAATTATTCAGGCTATGTTTCTACAATCTTTTTTAGAGCTTAAAGCTTCTGAATATTCAAGTCGTATGATTGCAATGCAAAATGCAACGGATTCTGCAGATCGTATGATTAAGGATCTTACCAGGGTGTTTAATTCTATTCGTCAGGCTAAAATAACACAAGAAATTGCGGAACTTATGGGAGCAAGCATGGCTCTTGAAGAAGATTAAACTCATTTCTTTACATTTAACTCATTAATAATGGCAGATAAAAAACAAGCTCATCCAAAGGGAAAAATTTCCAGAATCATCGGTGTGGTTGTGGATGTGCACTTCCCAAGTCATATTCCGGATCAATATTCAGCTTTGCATGTGGAAGGTCCGGCTGGACGTGTGGTGCTTGAGGTGCAGGCGCATCTTGGAAATAATTTGGTTCGGACAATTTCCATGTCTACCACTGAC
Source organism: Candidatus Altimarinota bacterium (assembly GCA_015485665.1). Classification (GTDB taxonomy): domain Bacteria; phylum Patescibacteriota; class Gracilibacteria; order UBA1369; family 2-02-FULL-48-14; genus WFTC01. The sequence goes on from WFTC01000019.1 coordinate 43,546, forward strand.
GGACTTTCCATCGGTGATGAAGTTATTGATATGGAATCTCCAATAACAACTCCTGTGGGAGAAAAAGTTCTTGGTAGGGTTTTTAATGTAACAGGAGATCTTATTGATGGTGGCCCTGAAATGGGTGAAGGCATTGAAAGGCGTCCGATTCATGCTGCTCCTCCAACGTTTACTGAACAAAATCCTTCTGTGGAAATTTTTGAAACCGGTATTAAAGTTGTAGATCTTCTGTGTCCTTTCATTAAAGGTGGAAAAGTTGCTCTCTTTGGTGGAGCGGGAGTTGGAAAGACGGTTATTATGCAAGAGTTGATACATAATGTTGCCATGGGACATGGAGGTTATTCCGTGTTTGCGGGAGTAGGTGAAAGAACTCGTGAAGGTAATGATCTTATTCATGAAATGAAAGACAGTGGAGTTATTGACAAACTGGCTATGGTCTTTGGTCAAATGAATGAACCTCCAGGTGCACGTATGCGTGTGGCTCTTACAGGTTTGACTATTGCTGAAAAATTCCGTGATGAAGGGCGAGATATTCTTATGTTTATTGATAATATTTTTCGTTTCACGCAAGCAGGATCTGAAGTTTCTGCTCTACTTGGACGTATGCCTTCCGCGGTTGGATATCAACCTACGCTTGCTACGGATATGGCTGCTCTGCAGGAGCGCATTACTTCCACTAAAAATGGATCCATTACATCGGTGCAAGCTGTTTATGTGCCGGCGGATGATTTGACTGATCCTGCTCCTGCAACAACTTTCGGGCATTTGGATGCTACCGTGGTCCTTAATCGTAAACGAGCGTCTTTGGCTCTTTTTCCGGCTGTTGATCCATTGGATTCAAATTCTTTGGCGCTTAGTGTAGATGTGGTTGGAGAAGAACATTATGAAGTTGCAACTGGAGTGCGTATGCTTTTACAACGTTATAAAGAGTTGCAAGATGTTATTGCAATTTTGGGAATGGATGAACTTTCGGAAGAAGATAAACAAGTTGTTCATAGGGCGCGCCGTGTAGATAAATTCCTTTCGCAAAACTTTCATGTTGCGGAACAATTCACAGGTATACCTGGTGTTTATGTGAGTATTAAAGATACGGTTCGTTCTTTCAAAGAAATTTTGGAAGGTAAATATGATCATATTGATGAAGCGCATTTTTACATGGCAGCCGGTATTGAAGAAGTTGTGGAACGTCATAATAAAGCTCAAAAAGAAAAGAAAGAAACAGCTAACACATCTGCTTAATGTCTCAAAATAATACATTTGAATTTGTCATTTTTACTCCGGAAGGAAGTGTTATCAAGTCTAGTGTGGAATCTGTCTCTTTGACGCTTGAAGGAGGGGATATACAATGTCTTCCAAACCACGCTTCTCTTACGGGAAGCGTGGAGTTCAGTCCCGTTATTTTAAAAATGAAGGAAGGTAGTGAGACTTACATGGTAAGAAATGGTATTTTCCTTTTTGACAATAAAAGTAATAGAGCTTCATTACTTGTTTTATCTTCTGAAAAGAAATCTGAAATGAGCTTGGAAACTGTAAAAGAATATCATGATTTTATTGTTGAAAGACTGAAAAAAGGAGATGATTTAAGTGACTTTCAGATTAAATACTTGGAAGGTGAGAAAGTTGCAGTTGAAAAACAACTTGAGATTGTTGGCAGCTTAGAATAGGTTTTGCGCTCTGGGATCAAGCATTAAAATCCTTTTGTTTTTCCTGTCATTGCCAAGGAATGCATTTATATTTCTGGCATGTCTGAGTTTTGCTGCGGGCAGTGAAAATTCTTTGTAAATATTTTTGTAATGTCTACTTCTTGCTTTTTGAATTGGAGAGTCTGGATGAGAAAATGGCAGTTTATGCACAGCCATCATTTGTAATTTAATATCTTCGCTCAGTAGCTTTTTAAGCATGGCTTCATTGCCGACAAAAATATTCTTACCATCTGTTTTTTCAGACATTTTTACAATTTTGCCCAAACCTCCACTCATGTTTTGTACAAATAATTTTCGTCCAGATTCTAAGACTTTTTCCGTGAATTTATAGAAAAATTGTTTTGCAACAGTCATGGAATTAACCAGTACAATTATATTGCCTGCATTAGGCATTTCTTTTGCAATTTCATGAATGCAATATGGAATATTTCCAGGGTCACTTGGATGAGGCATTGCTTTTTTTGGATATATTATAGGTATGGATGTTTTGTATTCATCGGTTATGTACTTGAAAGAGCTGTTTAGATTGAGTTCTTTACGAATGAAGGCAAAGTCATCATCCATGTTTGCATTGCGAGCAAAAAGGTGTAAGGCTGAATTTGTATTCCATATTCGCTCTTTAAAAATTTGAGCTGTATTTTGAGGGAAAGAATGTATTAAGGGCATGCCATCTTGACTTTTTGCTAGCCAAAGCAAAGGTCCTTGGACACTCATAATTTTATGTAAAAACTTAATTTGTTTTTCAAATGCATCAAGTGTGGGTCCTTGGTTTAAATTATTTCCAAGTGCGGCTACTGCGGATTGAATGGATGCAGCCGCTTTCATAACGCGATTCCATTCAGGTGTATTTCTATGATGTCCTTCAATTATTATGGGGTGGCGAGGATCATTGGATCCTTCATAACGTTGCAGTTCCATACCAATGAAACCGTAAAAAATTGAAAGTTTTGCAGCGATGTGATTCAGAATTTCTTCTGATTTGGGATTTTCTTGCTTTAATCTTCGTATATCACTTAAAAAACTGTTTTCACTAAGTCGTATATGCCAAGTTTTTTGCAATTCACTGACCAGTGCTTCCGTTTCTCCTAAAACAATGTGATTTCTTTGAGATATCAGCGGATTTTTACGACTGCGATCTTTTAGAAAATAATGATGATCTATGGCTATGATTTTTTTATTCATCGCTTTATTTAAAGCTTTTTTATAAAAAGATCTTGGCATTCCTTCTTGTCCGCAAACATGAAACCAATCTTCTTTTTCATCTTTAACAAGGCGAAGTGTTGATTTTGAGCCATCAATCGTAGTATTTGCCCATAGTGATAATTTTATTCCAAGTAAACTTTGCTTTTGGGTCAATTTTTCTTTTTGCAGATATAAAGCAAGACGATCTTCATCTAAATAGTTGTTTGGATGTTTTAAAATGCCTAGGTTCGGATGTGGCGGTAAAAGATTTACATCAGGTACAGAAAGCAATACACTTCCTTCAAGATTAAGACTGTAGTTAATTAAATCTTGATAAGTAATTTTTGCATTTTCCATTAAAAAAGGAGGCTCTGTTCGTTTTATATTTATGCCCACAGTATTTGAAATAGATTTTTTTCTTTCACTTGGATATATGCGCTTTCCACCGATTTCCTCCAAAATGGAGAGTATTATAGCTGCCCAATTCCAATCACTTTTTTGTAAAATAGTTTTTATTACTTCTTTCTCACGATTTGATAGTGCGCGAATATGATCACTAAGCCTCCAAAAAAGCTCAATATTGGCTTTTACATCGTCCAGAGCCCTATGTGCATTTGGCTGTTGTAAACCTAATTTTTCAACCAATACCTCCAAGCTGTAACTTGCTTCATTGTGGAGTAAGCTTTGAGTGAGTTGACAAGTGTCCAATGCTAAATTCTCAAGATGCAGACCGTTTTCACGTAGAAAATTTATATCAAAAAATATAAAATGCCCCATAATAGGATGATTTCCGCATTTTTCTTTAATAATGCCAAGTATTTCATTAATTGCAGGTGCTTTTGAGACCATTTCATCATTTATTCCAGTGAGTCGTTTTGTAAATTCAGGTATTGGAATTGGCGGTTTTATGAGCGAACTCCATTCTTCCAATATTTTTTCATGGTCAAAATGCACAATAGCCACTTCAATCAAATGGTCTTTTTTCGGATTTAAGCCGGTGCTTTCAACATCAAGACAAATGAACATCTTCTTGAGTATACACTAAAGTAAGGCAATAAATTCATCAAAAAGATAATCAGTGTCTGTAGGTCCGGGGCATGCTTCAGGATGAAATTGAACGCTGAAGTGAGGTTTGGATTTATGGCGCAGACCTTCCACGCTGCCATCATTCGCATTTTCAAACCAGACTGCCCAGTCTTTTGGCAGCTTCTTTGGATCCACAGCATAACCGTGATTTTGAGAAGTTATATAACAGCGTCCAGTGCGTAGGTCTATACAAGCTTGATTTTGCCCTCTATGACCATATGGCAGTTTGTAAGTTTTTGCACCTACCGCTCGTCCCATTATTTGATTCCCCAAACAAATTCCAAAAACAGGTTTAGTTTGATTCAAAGCTTCCCGCATAATATTTACAGTTTCATCTAAAGTTTTAGGGTCTCCAGGTCCGTTTGCAAAGAAATATCCGTCAAATTTCATGTTATTGCTTTTTTCGTAATCAAAAGGAGATTGATTCCAAGGGAAAACTGTAATTTTCACACCCCTCTTTAAAAAACTTCGCAATATGTTTGTTTTAATTCCTGTATCCAAAATTGCTATATGTTTTTCACCATCACCATAACTTTGCACATCTTTACAGCTCACTTTCGCAACAAGATTTTCTGTATTCGGATCATAAAAATTAGTATCCGGTTTATGATTTGCATCATGAATTTTTCCCAGCATACTTCCTTCATCACGAAGTTTTTGTGTGAGTGCACGCGTATCTATCCCAGTAATGCCAGGAATATTGTATTCCTTTAGCCAGTCCGCCAAACTTTTGTTGGCGTTCCAGTGTGAATAAATTTCACTGTAATCTTCAACTATCAGTCCTTTAATATGAATGCGTAAACTTTCAAACCATTTGCTAAGATTGTATTCATCCAGTTTTTCAAAAGGCACACCATAATTACCAACCAGTGGATATGTGAGCACCAAAATTTGGTCTTTAAAAGAAGGATCCGTAAGGCTTTCAGGATAACCAACCATTCCTGTTGTAAACACCACTTCTCCTTCAGATTCAATAAAAGCTCCAAAAGATTTGCCGGTCAAGCTGCTTCCGTCTTGAAGTGTCAATGTGATTGATTGTTTCTTCATTTGTTCAGCACTTTAGCGAATTGCGGCAAGTTTTTCAACATGCTATTATCTCGCCAATGAAACATCTTCTTTCTTCTAAAGATTTGACTCGCGAAGAGATTGAGCGCTTCATAGACAGAGCGGAGACTTTTTTACCAATTGTGCGTGAAAAGCGATCTTTGGACTTGGCTAAAGGAAAAATTTTAGCAACACTTTTCTTTGAGCCTTCCACACGTACACGTTTTTCATTTGAAACAGCAATGCTTCGTTTGGGAGGTTCTGTTATATCAAACGCAATGATGAAAGAAACTTCTTCCAGCAAGAAAGGAGAAACTTTGTATGATAGTGGTAAAACAATTTCCACCTATGTGAATATAATTGCAATGCGGCATCCACAGCCTGGTTCCGTTGCCGAACTGTCAAGGGGGAGTGAAGTTCCGGTTATAAATGGAGGCGATGGACCTGCTGATCATCCCACTCAAGGGCTTTTGGATCTATTGACAATCAAGGAGCATGTGGGGCGGCTTGAAGATTTTACTTTTGTAGGTCTTGGTGATATGAAATACAGTCGGGTAGTGCATGCGGATGTAAATTTACTTTCCAAATTCCATTCAATTCGTTTTATTTTTGTTACACCTCCTGAACTTGCCATGCCTTCCGAATATATTGAAGTTTTGCAGGCTGCAGGTCATAGCGTGGAGCAACATTCCGATATGTTAAAAGCTTTGAAAGAAGCTGACGTACTGGTTCAAACTCGTGTGCAAGAAGAGCGCTTTCCTTCACGTGAAGAATATTTTAAGTACAAAGGTCTTTACGTTATTGGGGAAGAAGAAATAAAGCTTATGAAAAAAACATCTGCCTTGTTGCATCCGCTTCCACGTGTTGATGAAATTTTACCGCAAGTGGATTGCGATCCGCGCGCAAAATATTTCATACAAGCTCAAAATGGAGTTGCCATGCGTATGGCTATTATTTCAGAATTACTTGCTTTATGAAATTGATTTTTAGAAATGTAAAGGTTGTGCGTGTTGATGGAGTAAATGAAGAGGATATTTTTGTGCAAGGGGGTATTATTACCGGACCTTTTGATTTTGCCGATAAAGAAATAGATGGACGAGGAAAATTTTTATTACCTGGAGTGATTGATCCTCATGTACATTTTCGTGAGCCGGGTGCAGCTCATAAGGAAACTTGGGAAAGCGGTAGTGCTGCCGCCGCCATGGGTGGTGTTACTACTGTTTTGGATATGCCAAACAATGAACCTCCAATTATTTCAAGTGCAGCTCTGGAAGCGAAGCGTACTCATGTAAAAGGTAGAAGTTATGTGAATTATGGTTTCCATTTTGGAGCTGCTGGCATTGGTAATATAGAGGAAATTGAAAAGGTGCAGAATGTTCCTGCAATTAAAATATATATGGGCAGTTCTACCGGAAATCTTTTGGTAGATAAAGCCATACAATGGGAAAAAGTTTTTGAAGTATGCAAAGAAAAAAACATTCCTGTTATAGTACATGCTGAGAATGAAGCACGCATTCAAAAGCGTAGTAAGATTTTTTTAGAGGAATCACATGTGCAAGTTCATTCTAAAATTCGTGATTGTGAATGCGCTAAAATTGCCATTTGTGAAGCTCTTTCTCTTCAGGAGAAGATAGGTAATAAATTACACATTGCTCATATGAGTTGCAAAGCGGAATTGGAAGAATTGCAGGCAAGGCAGAATCCTCTTTTGACTTGTGAAGTTGCACCTCATCATTTGTATTTCACAGTTGATGATATGAAAGACGGCTTTTTAAAGATGAATCCTCCTTTGCGTCAGGAGTCAGACTTAATTGCTTTATGGGAAGCCTTGCGAGGTGGCAGTATAAATTGTATCGCAACAGATCATGCACCTCATACCAAAGAAGAAAAATCAAAAGGGCTTGCATCTCCTTCAGGTGTGCCTGGGGTTGAGTTCAGTTTGCCTCTCATGCTTAATGAAGTATCTCAGAATATGTTAGATCTTAGTGATGTTGTAAGATTGATGGCTGCAGAGCCTGCAAGAATTTTTTCTTTGAAATCTAAAGGTGGGATTGAAGAGTTTATGGATGCGGATTTGGTATTGGTTGATATGGAAATGGAAAAGTGTATAAAAGAATTGGATATTTTTTCTGCTTGTGCTTGGTCACCTTATGTAGGATATACTTTGAAAGGTTGGCCCATAATGACTGTTGTAAAAGGCAATATTGTGATGGAAAATGGAAAGCTGACTGGTGAAAAGAAGGGGGAAGAGGTAATTGTTGATATTTAACTCTTTAAATTTTTATAGATATGAATACGGCAAAAAATATTGCCGAAGCTCTGCTTGATTATGAAGCAGTAAAAATTTCCTTGGATCCTTTGTTTACATGGACCAGTGGCATTAAATCACCGGTTTATTGTGATATGCGATCTATAACTTCAAATGTAGATTTACGCCGTCGTATTATTAATGTCTTCATTGATATCCTTGAAGGTGATGATGTGGATGTTATTGCAGGTACTTCAACAGCGGGTATTTCGTGGGCAGCATGGCTTGCTGAAGCTTTGAATAAACCAATGGTCTATGTGCGTAAACGAGCAAAAGGTCATGGCACTAAAAAGAGGGTGGAGGGTCGTATGGATAAAGCTCAATCTGTAGTACTTATTGAAGATCTTATTTCCATGGGTGGCAGTAGTGCTGCAAGTGTTAGGGCTTTGCAAGAAGACTGTGATGCAAATGTTGTAAAAGTGCTGGCAATAAATACTTATGGAATGAAAGAAGCTGATAAAATTTTTAAAGAATTTGATGTACCATTGCAAACAGTAACATCTTTTTCCACAATTATTGATGTAGCTGTTCAGAGGGGAGATATAAATAAAGAGCAAGCATATATACTGCGTGAGTTCTCAATGGATCCTACAAGGTGGGCACAAAAACTTTCTCTTTTAAATTAGACATTTAAAAATTTTTAAAAAATGAATAAAAATTTTGCCGATAGGTTGGTAGATGCTATACGAATGAAAAATTCTGTGCTTTGCGTTGGTTTGGATCCTTGCATGGATCGTATTCCAAGAAGTATTGTAAGAGAGCATGTGAAAGAATTGAAAGATGACTATCAATTTGAGGCGGAATCTTTTTTGAATTTCAGTAAAGGAATTATTGATGCAGTAAAGGATATTGCAGTTATGGTTAAGCCTCAAGCTGCTTTTTTTGAGCAATTTGGATGGATGGGAATGAGGGCTTTGGAGCATGTTTGCACCTATGCTCAAGAGCAGGGGCTTTTAGTGCTATTGGATGCCAAGCGAGGTGATATAGGTAGCACTGCTCAAGCTTATGCCACTGCTTATCTTTCAGATGTATATCCGGTAGATGCCATTACCGTTAATGCATATCTTGGGCGAGACGGTATAATGCCTTTTTTGGATGAATGTGGAAGGCACGGTAAAGGCATTTTCATTTTAGTTAAAACATCAAATCCCTCTTCAGGAGATCTTCAAGATAGGATTACGCAAGAAGAAGAAATGAGCATTGCGGAGTTAATGGGTCATTTTGTTGGAACATGGGGTTTTGATCATATTGGGAAAGAAAATTATTCTTCTGTAGGTGCTGTTGTAGCTGCAACTTATCCGAAAGAAGCTGCTAAGCTTCGTGAAATTATGCCAAATATATTTTTCCTTGCACCTGGATATGGAGCGCAAGGTGGTAATGCGGGTACTGTTGCATCATGTTTTGATGATGAGGGTTTGGGCTGTATTGTTAGTAGTTCAAGAGCAATTATTTATGCCTATGAAAAAGTGGAAGGTCCTGAAGATGGCTCTCATTATGCTCAAGCTACCAGAGAAGCCGCTATTGCAATGAGAGATGCACTCAATCAGGTAAGAAAGGCTTCATAAATGAGTCCCCATTCTTCAATACTCAGAGCTTCCGCTCTGATGTCTTTGTTGATTCCCAATTTTGTCAGTCTTTCTTTTATTTCATTTGCCTGCAAATTTAAAACATTAGATAAATTTTTGCTCAATTTCTTCCGTTTTTGAGCAAAACTGACTTTAAAAAGCCAAAACAGTTTTTTTAAATCCACATCTAATTTCGCCTTTTCATTAACATTAATTTTAATTACGGCTGAGTCAACTTTAGGACGTGGATTAAAAGCTCTTTTTTCTACGCTACAGATCCATTTTGGCTCTCCAAACATATGTACTTGCAAAGATAATAAGCTATGTTTAGCTTTTTTTGCCATGATTTTCTGCGCTACTTCTTTTTGAAGCATGAATATTATTGACTTTGGAGGATTTCCATCTAAAAATTGCTCAAATAAATAGTGTCTTAGAAGAGGTGAGGTAATGTAGTACGGAATGTTTGCCACAATTTTATAAGTAGTGGATGGTGGTTTATAGCTAAGTGCATCAATATGTAGCAGGTGAAAATTTTTGCGTCCGGAGTAACGTTTCTTTAAAAAAGATATTAATCTTTCATCCAATTCCAAGGCGGTTACTTGTGCAGCCTTATCTAGCAATTTGTCGGTTAGAGCACCTTTCCCTGGACCTATTTCAAGTACATGATCATTGGGAAGCAAACTTGCAGCTTCAATAATATGCAGTAATGTATTTTCATCCTCAAGAAAATTTTGCCCCAAAGATTTCTTTGCTTGTATCATATTATCAGATTAGCATGATTTCTACTCTTCTTTGAGGCATATTTGTTGTCTGAATTTAAGTATGATAAATCAACATCATCAGGAAGCTTTAATAATTTTCTTTGCTCTTTGTGGCCACTTATTATTGAGATTTTATCTTTATGAGTCATAAGTTTTTTTGATAAAAAATCAATTAACTCTTTATTGGCACGACCTTTCTCGGGTGCTGATTTTAGCCTGAATTTATAAGTTTCATCTTCCATCATCTCTACAAATTCAGTAACTCTAGACTTTGGAATGACTTTGACTTGAATATACATTTTTATTTCTTATACATATTCTGATTGAGTTTTGGTTTTTTTCCACATTTCCAATATAGATATAGAAATCATACAAATGCCGAGTATCCACATCCAATCAATTGCTTTTAAAGGGCGAGTTTCTAAAATATCTTGCATAAAAGGTGAATAAATTACAAATATTTGTAGTATTACTGTTGCGACTGTTCCAAAAAGCATCAATTTGTTTTTAAAGAAGTTACTAAAAAAATGACTGTGTTCGTATCTCACTACAAATACGAGTAATAACTCATAAATTACCGTGAAAGTCATTATTATTGTTCTTGTATGTTCTATGCTTTGATAACCTAAGTATCTGAAATAAAGCAGAAGGGAAGCAGTAGTGGATACTATTCCGGCAAGAATACTGAAGCTTAAAAGATCTTTCCAAATGCTTTTTTTGCCGTCACGAGGTTTTAGTTTCATTATGTTTTTTTGAGGAACATCTATGCCAAGTGCGATTCCCGGTAGAGCATCTGTAAGCAAATTAATCCATAAAATTTGCAAAGGAATGAAGGGTAAAGGTGTACCAAGTAAAAACACAATGCTAATAAATAGCATTTCATCAAAATTTCCACTTAATGAATAACGTACAAATTTTTTAATATTTCTGTAAATAACCCTGCCTTTTTCAACTGCTTTTACAATTGTGGCAAAATTATCGTCTGTAAGTATCATGTTCCCCGCTTCTTTTGCTACATCAGTTCCCGTAATTCCCATAGTAATACCAATATCTGCACGCTTTAAAGCCGGTGCATCATTCACTCCATCTCCCGTCATAGCTACAATATGTCCTTTTTCTTGTAAAGCTTTGAGTATTTTTACTTTATGTTTTGGATTGACTCGTGCATAAATTTTTACTTTATCCACTATTTTTCTTAGATTTGTAATCGACATTTTTTCAAGTTCAAAACCGCTGATGATTTTATCTCCTTCATTATAAAGACCTATTAACTTGCCTATGGCTTTTGCTGTTAATACATGATCTCCGGTTATCATGATCACATCAATATGAGCTTGATGACACTTTTCAATAGCATATTTAATTTCTCTGCGTGGAGGATCAATCATTCCAACCAAACCTACAAAAATAAGATTTTTTTCTTCAGGTTCAGCATTTTTCTTCAAAGGTTTGTATGCCATGGCTAAGACCCGATGAGCTTCATTTGCCCATTCTTCATTCACTTTCATGATGTTGCTTTTCATTTTCTTTGTAAGTTTGTATATTTTGCCGTGATAAAGTGCATGGCTGCATTTTTCAATTAATACTTCCGGAGCTCCTTTTGTTAGCAAAGTATTGTTATTGATTGTGGACATAAGTTTTCTTTCCGAATCAAAAATATATTCTTTACTGCGTGGTTCTTTTGCAGCCAATACTTGTGGATCAACGCCTCCTTTATAAGCCAATGTGAGTAAACAAGCTTCTGTAGGATCACCCAACGCTTTGTAACAATCATTTTCTTTTACAAGTGCGGAATTGTTGCAAAGTCCTGCAATTTTCAGAAGCATATTTAATGCCTGTGATGCTTCACCTTCAATTTCACCTTTTGGTGAATAACCAAGTCCGCTTACTTTGCGAGTAACTTCATCAATCCAAATGACTTGCACTGTCATCTGATTCTGCGTGAGAGTTCCTGTTTTGTCAGTACAAATTACATCTGTGCTTCCAAGAGTTTCAGCAGATGAGAGCGTTCTTATGATTGCATTCTCAGAGGCCATTTTTTGAACTCCTATGGCAAGAGTAAGAGTGATTACTGCAGGTAATCCTTCAGGAATTACGCTTACTGCAAGACTTATGCTGAGCATAAACATTTCAATAATATCTCTTCCCATTAAGACTGCTGATAAGAAGAGCAAAGTTATGGCAAACAATATTATTCCAGCCAATATTTTACTGAGTTGATTTAATTGTTTCTGTAAAGGTGTAAGCTCATTTTTTTCTTTTTGAACCATGCTTGCTATTTTTCCGAATTCGGTTTGCATACCAATATCAGTTACCACCGCTTTTCCATGACCTTGACTTATTACACTACCCATAAAAACCATATTACCAAGGTCTCCAATGCTTTTATATTCTTTAATTGGAAGCGTATGTTTTTCACTTGCAAGACTTTCTCCTGTAAGAGCTGATTCTATACATTTCAGCTGCATGGCTTCAATCAAGCGAGCATCAGCCGGTATGCGGGCACCTTCTTTGAGAATAATTATATCGCCGGGCACCAATTCACTTGCCTCTATTTGACTTATTTTGCCTTCTCTTACAACGAGTGCATTTACTGTAAGCATTTTTTTAAGGGCAGCCACCGCTTTTTCTGCGCGGAATTCTTGAATGAATCCCATTATTGCAATAATAAAAACAATTATGCCTATGGCAGCTGCATCTATTATTTCGTCAAATTTGTAACTTACAATCATGGCAATCAATAAAATGACGACCATAATATTTTTGAATTGTCTAAAAAAAATATGAGATATCTTTACTTTATTTGCATCCGTTATGCGGTTATAACCGTATATACCCCGTCTTTGTTTTACTTCTTTATTTGAAAGACCCTGCTCGTTTGTTTTGAGTTGGTATAATAGAGTTTTAATATCTTGAGCGTGGTATTTGATCATCAAAGTTATTGTAGATGATCTTTACGCCATTTTTCAATTGCGGCATGATTTCCGCTTAAAAGCACATCAGGCACTTTCATGCCACGAAAATCTGCCGGCTTGGTATAATGCGGGTGTTCCTTTTTGCCATCAAAGGCGGAGCTGAATGAGTCGTGATGTATGCTTTTTTCATCTCCCAATACCCCAGGTAGCAATCTTACTATTGCATCCACCACTACCAAAGCCGCCAGTTCTCCTCCCGTTAAAACATAATCGCCAATAGAAATTTCTTCATCTACCAAAGCTTCGCGTACTCTGTAATCAATTCCTTCATAACGCCCACATAAAAATATTAAATTAGTGGATTTTGCAAGTGATGCAGCTTTTGCTTGTTTAAAAACTTTTCCTTGCGGCGTCAAATAAATTACCGGACCTTTATTAAATGTTTTAAGCTGTTCAATTGCATCAAAAATAGGTTGGCAAGTCATGAGCATACCTGCTCCTCCACCATATGGGGTGTCATCCACTTTTTTATGTTTATCAAGACTATAATCACGAATATCATGCACATGAATTTCCACAGCTTTTGAATCCAGAGCCCGCTTTAAAATTGATTCTCCAAAGTAGGGTAGAAGCAAAGATGGAAATAAAGTGAGTATATCTACTCGCATGAAAGGCGTAATTAACGCTTTGAGAACTGTTCGGCACGACGAGCTTTGTGCAGACCGGGCTTCTTGCGTTCTTTTTTCCTGCTGTCTCTCGTTAAGTAGCCTTCAGGTTTTAGCTTTTGTCTGTGATTTGAATCAGCTTCCATAAGCGCTTTTGCAATACCATGTCTGCATGCTTCAGCTTGCCCTTGCATTCCGCCTCCTTCAACTTTAATGGATACATCATATTTGCCTTTTTGCCCTGTCAATTCAAGAGGTGCAATCATAACATTAACCATGTCCAAAGTGGGGAAGTAAGTTGAAGCTTCTTTTCCGTTTACAATCATGCGACCGTTACCCTTATAAAGGCGTACACGAGCAACGGCGCGTTTTCGCTTTCCGTTAGCGTAGAAATAAGTTCCTGAGAAAGTGGTTGCTTTATCGCTCATAATTCAAATTAAAGTGATAGTTGCTTAGGGTTTTGTCCCGCATGAGGATGATCTGATTCAGCGTATATGTGAAGCTTTCCAAGAATATGTTTTTTAAGACGGTTTCTTGGGATCATACCGGATATTGCCTTTTCTAAAATACGTTCAGGGTATGTTTCACGCATTTTTTTTGCACTGACGGCTTTCAATGCGCCTGGATACCCACTGTGAGAATAATAAATTTTATTGCTTTCTTTGTTTCCGGTTAGGACAATATGTTTTGCATTTATTATAATAAGATTATCTCCACAGTCTACGGAAGGATGCCAGCAGGCTTTGTTTTTTCCACGCAATGTGTCTGCTGCAAGTGTCGCAAGTTTTCCAAGCACCATACCTTTCGCATCTATCAGATACCACTGACGAGAGGCTTTTATGTCTGCGAGTTTTGGATGAGTCGTTGTCATTTTTTATGCAAAGTATTTATACGAGTTGAATTTGTACCATTTCAGCTGCATCACCGCTGCGATAGCCAACTTTTATGATTCTAGTATAACCTCCAGATCTTTCTTTGTATCTTTCTTTCAGAACTTCAAGCAATTTGCGACTTGCATTTTCATCAAGTACAACTTTTCCAATTTGACGAATGGCATTTTGAGTATCTTTCATTTTGGCTTTTGTTATCAGTTGCTCAACAATCGGCTGAACCATTTTTGCTTTAGCTCTGGTTGTTTTTACACTTTCGTGCAGGATTATTGAAGTTGCAAGGTTCCTAAGCATAAGCTTTAGGTGATCCCGCTGCATATTCAGTGATTTTCGTTTCTTTTGATGTCTCATGATTTAAATGAAAGGAGCCAGACTATAAATAAAAGAGTGTTTTAAGTCAATTATTCTTCTTCGGAAAGTGCTAAACCTCGTTTTTCAAGAGCGTCTGCCACTTCTGTTAAAGCTTTTTTACCGAAACCTCGCAGATTGGAGAGTTTGGATTCATTACATTTTACCAATTGTTCAATTGATCCTATATCACCGTTTATCAAAGAATTTAAAGTGCGTGGAGAAAGGCCAAGAATTTCAATAGGAGTGTAAGATTCTTGTTTTGGCTTGGCATTTTCCTCCTCAGCTTTTGCTTTCGCGGCAATTTTTTCAAAATCACTGAGGAATTCCGGTTCAACTTGCTTGTCTTCTCTATTGAAAATATTGAAGTATGACTCCAATACACTTGCAGCAAATTTCATTGCCTCCTCCGGAGTTAGGGAGCCGTTCGTTTTAATTTCAAGATTTAACTTGTCAAGGTTTGTACGTTTTCCAACACGTGTATTTTCAACTGTATAGTGTATGCGAGCGAGAGGAGAAAAAACAGAATCCACTTGAATCAGACCAGCTTCTATCTTTTCACCTATTACGGAAGCACGATAACCCACATTCTTTTCAACGATAATTTCCATTTCCAAAGATCCTCCTTTCTCTATTTTAGTAATATAAAGTTCAGGATTATGGATTGTAACACCACCCGGAGTTTCAATATCTTTAGCTGTAACTATACCGCTTTTTTTTGCAGACAGCTTCAAACTCAAACTTTCATTTGAATCTATGCTGAGAGCCAACTGCTTTAAATTTAGAATGATATCAAGGACACTGTCTGTTACTCCTTTGAGAGTTGTGTATTCATGGGTTACACCTTTGATTTTTACACCGGTAACAGCGGCTCCAGGTAAGGAAGAGAGCAGCACTCTACGCAAAGCGTTTCCGAGTGTTGTTCCATATCCTTGAGGAAGAGGACTGATGGTAAATATGGCGTGAAAGTCACCCATTGACTTTTCAGTGATCTTAGGTAGACCAATTTCTTCCTGAATAATATGCATAGGGAAGGCGTTATGGGATTACTTAGAGTAGTACTCAATAATGAGGCTCGTTTGTATAAGTTGATCAAGGTCCTCTTGCTCAGGCAAGGAGGCTACATCAAACTTAAGTGCTTTTCTATCAACTTTGAGCCAACGAGCGTGATCAAAGTCTTTTTTCTCGTTCACATGAGCGAAGAGAGGGCTTGCTTTTGATTTGGCTCTTACTTCGGCTACGTCTCCTTCGCGGATTTGAATGGATGGAATGCTTACTCTGCGTCCGTTTAGCATGATAAGTCCGTGACTAACCATTTGACGAGCTTGAGCACGTGTTTTAGCAAGACCTGCACGATAAACGGCGTTATCCAATCGTCTTTCAAGAAGTTTCAACAATGCTATACCTGTAGCTTCTTCTTTCGCAGCAGCCTTCTTATAGTAGTTTCTAAGCTGACGTTCTGTAATACCAAACATAAAACGCAGTTTTTGCTTCTCTAAAAGTTGCTTTTTATATTCAGACATCTTACCGCGACGACCCTGCCCGTGCACTCCGGGTGGATGTGGACGCCGATTCAGAAGCTTGTCCATCTTCTCATTTCCGAAGATATTTACTCCGAATCGCCTTACCAATCGTCCTTTTGCTCCAGTGTATCGAGACATAAATTAAATTATTTTTATTAAACGCGACGTGTACGTGGTTTACGACATCCATTATGGGGGATGGGGGTCGTATCCGTAATACGTCCTATATGAATTCCTTGAGAAATGAGTCCTCGTAAAGCTTGTTCACGCCCTACACCGACTCCTTTTATAAAGACATCCGCTTTCTCAAAACCGAAAGATCTTGCTTTTTCAGCGGCATTTTCAGCAGCCATTTGAGCGGCATAAGGTGTTGACTTCTTGGAACCTTTAAATCCACAAGCTCCGGAAGTTGACCAAGCAATGGTTTTTCCATTTTCATCCGTGATAGTTACAATCGTATTATTGAACCCTGCGTTAATATAGACACGTCCGGAAAGTACGGTTTTTTTCTTATTTCTACGCACTGTCTTTACAGTTGTTTCAGTTTTTTTAGCTTTTGCATCAGCCATATTTGTTTATTAGTAGGTTACTTTGTAGCTTTTTTCTTGCCGGCAACTGCCATTTTCTTGCCGCGCTTGGTTCTTGCATTGGTTTTTGTTCTTTGACCTCTAACCGGAAGCCTTCTTCTATGACGAAAGCCTCTATACGATCCTATGTCTTGCAAGCGCTTAATGTCCATCTGAACCTTCCTCCGCAAATCCCCCTCTGTAACTATTTTAGTCAATGCATCTCGCAACTTTGATAGATCGGCTTGCGTTAAATCCTTCACTCTGATATCCGGATTTATGGATAGCTCTCTCAGTAGTGCTTTTGAGGTACTACGCCCCACACCGTAAATATAAGTGAGACCTATTTCCACACGTTTATCCGAAGGTAAGTTAACGCCACACAGACGAGCCATAAAATAAGAAATTAATTAACCTTGTCTTTGTTTATGCCTAGGATTACTGGCACAAACAATGCGTACGACCCCACGGCGCCGAATTACTCGGCACTTATCACACATTCTGCGGACTGAGGCACGTACTTTCATTTATTCATTTGAGTTATCAGCCTTTTCGACTCCGGACTCCTCTGCGACTTGACTTGCATCAGCTGTCATTTTAGGGCTGTAGCCTTTTTTATGACGGAATACAATGCGTCCCTTGTATAAATCGTAGGGAGTTAGCTCTACGGTAACCGCATCTCCCGGGATGATACGAATGTAATTGATTCGCATTTTTCCGGAGAGGTGACAAAGCACTTCGTGGTCCGTAGGATAATTCGTGTCGTCCAGGCGAACTCTGAATGTTGCATTGGGAAGGCATTCTTCTACTATCCCCATAACCTGGATGACTTGTTTTGCCATTAAGACTTGCTTATTAAAAGCAGGCGGATTCTACATGTCAAATTTAACTTGTGCAAGGGAATTTTATTTTTTTATGCGATATGTGTGTGGTAAAGGATTTGCAATAGGAGTAAAAACCTTATTTAGAATGGAAATTCTTTGAATTTCACTCTAACCGTATTATAAATAAGTAGGTTGATTTTTTTGAATTCTTCTCCAAAAGTCATTTCCAAAATCAAAAGATTTCTGCCATTCAGTATAAGAACTTCGCTACCAACTCAATGTGAAGGGCTCGTTAAAACTATTTCAATAACTCGCAAAGTTCCTGAAGCTAATATCATTGTAAGTGGTAGCTTTTCTAATTTAATGTTTGCTTTTTTCCGCATATTTTGAAAGACAAAATATCTTGAAGCTCGTCAAAAACTTTCCGAAGATTTTTTTTGTCATCGACGAAACCTATTTTACAATTACAATACCTTCTCTCCCTCTCGCAAAGTTAGTACTTCATATCCGGTTTCAGTTACAAGTACGCTGTGTTCATGTTGAATGGATAAGTCACCATCACGAGTAACTATTGTCCAACCATCATCAAGGGTATCGTATTTCGGAGAGCCTGCAACAATGATAGGCTCAATTGCTATGACCATGCCCGGTATGAGTGCATTTCCTTTTCCTTTTTTGCCGTAATTTGGCACATGAGGTTCTTCGTGCAGTTGATATCCTATTCCATGTCCTGTTAGACTTGGCACTATTGAAAAGCCACTGCCTTTAACATATTTTTCAATAGCTGCGCCAATATCTCCAACTTTATTTCCCGCTTTTACTTCTTTAATTCCACACCAAAGGGCTTTTTTGCATGTGTTTACAAGTTTTTTAGCTTTGGGTGAAGTGTCTTCTCCAACAATTATGGCAACAGCTGAATCTGTATTTAGGTTTTTATATTTTACGCCGCAATCAATGGATAGTATATCACCATTTTCAAGCACTCTATCATTTGGTATTCCATGTACTATTTCATCATTTACAGAAATACATAAAATAGCCGGATAACCATGAAAACCTTTGAATCCGGGTTTAACCATATAACCTTTGAAAAGCTGCTCGGCTTTTTTTTCAATATCAAGCGTAGTTATGCCGGGCTGAACATATAATTCAAGATCCTTTAAAATGGCAGCCAGAATTTTTCCACCTTCTCGCATTGCTTGAATTTCATCCGCATTTTTAATGTGTATGCCCACTTTTAATTTATTTTAGAGAGCATTTCGTCCCTTACAGCTTCAATACTTTGTTCGCCGTTTATGCTTATTATTTTTCCTTTTGATTTGTAATCTTCAATTACAGGCATTGTTTTTTTAGTAAAGTTATTCAAACGTATACGAATTGCATTTGGTGTGTCATCACTACGACTGATAAGTTCGGAGTCGCAATCCTTACAGCGATTTTCTTTATAAGTAGCAGGGAAGACTGTTTTACATTTTGAACATATGCGTCTGTTTGTGAGTCTGCGTATGGCTTCTTCTTCACTGATTTCAATAAGTATAGCTGTGAAGTCCATTCCCTTTTTTTTCATTAATATATCAAAATTCTTTTGTTGCTCTTTGCTTCTTGGAATTCCGTCAAATAGTACGGATTTGCCTTCAGGAAGATTTGTTAAAAAATTCTCAATTATTTCCATTACAACTTCTATGGGAACCAAATTTCCGGATTCCATGATGGCTTTTACTTTATTTCCAAGTTCACTACCTTCTTCTGCTAAAGATCTTAGTGCTTCACCGGTTTCAAAAACTTCCAAATTCAAATGCTCAGCAAGATATTTGCTTTGAGTGCCTTTACCGGATCCTTGCATTCCGAAAAGTATGTAGTTCATTTTTTGATTATCCTTTATAGAAACGCTCATAGTGATGAGCTAAAAGATGAGCGTTTATTCTACGAATAAGATCAAGTACAACTCCAACAATAATTATTATTCCGGCTCCACTTACCATCATTTGAACAGAACCTACTCCAGTTGAGGTAAATATTTTTTGTAGAACTATGGGAAGAATCGCAATGATACCTATCATACTTCCGCCAAACAGATTCATACGATTTGAAACCTTTGCCAAATATTCAGCTGTTTCTTTTCCTGGACGAATGCCTGGGACAAAACCTCCACGCTTTTGAATATTTTCCGCTACTTCTTCAGTATTGAAAGTTATGCTCACATAAAAGAATGTAAATCCTATAACCAATAAGAAGTAAACAATAATATAAAGCCAACTGTTTGGTGCAAAGATAGAGCTCATGTCTTCACCAAGCTTTTGCACCCATTCAGAGTCGGCATAAGATAAGAATTGTCCGGCAATGGATGGGAAGGTTACAAGTGATACAGCAAATATGATAGGTATCATACCAGCTTGATTGACTCTAATTGGCAGAAAACTTTGTTCCATTTTTGCTCTGCTGCGTCCTCCGTATGTTACAGGAATTCGTCTTTGTCCCTCTGTAAATAAAACTACCACTAAAGTCAAAATCAAGGTAATTAAAAGTATTGCAACTATACCATAAATGCGTTCAGGTTCTGATTGAGCCAAGGCAAAAGTGGGACCTGCTATAGGAGGGACTGCAGCAAGTATGCTTGCAAATATCAAAATAGATATGCCATTCCCAATTCCTTTATCTGTAATTAATTCGCCAAGCCACATCAGTGCTATTGTCCCCGCACTTACGGTAAGCATGATTGGTAGCATAATTTTAGGATCGTAAATATCAGAAATAATTGGGACTTGTGCTTGTGCATTTATTAAAGCGATCATTCCGTAAGACTGAAGAAAGGCCATAGGTAAAGTGAGCCATCTTGTCCATCTGTTGATTTTGCGACGACCTTCCTGTCCTTCTTTTGAAATTTCTTCTAATCTAGGAATTATTACAGTTAAGAGTTGAAATATGATGGAAGCGTTGATGTAAGGCGATAGCCCCATCAATACAATTGAGAAGTTTTCAGCACTTCCTCCAGTTAAAAGACTGAATGCACCCAAAAGCTGATTTTGTTGAAATACATATGCCAAAGCTTCTTGATCTACACTTGGAATGGTTATGTGAGTCATGAATCTGTAAACCACAATTATGAAAAGCGTGAAGAAAATTTTGTTTCTCAGCTCTTTTGAATTCCAGAGTTGTTTGAGAGTTTTGAGCATGTGAGGCTTTTATTTAAGTTTTTTATCAGGTTTAGCCGATATTGCACCCAAAACAGTGAGACTGCCACCCGCTTTTTCAACTTTTTCAGAGGCACTTTTAGATGCCAAATGGACCGTAATATTAAGTTTTTTCTTCAATTCACCATTGCCAAGTAATTTTAAAGCTTTCTTTTTCTTTAAAATTCCCTTTTCAATAAGAGTTTTAATGTTTACTTCATCTCCATCTTCAAAACGATTTTCCAATACACCTACATTAACTGCAAAATAATCAACTTTGTTTGGATTTTTAAATCCTTTAAGTTTTGGCATCCTCTGCAGGAGAGGGGTTTGCCCACCCTCAAAGCCGACACGTACGCCGCCTCCTGATCTGGAATTTTGACCATTCATTCCACGTCCTGCGTAAACGCGGTACTTTCCGCCTCGTCCAACACGTTTTCGTGTTTTACGAGCACCTGTATTTGATTTGATAGTATTTTGCTTCATGATTATTCAGATTTTTTAGTGGTTTTTTTCTTTGGACTTGCTTTTCGCTTATCCGCTGTAGACATTTTTTTAGCGTCTTTCTTTGTCATTTTCTTAATCGTTGGACCACCTTTGCTTGGAGCGGATTCCTTTTTCTTGACTTTTACTTGATCAGTTTCCAGCCCTGGTCGTTCACGAAGAGTTGCAAGTGCTTTGTAAGCAGCTTTAGTGGTATTCAGTCTATTATTGGATCCGAGAGATTTTGAAAGTACATTTTTTACTCCTGCCAAATCCAACATTTTTCGTACTGCCCCTCCCGCAATTATTCCAGTACCTGCACCTGCAGGTCTCAGAAGTACCTTTGCAGCTTTGAATTTAACTTGAATGCTATGTGGAATAGTTCCATTGTAGATTGGAACGTGAATCAATTGCTTTTTAGCTTTGCTTACGGCTTTTTGTATTGCTCCTTGGACTTCTGAAGATTTTCCGATTCCATAAGCCACACGCCCTTTTTTATCACCAATTACGACTGTTGCACGAAAGCGTAACTGCCTTCCTCCTTTTGTTACTCGAGTTACGCGATCAACTTGAATTACTTCTTCTTCAAACTCTTTAGGTTCTCTACGTCGCCTTCCTTGATTTTTTCTTTGAGGTTTTGCCATGATTAGCTTTAAATGATTAGAATTTAAGACCGGCTTTTCTTGCTGCATCAGCCAATGCTTTAACGCGACCATGATATTTATAACCATTTCGGTCAAATACACAAGTTTCTATTTTAGCTTTTTTTGCAGCTTCTGCCAAAATTTCACCAACTTTTGCAGCACGTTCCGTTTTATTACCGTCTTTGACTTTAAGGTCATGCGCTGAAAGTAAAGTTTTTCCATTTGTATCGTCCACCAGTTGGGCATATATACTTGAATTGCTGCGAAAGACAACAAGTCTGGGACGTTTTGGAGTTCCGCTGATTTTTGCTCTTGTGCGAGCATGTCTTCTGAGTCTTTTGCGAGTTTTTTCTTGAGTCTGAGTCATGGTTTATAATCCTTGATTAATGATTAGGCAGCCGCCGTTTTACCGGCCTTGCGTCGAATGTATTCGTTTTCATATTTAATACCTTTACCTTTATATGGTTCAGGCTTGCGATAAGCACGTATTTCAGCTGCAACTTGACCAACTTTTTGTTTATCTATTCCCTCCACAATGATTACATTTTTTTTGTCCGCATCCATTTTCACCGTAATTCCATCCGGAATAATGTGTTCTACCGGATGAGAAAAGCCTAGACTTAGCACAAGCTTATTTCCTTGCACTTGAGCGCGATAACCTACTCCGTTTACTTCAAGACGTTTTGAGAATCCTTTTGTTACTCCAGTTACCATGTTGTCAATCAATGTTCGTACAAGACCGTGGAAAGAACGTGCAGCCTTTGTTTCATTTACACGCTTCACAATAACTTCATTATCTTTTATTTCAACGTTAACAAGTGAAGGAGCGATATAAGAAAGCTCTCCTTTTGGTCCTTTAACCACAATGCTGCCGTCAGCAGCTTGAGTGATATTCACTCCGCTTGGGATTATAATTGCTTGTTTTCCGATTCGAGACATTCTTATAAATAGGTTAGTAGACTTCAGCAAGGTATTCGCCACCAACGTTCTGCTTTTTAGCATCACGCCCGCTCATTACACCTTTTGGGGTTGAAATGATGGCAATTCCCAATCCTTCAAGTACATTTGGGATTTCCTTTGCTTTAAGATAAATACGTTGACCCGGCTTGCTCATTGATTTGATGTGCAAGTCGCTGCGAGTATTTTCAAGATCTATTACAAGCTCTTTATTTACCCCCTCTCCAACTACTTTCACATTTGCTATGTAAGAATTGGCTTTAAGCACATCGCATATAGCATGTTTAAGCTTCGAGTATGGGACTTGCACACTGTCTTTGCGTACGCGCACCGCATTTCTTATGCGAGTCAATAGATCGGCTATAGGATCGGTCAATTTCATTAGTTAATAGTTTAGGTTTACCAAGATGACTTTTTAAGTCCGGGAATTTCTCCTTTAAGGGCTTTGAAGCGGAAACATACTCTGCAAAGTGCAAACTTCCGCATATAACCTCTAGGCCTGCCACATGCTCCGCAACGATTACGGAAACGCACACCTTGTTTTTCTTTGAGGTCCAGCCCCTTAGTTAAACGATGCCGAATGGCACTTTCTTGTTTACGTTGTCTGACAATTTTAGAGGTCTTAGCCATTTATAGGTAAATTTAAGATTTATTAGTTTTTTTTACTTCATCTCTGAACGGAAAGCCCAGTGCCTTCAAAAGAATATAAGCTTCATAATCACTTCTTGTACTAGTTTGAATGTTCACTTGAAGACCGTGAGTTCGTGCCAAGTTTTCAGGACTTACTTCAGGAAAGATGGTTACATCTTTGATTCCTATGCTGTAATTGCCCTTTCCATCAAATCCTTTTACACTTATCCCTCTAAAGTCACGTACACGGGGAAGAGCTATATTTACAAGACGAGCTACAAAGTCGTACATTTTGTCGCCACGTAAGGTGGCAGTCAATCCAACCGGCATGCCCTCTCTAAGCTTAAAGTTTGAAACGGATATTCTAGCTTTACGTACATTCGGAGTTTGACCAGTTATGGCGCTTATATTTTCTTGAACTTCGCTATAATTTTTATTACCTTGCGTAACCATGCTTCCAATACCCACGTTAATACTTACTTTTTCAAGCTGAGGTAGGTTATTAAGGTTTTTACGACCAAGCTCTTTTCTGAGGTGGTCAAGCACTTCTTTATCGTATTTTACTTTGAGCGTTGAAGCCATAAGATTAAATTACAGTATTACTTTTTTTGGTGATTCTTTGTTTTTTACCTTTCTTGTCTTTTGTATAGGCAATACGAGTTGCCTTTTTAGTTTTTGGATCCAGCAGCATTACATTTGATGCATCTATGGAAGCTTCAAATTCCAAGATTTCACCTGGGTTATTGCCACGTTTTCTCATATGACGCTTTACCATATTCACACCCTCAACCACAACACGATTTTTTTTCTTATCAATTTTTAATATTTTCCCTACAGCTGGTTCGTTTTTTTCACCAACTTGGCGGAATTTTCCAGCGATTACTACGACAGTGTCTCCAATTTTGAATTTCATATTTTTATAGTACTTCAGGAGCTAAAGAAACAATTTTTTGATAACCTCTGTCACGCAGTTCACGAGCAACAGGACCGAATACACGAGTTCCTTTTGGTTGACCCTCTTTATTTACAATTACCACAGCATTCTGATCAAAGGCTATATAAGTACCGTCTTGACGGCGGTATTTTTTAACTTGTCTGACTATCACTGCTCGTTCAACAGATTTACGTTTAACAGCACCTTTTGGAGCGGCTTTTTTAACGCTCACAACAATTTCATCTCCTATGCGTGCATAACGACGCTTGGAGCCGCCAAGGACTTTGATACACATCACTTCTTTGGCACCGCTGTTGTCGGCAACTTGTAATATGGATTGAGCTTGAATCATTGTTTAGGTTCCTTAGTAGGGGGTGTTACAGTCCAGCGTTTAAGCTTGGATAAAGGTTTGGTTTCATATATCTCTACAACATCACCGACTTGATATTTCCCTTTCTCGTCGTGTGCATGGAATTTTTTAGATACACGATAACGTTTCTTATACTTAGGATGAGCTTTGTAAGTGTCCACTTGCACAACTACTGTTTTTTTTCCGGACACGGATACAACGGTTCCTTTCTTAGTTCGCATCGCTTTCAACTTGGTTAAGGATAGTATTTATTCTGGCTATCTGAAGTTTTGCCTTCTGATAGGTGTCAGATTTTTTGCTATGCCCAGCCTTCAAAAGAAGATGAAGTTGAGCTTTTGCCGCAAGGGTTTCTTTGAGTAGGACTTTAAGATCCTTTTTACTCATTTTTCTAAGTGCCTCTAACGATACTGATTTCATATTTGCCATGATTATAGATCGTTAACGGATACAAACTTAGTTTTGATGGGCAGTTTATGAGCAGCCAGCCGCATTGCTTCACGAGCCAGTGATTCATCTACGCCATCCATTTCAAAGAGTATAACCCCAGGCTTCACAAGTGCGGTATATCTATCCACCGCACCCTTTCCGGATCCCATGGGTTGCTCCGCTCCTTTGCCTGTAATCGGTTTATGAGGAAAGATACGAATCCATACCTTACCACCACGTTTGATATGGCGAGTCATTGCACGCCGTGCCGCTTCAATTTGTCGTGAACTTAATTCTTTTGTACCCATGGATTTTAAGCCGTAACTTCCGAAGTTCAAGCGAGTTCCACCTTTAGCTTTACCTTTGAAAGTGCCTCTAAGGCGGTGTTGTTTCCGATACTTTGTTCTTTTTGGAAGTAACATTAAGCCTTGCTTTTGTTATTAAATACCATACCTCTGTTCACCCATACTTTTATGCCTATCACACCGTAAGTTGTGGCAGCCTCAGCATGAACGAAATCGATGTCGGCACGAAAAGTGTGAAGGGGGATTTGTCCTTCGGAATAGAATTCGCTTCTTGCGATTTCAACTCCGTTTAGACGTCCGCTTACACGGATCTTCACCCCTTTCGCGCCGGCCTCCATTGCCTTTTTTACAGCCATTTTGGCTGCACGTCTATAGGAGACGCGCCTCTCAATTTGCATTGCAATATTATCTGCGATAAGTCTTGCGTCAAGTTCAGGTTTTTTAATTTCTATAACATTTAGTGTAAACTTATGTCCAAACTTCTTCTCAAGGTTTTCTTTCAATTCTTCTACTCCTGAGCCTTGGCGACCTATGATAACACCAGGTTTTGATGTGTGCAAATTTAAAGTAATGTCTTTTGCACTTCTGTGCATCTCTATTTTGGATAAGCCGCAGTCGTTTAACTTGCCACGAACAAAATCACGAATAGCACTGTCCTCTGCAAGCATCCTTCCGTAATTTCTCTTATTTGCATACCAATTGGAATTCCATGAACGGATTATCCCTATACGCTGACAAACTGGATTTACTTTACTTCCCATAAATTATTCGGATTTAGTTGACATAGGAGAGGCTTTTACATCCACCACAACGGTAATGTTTGAGCTGCGTTTTCTTAAAGGATGCATTCTACCTCTTGAAATCGGTACACCTCTTTTCATTGTAGGACCCTTTGTCACAAGGATTTCTTTTATGTATAGGCGAGAACGATTTTGCTTGAAATTATTTTCCGCATTTGAAGCTGCAGAATGTATTACCTTGTAGAGAACACCCGCAGCCTTCTTAGGCGTAAATTTAAGTTGACCGAGGGCATCATCTACCATTGCACCACGCACCATACCGGCAATGAGATTTGCCTTTTTAGGTGAGATTCGCACATTTTTTAGTACAGCTTTCATGTGTATTTAGTGGAAAATTATTTAGAAGGGTGACCTTTAAACTTACGAGTGGGGGCAAATTCACCAAGGCGATGCCCAACCATTGCCTCGGTTACAAAGACTGGAATATGATCTTTTCCATTATGAACCGCGAAGGTATGACCTACGAATTCCGGGGAAATTTGAGAACTTCTTGCCCAAGTTTTAATAACACGTTTTTGACCCCCGAGAGCAGCTACTTTTTTGAGAAGCTTTGCATCAACATATGGCCCTTTATAACTACTTCGTGACATGTATAGAAATAAGATTATGAATTAAGTTTTGCAAGAGTTTTACCTTTACGAGTCTTAACAATCCAGCGATTGCTACATTTTCGCTTGCGAGTCTTAACACCAAGTGCATGCATACCCCATTTTGTTTTTGGATATTTCATTCCAATGGGGCTTCCACCTTCACCACCACCATGAGGATGATCAACAGGATTCATTGCCTTACCACGTACTTGAGGTCTACGACCCTTCCATCTGGTTCGTCCGGCTTTACCAATACGCACATTTCCGTGATCAATATTGGAAACCCTACCAATGCTTGCAAAATTGCCTTTGTGCACAAAGCGCACTTCTCCAGAAGGTAGTTGCACTTGAGCATACTCACCATCCAGAGAAACAAGCTTTGCGTAAGCTCCGGCAGCTTTGGCAGTTTGACCAGCGCCACTTGGATTTATCTGTACATTATAAATTTCAAAGCCCACAGGTATATTTTCAAGCGGCATGCGATTTCCTCGGCGCGCTTTTGCTCTCAATGAAGTTAAGATTTTATCACCTACCTTAACACCTTGAGGAGCCAAATGATAACGATATTCACCATCTGTATAACAAACCAGCATAATATATGCACTACGATTTGGATCGTACTCAACGGATTTCACACTAGCTTCAATATTTAATTTATCACTCCTTTTAAAGTCAATATTTCGCAGTTTTCGCTTTGCACCACCTCCACGATGACGTATGGAAATACTTCCTCCGCTACGACCCGCTTTTTGCTTTTTACCACGAACCAAAGATTTTTTAGGTGCAACCAAGCTTACTTCTTCATGAGTCAAAGTGCTCATATTACGTCTTCCCGGTGTTGTTCCTTTGATTTTACGTACAGGCATTGTTTGAAATTATTACTTTACTTGGACTTATTATTATTTGATTTAGGTTTGGCGTCTTGATTTGCAACCTTTGTCAGATCTAACTTTTCACCTTCCTTCAGAGTGATGATAGCTTGACGAGTTTCTGCTCGCTTTTGCATAGCCTTTCTTTTACGCCCTAATCTGAATTTAGGCAATCCTTTTTTGATATTTACTTTAGCTACAGTAGCTCCGAATAGCTGTTTTATAGCTATTTTTACATCAACCTTACTAGCATCTTTATGCACTATAAATGTGTATTTTCTTTGCAACTCACCTCTGACACTTTTCTCAGTGAGAACAGGTTTGACAATGACTTGAGATATATTCATTATTTAGAACTTTGAAAGTTATTGAGAGCCGTTTCAGTGAAGAGTAAAACATCGTATTTCATAAGGTCGGCAGGATTGAGATAATTATACAAGATACACTTTGCATTTTTCAGATTACTCGATGCCATTTTCAGATTTTTTTCATTACGATCCATAACAAGTAGTAAATTTCGCTCTATAGGTAGGACAGAGATTAAACTGGCAATATCTTTCGTCTTAGGAGCTTTTGCCTCATACTTATCCAGTGCAAGAACCTTTCCCTTCTTAGCTTTGCTTGATAGCAAAGCATAGAGAGCTTTGCGACGCATGGCTTTAGGCATTTGCTTTGAAAAATTACGCCATTTTTTAGGTCCGAATGCACGCCCTCCACCACGCATGTGTGGATTTCG
Organism: Candidatus Altimarinota bacterium; assembly: GCA_015485665.1. Taxonomy (GTDB): domain Bacteria; phylum Patescibacteriota; class Gracilibacteria; order UBA1369; family 2-02-FULL-48-14; genus WFTC01. Next base: position 71,840 of record WFTC01000019.1, read on the forward strand.
TGTTGAGCCTTGGCGAGCATTTCCCGTACCCTTCTGCCTGAATGGTTTTTTACCACCACCACTTACCGCAGATCTGTTCTTCACATGTGCGATTGACATACGTGCATTTGCCTGTTGATAGACAAGATAGCGATGAATCAAGTCTTCTGAAGCTTCCACTTCAAATATATTCTTCTTCAGAGTCACATCACCCTTCTTCTTCCCGTTCTGATCGTAAAGTACTACTTTCATTATTTGAGTTTGCGAATAATTATTAGAGAGCCTTTTGCACCCGCTACGCCACCTTTTATGCCAAGCAGGTTTTTTTCAAGATCAAGGTAGACGATCTCAGCCTTAACTGTTTTGCGATCCGAACCCATACGCCCCGGCATTTTTTTGCCTTTATGCACACGTCCCGGACGGGCGCAAGCCCCTATTGAACCTGGTTCACGATGATGATGAGAGCCATGAGTTTCAGGACCGCGAGCGAAGTTATGACGTTTAATCACCCCCTGAAAACCTTTACCTTTAGATATGCTGCTTATTTTAACCTTTTCTCCCGATTCAAATTGATCAACCTTGACGCTATCCCCTGTTTTCAAAGAGTCATCAGAAACTCGGAACTCCCTTAGGTGACGGAACTTCCGGTTCTTACTTGGTCGCTTTAATGCGTCGAAACCAAGGACTACCGCCGGATATCCATCTTTTTCCTCTGTCTTTACCTGAACCACCATATTTGGTTCACATTGAACGACAGTGAGAGGGATCACACGACCATCGTCTGCGATGATGCGAGTCATGCCGATTTTTTTGCCGAGTATTCCTGGCATAATATTCATTGTTAGGGCGGAAGATTTTTGACTTTAAGCAGCCTCCAATCTGTTGCCTAAGTGAAATGCCCGCAGATATTAATTGGGTATTTATTTAAAGTCAACACTTTTTATTTAGCTTTTAATCTACAGACTTATTTATCACCTTTTCAAGTTCTTTCTCCCATACTTTATATCTTTCTTTTAGAATAATCTTAAATTCACGTCCATCATGTAATTCCAGTTTAAGGATACGAAAACTTAAGCCATAGCGAGTTTTTGAAAAACTTTTGATTTCATTTAGAGAGAGAGTCATCATTACAGCTCCTTTCACCTCTTTTATAAGGATACTATAAAGAAATAATTTTGTATGGTCTCTTACAAAGATCAGATGCTTATCTGTAAGTATTAGTTGCCCTGGGTAGGCTTCTTTTTTTGAAATTAGAATTGTTCCATCTCCTTTTTTTAAGACTTTATTCATACTTGAAATATGTAAATTAATTGAGATAGTCAGCCATTTGTCTTTCCCACAGTTGTTTATACAGGCTATTTTTATTTTGAAGCAATATTTTGTGTGAACCTTCTTCTTTTATACTGCCATTTTCAATTACTATAATGCGGTCAACATTTACTATGGTGGATAGGCGATGCGCTATTATCACACTTGTTTTATTGTGAGTGAGTTCTGCAATGGCTTTTTGGATTAGATGTTCAGATTCAGAATCTAAATTGCTGCTTGCTTCATCTAAGATCAAGATTTTCGCATTTTTCAGTATGGCTCTGGCAATCGCTATTCTCTGACGTTCTCCTCCTGAGAGGAGAACACCTCTTTCTCCCACATGAGTGTTATAAGCTTGTGGTAATTTCCTTATAAATTCATCGCAATGTGCTTTTTTTGCAGCCATAATAACAGCTTTATCACAGGCATCCGGATTGCCGTAACGAATATTATCCATCAAGCTTCTGTGAAATAGCACAGGATCTTGAGGGACGAGTGCTATGTTGCGTCTCAAACTTTCTTGAGTGACTTTAGATATATCTTGTCCGTCAATAAGTATTTGTCCTTTTTGCACATCAAAAAGCCTTAGTACCAGTTTTGTGAGAGTGCTTTTCCCACCACCTGATGGACCTATCAGGGCAACTTTTTCTCCAGCTTTAATTTTTAAGTTCAGATTATTTATAAATTGTTGATCTTCATTATACGTGAAGTCTACAATTCTAAATTCTATTTTTCCGTATTTAAGGTTCAATTTTTTAGCATTAGGTTGATCTACAATTTTAACAGGCAGGTTGATGATGCGAATCATTTCTTGGGCATCTGCAATGTATTCATAAAAACGCCGAATATTTCTTCCAAATTCCCATAACTGGCGAAAAAGGTCCATTAGATAATATTGGATCAATGCAAAATCGCCCACTGTGAGTTGCTTACCCGTCCAAAGTCTTATTGCAGTGAATAGAATAAAGAAATTCAGAATGGTCATCGTTATAGATTGGAGTAATTCTACATGTTGACTGAAAAACCAAGATTTAATTGTTTTCTCTTGCCAATTACGGCTGATTTGACGAAAACTCTGTGATTCCAATTCTTGATTTGCGAAGAGTTTTATATTGCCATGATTTGTGATGCTGTCAGCTAATTGAGCATTGAGTTTTGAGTCTGTTTTAACCTTTGGAATGTCATAATGTTTAAGTTTGTACATTGCGAAAATGTAATTACCGCCGATGAAAAGCAATGTCCATAACAGCAATGAAAGACCTAAGAGCCAATTGAGGTAAAAAAGCACACTGATGGCAATTGTGCTGCGTATAAATATTGGAAGAAAATCATAGATTATGAGGTCTGAAATACCTTCAAATGCCAATACAAATCTATTTACTTTTTTTACAAGCGATCCTGTAAAGTTATCGTTGAAAAATCCAAAGGAGTGTTTGTGCAGTGTATTGAAGCATTCATTCATCACATTCATCATTACTTTTGGTTGTAATGCACAAATTGAATAGCCAACCGTGCGCCATGCAATATTCCCAAAAATATCTGTTGTTATAACAGCAGCTAAAAACCAAAGCAGATAGGGAAGTGTATTTTCAAGATTTGTAGCCACGCTCATTTCATCAATGATCATTTTCATGAAAAAGGGTGATAGCATAGATGTTATCACCCCAAGCACTGTGCCGAGAAAGCTCGCCAGTGCCAAGTATTTGAATTTTCTTACATGCTTTAGATAAAATTGAAGCGTATGTTTGATTTCATACTTCACTATTTTTCTTCAATTATCATTTTAATTTCAATGTCTACACCTGCGGGAAGAGATAAATTGGATAACTCTTCAATGGTTGCAGAAGTGGTTTCAGTGATATCTATGAGGCGTTTATGTGTTCGCATTTCATATTGATCACGTGCGTTTTTATTTACAAAAGTTGATTTGTTAACTGTAAATTTTTCTATTTTGGTAGGCAGGGGAATGGGCCCTATTACAATTGCACCTGTTTTTTCAGCTGTTTCAATGATTTGAGATACAGCTTGATCTATTACTTTATGGTCAAATGCACGCACTTTGATACGAATTTTTTGTTTAGCCATGGTTTTATTGGGGTTAAAAAATACCGAGGCTGCTCACCTCGGATTTTATCACCTTAATCAGGTGCTATTGAAAGTAATCGAGGTGTCCCGCACATTTTTTTAAATCTCATGTGCGAGGCTTGATGAAAAAACTCATCAAGGCGTTTTGTACGAGTTTTTTACATTAGCTTTTTGTTTACGTCAAGAGTTATTCTTCCATTGGACCAAATACATTTTTAAACATGCTTTCAAGCTCCCAAAGTAAAGGATATTTGCCTTCAGACTCTTCGGACAAGATAACTGTTTGATCATCTTCAACACTGATTTGATTTGTTTCATTCAGGTATATTTGATAGCGTGTTTCTTCCAAAGCAATAGAAATTTTATCTATTCCTTTTGCTATTAATTTGATCAGATCAAACTTGTTCAAATTATCATTTCCAATTTTTTGACTAAATGCAGGTAATCCTATGAAGATAATTACAAATGTGCAGATATAAGCCAGTCTGATGGTTCGTCTTTTTTGCATTTTAAGTTTTTCAGAAAATATCTCAGTATTATATGACAATATCGGTGATTATGCAATATTTATTTGTTTTAGCAAAAGAGCCGCTATCATGCGGCTCTTTTTAAATTTGAAGTATTTTTAAGATTATTTGGTAATCTTTGCCACTACTCCGGCGCCTACCGTTCTACCCCCTTCACGGATTGCAAATCTTGTTCCTTCTTCAAGTGCAATTGAAGAACCGAGTTTAACTTGCATAGTGATATCATCACCCGGCATTACCATTTCAACGCCGGCGGGAAGTTCTATTTCCCCAGTTACGTCTGTTGTACGAATATAAAATTGAGGCTTGTACCCCTTGAAGAAAGGAGTGTGTCTTCCACCTTCTTCTTTTGTGAGAATATAAACTTGAGCTTCAAATTCACTATGCGGAGTAATGGTTCCCGGTTTACATATAACTTGTCCACGCTCAATATCATCACGCTCAACACCTCTGAGAAGCAAACCAACATTATCTCCGGCTTCACCTCTATCAAGTGTTTTCTTGAACATTTCTACACCTGTTACCACGAGTTTTTGAGTTTCTCGTATACCAACTACTTCAACTTCATCTCCCGTGTTAACAACACCGGTTTCAATACGTCCAGTTGCAACTGTTCCACGCCCTTTAATTGAGAATACATCCTCAACAGCCATCAAGAATGGCTTATCAAGTTCGCGCTCAGGAGTTGGAATCCAGCTATCCAATGTGTTTAGAAGCTCAACAATAGGTTCTGCATCAGGTCCATTTGGATCTTCAGTAGCCTTGAGAGCTGACCCTTTGATTACTGGCGTATCATCGCCTGGGAATTCATATTTGTTAAGAAGTTCACGCACTTCCATTTCGGAAAGCTCAGCGATTTCAGGATCAGCCATGTCCATTTTGTTGAGGAATACAACAATGTAAGGAACATTTACTTGACGAGCCAAAAGAATATGTTCACGCGTTTGCGGCATTGGTCCGTCCGCTGCGGAAACTACCAAGATGGCACCATCCATTTGAGCGGCTCCGGTGATCATGTTTTTAACATAATCGGCATGTCCCGGACAATCCACATGAGCATAGTGACGTTTGTCTGTTTCATACTCCTGATGAGAAGTTGCGATTGTAATACCTCGCGCACGTTCTTCAGGTGCGTTGTCGATGTTATCATAAGTAACACCGCTGTTGTTACCCCCGAATTTTGCGGCGGCAACCATGGTAATAGCTGCTGTGAGAGTAGTCTTACCATGATCAACGTGACCGATGGTACCTACATTCACATGCGGCTTTGAACGATCGAAAGTGTTCATATACTTGATGCGATTTAAGTATTAAAGTATTTAGAGTAAATCGGGTGCATTCTAGTGAAAAGAATCGGCTTGCGCAAGCTTAACTCAGTATTAAGCTTTTATGCTCTTGCGGCTTTAACTTTTTCCACTACATTGCTCGGAGCTTCAGAGTAATGACTGAACTCCATTGAAAAGCTTGCCCTTCCTTGAGTGAGAGAGCGCAAGTTTGTCATATAACCGAACATCTCGGAAAGTGGAACGGAAGCTTTAATTATTTTTGCCATTCCTCTGTCTCCTTGCTCCTGAATTTGACCCCGCCTTGAAGAGAGGTTGCCCATTACGTCTCCAAGATAGTCATCCGGAGTAACTACCTCAACAGCCATGATAGGCTCAAGAAGCACCGGATTTGCTTTGGCACAACCGTTTTTGAATGCTATGGAAGCAGCTGCTTTAAATGCGAATTCAGATGAATCAACATCATGATAAGATCCATCGTAAAGTTCAATTTTTATATCCACCATCGGATAGCCTGCAACTACACCTTTTGTCATGGCTTCTTGCACTCCTTTATCAACAGCGGGAATATACTCACGTGGAATCTTACCTCCCTTGATCTGATCTTCAAATTCATAGCCTGCACCTGGTTCTTGAGGAATTATGCGCATAAGCACATGACCATACTGACCACGACCACCGGTTTGTTTTGAGTATTTTTCTTCAATTTCGACCGGAGTTTTGATTGTTTCTCTATATGCCACTTGAGGTTCACCTATATTTGCTTCTACTTTGAATTCTCTTTTCATACGATCCACAAGTATATCCAAATGAAGTTCTCCCATACCTGCAATTAAGGTTTGTCCAGACTCTTCATCCGTGCTTACACGGAATGTGGGATCTTCTTCAGATAGTTTCTGTAGAGCAATTCCCATTTTTTCTTGATCCGCTTTTGATTTTGGTTCAATGGCGATTTGAATGACCGGCTCTGGAAACTCCATTGATTCAAGAATTACAGGAGATGCAGGGTCGCACATGGTGTGCCCAGTTATGGTTCCTTTAAGACCTATTGCCGCTGCGATATCACCAGCCTCCACAGACTTTATTTCTTCACGGCTGTTTGCATGCATCTGCACAAGACGACCTATACGTTCCTTATTGCCGGTTGATGCATTGAGAATATAACTTCCGGCATCTAATTTGCCTGAGTAGACACGGAAGAATATGAGGCGGCCTACAAAAGGATCTGTTGCAACCTTGAAAGCCAGAGCTGAGAATGGTTCTTTTGAGTCCGGTTTGCGAATTATTTCTTTTTCTTCATCGTTTGGAGCGTGTCCTTTTATTGCTTCAACATCAAGAGGAGAGGGGAGGTAATCACGTACGGCATCCAAAACCAATTGTACCCCTTTATTTTTCAAAGCTGTTCCGCACAATACCGGATAAATCATGCTTGAGATTGTGGCTTTACGAATGCCAGCTTTCAACTCTGCAGTGCTTAACTCTCCTACCTCAAGAAATTTATCAAGTAAAGCTTCATCTGTTTCCGCAACTTTTTCAATAAGCATATTCCTATATTCTTCAGCTTTTTCCTTCATGTCTTGCGGAATGTCAATTTCTACAACTTTTTCACCATGCTCTCCTTCAAACTTATAAGCTTTCATTTCCACAAGGTCTACAACTCCTTCAAAAGTTGATTCTGCTCCGATTGGAAGCTGAATTGCAACACCATCTTTTGATAGACGATCATGTATTGATTTAAGAGACATATAAAAATCAGCACCGGTTTTATCCATTTTGTTTACAAAAGCGATGCGCGGCACATCATATTTATCAGCTTGACGCCATACAGTTTCAGACTGTGGTTCAACCCCTTGTGAGCCATCAAATACAGCCACAGCTCCGTCAAGTACCCTCATAGAACGTTCAACTTCAACAGTAAAATCCACATGACCTGGGGTATCGATTATATTGATACGAATATCTTTCCAAGTACAAGTGGTTGCAGCGGAAGTTATGGTAATTCCACGTTCTTGCTCTTGTTCCATCCAGTCCATTTGAGACTCGCCATCATGAGTCTCTCCGATTTTATGAGTACGTCCGGTATAAAAGAGAATCCGTTCCGTTGTGGTGGTTTTCCCTGCGTCTATATGCGCGGCAATTCCGATGTTTCGGAGCTTTGCAAGTTCAGTTGTTGCGTTCATGAAAGGGGTATATTAAAAATTCGCCGGCATTATAAAGGAGGTCTTCCGGAAGTCAAGAAGGTGGCTGCGTATTGCTCTCTTTCTCTTCTGTGAATTTATTTAAACTCATTACAAGATTATAATTTGCCTCTGTGAAAACATTATATGCTTTTTTTAGTGCGGAATTTAAATCATCAATCTTGTTTGGATCATTACTTTGCTCTTTTTCTTCAAAATATAAGAGCATTAGCTCGTATGTGTCTCTATAACTTTTTCCTGCACGCAAGAAAATTTCAAGCTCTTTTCTGACCATTGCCTGTTGCTCTAAATTTTCGCTTTTATAGTTTAGAGCTTTTTGAGCTTCTTCCAGAGTTTTTGTAATTAGATTCAGGTCATTTCGGAGAGTATTTGTTTCTACAACGGAAAATTCAGTTAGTTCATCAGGGACAATGGAGTTGTAATTAACTGCGGAATTTTCCATGGCATAAGTGACCGGATCTATTAATTCCACTACTTTGTTATTGTAGAGTGTTGGATAAAGCCCGCCTATGCTGCAGGCTGAGAAACTAAGCATAATAACATTTAAACCCAGTAGGATTTTTTTCATTTTAAAGAGTCAGGTGATTAAATTTTAGCATATTAAATTTGCCTTTGCTGAAAATCGCAAAAAAGCCCTTTTCACAAGATAAGTACTCTTGCAAGAGAGGCTGATTGTAAAGTTTACTTATTTCTTTTTACGACGCTTGCTAAACCTAGCATAATGAGCAAAAGCTCTGTTTGCTGCAGCCATACGTTCAACATCTTCCTTTTTCTTTACAGCCACTCCTTGTCCATCAGAAGTTTCAAGTATAATTTGAGCTAAGCGCTTTCCCATGGAACTTCCTTTTTTTGAACGTGCTGCATTTATTATCCAGCGGAAAGATAACATTTGTTGTCTGCCGGGACTAACCTCAAAGGGCACTTGATAAATAGAACCTCCTATGCGTTTAGGTCTAACTTCCATTGCTGGCTTTGCATTTTCAATGGCCCTAAAGAAAATTTCACGAGGATTTTTATGTCCACGCTTTTCAATTTCTTCCAGCATTTCACTGAAAATACTTCTGGCAATTGTTTTTTTCCCATCAAGCATCACATAATTTATGAACTTTTCGCTTACACGATCAGAACCGGGCGGAATGTAAGTTGTTATCTTTGACATTTGTTAAGATTTCTTAGGTTTTTTAGATCCGTATTTGGAGCGACCTTGATTACGGTCGTTTACACCTTGTGTGTCAAGAGAACCACGCACAACATGATAACGAACTCCCGGTAAATCCTTTACACGACCACCGCGTACAAGCACGATGCTGTGCTCTTGCAGATTGTGACCTTCTCCTCCGATGTAAGCATTTACTTCCATTCCGTTTGTAAGACGCACACGGGCATACTTACGCAAAGCGGAATTTGGCTTTTTAGGAGTCATGGTTGTTACTTTGGTGCACACACCTCTCTTGAAAGGGCAGGGCAGTTTTGTACTCTTTGACCTTAGACTGTTGTATATCGTTTGAAGCGCAGGAGATTTGCTCTTTCTGCTTTTTTTCTTACGACCTTTTCTAACTAGTTGGTTAATGGTTGGCATTAACAATGAGATTAAGTGTGCCCGCGTAATTTAGTGTAAATGAAGGGCTAATGCAAGAGGAAAATTGAAAGTTTCTGTCATGTCAGTGCTCCAAGGCCGTTTTGTCGAGTCTTTACGACCATTGCAGAAACTTTCAATTTAAGGTAATGGCACCTCTCCAAGACCGCTTGGCAGGAGCTGCTTGCGGACAGGAGAGTATTCAGGCCATAAAAATTAATGTTCACGAGTGTCTACTTCAAGACCTGCCGCTTTTCTACGGAATGTTTCTCCTGCAGGAATTAGCCTACCTATGATTACATTTTCTTTTAATCCGTCCAGCATATCAATGCGTTGCGTGGTTGCAGCTTCAACAAGTACACGGATAGTTTCTTGGAAAGATGCAGCGGAAAGCCAACTTCTGGTATGAAGAGCAATTCTTGTAAGACCAAGTAGAAGCCTTTCAAATTCAACAGGCTTTTTACCTTCGCTTTGCAGCTCGTCGTTTTCTTCTTTTACTATTTGATAATCCATTACCTCTCCCGGAAGGAATGTACTGTCCCCTGAATCAACAATGCGTACTTTGGAAAACATTTGACGAGTGATAATTTCTATGTGTTTATCATTGATTGTTTGTCCTTGAGAAGCATAAATACTTTGGACTTCACTCATAATGTACTTTTGAGTTGTGTAGATGTCAGTCAAAAGCATCAATTTACGGAGATTTATATGTCCAGCTGTTATTGCTTCACCTGCAGCCACCAATTCTCCTTTTTTAACTTTGAGAGTTCTGTTCGCAGGAATTTTATATTCTTTTACGGCAGAATTACTTTCTATTGTTATGCTCTTCTTTCCCGCTTTTACAATAACTCCTTCAAGTTTGCTTCTGATTTTCTTTCTTCCGTTTTCTGCAAGTACGTCTTTTAGTGCTACAACATCACCTTTCTTAACAAGTACATCGTAATCTTCCGGAATTTCATAAGTTTCTCTCGGGATTTCGTCAGGTGTAATGCTTACTATCACATAAGCACCTTTGGTTTTAATCCCTACTTTACCACTTATCTCAGCTAATATGGCAGGAGTTTTAGGTGTACGTGCTTCAAAGAGCTCTTCTACGCGCGTGAGACCTTGTGTTATATCTTCACCCTCACTTGCAACACCTCCCATGTGGAAAGTACGCATAGTCAGCTGAGTTCCCGGTTCACCAATGGACTGTGCAGCCACGATTCCAACAGCTGTTCCAAGGTCCACTGTTTCACTGCTTCCAAGATCACGTCCGTAGCATTTTTGACAAACTCCATTGAGTGTGAGGCAAGTCATAACTGAACGCACTCTCATTTCAGAGATTTGATGTTTGCGAATTATTTCAACCGCAGCTTTATCAATCTGAGTTCCTTTTTTAATCAAAACATTATTTTTTGAGTCTTTTATGTCTTCTCCTACAGTGCGCCCAAATACACGATTTTCAAATGCCTCACCGATTTTTTCAGATTCAGCTCTTGTTACCAAATGAGTTTCTTTACTTCCGCAATCTTCCTCTTTGATTATTATATCTTGTACCGCATCCACGAGGCGGCGTGTCAAGTAACCCGCTTCAGCAGTTTTAAGAGCAGTATCAGATTTACCTTTACGTCCTCCATGTGTCGCAATGAAGTATTCAGATATAGAGAATCCTTCTTTCAGATTAGATTTGATGGGCAATTCTATTGTTTTACCTGAAGGATTTGCCACCAAGCCTTTCATTCCACACATTTGTGTAATTTGCCCCCAGTTACCACGTGCTCCGGAATCTATTTGATAAAATACATCATTTTCTTCATTGAAAGTTTTTATCATTTCTTGAGCTATATCTGATTTTGTTTTTGACCATAAACGAATTGATAAAAGATAACGTTCATCCGCACTGATCATGCCTCTGTTGTAAAAGTCATGAACTTTACGGATAACTTCTTCAGATTCTTTCATGATTTCACTTTTGGCACTTGGAATATGCAAGTCCGCAGTTGCCATTGTGATACCTGATTTTGTGGCGTATTTATAGCCAAGCTCTTTAAGAGAATCACATAATTGCCCAGCTTGTTTAAGTCCGAAATTTTCAAATGTCAGACCAACCAGATTTCCAATATCCTTTTTCTTGTATACACTATTTTGATAAGGCATTTCCTTTGGAAGGATACTATTGAAAATAGCTCGTCCAACAGTGGTTTCACGTATTTCTCCATCTATACGAATTTTAACTTTTGCTTGGAGGTGTACTTCTCCATATTCCAATGCAAGATTTGCTTCTTCAACACTTCCAAATACTTTTCCTTCGCCCTTTTTCCCTTCACGTTCAGCCGTTAAGTAATAAATTCCAAGAACCATATCTTGAGTAGGGGTTGTGATTGGTGCGCCGGCTGAAGGCTTTAAAAGATTTACAGATGAAGCCATTAAATTTTTCGCCTCATCTTGTGCTTTAACAGAGAGTGGCACATGCACCGCCATTTGATCTCCATCAAAATCGGCATTGAATGCGGCACAAACCAAAGGATGCACTTGAATCGCTTTCCCTTCTATCAATACAGGTTTGAAAGCTTGTATACCGAGCCTATGAAGAGTAGGAGCACGATTCAAAAGAACATAGCGCTCTTTTGTGACTTCTTCCAAAATATCCCAGATTACTTTTTCGCTGCTCTGAATCATCTTTTCCGCATTTTTGATGTTATGAGCAAATCCGTCTTTAATGAGCTGTCCTATCACAAAAGGCTTGAATAGCTCCAAAGCCATGGTTTTTGGGAGTCCGCATTCATTAAGTTTCAAATTAGGTCCGATTACAATTACTGAACGACCGGAATAATCAACACGTTTTCCAAGGAGATTTTGGCGGAATCGTCCTTGTTTACCTTTGAGCATATCGGAGAGAGATCTCAATTTCCTTTTATTGCCGGAATTAAATACGGTTTTGCCCTGTCTTGCGCTGTTATTTATTAAACTGTCTACTGCTTCTTGCAGCATGCGTTTTTCATTTCTACAAATTACTTCCGGTGCGCCGATTGCTATCAATCGTTTCAAGCGATTGTTACGATTAATTACTCGTCTATAAAGATCATTTAGGTCCGATGCGGCAAAACGCCCTCCGTCAAGTTGTACCATAGGTCTAAGATCCGGAGGAATGACAGGTAATACGCTTAGAATCATCCATTCAGGCTTTATGCCTACTTTATGAAGTGAACCCATGAGCTTAACTCGCTTCATCAGTTTGGTACGTTTCTGACCGCGTGCATCTTCAAGTGTATTTTCAAGGAGCTCAATTTCTTTTTCAAGATCCATATTTTCAATTATGCAGCGAAGTGCCTCAGCTCCGGTGCCTGCTTGAAATACATGTCCGAATTTCATGGACATATCTCTATATTCAAGTTCAGTTAATACTTGTCCAACTTCAAGATTTTGAAGGTCTTTCTTTGCTTGATCGTGCACTTCTACAAGCTCTTCTATCTTCATAGCTTGCTCTTTTTCAATTTCACTTTTATTCCCTGCACCTGTAGAGAGGCGTGCTTCATATTCACGAATAAGATCTTTTTTGTGACTTTTAAATTCTTCATCCAATTGAGTTATTGCTTCAGACTTGGCGTCGTCATTCACTTTTGTGATTATGTATGCTGCGAAATATACAACTTGTTCAAGAGTTTTAACCGGAAGATTCAGTAAAAGCCCTATACGACTTGGCGTAGAACGCAGGAACCAAATATGTGTTACCGGTACCGCCAAATCAATGTGCCCCATTCTTTCACGGCGCACAACTGAGCGAGTAACTTCAACTCCGCATTTTTCACAGATTACTCCTTTATAGCGAACTCGTTTGTATTTTCCGCATGCACATTCCCAGTTTTTTGTAGGTCCGAAAATGCGTTCGCAAAATAGGCCGTCACGTTCAGGTTTTTGTGTACGATAATTGATGGTTTCAGGCTTTTTCACTTCGCCGTAAGACCAACTTATAATTTGGTCCGGAGAAGCGACTGCGATGGCTATGGCATCGAAGAGCGCTTGAGGTTTTTTAGCATGTTGAGGCATAAAACAATGCGGTTAAAAATGAATTTATAAAAAATTGAAGAGCTGCCCTATAAATAGAAAATAAAGCATTCCGTAAAGAGCGCCTTCAAAGGAAGAAACTTTTCTTTCAATACCTGAGAAAGTAAAGAGAAGGGTTGATACAATAAGATAAGGTAGTGCAATTTTTAGAGTTTGAGGCCTTACACTTAAAGTACTGAAAAAAGAAGATACTGACATCACAACAGTGGTATTGAATATATTTGAACCTATTACATTCCCTATGATCATTTCGTAATTCTTTTTTTTGGCAGCTGAGATACCCACCATAAGTTCCGGTAGGGAAGTGCCAATTGCAACTGCACTAATACTGATTGCGCTTGGCGCAAGATTTAATAGCTGAGAAAGGTTTACAATGGAATCAACAGTGAATTTTGCTCCAAGGAAAACAAAGATTGCACTTATAAAAATAAATAGCAGTAATTTGGCATTATTGACATTTTCTTTTTCAATAATTTCTTTCAGTTTGGATATTTTGTTTTGACGATGTTCACTGAAGTTATACGCAATGTATACAATGTAAGCCATCATTAAAATTACACCTTCAATAAAACTGAAGTTGCCATCATAAATTGTGAGAATGAAAAGTGCCGTTACCGCAAATAGTATTGGCAGATCCAATTTGATAAGATTTTTTTTCACAACCAATTTTTGGATCATGAGCGCCGGAATACCTATCACAAGTAAAATATTGGCTATATTTGATCCAATAACATTCGCAACGGCAATAGATGAATAACCTTGAATTGTTGCAAGAGCGGAAGTTACCAGCTCAGGTAGAGATGTTCCAAGCGCAACTATGCTCACACCTATAATGAATTGAGGAATACCCAATGCCAAACCAAGTTTCTCACTGTTACTAGTGAAAATATCAGCCGCTTTGATAAGCAGCGCCAATGAGAGAAAGAAAGCAATGAACCAAAATAAAATTTCCATAGGTGATTAAGAATTATGCATCTTTACTTTCAGAGTGCTCCAAATGTTCAACTGTAGATTCTACTTCTTCACCTTCAGGTGTTAATTCATGTTCGGCTTCCACTACAACCTCATCTTCTTCTGGCTCAACATATTCATCTTCATCCAACTCAACTTCTTCTGAAAATTGAACAAGATCTACATTCAGACCAAGAGATTGCAGTTCTTTTACAAGTACATTGAAAGACTCCGGAGTTCGCGGCCTTCTAATTGCTTCTCCTTTAATTATGGATTCATAAGCTTTCGCTCTTCCATATACGTCATCCGATTTAATAGTTAACATTTCTTGCAGAGTGTGAGAAGCACCATAAGCTTCAAGCGCCCATACTTCCATTTCACCGAAACGTTGCCCTCCTTTTTGTGCTTTACCTCCAAGAGGCTGTTGAGTTACCAAAGAGTATGGTCCGACTGAACGTGCATGAATTTTATCTTCCACAAGATGAGCCAGCTTCAAGATATAAGTGATTCCAACAGTAGTTCTATGATCAAAAGCTTCACCGGTTTTACCGTCATAAAGTTGCACTTTACCATCTGCCGGTAGGCCTGCCTTTTTTAACATTTCAACAATTTGCTCATTTGTTACTCCGTTCAAAGCAGGCGTTGCAACATAGATTCCTAACTCTTTTGCAGCCCATCCAAGATGAGTTTCCAAAATTTGACCGATATTCATACGAGAGGAAACCCCTAAAGGATTTAAAATTATATCTACAGGAGTTCCATCCGGCATATACGGCATGTCTTCTTTTGGCACAATGATTGAGATAACCCCCTTATTTCCATGTCTTCCGGCTACTTTATCACCAACTTGTATGCGCCTAGTTTGAGCTACAGAAACTCGGATTTGCTTGATTACACCGTTTTCCAGTTCATCACCTTTTTCTCTCGAGAAAATATCCACGGCTACCACTTTTCCTCCTTCTCCACCTGGAAGGCGTAGAGATGTATCTTTTACATCACGAGCTTTATCTCCAAATATTGCTCTAAGCAGGCGCTCTTCAGGAGTTAGCTCAGTTTCGCCTTTTGGAGTGATTTTACCTACAAGTATATCTCCTTCACGTACGGAAGCTCCAACATGAATAATTCCATCTTCATCAAGATCTTTAAGGCGCGCATCTCCAACATTCGGAATATCTCTGGTTACCACCTCAGGGCCCAGTTTTGTATCTCTTACATCCATTGTGAAGTCTTCAATGTGAATTGAGCTGAAAACATCATCTTCTTTCAGTCTGCTTGATATGATTACTGCATCTTCAAAGTTATAACCCTCCCAAGGCATGTATGCTACAAGAAGATTGGCCCCCACTCCAAGTTCACCTTGTTCAGTTGATGCTCCGTCTGCGAGGATGTCTCCTTTTTTAACTTTGTCGCCAGTATAGCAAAGCGGACGTTGATGGAAGCAAGTACCTTGATTGGTACGTCTGAATACATCCAAGTGGTAGCTTGCTTTACGACCAGATTTATAGATAACGTCTATTTTACTTGCATCTGCATATGCAACGGTACCGTCTTCATCCGCCACAATTACTTGGGTTGTATTTTGAGCTGCAATCGCTTCCATACCGGTTCCAACAATCGGAGCTTGAGGTTTTAAAAGAGGTACGGCTTGGCGTTGCATGTTTGAACCCATTGATGCCCGCGTGTTATCGTCATGCTCCAAGAATGGAATAAGGGAAGTGGTAACAGATATGATCTGCTGAGGAGATACATCCATGTGAGAAATATCCGTTACAGGAAGAGAAGTCGGTTCACCTTTAAGTCGTGCCACCACTTCTTCTTCCGTTATTTCCGCCCTGTCATTCAGCTCGGTATTAGCTTGAGCAAAAACTATATCTGATTCATCTTCGGCATCAAAATAATCAACTTTTTTTCCTAGGTAAGCACGAACCGGTACTTCTTTAAGATCTTTTATCTTGGCAATTTTTTTTGCATCGCTTTCAGAAATTAAATCGCCTTTTTTTACTATTATATTTTTTCCATCTTTTAGATCTATCATTGCCGTGTGTCCAATCGGAGCTTTCCCGTCATTTTTAACCGTATGTAGAACTTGACGAAGCGGCGTTTCAATAAATCCGTATTTATTGATGGTTGCATGCGTTGCCAAATGCACAACAAGACCGATATTCGGACCTTCAGGTGTGGCAATCGGGCATATTCTTCCGTAGTGAGATGGATGCACATCACGCACATCAAATGATGCACGTTCGCGAGACAGACCACCTGGACCCATTGCGGAAAGACGGCGCTTATGAGCCAATTCCGCAAGAGGATTTGTTTGATCCATGAATTGCGAAAGCTGGGAGCTTGCATAAAATTCACGCATTGCAGCAGTAATCGGGCGTGAATTTATAAGTTGAGTTGGAGTTACTGTATCCAGATCCATGACAGTCATCCTATCTTTTGCGATACGCTCGGTTCTAAGCAAGCCAACGCGAAATTTATTTTGAACAAGTTCACCAACCGGTCTTATACGTCTGTTGGAAAGGTGATCTATATCATCAGCTTGCACTTCTCCATTGTTTAACTTGATAAGATGCTTGAGTATCAAAATGAAGTCATCAACTTGGAAGGTATGATATTTTATTTCATTCGGAGTTTTAAGATCAAAGCGTCGATTGATTTTGTAGCGAGCGACAGGGCCCATGTCATACTTTTTATAGTCAAAAAACATGGACTCAATAAGATTTCTTGCATTTTCCGGAGTTGCAAGATCCCCTGGACGAATTTTTTTATAAATAGCTTTGTAAGCTTCATCTACAGTTTTTGCGGGATCTTTCTCTAAAGTAAGAAGAATGTAGTCATTAACAGGATCTTTTATTACATCCTTAAACAGATCAAGAATTTTTTTATCCGTATCATATCCGAATACACGCAGCAAGGAGGTAACCGGAATTTTGCGCTTACGGTCAATTTTCACGGTTATTACACCTTTTTTATCTGTTTCAATCTCAAGCCATGCACCTCTTTTGGGAATTATTTTGGCATTGTGCATATTGCCCATTGCAGCCATTTTATTCTTTGACTTTGAGAAGAATACACCTGGAGAGCGTACAATTTGAGAAACCACAACTCTTTCAATTCCGTTTACAATAAAACTTCCTTCCGGTGTCATAAGTGGAACCGGTCCAAGGAAAACATCTTGTTCTTTAATTTCTCCGGACTCTTTATTGATCAGTTGAACATGCACTTTCAATGGTGCTTCATATGAAAGATTTTTACTTCTGCATTTGTCAGGATCGTGTTTTGCCTCCCCCAATGAGTGTTCCAAAAAATGAAGTTCCAATTTTTTACCAGAGAAATCAGTTATGGGCGAAACTTCATCCAATAATTCACGGATTCCTTCCTTTAAGAACCAGTCATAAGAATTTGTCTGAATTGCAACTAGATCAGGTAAATCAATTTTCCAAGAATTATCAACAAAAAATTTACGATCTCTTGGTTTTACGGATCGTTCTATATTTGACGGTGAACTTTTCGACATAGTGACGAAGAGGTTAAGAGTAAGGATAAAGCCTCGCAATGTGGAGGTTTGTCATTAACTCTCTATTCTCAACGCAATCATGTCCGAGAGTGTATCGCGCGTGATTCTACCTCTTGAGCTTATAAAGTCAAGAGTATTTAAAGATCATGACCTTTACTAAATTGTTTTTGTGATTTTACTTTTACCGCCCATGTATGGCTGCAAAACTTCAGGAATAGTTATGCTGCCATCTTTATTTTGATACTGTTCAAGCAAAGGTATAAGAATGCGAGGGCTTGCTATACAAGTATTATTTAAAGTATGTACAAATCTTTTATCGCCATTTGCATCTTTATATTTAATGTTAAGTCGTCTTGCTTGGAAATCCAGAAAAGTTGAACAAGAATGAGTTTCACCGTAGCTGCCACGTGAAGGCATCCAAGTTTCAATATCATTTTTATAATATTGACCTTGCCCCATATCTCCACTGCAAACCGCCACGACTCTGTAAGGCAAAGCAAGATCTTGTAGCACTTCTTCTGCGTTTTTAAGTAAAAATTCATGCATTTTTGCACTTTCTTCTTTGTCATTTTTGCATAAAACAACTTGTTCCACTTTTTGGAATTGATGTATCCGATATAAACCGTGGGTATCTTTTCCGTAAGTTCCGGCTTCACGTCTGAAGCAATAAGAGTATCCTGCATAGAGTTTTGGCAACTCTTCCTCTGAAAGAGTTTCATTCTTATGATAAGAGGCTACGCTGACTTCACTTGTGCCTATGAGATACTTATCATCACTTTCAATGGCTTCGCCCGGTCTTTGCACACCAAGAGCATAAGCTTGATCTTCGCCACCGGGGAAGTATCCTGTGCCAAGCATTGCTTCATGCTTTACAAGCATAGGAGGTAGGAATGCAGTAAAGCCCTTTGCAACCAATTTTTGCAGCGTGTAATTTAAAATAGCCAACTCAAGTAAAGCTCCATCTCCTTTCAAAAAATAATTTCTGCTACCTGCAATCTTCACGCCACGCTCAATATCAATAATATCAAGATCAAGACCAAGCTGCACATGGTCCTTGGCTTCGAATTCAAAAGAGCGAGGCTTTCCCCAAGTATAAAGTTCAACATTGTCTCCATCATCTTTACCTTCAGGAGTTTTATCGGACATCAAGCCCGGGGCTTGCAAAAGAAGTATCTTCCACTCTTTTTCCACTTCACGCAAATCTTCACTGAGGGTTTTTTCTTGATCCGCAACAAGCTTCATTTCCGCAATTACCGCTTGCCTTTCTTCTCCTTCCATTTTTGCAATTTTCCCATTTGCTTCATTTTTTTGAGAACGTAATTTATCAGCCTCCACCTGTAGCTTGCGACGTTTCGTATCAAGTTCAATGAAACGGTCTAAATCAAAAGAGAGACCTTTCTTGCGTGCAGTTTCTCTTATAAGATCACTTTGTTCAATTATAATTGCGGGATCCAACATTTCTTTTAAGTATGGTTAATTGAAAGATTAATCTTTCTGAGGAGCTTGTAATTTTATCACAGGAATGCGTTTTACAAAAATTTGGCGTCCGTCAAGCAGAATTTGCATTTCTACAGGGTCCAAACTTTCTATTTTAAGATTGCGTACAGCCCAGAAATGATTATGAGCAATTAGCTTTTGTTCAACATTGCGTTCCATTGATGCACTTGCAAGAACTTTATCTTGCTGCATCAAACTGAAAGTAAGCTTATGGTCTCCTTGTGGTATAAGCACCTTACTGACTACAAACAGCTGTGGATGCACAGCGGGCATTTTTTTAAAGACAAAGCGTTCAAAAATGCCGTTTAAGCTCAGCTTTCTATCCATGGATACGCTTGCATAGTCACAAAGCATGGAAAATTCCACCGGATTGATTTTGATTTTTTTCGGTTCTTGCTTTGTATCTGTCATAGTTATGTTGTTTATTTAGTATTACTCGCATCACTTTCAGCGTCCACCTCTTCTCCCTCAATTGTAGTGCCGTCATCTTCTTTTTCTGATTTTTCAGAAGCATCCTTTACGTCAACATTTGGCTGTTGATACATGCTTGCGCCGATTTCTTGAATTACATCTGAAAGCGCCTTGGTTTTTTCTTTCAATTCTTCACTTGAGCTTTTTTCTGATTCAAGAGCTTCTTTTAGTTCTTTTAGTTTATTTTCAACTTTTTCCTTCACATCACTTTGCACTTTATCACCCAAGTCTTTGAGCGTTCGCTCCGTCTGAGTTACCAGACTTTCCGCATTTATACGAATTTCCGCGTCTTCTTTTTTGCGCTTATCTTCTTCAGCATGCATTTCCGCTTCTTTTTTCATGTGTTCAACCTCCTCATCTGTCAATCCTGATGAACCGGTGATTGTTATATGTTGTTCTTTTCCTGATCCTTTATCTTTTGCTTTTACGCTGAGTATTCCGTTTGCATCAATATCAAAAGTCACTTCTATTTGTGGTACGCCGCGCGGAGCAGGCGGAATGCCGTCCAGCTGAAAATTTCCAAGAAATTTGTTGTCTTTCGCCATGGGACGTTCACCTTGGTAGACTTGTACGTCCACAGAGGGCTGATTATCTGCCGCTGTAGAAAAGACCTGACTCTTGCTGGTTGGGATTGTTGTGTTTCTTTCAATAAGTACGGTCATTACACCGCCAAGAGTTTCTAGTCCTAAACTCAAAGGAGTAACATCAAGGAGCAGAATATCTTTTACATCTCCCATAAGCACTCCACCTTGAATGGCAGCTCCTAGCGCTACAACTTCATCTGGATTAATGCCTTGATGAGGCTCTTTACCGAAAATATGCTTAACTTTTTCAACGACAGCCGGCATGCGTGTCATTCCTCCAACCAGTACAACTTCATCAATATCACTGTTAAACACATCGGCATCTTTCAGAGCTTTTTGGCAAGGTTCAACCAATTTACTTAACAGAGGTGAAACCAAATCTTCCAATTTGCTTCTACTGATTTTTTTAACGAGATGTTTTGGACCTGATTTGTCCGCTGTGATGTAG
>WFTC01000020.1 GCA_015485665.1 Candidatus Altimarinota bacterium
ATAATAAAGTATGCCATGAAAAATTGAACCTTAAGTTTGAAATAAATTATATAAATAATTATAAGAATTAAATTCTCTGGACAAATTCTTTGAAGCGGAGTAGAATGCGCTGGCAATCAAATTTTAAGATACTATGGCTCATAAAAAGGCAGCTGGGTCTACAAAAAACGGTCGCGATTCAAACGCAAAGCGGCTCGGCATAAAGAAAGCCGGAGGGCAATCAGTCAATGCAGGTTCAATTATTGTGAGGCAAAAGGGTACAAAATGGCATCCGGGTGAGAATGTTGGTATTGGGCGTGATTTTACGCTCTTTGCTCTCAAGTCTGGTGTTGTAAAGTTTACAAAGAAACGCAATTTGAAATTTGACGGCAACAGAAGGCGAGATACAATCGTACATGTGCTTCCTTCAGTGAAGTGATTAAGATGATTGAAATTTTCATAGAAAAAGGCTATTCTTCACTTGAATAGCTTTTTTCATTTCCTAACCCACGCAATTATGAAAACAGCCGCAACCCTAAATCCACTTGCAGCAGCCATTTCTGTAGGAATACTTTGGGCGCTCACTTTATTTATCACCACTCTCATTTCCATTCAAAACGGTTATGCAGAGTCAGCTTTAAATATTGTTGAAGGCATTTATCCTTTGTATGAAGTGACAACGGCAGGTGCTTTCTGGGGATTGCTTTTCGCTTTTTTGGACGGGTTCATTGGAACTTATATTCTAATTTGGCTTTATAACCAAATTCTCAACAAGATAAGTTAATGTCATTAGAGTCATTTTTTGGATTAGAGGAGAGTGAATCATCTGGAAGTGCGGAAGCTTCGGAGAAGTTTCGTGAACAGATGCGTAAAAATGCCAAAGCAATTAAGGCAATGGGCAAGCATCAGAAAAAGCAATCTGCACAAGAAGATAAGCTGGCAAAGATTTTGATTTCTTTTCTTAAAGATCCAAGTAAAGAAGCAGCTGTATTTTTGGTGGTTAAGTTATTGCAAGATAATGTTCCAGGTGCTTTCATTTTGGCTGTTTTAAGTATTTCAGATTCAAGATTGCAAAAAGATACAATGGAAAGCTTGAGCTTGCTACTTCAATCAAAAGAGTCAGATATAATAAAATTTCGTGAAAATGAAATATTGTCCGATGACTTCAAGCAAGAGTTAAATGAGTGGGGAGAGCTGATTTACAGAGCGGGAGCACTTTTGCCGAGTAAAACTTTAAATTCAGTTTTAACGCAAGATTATAAGCTCAAATCCATTGTTCTTGATCTTATAGATTATTCACTTGAAGAATATTTCAAGCGTAAGGCTTTGGAATATTCCAAGGAGAAAACTCGTCATTTTGCACTTCTAAGTATTCAATCCGTATTAATAAAATTACGTGACCTAACTCAGGAAATGAGTGATGTTGAGTGGATGGAAAGCTCACAAAATTAAAAAAATAACTTTTAAAATATGCGATGTGATTTGGGTCTTATAGGTCTTGGTACTATGGGAAAAGCTCTTGCCAGAAATTTGGCTTCTCATGGAATGAGAGTAAGCCTTTGGAATAGGACATATGAACGAATAATAAATTTTGTTGATGAGTTTGGAGCTGACTCATTTTATGCTCCTAAAGATTTCAAAGATTTTATAAACAACTTAAAAGCTCCGCGCAAAATCATAATTATGTTGCCGGCTGGAGAGCCTACGCAAGTTATGTTAAATCGTTTAACTGATATGCTGGATGAGGGTGATGCGGTTTTAGATGGTGCAAATCAATATTTTAGAGATTCACAGGCTTATCAAGAGATGATGGATAAAAAGGGGATTAATCTTTTGGGTTGTGGAATTTCAGGTGGTGAAGAAGGTGCCCTTTTAGGACCTAGTATTATGCCGGGAGGATCAAAAAAAGCATGGTTACTTTTTGAAGAAATACTTACTTCTATTGCAGCCAAAGATTTTAATGGGCAAGCATGCGTATCTTATATGGGTAAAGGAGGAGCTGGTCATTATGTAAAAATGGTTCATAACGGAATTGAATATGGAGAAATGCAAGCTCTTGCCGAGGTATTTGCAATTTTGCAAGGTTTTTATGGCTGTAGATACGATGAAATCGCTAATATTTTTGAAGAATGGAATCAAGGTCCTCTTTCTTCTTTTTTGCTTGAAGTTTCAATTGATGTGCTACGAAAAAAAGAAGAAGGGAAGCACATTTTAGATCTAATTTTAGATAGTGCGGCTCAAAAAGGGACGGGCAGGTGGACTGCAGAAGAATCTTTATCTTTAGGTGTTCCAACTCCTTCCATTGCCGGTTCTGTTTTTATGAGAGCGTTTTCTACAGATAAAGTATTAAGAGAGAAACTTGCCGGACATTTCAAGGAACAACATTTTAAAGAAGACAGATATTCATCAAGCTTGGATATTAAAGATGCTATTCTATATTTACAGCATGCACTCATATCTACACGTATTGCCAATTTTGAACAAGGTTTTGCTCTGTTAAAGGAAGCTGATAAAACTTATCAATTTGGACTGAATTTCTCAGAAATTGTACGTATTTGGCAAGGAGGATGTATAATTCGTGCAGATATATTAAAAGATATACATCAGTTCCTTCAGCCTGGATGGAAATCTCTTTATTTTAGCGATTTTGCTTTCAAAATTTTAAAAGAAGCCCATTTCGGATGGAAAAAAATTGTGGAATTTACAGTTCAAAACTCAATTCCAAGTTTGTCTTTGAGTGGGGCACTTACTCACTTTGAAGCATCTCGGCAATCCCGAGGCAGTGCATACTTCATTCAAGGGCTTCGGGATAGATTCGGCGCTCATGGTTATAAGCGCATAGATAAAGAAGGAATATTTCACTCTGACTGGTAAATGGAAACAAACTCTGTTCATCAAATTGCTAAAAGTAACTTTACACTTTTTGTTTATGGCGCTTCCGGATCTTTGGCAAAATTAAAGCTATTTCCTGCTTTATATGAATTAGCTTCTCAAAAACGCATGCCAAAAGATTATCAAATTATAGGTTACGCCAGAACTACAATGAAAGTGGAAGAATTCAAGTTAATCTTTGAAGAATCAGTAAGAGCGGCTCATGAAAATATTGATAAAGATATTATGAAAAAATTATTAAGACGTGTGCATTATTTCAGTGGCAAATATGACAGCATTGAAGATCATAAATCTTTTTTAAATTTTGTTCGTAAAATTGAGAAGGAGAAAAAGCGGGTTAGAATTGCGTATTTATCAGTGCCTCCATCAACTTTCACTGCAATTTTTAAAAGTTTGGGTAAGGTAAATTTCAATACTCGCATGTCAAGATTGCGATTGATAATTGAAAAACCCTTTGGATATGATTTACAGTCGGCAAAGAAATTGAAAAGAGTGCTTTACAAGTCTTTCCAAAAAGAACAGATCTATCTTTTGGATCATTATCTCGGCAAAGAGGCTGTAAGCAATTTATTGTCTTTACGTTATGCAAATTCAATTTTGAGTGCTTTGTTATCAAAAAAATATGTGAGTAATATTCAAATAAGCGCATTGGAATCTAAAGACATTGAAGGCCGTGCAAATTATTTTGATAATGTCGGTATTTTGCGAGATATGATTCAATCCCATCTTTTACAGATTCTGGCTTATTTTACAATGTTTGCTCCTGAAGAAAAATCATCTGAAGCAATTCATAGGGGAAAAGCAAAAGTATTAAAATCCATTCGTATACAAGCCAAAAATGTTGTTCGTGGTCAGTACAAATCATATAAAAATGAAAAAGGAGTGTCAAAAGATTCCACAACCGAAACTTATGCAGCTTTAAAATTAACTCTGAATCATAAGCTTTGGAAAGGTGTACCGATTTATATTCGCAGCGGCAAAGCTTTGAAAGCAAAATGGACAGCCATTGTAATTGAATTCAAGCACGGTTTATTGCAAAGTAAACAAAAGAATATTGAGCCAAATCGTTTACTCATTCAACTGCAACCTTTTGAAAAGATAGAATTTCATTTATTGACTAAATTGGGAGGTAAAACTTTTGATTTTCATCCTATAAAAGCCGCTAAACTGATATATTGCAGTGGAGATTGTTTGAGTGAACATGGACGACTTTTTTTGGAGGTTGTGGATGGAAGACAAGATTTATTTCTGAACTTTGAAGAGATTTTTGCTGCATGGAGGGTGATAGATCCACTACAGAATTACTGTAATAAAATGGGTGAAATAAGTTGTAGCCCCATTCTTTATAAAAAAGCTTCATTAGGACCCAAAGCTGCTGATCTTTTGATAGAAAAAGATGGATTCAAATGGTTTAACGCTTTTCCTTCATAATGAGTAATTTTCGGTTTTTCTATTTGGAAGAAGATTTCTATGGATACGCACTTAAATTTGTTTTAAGTGTTATTGAAAGCACTTTGATAAAACAAAAAAAGTGCAGAATCGCTTTGGCTGGAGGTAGTACTCCAAAAGCTTTGTATAAAGCTATGGCAAGAGCTGAAATTGATTGGAAAAGACTGCATTTCACTTTAACCGATGAACGCTATGTGGATTTTAATAATGACGAAAGTAACATGAAAATGATAGAGGACACTTTACTTGCATCCGTTCCAATCAAAAAAAATCAAATACTTTATTTTGACACCTCACTGCCATATGAAGATTCGGCATCAAAGATGGCTAGAGATTTACTTGCTTTAAAGGTAGGAGAAAAAGCTCTTTTTGATCTCTTAATACTCGGGGCTGGGTCAGATGGGCATGTTGCATCGTTATTTAGTGAGGAAGATATTAAAAATAAGGCTCTGGCTCATGTGACAACAGCATCAGCTTATAACACAAAAAAACGTATTAGTTTGGGTTTTAATGCACTCATTCAGTCTGAGCGGGCATTACTTTTACTTAAAGGGGAATCAAAGAGAGCGGTATTTCAATCCTTACAGAATCAATCTTCATCTACACCCATTGAATTATTACTTAAAAATGTTGATACGGAGGTTTTATATTGTGAATAATATCTATATTTCTTGCTAATTTGAAATACATAACTACGCTTGAATATAGACTGTAAAGATACTAGAATCTCAGCATATCTAATTTAATGATCATGAGAAATCAATTTGCTTTTTTGCTTCTTCTTAGTATGGGTCTGAGTGCATGTAGCTCACTTTTAACTGTGGCTACACCTGAAGAAATGGAAACTTATCCTGAAGCTAGAGGCATTATGGAGGCATGGCAAGAGATGACTGATTTGGCAAAAGCCGGAGACTGTGATGCTTTTCAGGAATATTCACGCAAAAATTTGATGGAGGAAGGTGATTGCAAGGAAGCTTTTGAATATATGCTAGATGCTCCTCAAATTGATTGGTCAAAAACTCAGTGGGATGCAAACAAAGGAAAAGGTAAAATATATGAAAAAGGGAAGGGGGATATTACAAGCTTTATATACAGCACATCTGATGATATTTGGCGCTTTGATTCTGCATTTTGGTCAAATTAAAAAGACTCAACAGCTTCAATAATATCTTTAACACCAAGACCTGCAAGTGCATAAAGTTCATCTGCAGTTCCTGAAAGTTGATAGTGCTCAACTCCCAAAGCTTTGAACATTGGAGTGATTCCCGCCTTTACTATGCTTTCTTGAACCAAGGCAGCCAAGCCTGTTCTTATGTGATGATCATGTACAGTGATAACTCGTCCTGTTTTCTTAATGGATGATAGTATTGTTTCATGATCAAAAGGCTGGAAGCTGCTTATGGCAATTACCTCTATATCTCCTCCCAAAGCTTTTGCAGCCTTTAATGCACGCTCCACCATTGGACCGGCAGCAAGCAGTGTAGCTCTTGAGCCTCTACGCAATATATCTGCTTTCCCCGGTTTAAATTGATAATTTTCATCAAAAAATATGCTACCATCTTCTTTTGTCAGTATTGGAAGTTTTGCTCTTCCCATGCGAACGTAAACATTCCCGTAATGCTTGGCAATATAACGAATTATACGGTCGCATTGATTAGGATCGGCCGGTTCATAAATATTTGTATGCATAAATCCAAGAAAAGAACTTATATCATCAATAGATTGGTGAGTGGGACCGTCTTCTCCTACCGAAAGTCCGCAATGAGTTGCAACCATTTTCACATTGCACTCATTGATATCGTTAACTCTTGCTTGATCTTTGGCTCTGCTTGACATAAAGGCACCGAAAGTACTGCAAAAAGGAATAAAATCCCTCAGTGACAATCCTCCTGACAAGCTAAGCATGTGTTGTTCAGCAATACCGCATTCAATGTGCTGCATTGGAAGTTCTTTTTTAACGGCAGCGGTTTTTACACTTCCAGCTAGGTCTGCGCTTAGAGCCAATACATTTTTGTTAAGGTGGGCAAGATCAAGTAAAGCTTTGCCGTAAGCACTGCGACAATCCGTAAAAGTATCAAGGTCATAAAGGACGGGAGCTCCGGTATCAATTTCCATTTTTTTACCAAATGCAACTTCCTTTGCTGTACGAATTTTATTTGGTAGAGAAGCAAGTCCTATTTCAAGCACTTTATTTTCTTCTTCATTCAAGGCGATTAAATTCAAAGCATCTTTTACTTGTTCATAACTTGGAGCCTTGCCATGCCAATCAGATTGTTTATTGCGTCCGCTTTCCTCCATAAAATCTATGCCATGGCCCATTATAGTTTTTGCAATAATAGCTGTGGGTTTTGATGACAGTGAGGCATCTCCAAGAGCATCCCACATTGCTTTGAAATCATGACCATCCACTTCAATTACATTCCAACCTGAAGCTCTATATACACCAAGTAAGTTTACAGGCATGATATTCTCAAGAGAATCTGTAAGCTGTACTTCATTATAATCAATGAACAGTATTAAATTATTCAGCTGGAATTTATTTGCAAAATTTATCATTTCCCACACTTGCCCCTCCTGTTGCTCACCATCACCCATTATAAGAAAAGACTTATCATTATTCCCTTTTAATTTATCTCCAAGTGCAAAAGCCGCTCCTACACTTCCGCCAACACCAAGCGGTCCAGTGCCGTAATGAATTCCAGGTATTTTACGATTAACATGCCCTTCATACACATCATCTGGACGGCGAAATTTTTCAAGGACTGCTTCTTTCGGTATAACACCTATCTCTGCCAAAACCGCATAAACAGCTGGGGAAATATGTCCGTTTGATACAACCACAGATTCATTTGTTTTACAAATTCGCATGGTATATATCAAAACAAGAAAATCCAATGCCGACAAAGATCCACCGGGATGTCCTGATTGTGCTTTTGCCACCATCTTTATAATGCTGGCACGGCATGATTTTGCAAATGTTTCAAGAAATGCAATATGTTCATCATTGAGTGGCTCACCAAGGTGCGGTATTTTCATTTTGATTGAGATAAAAGTTTTTTTGTAAGAGTTTTGCCAAGCTCAACGCCAGGTTGATTGAAGGCGTCAATGCTATAGTATTCACCCAAAAATGCAATACTGGACTCAAAGAGCATAAATAGTTTACCAAGCTCATACTCATCTATACGAGGAATTTTTATGGTTAAATTTGCCTTTTTATACTCTGACAATGCTTGCTCGGTAGCCTTTTTTTCAAGATTCATGAGCCTATGAAAACTTACATTTGACAAATAAGACAAGTCCGGAACATCAATACTTGGCATTGAAGTTTCAGATCCTTCTTCCACTTCAATAAACATGATTAGCTTATCATTCGGACCTTCGTTATATAGTTGTATTTGAGAATGTTGGTCGGTAACTCCAAGAGCTCTGATTGGAGTCAGACCCTTGCCATCTTTTCCAATACTTTCTGCCAGTAATTGGCTATACCAGTCAGCAAAAGTCTGCAATCTGGTGGAATAAGGCATCATTACATTCATGCTTATTCCATGCCGCCAATCAAGCAGATATTGAATCGTGGCAATTTGAAATGGAAAGTTAAGATCAAACTCTTCACTTTGGAAGGAAGCAAGCATGCTATCTGCTCCATCCAAAAGATTTTCAATATCAATACCCATTAATGCTGCAGGCAGCAGACCGACAGCTGTAAGAACAGAAAATCTACCACCAACATTTTTTGGTATATCTAGAGTGGCTATGCGCATTTCTTTGGAGAGTTTACGCAATACTCCATCAGTCGGATCAGTTATAAAAAGAAAATTTTTCGCAGATACTTTTTCTTTAAAATAAAAAAATTCTCCCATTGTTTCAGGGGTACGCCCTGACTTGCTAATAACAAGAAATAGAGTTTCATCAAGATCTATTATCTTTTCAACTTCATCTACCATATCCAAATTATCCAATACAAATACTCGTGGAGATCCATTTATATTCCAATAAGGTCCTTTTAAGGAATCTCTAAGGCAATTAATACCCAAAGCGCTTCCTCCTATGCCAAGTATTACAACATCTTTAAATTTGCCTTTTAAATTATGCGCCATTTCTTTTACAGCCAAAACAGGAGCTTTTAACTTTGGCAATGATGTAAAACCTTGACCTCTCTCATTAAATAGTTTTATAGAAGGAATTATTTTTTCTTCATGGGATTTGAGAGAGTCGTAACTCAAGCCATCCAAACCGAGAGCAATAATGGAACTTAAATCAAGCTTCATAAGGAATCTTTACGTGCCTTCCAATCAGCCATAAACTTTTCTAGTCCTATGGTTGTTTTGGGATGTTGAATTAATTTTAGGAATACGGATTTTGGCATCGTTACAACATCGGCTCCCAAAAGAGCGCATTCGGTCACATGGCGAGGATGTCTAATGCTGGCTGCCAAAATTTCAGTTTTAAATGTATAATTATTGAATATTTCGGTAATTTCTGAAATAAGACTCATCCCGTCTTGACCATCATCATCTAAGCGACCAAGAAAAGGACTTACAAAATCAGCTCCGGCTTTTGCAGCCAATAGAGCCTGATTTGCGGAAAATACCAATGTTATATTGCTGCGTATTCCTTCTTGATTGAATTTGTATACAGCTTTAAGACCGTTCTCGCTCATGGGCACTTTGATTACAATATGCTTATTCCAAGAACTAAAAAGTCTGGCTTGTTCAAGCATGCCATCCAAATCGCTTGCCGTAACTTCCAGACTTACCGGACCTTTGACTGTTTCACATATTTCTTTTACATGAGATTCAACTTTTATATTCCCTTCTTTTGACATCAGCGAAGGATTTGTTGTAACTCCGTCAATAATGCCCAAGCTTGCAACCTCTTTTATTTCATCCAGATTGGCGGTGTCTAAAAAAAATTTCATATCAACTGTTTTTAATGTGCTATTAAGATAGCATTTATTTAAAAGATTTGCTATAATGAACAGAAATTTAAAACAATAAATATGACCGCTGCAGATTTAAATTTGGAAGAGGAGCTTAGCCACAGGGAGTTTAGGGTGGCTATTTTTGGCTCTGCAAGACCAAAGGCTGTTGACCCCGTTTATCAAGATACTTACAAGCTTGCAAAAAATATTGCTTCTTTGGGTGTGGATGTGATTACCGGAGGCGGACCGGGACTTATGGAGGCTGCCAGTTTGGGGCATAGAGATGGAGACAGTGATTCAAGATCACATACTATTGGCATAAACATTAAATTACCATTTGAACAATATGTAAATCCAGGGGTTGAGATGTCAGATGAGCATGAGCGTTTTTCAACAAGATTGGATGAATTCATGTTGCTTTCATCGGCAGCAATAGTAATGCCGGGTGGTATAGGCACTGCACTTGAGCTTTTTTATACTTGGCAATTACTTCAAGTAAATCATATTTGCAAAATGCCATTGATTCTTGTTGGAGACATGTGGAAGCACCTTGTGTATTGGGTGATTGACCATCAACTGAAAAATAAATATGTAAGTCCTGAAGATCTAAACTCTGTGATTTGCGTCTCCAACGTTGATGAAGCATTTGAGGTCGTTAAAGAGGCAAAACGCATCTTTGACGAAAAAAATCCAGATGATGATTCTTGTATCAATTGGAAGAAATACGGAGAAAAATTCAATAGAGGTTTGGATGAGTCCTCAAATTAATTATTTTTTCTTGGCGACTCGCCTTCTTTTAGCAGTAGTTTTTTTCTTTTCTGCAGGAGTTGGCATAGTGTTTTTATCGCAGCAAGAAGTGCAAGATCCTCCGAGAATCATCAATTTTACTCCCAAGATAAGCAGCAATACGGGCCAAAGGTAAGACCAAGTTTCTGAGGGAAGTATATCAATCCTTTGAAGAATTAAGACAGCACCGCTTACGAAAAGCAGAAGACCTGTCCATAATTCATAATCTTGGCATTTCTTTTTGCAGCATGAGGAAAGCATAGGCGTGATGGATTAAATAATTTCATCCTCATTATGCAATTAAGCAAGAATTTCGTCCAGAATCTAGACCTAGACAATAATTTGTGATATTATATAAAGACCGTTTTCAACGGACTTTAGAACTAACCTAAAATAAAATGGCTGACGCACATCTAAATCAATCAATGAGCGGAGGAGTGAATCCCGCCACCACCACAGCACCGGCAAATTCATCCAATAAAGAGCCTCTTTCAAATCCCGCAAACCTAAAAATAAATATTCCAGATGATGTTAAAGCTGGATCTTATTCCAATGCTGTTTCCGTAAATGTCAATTCAAACGAAGTAGTTGTAGATTTCGGATATTTGCTTCCAAATACGCAAAAACCTGAAATTGAGGTAGTGGCTCGCATTAACTTGAGTATGAAAACAGCTGAATCTTTCATGAATGTTTTAAAGGGTGCAATGGAAGACTTTAAGAAAAAACAGAATGCGACTCCATCTTTTAATACTCAATCTGATGTTGGGGTAGCACCGCCTCAATCCGCAATGCCTCACGCAATGCCAGCTCAGTCAGTATCACCATCAATGCACAAGTCAGCTCAAGTTGAGTCACCACGCAAACCTTCATATGAAAAGCCTAATGGCATGCAAGCCCAAGCACCTTCTTCAGGGTCTATTCCTCCCATGCCTCCCATGCCTCCCATGCATCAAAATTTATAGATAGCATGGAAAAATTTGAATATCTTGCTTGCCAATAGATGTGATTTAACCTAGATTAGTTTCAAGTAATTTTCTTTGCATGAATTTCATGGATGAAATTGTTGCGCTTTGCAAGCGACGAGGGTTTATTTATCCTGGCAGTGACATTTACGGAGGATTGGCAAATACATGGGATTACGGACCTTACGGTGTACAACTTAAGAAAAACATACTTGATGATTGGTGGAAAACTTTCATTGAAGATAGAGATGACATGATGGGGTTGGATTCCGGCATATTGATGAATCCAAAAGTATGGGAGGCATCGGGTCATCTTGGTAATTTTTCCGATCCACTTATGGACTGCAAGTCTTGTAAAAACAGAGTAAGGGCGGATCATTTGATTGAGAAGAGTACGGGAAAGCTTGCAGATGGAATGTCAAATGAAGAGCTTTTTGAAGCAATTATTAAGGAAAATATAAAATGCCCATATTGTGGAAAGAGTGAATGGACCAAGCCGCGCGATTTTCAGATGATGTTTAAAACTTATCAAGGCGTACTTGAAGATACTGCGTCAGAGATTTATTTAAGACCTGAAACAGCTCAAGGTATTTTTGTGAACTTTAAAAATATTCTTGATTCAACGAGAGCAAGAATACCTTTTGGAGTAGGGCAATATGGAAAATCTTTTCGTAATGAAATTACTCCTGGAAATTTTATTTTCAGAACCCGTGAGTTTGAGCAACTTGAGATTGAATATTTCGTTCATCCGGATGAAGTGGATGAAAAATTTGATGAATGGATAGAATCTTTTAAGATTTGGTTTCACAGCTTGGGTGTATCTGCATCAAAGTTGAGGCTGCGCTGGCACTCTAAAGAAGAGTTGTCACATTATTCCAGTAAGACAGTTGATTTTGAATATGAGTATCCTTTCGGTTGGGGTGAGTTAATGGGGATTGCGCATCGTGGAGATTATGATCTTAGTCGTCATATGCAATTTTCAAGTGTGAAAATGCAATATAAAGATCCTGTTACAAATGAAGCATATATTCCACATACGGTGGAGCCTGCTCTCGGTCTGACCAGAACTTTGTTGATTGTTTTATTGGAGGCATATGAGCAAGAAGATTTGGGCGATGGCTCTTCACGGACTGTGCTGCACTTGCCGGCAAAATTGGCACCAATTCAGGTAGCTGTTTTCCCTTTGCAAAAAAAATTAAATGACAAAGGTGCAAAAGAGTTATACGGACAGTTAAAATCTCATTTTCGTGCTGAATATGATGATTCCGGAGCGATAGGTAAGCGTTATAGACGGCAAGATGAAATCGGAACACCTTTTTGTATAACATTTGATTTTGATTCAATTGAAGATGAATCTGTTACGGTGCGTTGCCGTGATACTATGGAGCAAGAGAGGGTAAAGGTGGAAGATTTAATTGCTTATCTGAATAAGTCTCTTTCTTAAAATTTGAAAATCTGCTATAATTGTAAGAATAATTCACTACTGCAATGGCAGATTTTTTTACACAGTTTAAAGCAGCATTGGAGGAAGCTTGGCTTTACTTTCAGGTAAAAGGAGTGTGGATTTTGCTACTAATACTTGCATTGCCTTTACTTTATAAGTGGAGCTTTAAGTTTTTAAGGCTTTTTTACTCTTTGAACTCTTCAAAAGAGAGAGTTTATATGAAAATAACCATGCCTCGTCAAGAGTCCCAGAAAGATAAAGAAAAGGCGACAGATAAAGACTTTCGTGAAAGAATTTCAATTATGGAGCAACTTTACAGGGGTTTGCATGAGATTCGTGAATTGAATTTGGGGAACCGTATTAATGTTTTCTTTACACAAAGAGATATTGTTACTTTTGAGATTCATGCAAGATTCAAAGAGATAGCATTTTATTGCTCAATCCACCCTTATTACGCTGAAATACTTGAAAAACAAG
This sequence comes from Candidatus Altimarinota bacterium, assembly GCA_015485665.1. Taxonomy (GTDB): domain Bacteria; phylum Patescibacteriota; class Gracilibacteria; order UBA1369; family 2-02-FULL-48-14; genus WFTC01. The sequence goes on from WFTC01000020.1 coordinate 12,911, forward strand.
TAACTTCTTATTATCCGGATGCAGATATTGAATATACGCGACCTCCTTCTTTACAGAATTATGGGGAAAAGAAGAAAAACTTTGTAAAATCGTACTATCTTTATACTAAAAAAGTGGATTGGTATCCGCTTAAAACTTATAAAATAATTGAAAATGATCCTCTCAATGATTATACAAATGTTTTGTCCAAAATTGAGGATAATGAGCATGCGGTTATACAACTGGCGATAAGACCCAGAAATCCAAAATGGCAGAAGAAAGCGCAATCTTTTGGAACGGCACTTTTTAAAGGTAAAAAGCCAAAACAGGGAGGTTTTTTCTTGGGATTTTTACGTATTTTCGCATGGATTTTCACTGCACTTATTCAAGGCGTGGAAGCTGCAGATAAAATGTCTCCGCCTCCGGGCGCGAATAGCGGAGATTCTTATGTTAGAATGCTGCAAACAGATGAAGAATTGGCAAAGCGAGTGGGAGAAAAAGCCGGCGATGTTGGCTTTGATACAACGCTTAGAATTTTTGCATCTTCAAATGCAGGTGAAGCAAAATGTGATGAAATTTTGAATGGCTTGCTTGTTGCTTACAATGTTACAAAAGATGCCGCATCAAATTGGATGCAATCAAGAAGAATTATTATTATTGACACTATTAACAGTAAAATTCAGCAGTGGGCACGCAAGCATGCAATTTTAAACTTCCTTGAAAAACAATCCATCTTAGGTCCTCAAGAATTGTCTACTTTGTTTCATTTTCCAACTTCTCGTTACAACTACACGCCTGTAATTAAATGGATGTCTTATAAAGTTTTACCTTTGCCTTCAGATGCTGCAGAAGAAGGCATACATCTTGGAGATAATGTTTATAGAGGAGTTAAAAGATCGGTTTATTTCAGGAGGAAAGACAGGCGCCGTCACCATTATATAATAGGGCAAACCGGAACCGGTAAATCTGCTTATATCAGTTGGATGGCTCGTCAAGATATTTGGAGTGGTGATGGAGTTTGCGTGATTGATCCTCATGGCGATTTGATTGAAGACATTCTTCAGTATGTACCTAAAGAAAGAGCAAGAGATGTTATTGTATTTGATCCGGCGGATCTTGAAAGACCTATGGGGCTAAATATGCTTGAAGCCAAGACGGCTGAACAACAAGATATGGCATCTAGTCAGGCTACTGAAATATTCATAAAAATCTTTGGAGACGAGATTTTCGGACCTAGAATTCAGCATTATTTCAGAAATGCATGTTTAACTTTGATGGAAGATCCGGATGAGGGCGCAACTCTGCTTGATGTGCCGAGAATTTTTGTTGACGAGGAATTTATGAAATATAAAGTTTCAAAAGTTAAAAATCCAGTGGTTAGATCTTTTTGGGAGCATGAATATGCAAATACAGGAGATAGAGAAAGACAAGAAATGATTCCTTATTTCTCAAGTAAATTCGGACCTTTCATAACAAATTCAATCATGCGCAATACCATAGGGCAGGCAAAGTCTGCATTTAATGTGCGTGAAGCAATGGATGAGCAAAAAATTCTATTGGTGAATCTTTCCAAGGGTAAATTAGGCACTCTCAACACTCAGCTTCTTGGTCTTGTTTTAGTTGCTCAGATTCAAATGGCAGCCATGAGCAGAGTGGATACACCTGAAGATGAGCGCAAGGATTTTTATCTTTATGTTGATGAGTTTCAAAATTTTGCTACTGATACTTTTTGTTCAATTTTATCTGAGGCGCGTAAGTACAGACTGAGCCTTATTATGGCGCATCAATATATAAACCAATTGGTTGTGAAAGGTGATACGCAAATTAGAGATGCGGTTTTTGGTAATGTGGGAACTTTACAATCTTTTAAAGTTGGCGCTGAAGATGCCGAATATTTGGCGAAGGAATACGCTCCTGTACTTTCAGAACAAGATGTAATTGGCATTTCAAACTACAAAGCTTATATAAAATTGAATATCAAAAATGCCACTTCCAGACCTTTTTCACTCCACACATTGTGGGATACCTCAAAAGCAAATAAAAAAGTGCGAGATATAATTAAAAAATATTCACGCATGAAATATGGTAGAAAAAGGCTTTTTGTCGAGCAGGAGATAGCCGCGCGAATAGGTATAGATTTGGAAGACCTTGGCGCGGAGGTAGATCCTGATTACACTGTGAAAGTAAATCCAACGGCATCCACAGCCACGACTAAATCCAATATTAACAATGAAGATTCCTGATTACAATGTACTTCACATAGGTCCGGAGCATGATGAAATTGACAAGAATATTGCTTTGGGCGTAAAGCGTGCATACTTGGCACGAATTATTATGGGAATATTATCCGGTTTTGTAATAATTGCCATTATTTTCACTTATCAGGGGGTTAGTCGCTATATTAAGTCAAATAATACTTATATCAGCACATTGATAGATGAAGTTGGTCAAGTAAGACAAGATAATCTTATTCTTAGCAATCAAGTGCAGTCTCAAGAGGCGGTACTCCAATCTTTGGAGGAAGAATTTTCAACTCTGTTTAAATCTATAGAAGATACAGGTGGAGATATTTCAGGAATTGAGTCTATATTTGGAAGTTTGTTTGCATCAAAAGAGCAGGACTTGAATTTAAATAATGAAGTTGTACTTGCGGAAGAAGATGACACATTAGATATTTTAATTCTTGGAACCAATGGTATTCAAACGGATACCATTATGATTGCAAGTATAAATAAAGAGCTTAAAAAGCTTTCACTGTTTTCAATTCCACGTGATCTTTACATAAACGGAAGGCGTATTAATACTTACTATACATTATACGGAGTTGAGCAGTTAAAGCGCATGGTCAAAGCTGTTACAGGGCTGCAAATTGATAAATATGTTCAAGTGGATTTGACTGGATTTATGGAAGTGGTGGATATTGTTGGAGCTTTAGAAATTAAGGTAGAAAAAAGTATTTACGATTCATATTATCCCAACGCTTATGGTGGCTATGAACCTTATTATATAGAAGCCGGCACTTATTTAATGGATGGTCAGGAGGCTTTAAAATATGCTCGTAGCAGAAAGAGCAGCTCTGATTTTGATCGTGCCCTGCGCCAGCAAGTAATATTGGAAGCTTTAAAGGAAAAAATATTGCAACTTGGTTCAAGTATGGAAATGAAAGAACTGACAGAGTTATTTCAAGCTGCATTAGCCTATACAAACACAGATATCACTTTGTTGGATTTAGTTGGATATTATTATGATTACAGAGGTTTTGAAGTGGAAAGCGGATTTGTATTGAGTACAAGTAATTATCTTTACTCAATGATTAATGAATCCGGCGCATATATATTATTGCCAAAGGGTGGGAATTATATAGAAATACAGTCTGTAATAGACGAACTTGTTCATTGATGAAAGTCTTGTTAGACTTGCTCGGCAATGATTCAAACAAGACCTTTTATTGTCGTTGATCTGGAGACCACGGGCTTGGAACCGAAGTTGGACAAGATCATAGAGATTGCAGCTGTAAAAGTTGTTGGCGGAAAGATAGTGGATGAATGGAGCACTTTGCTGAATCCAAAAATTTTCATATCTCAAACAAGTACTGCAATAACTGGAATAACAACGGATATGGTGAAAGATGCTCCATTGTTTAGTGAGGTTGCGGAAGATTTTTTGAATTTTATGGGGGAGGAAGCTATCTTTGTGGCACATAATGTTGATTTTGATCATTCATTTATAAATGAGCAACTTCAAGCGCATGGCTATGAAGCTCTTTCCCATCCTTATTTATGTACTTATAAATTGGCTAAACAAGTACATCCGAATCTGTCCAAATATGGATTAGCTTTTTTGGCGGAAAATTTCGGAGTGCAGTTGCTAAAAGCGCACAGAGCTTTACATGATGCAAGAGCTACAGCTGAACTGTTCATTAAATTTATTAATGTTTTGGAAAACGGAGGACTGAAATATGTAAAAGATATTCCAGTTATACAAAATATATCTTTGGAATCTCAAGATAAAACTGTAGAAGGTCAAATAAGCCTATTCTAGTTCACATAAAACTGGTTGCGGGGGCAGGATTCGAACCTGCGACCTCCGGGTTATGAGCCCGACGAGCTGCCACTGCTCTACCCCGCGGCAGAACTTTACATAATAAATAGCAAAAGTGCAAACAGGATTATGGCTTAATATTCCCTGTATTGTTTTCTACTCTTTCTAAAATTTCTCTGAAACTTAGACCATAGTAGCGCAGAGCATCACATAGTTCTTTCATATTACGCAAGTTATAAATGTGAGGTATAACCATAACTTGACATGCATCCTGTGCCTCATATTCTTTTTTAGAGAGCCAAGTTTGTGCTTTGCAGTAAAGACGGAAATACTTTAAAACATATTGCACAGCACGCCTGATATCTTCACATTGCTCAGCAAGAAGCTTATCAGAAGCTCTATTTTCCTCTATGAGAGTAATAAGTCTCTGTTCCATAATTCGCACCTCATAAATCTATATGGATCATATTAGTATTATGCAAAAATCACCAATTTAGTCAAGACTATTTTCTTGGTAGCAGAGGGCGGACTTGAACCGCCGACCCCAGGCTTATGAGTCCTGTGCTCTAACCAGCTGAGCTACTCTGCCACATACACTTTGCTGATGCATTTTATGTAAAGCCGGCTTGTATAGCAAGTGATTGTATTACTACAATGCATTTTGAGCATGTCGTATCTGTAAAAAGGTAGATGGAATTACTTGCCCATACATATCCTTATTCCTGCAAATCAGCCTGACTGTCTTTAAGGATAGATTTGCATTCTATCAATATTTGAATTTGGTATATACATGGTGATAGGTCCAATGTCATATGTGGCTGCATCTTGTGCAATGGCATCTCTAATTATCTGTATAAGCTTAGAATTCAAATCATTGGCATATTTTTGCGCATCAAACTTCCCATTTGAAAGAAAATTATTTTGAAATACTTCATCAATCTGTTCTTCTATTTTGGAGTGTATGGTTTTCCCATGTTGAGTGCCAATGTTTGGCAACGGCACTTTATTAACTAATTTGCCGGCTCCAATACCAAGTATGCCACCTGCACCTGCAGCTGTAACTCCACCTATTACTGCTCCGGGTGCACCGCCTAGAGGACCACCAATACTGGAACCAAGGACGGCTCCACCAACAATACTGGATGCAAGCAGGATAGGAGTTGCAATGCTTTGCACTTCTTCACCTGCCTTTGCTTCAATTTTAGAATTTATAATAGTATCGTAGAAGGCTGCTTCAATATGAAGGGCGATTTTATAATCTATTAATCTTTTCTTCAGGTTACTCAAGTTTTCGGCACGTGGAAGAATTTCAATTTCAAGGCGTCTTTTTGCATGATCACGAAAATAGCGTGGCCATTGTCCATCTAATCGTGTGAATTTTGAAACATCAATTTCAGATTCAAATTCTTTCATAAAGCGATTCACTTCAGAACGCATTTGCCTGTATTCACTAAGTTTTTCATTATGCTCCCAATCCAGAGCGCTGACTTCTTCACGAGTCCAGTCGGATGGATTTACAGCGGTATTTTTAAGAGTAAGCCATTCTTCAAAGTTTGGGATGGAGTTCATAACCACACGTGCTTTTTTCCATTGAGATTTATTGTTTCTATTAAGAATAGATGTAAGATCACTTGATGAAAAATCAAACATAGAGATCTGACCCTCCGCTACATTGCTGAAAAATTTTCTATATTCTTCAATATCTTGAGTATTTGAAGCTCTGAAAGCTCCAAAATCTATTTTTTCCATCCAAATTTGTGCTATATCTTGACGGATCCAGTTATTTTTCAGACTTATTAAATTCTCATTTTGGTAGGATGAATCTATCCATTGCAGTATTTCAGCGGAAGCTTTTTGCCATGCAGATCTGTTTGGGGAATTGCGGCGTATCATGCTTTGTATCAATTCCTCTTCAACCTGCATAAATTCATCCGGGTCAGCTTCACGTCCGGCAATATTTATGGAACTTAATAGTCCTTCTGGATTTTCAAGATAAATTTGATAGCCGGAAAGGTTTTGAGCTTCTTTCTTCATTTCCTGCACAGTTTCATCCACATAGTTTTTAATTTCTTTGTTATAAGAGCTGAATGTAGCCGGATCTTGATTCTTTAAAAAGGGATATATGTTTGCATTCAAATATTCATTGTACTCATCAATGTAACGTTTTAGTCGCCAGTTGATAAAATTATCAAATTCATCATCTGTAAAACTTTTTTCAATATCTGCAATGTTAGAATACAAATCTATTGCTTGCCTACGTAAGAAATCACCGGAATATTTCATATAATCAATTGTATTTTCATTTTTTTGCGCTTCTCTCAGTGAGTATGGTGCTGACTGTTGTTCTGAGCCATAGAAAGGAATATTCAAATTTGAATCTATAAAGCCTTGAAGTGATGAGGCATCCGCTTCTTTATATGGCTTCACTCCTTCCGCCTCCAGAGCTTTTATAAATGCATAGCTGTTGTAACGTTCATCAATCCACAAATTTCCCTCTTTTGATTTTATTGCTCTTGCCATAACACTTGGAAATATCCCTTCAAAATAACTGCGCCATGCAACAGCTTCTTTTGAATTGAATTCTGCAGAGCTCGTATTCATAGGGTAGCTGAGCTCCATAATTTTCAATAAAATCATTTTATGGATAATGTCTGCACTTTTCATTCCTTCAATTCCAACTGTATCAAGATCTATGCTATCAACTTTTCCTTCAATAACATTTTCAAACTTTTCAATCCATTTCACATATTCCGGAGTCATTCCCATTTCTTTAACTTCACGAATATTCAGTTTACGGCTTTCACTAAGCCTGCCGGGACTTTCTGCAGAATTTGCAATTGATCTGGCCTTTGCTTGTAATTTATTCATGCGAGGAGCAATGATCCCATCAACTACTTCTTTTCTAAGTTTTTCATGCCATTCACCCTTATTAAAAATGGGATTTTTACTGTTATCACTAAAGTTTTCCGAATATAAGAGCATGATTTTCCCTTTTACCTCATTATGCAAGACAGCCCTTTGAAAGGCGATTGCTTCCATCCATGCTGAATCTGCGCTTTGTATATCCAAATTTCTGATATAAGTCCATAAATCATTCACCCCATCTAAATCCATTGGGAAATTTGGTATATCATCTTTCCCAGAGAAAGCAGCTCCAAGCTGGAACATTACATCCTCAACCTCTTGATTTTCATCAACAAGACGCATTGCTTCATTTTCCGCAATGTTTTCCCATTCCTGACTTAATTCTTCAGGTATTTTTGTATCATTTTCAAGTAATACAATTTTTACTATTTCTTGATTTTTATAAATTATTTCTCCTTTACGTTTTTGCAAGCCCCACAGAATATCAACTTTCCCTTGTTTACTTTTAGGATTCATTGCCCATACTTTTTCTATTTGTATAGGCAAATTACCGGTAATGTATTTTAAGTCATTTTGCACAACCTCAAGAACACGTTCTTTTATTACTTGCATTTCAATATCTTGGAAATTGGAAGTGCCAACTTTATCAAGAGATTCTTGAATGCGCACCTTTGGTGCCTCCCGTCCAGCTTGAAATATAATGGCAACGTGGCGTTCACGTACATTTAGTCCAAGGTGTGGAAGTGGTGGAGTGTTTATACTTTGCTTGGAAATCCATTCATGATTTTTTTCATCATATTGAAGAGTATCAAGCCCGTTTAGCACTGTTCCGGGGAAGAAGTCATTAACTCTTTGTTGCACGAGTTTTTTTGTTATATCACCAATTCTGTCTTGAACATTTTTGCCCACATGCAATGAAATTCCGCTTCGTGGATCTTTAAATGTGTGAAGTTTTCTATCAGTGTCATAATCATACTCCCAAGGATAATCATTAATACGCACATATCTTTCGCCATCAAAGAGTCCAGGTAAAAGTTTTATATCTGTTTTTTTACTCTTTCCATTCTCATTCCAAGTGTCCAGACCCTTATTTTTGAAGTCATTTATTATTCTTGCCTGCATAGCTGTCTCCAAAGGTGTTAAGATTGCTTCTTCAAGATCTATTCTGGTGGATATCAATGCACGGCTTACATCTTTTTGATTTACAGTCATAAGGATGGCAGTATTTAAGTTAGAACCTTCAGCTTTATTTACGAATTTTTCATAAAATATATCCATACCATTTGATACAGTTTCTCGCATATTACTTCCTTCACGATTGTTTTTGCGGGCAAGTAAAATCATAAAATCTTCCAAAGCTTTATAAGATGAAGCTCCATTCATGCTTTTGGCTTCATTCAAGCTCAGATCATCCATGCCTGCTCCCATACGAGCAAGGGCGTATGGGTCAATAGAGCGTTCGCCTTTACGAAAAGCTTGATTGAATACCCTGTAAATATCCTCACAATCCGAATTTAGCATGCGTTCAAGATCACGAGCAGTTTGATCGTTTTCTATATTGAGTCCAGGGTACATTGCGGAGATTCTATCAAGAATATCCCCTTTATCATTTATTATTTCGGAGCTTAATCCCAATATGTCAAAAAGGTCTTGTCCTTTTTCACTTTGACTGCGAACAATCATATTTGCAAGCAAGCCGCCTCCACCTATAAGGCCGCTTGCAATTGCACCTCCTTTCATCCATTTTTTTATTTTTTCATTTCCACCATTCCAAAGCAAGGCAATTGCACCTGTAAGAGCAGCTGTTCCAACAAGAGTTGCCATGGGGTGCCTTTGAAACTCTTTGAAAATTTTAGAAAGACCATTCGCAGCATGTTTTGTTACATCATCTCTTAATGTTTCAGTTTGCAGAGCTTCTTTTCTCATTAAAATATCAATATGTGGTGCAAGATTTTCAGATAATTGCTTCAATATGCGCACAGCTTCTAACTTTTCTTCACCGCTCCTTCGTAAATCTTGGATAAATTTTTGAGAAAGAGCTGGATACTCATAAAAGGCAATTTCAATTGCATTTTTCATATTTTCTCCACTTAAAAGATCTCCGGCTACAAGTGGAGGGACAGATTCACGAAATTTTTGAGCAATAAGCATCAATTTATTCTTATTGCCGATATAGCTTTCAATATCCGCTTTAAGATGTTCAAGCTTATCTGCAGTTGTAGAAGATGCAGGCAGATTCTCAATTTTTTCATATTGCATCTTTCCACTTTCTTCACGAGATTTGACTAATCTTTCTTCCTTTCCTTCCATTACGTGGATTTAAATCTTATAATTATATACTTATTCAGAAAAAATTGCAATAGCGCTAAAGCTTGGGTATTGTGCCCGAGAAAATAATCCCAAAAAATGGAAATAACACTTGAAAAGCTCAATAAGCTTGAGATGAAAATCACAGTATCTTTCAGTGAAGAGGAGATATTGCCTTACAAGGCAAAGGCTACATCTCAGTTACAATCTCAAGTGAAAGTGGACGGTTTCAGAAGTGGAAAGGTGCCAATGGAAGTTCTTGAACAAAAAATAGGTCACCATGCCTTTATGGGGAAAGTCTTGGATCTTGCAATAGGTGAGAGTTATGAAAAGGCAATTCAAGACAATAATTTGATGCCTATTGATTACCCAAAGATTAATGTAATAACTCATAATCCGCTTAAATATGAAGCTATTGTAACTTTATTACCGGAGATTGAATGGATTAAAGATTTGTCTGATTTAAAACTTAAAAAGCCTAAATTTAAAGTTGAAGATAAAGAAGTTGATGAAGTTCTTGAAAATCTTCTTCGCAGAAGTACAAAATGGAAAGATGTTGATCGTCCAGCAAAAATGGAAGACCGTGTTGAGATTAATTTTGAAGGTTTTGATAAAGACGGAATTGCATTGGAAGGTACATCAAGTAAGAATCATCCTGTGATTTTAGGTTCAAACTCATTGATTCCGGGTTTTGAAGAAGAAGTTGTAGGAATGAAGAAAGATGAAGAAAAAGAATTTCAAATTGTATTTCCAAAAGACTATCATTCAAAGAAATTTCAAAATAAGAAAGTTAAATTTAAAGTAAAATTATGCCGTTTAGAAGAGCCGGACAAGCCTGAGCTAAACGATGCCTTTGCAAATGAAATTACCGGAGGACATAGAAAAACTTTGAAAGCTTTAAAAGAGGAAATCATTGAAGAGCTGCATAAGCAGAAGGAGCGTCAAGAAGAGTTGCAGATGGAAACAGACTTCTTAAAAGAATTGTCAAGCTATGTAAAAGCGGAGATACCGCAGCAGCTCATTGATCATGAAATTGATTTTATGATAGAGAGAATGAAAGAAGATCTGAAAAGGCGTGGAAAAACTTGGGAAGAGTATGAAAAAGAGCTAAAAGAAGAGAAGAAAGATATAAGAAAAGAACTTTCAAAGTCTGCCAAAGAGCAAGTTCTTACAAGATTAGCATTGGAAGATGCTTATAAAAAAGCAAATATTGAAGTTACAGATGATGAAATTCAGAATGAAGTTGAAGAAATAATACTGCGTTATCCACCTGCCTTGACAGAGATGGCAAGAAAAAATTTTGTTGAGGGGGGGGAGTCATGGAAAAAAGTCCACAACCAAATAAGACTCAGAAAACTTGTTTCCATGCATGTAGACAAATAATAATAACTTTCTGAAAAAGCCCTTAAAAGTAACATAAATATGTTTGTTTAAAGGGCTTTTTTCAGGTTGAAAGTATGAATAAATTTTATATTCATGCAGGCTGTTGCTTTATAAGCGATGAATATAAAATTTATTCAAAATCTTTAGGGTGATTTTCCTCAAGAGAATGCGCTTTTCTTTGCTTTTGCTTGCTATTGGAACTAAAAAATTATACATTCCGTTCAGGTCTGCATAAATTATGTATACATGCTCAAGCATTTATTTACATCTAAGACACGAATTAAATTATTGATTCTGTTCCTATTGAATCCGGATGAAGAATATTATGTTCGGGAGCTTACTCGAGATTTAAAGGAACAGATAAATTCAATACGAAGAGAATTGGATAATCTTAAGAAAATGGGACTACTCAAGAGTCGTGTTAAAAACAGGAAAAAATACTTCAGTGTTAATACTGCTCATATTTTGTATCGTGATTTAAGAAATCTAATAATAAAAGCAACAAATTCAAGTGATAACTTAATAAAAAACATAGCAAAGATGGGACATGTGGACTTTTTGCTGATTTCAGGAGTGTTTTTGAAAAAAAGCGGTCCCGTGGATCTATTGCTTGTAGGTGAGGTAGATAGAGATAAACTGGAGGAATTTTTAGATACCTTGGAAACCTATGAACCTATTAAATTCAGTATTTTGCCTACGGAAGATTTTGTATACCGAGTGAAATGTCATGATCAATTCATACTGGATTTGATTCAAGATCCTGAAAACATTATAGGTATAAATAAATTACAGAGGTATTTTACTTAAGCGTCATATTAGCGTCATTATTCACAAAAAGTCTTGCAAAAACATATAAGCTTGCGTATAGTTCCCGAGCTGCTTTAAGCTTTAATTATGTCACAGGATATTTTAAATCACGTTGCAAAGGCTTCAATGAAGCGAAGAGTACCATTGCTCAAACCGGGCATGACGATTCGTGTGCATCAAAAGATTAAAGAAGGTGAAAAGGTGAGAACTCAAGTCTTTGAGGGATTGGTTATAAAGGTTAGTTCCGGAAACGGAGTGAATAAAACTTTCACAGTAAGAAAAATTGTTGGAGGTATTGGAGTTGAAAAGATTTTCCCTTTTTACGCTCCGGTTATAGAAAAAATTGAGCTTATGAAGAGGGGTAAAGTTCGTAGAGCCAAGCTTTATTATATGCGTAAACGTCAAGGTAAGGCTACTCGTTTAAGAGATTTACCATTGGGAGAACTTCAATGGCTTGAAGTTCAGGATGAAGAACTTACCGAAGCTGTATCTGAGACTCCACAGGCAGTTGAAGCTAAATCTGAGGTGGAAAATACAGCCGAGGATAAAGAAAAAACAGCCGAGGATAAAGAAAAAACAGCCGAGACTACGGAGCAATCAGATTCCTAGCTTTATCAAGGAATGTATAAGGGCATTTTTTTGTGTATGATAAGCGCATGTTTTATGTATTGGCGATATGAATGTCAAATCCATTCTGATAATTGGAAATTATGGTGCGGGGAATTTGGGGGATGATGCCATACTAGGTGGTATTTTAAGAGATTTGAAAGAGATTTCTTACAAAGGAGAGATAATGATTATGCATGGAGGCGTTGTAAGTAGTGATAAAATCTATCAAGATTACAAAAAAGTACCTTTTATTCCTGCCGGAATTCGTAGTCGCTTCAATTTTAAACAAAAAAATGCTGCCATAGCTGCAATAAAAAGAGCTGATATGGTTATATTCGGAGGTGGAGGACTTTTTGTAGATAGTGAGAGCTGGAAAGCACCTTATATTTGGTATAAGCAAGCTGAATGGTGTAGAAAATTAAATACCACTTATATTTGTTATGCTCAGAGTATAGGACCTTTAAAATATAAAATAAGCAAATATTGGGCAAGAAAAACTTTTAGATTTGCGAAAGATATATTGATGCGAGATGAACAATCCCTTATGCAAATCAATAAATGGGGCATTGATAAAGCCATTCAAGGTACAGATCCGGCTTTTTCTTATCTTGCAACTTTACCGAAGCTGCAAAAAACAAATGATCTGCTCATATCCATTAGAAACTGGGGTTCTTTTTCAATTCATAGAGCGTTTGATATTATTAAACCCATTTGCGAATTTGCAGAAAAAAATGATCTAAAGCCCTTACTGTTAAGTATGGACATGGCTACAAATGATGAAAAAACGGATCTTAAAAGTTTGGGATTGGATATATTGACTCCAAATTCCGTTGAAGAAGCTTTTCAGGCTATTTCAAAAGCATCTTTAGTTGTTGCAATGCGTTTGCATGTAAATATTTTTGCTTTATTTGCTGAATCTCCACTTATTTCATTATCTTACTCAAGCAAAGTTAAATCATTTTTAAAATCCCTTGGATTAATGGATATAGCAATTTTAGAACCTGAAAATTGGGACTATACACAGATAAAGTCCGCTTTGGAAGTTGCATTGTATTCAAAACCAAAAGTAAATATACAAAACGCATTACAAACAAATAGAGAGTTTTTGTCAAAGAATATTGGCTTATAATCCGGATTTACGCACATATTTTGACACTTCCATAAGTTGATCCAAAGATTCTCCACAATCCCCCCAAAACTTATTTAAGATACTGTAAGTGATCTCTCCGGATTGAACATAATAATCATTAACATCTGAAATTTCCAATTCACCTCTATCTGAAGGAGAAAGTTTACGAATATAAGAAAATACATCCGGCGTATAAAAATAACATCCGGTTACAGCAAAATTACTTGGAGCTTTAATGGGTTTTTCAATTATTTCAATAATTCTTTCATTTTCAAAACGCGGCACACCGTAACTTTGAGGGTGATCAACTTCTTTTAAGAAGATATGAGCTTTTTTACTTGATTTATTAAAACTGTTTAAAGCTGAACTTAGATCATCTTCAAATATGTTATCCCCCAAAATAACAGCCATTTTCTCTCTACCGACAAAATCTTGAGCCAAGCTCAGAGCTTGAGCTATTCCGCCTGCTTTTTCTTGTATTTCATAGTTTATTTTTAATCCAAAATTCACTCCACTTCCAAGCAGTTTCAAAAAATCGCCAATATGCTCCCGACCTGAAACAATAAGTACAGATTCAATCCCCATCTCTTTCATTTTTAAAAGAGGATAGTAGATCATCGGTTTATTATAAACCGGAAGTAAATGTTTGTTTATGACTTTTGTAAGAGGATTGAGTCTGGACCCTCTTCCTCCCGCTAGAATGACTCCTTTCATATGAGTTGAGTTTATACCATTGAATTGTTTTGCGCATCCCTTCTTCAAAAGTAACTCTTGGTTGCCAACCTGTTTCTTTTGTAAGTTTACTGAAATCAATAGCGTAACGTTCATCATGTCCTTTTCTATCTTCAATGTAAGTAATCAAGTTCTCCGATTGATTGAAGAATCTAAGAATTATTGATGCGATTTCAATATTTTCAAGTTCATTAGCTCCTCCAATATTATAAATTTCTCCTATTTGCCCTTTTTCAATTATACTTAAAATTGCATCGCAATGATCTTGAACAAAGAGCCAATCTCTAACATTTTTGCCGCTTCCGTAAAGTTTTAAACTTTTGCCTTCTTTTGCACGTGATATAAGCAGTGGAATTAATTTTTCCGGATCTTGATAAGGTCCGTAATTGTTGCTGCAACGACTTATGCTTACAGGTAATCCAAAAGTCCTATAATATGCCATTACCAGCATGTCGGAAGCAGCTTTACTTGCTGAGTAAGGGCTACTTGGTTTAATGGCTGATTCCTCAGTAAATTTATCATGACTTCCAAAACCAAGGTCTCCATAAACTTCATCTGTTGAAATATGATGGAATCGTTTTACATCATGATTTAAGGCTGCATCTAACAGGACCTGCGTTCCCATTACGTTGCTGCGTATAAATATTTCCGGATCTTCAATACTGCGATCAACATGAGTTTCAGCTGCAAAATTCACTACCAAATCAAATTTTTCTTTCTTAAACAGTGACATTACAAGACTCTTATCTTCAATTCTTCCCTCAACAAAAGATAGGCCTTGCACTTCAGCTTTCTTTAAATTACTTCTCTTACCAGCATAATTTAGAGCATCCAAAACAAGCAATTTATCTTGAGGTCTACGCTGCATGTGAGTGTAGACATAATTAGTGCCAATAAAGCCTGCTCCACCTGTAATGAGAACTTTCATATCTTTAAAGTGTTTTCATTTTTTTCTCTTCAGTCCAAGCCTCAAAAATATCACCTTCTTTAATCTTTACTTTCCCTTCATAACGAATACCACATTCTGTCCCATTTTCCAGTTCAAGGACATCTTCATTTACTAATTTAAGACCGTTTATAACTCCGGATCCAATTTCTTCATTATCTCTAAAAACTTTAACACTGCATTTGCTTATCAAACGACCTTTTTGTATCACTCCACCCAGAACCATTTCATTTTTTCCGGTCCAAAAAACTTTTTTAACTTTAAATTGCCCAAGATCCACATGAATAATTTCAGGCTCAAGCATACCATTAAGTATCTTTCTAAGATCTTCAAGCATTTCATAAATTACTTGATATGTTACAACTTCAATATTGTAACGTTTCGCTAATTTGCGTACATGAGGATTGGCATTTGTATGAAAACCTATTACTAAAGTACCGGAGCTTGCAGCTCCCATCATTACATCTGATTCGGAAATGTCACCAACTCCGCTGTGAATAACTTTAATCGCCACATCATCCGAATGAATTTTAGCCATTGATTGCTTAATTGCTTCAAGCGAGCCTTGTGCATCAGCTTTTAAAACTACTTTAAGCATTTTAAGGGATCCCTCTTTTATTCTTTGTAAAATTTCCTG
The DNA here is from genome assembly GCA_015485665.1 of Candidatus Altimarinota bacterium. GTDB lineage: Bacteria > Patescibacteriota > Gracilibacteria > UBA1369 > 2-02-FULL-48-14 > WFTC01. Next base: position 28,346 of record WFTC01000020.1, read on the forward strand.
CATTCCCATACCTGATTGAATCATTGCTTCATGATGAAGAGCTTGCACTTTACTGGCTCTTTGTCGTGCTGTTTTTTCATCTTTTACAACCTGTAGAATCTGTCCACTTTCAGCACTTTCATTCAATCCGGAAATTTGTACAGTGCCGGAAGGGCCAACTGATTTCATCTTTTTCCCGGTATGGTCAATCATGGTTTTTACTCGACCATAGCTTTGACCAAGAATGAAGTTATCTTGAATATGCAATGTACCTGTATTTATAAGAACTGTAGCAATATGTCCAAGATTTGCATCAAGGTGAGATTCCACAATTGTTGCAACAGCGGGACGTTTCGGATTGGCTTTCAACTCCAATACATCTGAGACAAGCAAAACACTCTCCAGTAAGTTTTCAAGACCTGTTTTTTTAAGAGCTGATACCGGCACCATAATGGTATCACCACCCCAATCTTCAGGTTGAAGACCATGTTCAGCCAATTCAGCTTTCACACGATCAGGATTTGCTCCTTCACGATCCATTTTATTTACAGCAACAACAATTGGCACTCCTGCATCTTTTGCATGATTAATGGCTTCAATTGTTTGCGGCATAACTCCATCATCGGCTGCAACAACCAAAATAGCCACATCGGTTGCTCGTGCTCCACGAGCACGCATAGCTGTAAATGCTTCATGACCGGGAGTATCCAAGAAAGTTATTGCTCTACCTTTAACCTCAACCTGATAAGCACCAATATGTTGCGTAATGCCTCCTGATTCTCCTTCCACCACATTTGCATCTCTGAGTGCATCCAGTAAAGTGGTTTTTCCATGATCTACATGACCCATAACACATACGACAGGTGGTCGTTCTTTCAGATTTAAAGCATCTTCTTCATGAATAAGTCTTTCCAAATTTCCAAGGTAAAGATCTTCTGCAGTTGCTTCACTTATTTCTTTTTTCAGTTCCACTCCTTGTCCATCTGTAATTATAACAGCTGTATCAAAGTCAATAATTTGGTTAATATTTGCAAGGATGCCGTTTTTCATAAGCCCGCCAATTAAAACAGCGGCACTTAACCCTGTTTTTTCAGCTAATTCTTTTACTGAAATATGGTCGGGAATTTCAACAAGACTTGCAGTTATTTGACCTTGCACTCCAACACTTTTCTTCTTTTTTTTCTTTCCTGATACACTTTTGCCAGCCATTTTTTTTCTTTGATTCCTTATGATCTCACGTTCACGTTCATGATCAGCAGCTTCAGCATAAAGCTCAGCTCCAGTTTTCCCTGTTTTTCCGGCAAGTTCATCCATGATCAATTCCGCAATATCATCATCAATATTTTCTTCCACATCAAAGCCTAGCTCCAGAATGGTTTTTTTCATTTCAGCATCTGTAAAACCCAGTTTTGATGCTAATTGCGGTAGAGGTATGGGCATAAAATTGAGAATTTATAAAAAACCGACACTACTCTAGGTGAAAACAGATTTGAAGTAAAGCTACTCTTCCAAATGCGGTCGCTCTAAACTTTCCACTTGAACTTCTCCACCAATGCGACCTTCAGTTAGCTTATATATATCTTTATCAATTTTTTTAAATTCACGTGAAGCATGATTATAGGTATTCACGGTTGTACCAAGGTGCTTTCCAAGTTTTTTGAAATAATCTTCATAAGCATTTACATGCTTACCAAGCAGCTCAATACCTTTTAGGGCGCGAGATATATTCTCTCCCATTTCCAATGCTTTCAAGCCCTGAAGTACAGTTTGCAGGTAGGCAAAAAATGAACTTGGCGAAACAATAATAACCCTCTTGCTAAAAGCATACTCAATGAGATTTTGAGTATTTACCTTCAGAGATCCTACATTTTCAATGGTTAAATTGTAATAAATGCCTTCAGCCGGTACAAACATAAATGCAAATTCCGTTGTACCTTCCGATGGTCTAATATATTTAGCCGTTTCATCTATACGTTTTTTTACATCGGAACGAAATTCTTTAGATAGCCTTTCACGCTCGGAATTATCGGTTGCTTGAGACATTTGATTGTATTTCTCAAGAGAAAATTTTGAGTCAATGGGTATGATTAAGTTATTAAAGAAAATAACCGCATCCACTATTTCTCCATTTTGCATTTTATATTGCATTTCAAAATTGCCGTGTAAATGATTGGAAAGCAATGTTTCAAGTGCATATTCTCCTAATATGCCACGCTGTTTTGGATTTTTTAAAATATTTTCAAGGCTTTTCAGCTGTTCTGCAAAGCCGGCAACTTTTTGAGTTCCTTCTTGCACCCGGGTGAGGTTTTTCGTCATTTCTTGAATCATTGCCGCACTTTGTTTAAATTGCTTCTGAAGAGTCTGACTTGTATCAGACTGTTGTTGTTTTAGCATGAGAGTCATTTGATATAGTTTTTTATCAATCTCCTCCTTGTTTTTATGCTGTCTGTTACTTAAATCATGCCTAAGATTTTCAAGCATTTGCAGCATTAATTTTTGACTCTGATCATCCTTTGGGATTTGAAGCTCTTTAAATTTAAAGTGCAGAAAAGTAAAAAGGGCAATTATACCAAAAACTATCAGTATAAAAAAAACTATGTTTGACATATTGACAAGATTATTGAATTATATTAATATATTACAATGTCCTTTAAAAATTGATTCCAAGAACTTCTAAGCGAGTGTGAATTACTGAGGAGTGAAACATCTTTCATTGCCATACGTGGATTTTTACTTCTCAGTAATTCTTGCCCGCTTAGCATAACAAAAAGCCCCGCCAAAGAGCGAGGGCTTTTATTATTTTAAAACAGAATTAAGACTATGAATCTACTTCCTGTGACTCTGATTGTGATTCTGAACTTTCACCGTTTTCAGCAGGAGATTCACCTTCAGGCATAAGAGTTAATCCTATGCGTTTTTCGTCTTTATTTACCTCAATTACACGAGCTTCCACTTCTTGACCGACTTTCAAAACGTCTGCCGGATCTTCCGGTTGACCTAGGATTTCCGTATTGTGTATAAGTCCGTTTATATCATCATTAATCTTAACAAAAGCTCCGAATTGAGCCAATCTTGTAATTTTTGTTTTAATTGTACTTCCGACTTTGAAAGTTTTTTCAATTGCTTCCCACGGATCTTCAGTTAATTGCTTCATTGAAAGGGAAATCTTATCTCCGTCAATACCTATAATCTTCACTTTAACTTCATCACCGCGCTTTCCAAAGTCATGTGGGTTTGTTACATGCCCCCAAGCGATTTCCGAAATATGCACCAAACCTTCCAGTCCGTCAAAAGCCACAAAAATACCGAATTTAACAATGCCGCTGATTGTTCCTTTAACTGTGCTTCCTATTGCAAGTCCGGTTAGAGCTTTTTCACGTTCAGCTTTATAAGCTGCACGTTCGGAAAGAATTAGCTTACCGTTCTCTTTGTCTATATTAAGTATTTTGACAAGGAAATCTTTTCCAACCAGTTTATTAAGTCGTGCCAAAATCTTGGCTGAATCCGCACCATTCACTCTGGGATAGTTGAGTGGAGCTAATTGTGAAACCGGTATAAAACCTTTAATTCCATCAGCATTAAGAAGTAATCCTCCTTTATTGGCTTCTTTAGGTTTAACTTTAATGGCTTCGTCATTTTCATAGGCTTTCAAGAATCTATCCCAAGTTTTTTCTTGACTTGCTCGTCTCAAAGAAAGGACAACAAGACCATCTTCATTTTCTGCTTCAAGAACACAACTGACAACCTCATCTCCAGGGTTCAGTTCAGAGGCAGAATTCATTGCATCCTTCATTTCCCTGCCTGTGATAATTCCGGTTAACACACCATCCAAATCAACAATGATGCAACTTTTATCAATGGATACAACTTTTCCTTTCACCAAATCACCGGGCTGGGGAAGGTTCAAGACAGGGGAGTCTTGAAGAAGTTCATCCATGTCTACAAAGATAGCTTTAGACATAGTTATAATTTGCACACCTGAGGGTTAAAATTATCAGCCGAGCATTCAGCCTCGGTGTGTCTCACGCACTGAAGACTCAAGCCAAGGCATTCTAATCTGAATGAGCCTTTATGTAAAGATAAATTGTCCTTTTTATTTTCCCACTTTATTTACACTTTTACTTTTAACTGATGATTTTTTTACGCCTGTTGCGGATCTACTTTGTTTACCTTTCTTTTTAAGGTAAACACCTTCACCCTTTTTCAATATTTGAACAATATCACCTTCTTTGAAATTACCATCCAGTATTCCTTGAGCAAGCGGGTCTTCTATCCACTGTTGAACTTTGCGCCGAACAGGACGTGCTCCATATTCTGGGTCCATACTTAAAGTTGCAAGAATATCCAGAGCTTCTTTGCTCATATCCAAGCGGATATGTTTGGAGGAAATGCGCTCTTCAAGCTCTGCAACATGAAGTTTGACAATATTTTTTATGCTCTCATGACTCAAAGGCTTAAATACTATGACATTGTCAATACGATTTATAAACTCAGGTTTGAAGTTTTTCTTCAACTCTTTTAGTACTTCATCTTTTTTATGTTCAAAATTATTCAGGGCCGTATCCATTTCTTCATCACTGAGTTTAAAACCTATTGGAGCTGCACTTTCCGTAAGTTTTGCTGCGCCTATATTTGAAGTCATAATGATGATTGTGTTTGTAAAGTCCACTTTACGACCTTTACCATCCGTTAAAACACCATCTTCCAATATCTGAAGCAATAGGTTGAAAGTATCAGGATGAGCTTTTTCAATTTCATCAAATAGTATAACGGAATAGGGTTTTCTGCGCACTTTTTCTGTAAGTTGACCTCCATCTTCATACCCTACATAGCCGGCTGTGGTTCCTGTAAGGCGAGAAGCATTATGCCTTTCCATGAATTCACTCATATCTATTTTAATAAGAGCGTCTTCATCATTGTAAATTTCACGAGCAATTGTTTTCACTAATTCGGTTTTCCCAACTCCGGTTGGACCAAGAAAAATGAAAGAAGCAATAGGTCTTTTCGCATTAGATATACCTGTGCGAGAACGACGAATAGCCGTTGACACCTTTTCCAAAGCCTCATCTTGTCCAAGAACATATTTTCTAAGTGTATTTTCAAGATTTTTAAGTCTTGAGATATCTTCTTCAACAAGTTTTGTAGCAGGAACTCCGGTCATTCTTGAAATGACATGAGCAACATCTTCAGAATCAATACTGCCACGCATCTCACGAGGAATCTTTACTCGTTTTTCAGATTCTAAATCTTCCATGAGCTGCAGCTCTTGTTGGCGTAAATCGGCAGCCATTTCGTAATCTTGATTAATGACCGCTTTTTCTTTCTTCTTAACGATACTTTTGAGTTTCTTTTGCAGTTTTTTAACATTCTGATTGTCAGCTTTTGTATTCATGCCTTTGAGAGCAGAAGCTTCATCAATCAAATCTATTGCTTTGTCAGGTAAAAAACGATCATTTACATAGCGCTTTGACAAGCTTACCGCCGCTTTAATTGCGTCATCGTGAATGATAAGATTATGATGGTCTTCAAAGCTCTCTTTTAAACCTTTGAGTATCGCAATTGTCTCTTCTTCACTTGGTTCATCCACCATTACAGATTGGAAGCGGCGTTCCAGCGCAGCATCTTCCTCAATATGCTTGCGATATTCTGCCGTAGTCGTAGCACCAACAACCTGAATTTTCGCTCTTGAAAGTGCTGGCTTCAAAATATTTGCAGCATCCAAGCTACCTTCGGCACTTCCGGCACCTATGACAGTGTGCAGCTCATCAATAAATAGAATTACATTTGGCTGCCCTGCAGCTTCTTCAATAATTTGCTTAATCCTTTCTTCAAACTCACCACGGTATTTTGTTCCAGCTACAACAGAAGCCATGGATAAACTTAAAATGCGTTTATCCAGCATGGCATCTGGCACTTGTTCATTTGAAATACGAAGCGCCAATCCTTCCACAACCGCCGTCTTACCAACACCTGGCTCACCTATGAGCACAGGGTTGTTTTTTGTCTTTCTAAGAAGAATTGCTATACATCTTTCAATTTCTTTTTCTCTTCCTATCACAGGATCCAATTTGCCTTCGGCAGCATCTTTAGTTAAGTCATTTGTAAAATAATCCAGTGCAGGAGTTGCAGATTTGTTTTTACGTTTTTTTGCTTCAAATTCAGAAGTTTTATTTTCTCCACCCTGCAAAGCACCTTGAAGTCCGTTCAGGAAAAACTCAAGAGGATTTATTGGCTGCCCCGCTTGGGAAGGAGGGATTGCAGCGGTTGCAGTACCTGCAGCACCACCTCCGGAGCCATGTTTCATGCGTTCAAAGCTCATTAGAATTTCTTGCTTTACATCTGATGGTGCGATTTTCATATTCTCCAAAATCACAGTGGCTGCAGTATTTTCTTGATCAACAAGAGAAAGAAGTAGATGCTCTGTACCTACAAACATATGAGAACTTTCATGTGCACTGCGAATAGCATCTTCAATGACTTTCTTTGCAAAGCCGGAAAGACCGCCAGGAGCCTTTCTTCCACTCTGAACAGATTGTGTGCGCCCAACGGTTTTCAATACGAGATTTACATTTTCCAAAGTAACGCCGAAATTTTGAAGAATGCTTGCACCAAGAGAATTCTTTTGAGAGAGTATTCCAATCAAAAGATGCTCTGTGCCAACATAGCTGGTACCTGTTTTTTTAGCTACTTCTTGGGCAACAATTAAAGCTTTTTTCGCCTCTTTTGTGAATTTATTAAACTGTTCTGAGTGTTCCATTTATGCGTAGGTTAAATTTTCTCAAAATATTATCAGATTTTTAATCTTTCCTCACCTTTTCAGGCTTGCGCCTTGCTAGGAATAGTTTGCAATATCAGATTTATAATCTTAGCACTCTCAATTTTAGAGTGCTAAGATTATAAAATCAAGCTTATTCTTCTTCAACAGGGGAGATTGATTCTATCATGCTTTGCATTATACTCTCATAGTTTGCGGGACCGCTGATTATGTAATATCTATCTTCAATTTCAATGCTAATGCTGACTGTGTCACCGGAACGAATCAAACCTTCGCTGCCGGAACTTGAAATATCAAGTCTTATTAAGGCTTGAGTATCATCTTCAAAAGGTTCATCTGAAAAATCATAACCTTGATCTTTCCCGCTATAATACCAGCTGGAAGGATATGACATAGTGAACTTATACGGATTACTTTCAAATTCGCGGAATGACTCCACACTTTCTTGCTCAAGATCTGAAGGCTTTTCATTTTCAATGGATTCTTCCAAAGCTTCATCATTTTCAATAGGTTTGGAATTTTCAATTTCATCACCTCCCATTTCATAGCTTTTTTCTTCGTTTGCATCACCTTCCTCTATTATAAATTCATCACCCTCGCTAATTGGAAGAAGACGAAACTCACTTACAAGTTCTGAGAATATATTTGAATTTTCAAGCGGGCTTTCATTGGAGATATGGGAGAAGGACAGTTCAATCAAATCTTGCCCTCTTGGTATAAAATAATAGATGCTGCCATTTTCCTTTTTATATCTCAAAGCGAATTGTTGATCTGAGCCTATCATGCTAACTTGAGCATCTATATCTGCAAGATCAGGATGTAAAATTGCAACTTGAGTCGCTATATCTCGTTTTCTATCAGAGCTTTCATTGTCTGAGGTAGTCCTAAGCTCGGAGTCCAAATAAGCAATCAAAATAATATCCGGCTCAAAGGATTCATCTTTCTTTTGTTCATCTATGGGAGCAGTCAGTTTCACAGAATCTCTAAAACTCTCAATCTTCCAATTATCAGGATAACGCATGCTAAAGCCAAGTTCGGTATCAATATAATCCACAATTTTAACCTCAACATTTTCAATCACTTGCTCGGGAGCATCCGAGATTCTTGTGATTTTAAATGCGGGTTTATCAATACCTTCATAGTTCATTATGAGACCCGCAGCTTCCACAGGTTTTGAAAGCTCATTGTCAAGATTATAACGTTCTGAAAAAGCATAATATATATTCCCGTCTTCATCCTCAAAAAGATGCGTAATCATGGAGTCCACCTTAATGCCACCCAAAGATTTAAATTCACCAACGACAGTGCCATATTCTTGAGTGAGAGGTTCCAGAGTTTTGGTCTGGGTGCTACAGGCGGCAAGAAAGAGAGAGAAAAAAGTCATGCTTATTGCAAAAATACGTCTGAATTTCATAAGGTCGGGTTATTTAGATTTGATGCCGAGATGATTATACACTTTTTCAGTGAGTAATCTACCTTTGGGAGTGCGTTTTAAAAAGCCCAATTGCATAAGATAGGGCTCGTAAATATCTTCAATTGTTGCCCTTTCTTCGTGGCTGGCTGCAGAAAGTGTTGAAAGTCCAACAGGTCCGCCTTGGAACTGATCTGCCATAATGCTTAAAAGCCTGCGATCTGTTGAATTTAAGCCCATGGCGTCAATGCCAAGCAAATCTAAGGTGGCTCTTACAGTGGAAAGTCTTATTTTTTCTTCGTTATGCACATGGCTGTAATCACGGGCTCTGCGAAGCAGCCTGTTTGCAATTCTGGGAGTTCTTCTTGAGCTTTGAGCAAGACATAATGCGGCTTCGTTTTCAATATCTATATTTAAAATTGACGCACTGCGGATGATTATGGCTTTAATATCTTCCACTTCATAAAAATTTAACTTTAAGACATTCCCAAACCTATCTCGCAAAGGAGAAGATATGTTGGATAGTTTTGTTGTGGCACCTATCAATGTGAAAGATGGAAGAGTCAATCGCATGCTGCGAGCAGAAGGACCTTTCCCCACAACCAAATCCAAACAAAAGTCTTCCATGGCGCTGTAAAGAATTTCTTCAACTGCCGGTCTTAATCTGTGAATTTCATCTATAAACAGCACATCTCCTGCTTTTAAATTTGTTAGCAGGGCAGCCAAATCACCCGGTCTTTCTATAGCGGGCCCGCTTGTATTCTTAATATTAACCTTCATCTCTCTTGCTAAAATCATAGCGAGAGATGTTTTGCCAAGACCTGGAGGACCATGTAAAAGCACATGCTCCATGGATTCATTACGTTTTTGTGCAGCTTTTAAGAAAACTTCAAGATTGGCTTTAATTTCTTTTTGCCCTATATAATCTTTTAATCTTTGAGGTCGTAATACATTCTCGGACGCTTTGTCTTCAGTTTTGCTTGAATGGGACTGAAGCTTTGATTCCGATTGAAAAGGGGTCTGTGAAAGATTTGAATTACTTTCTATCAATGAAGGAGGGGTTGTTCTCTTCCAATTTAGCAAAAGCTTCTTTAAAATGCACGAGTTAATACATGAGATTTTAGAAAATGCCTTTTAATTTTACAGATTTTGCCAAAAGTTTCGGAGTTTCCATAGTTTTGACTCTACTCTTTACATTGCTTTTCAGCTCAATCCCAGGAGCGAATGAATTTATGTCAGATTTGCATCCAAGCATATCTTTCATATTAAGCTATTTGATTCAATGGGTGATTTTCTTTTTCCCTTTATGGCTTTTCCTTATAGATAAACATGGGCTGAAGATGAAGGACTTCGGATTCAGGAAAATTTCACTTTTATCTCTTTTAAAGAATGTAATTTCAATTTATCTACTTTACTTGCTTTTGGGATTTTCAATTGCTCTTTTATTAAAATTAATTGGTGGAGCTCCGGGATACGGAATGCAAGAATCATATTTGCCTCTTTTCGGCAATGATGTTTGGGGGCTTGGGGTAGGCCTTATATTTGTTGTTTTTATAGCGCCTTTTGTGGAAGAGATTTATTTTAGAGGTTTTGTTTACAAGACTTTTGCAGGTACTTGGCCTATATGGCTGGCAAGTATACTTTCCGCAGCCCTCTTTGCTTTTGTACATTTTCAATTTCAGGTTTTTATTCCACTTTTCATAGTGGGTCTCTTTCTTAATTGGTCATATCAAAAAACTCAATCTTTATGGGTGGCGATAGCTTTTCATGCACTGAATAATGCAATTGCTTTTGGTGCAGATATTTATTTTTATAATAACCCCGAGCTTTTGAATGAGTTGGTGCAGCAGATTGGATTAGTGTATAATGGAATAAGTTTTTAGCCAAATAAGCCCGAGTAGCTCAGCTGGATAGAGCAGCGCCCTTCTAAGGCGAAGGTCACAGGTTCGAATCCTGTCTCGGGTACCAGAATCTTACTTGTCAAGGTTTTGCTGTAATATTTTATTGTTAATTCTATGAAAGATTATCTTAAAAAACCAATACTCATTTTTATAGGTACTTTTATGTTTACAGGTCTAGCTTTTTCAGCAGCTTATGAAGATGTATATGACACCGATCCTATCAATGAAGCTTTGGATTATCTTACTGAAAATGGCATAGTGGAAGGCTATAAAAATGGAGAGTTCAGACCTTTAAATTTGATAAATCGTGCAGAATATACAAAAATGGTGGTGGAAGCTTTTAGTGAAGATGCACCTACACTTGAGAAGTATAGAAATTGTTTTACTGACGTCAAAGATGAATGGTATGCACCTTATGTTTGTTATGCAAAAGAGCAAGGCTTTGTTGAAGGGTATGCGGAAAATCTTTTTGAGCCGAGTGAAAATATAAGCAGAGCTGAAGCTGTTAAAATTATAGTTTCAATTTTAGGATGGGAAAAAGAATCTTCAAGGTATAAAGGGAATTTTGCCGATATAGGCTTAAATGAATGGTATGGAGATTATTTATGGGTTGCGGAGGAGCGTAATTTATTTGATAAACTTGATAGATATATTTCTCCTCATGAGTACATAACTCGCGCGCAGATGAGTCGTTTGCTTTATAGGGCTTTGCTTGTGGAAGAAGGTGAGGAGTTTGAGATAATGGAGCTATCTGATGATGCAAATACATTGACATACGAAGAGATTTTAGATTCAGGTATAAAACCGGCATATCCGGGAGATATGAAGTTCGCATCTAACTCGCAAGAAGGCTATCCTTATGGTTGCTATGCTTTTGCAACGAAGAATCTGCTTGAATGGAAATATGATTGGTTTTTGGATGTTCCTGAAGTGCAAGAAACAATCGGTTGGGATGGAACTTTTATTTGGAAACCTAATGAATTTTTAAACTTTGCACAGGCTTATGATGTGGATGTTATTTTCACTTATAACGGCAATGCGGAGTTTTTCTTTAAAAAGTTAGCTATCGGAGAGCCTGTAATTGTATATATTCCTTATTATTTGGATGGTGTTAATATAGGTCATAATTTAGTTGCATATTCTTTTGATGAAAATGGAGTTTGGGTTGCGGACAGTTTGAGTGGTGGATTGCAACGTCAAATTTCTTATGATGAAGTTTTCTATACAAGCGATATACTAACTACAAATTTAACTCAGTTAAGAAAACTTAAGGGTAATGGAACTCGTAAAGATCAAGTAATGGGTTATTAGCTTCGCATGCCAAGACCTTTTTTAAGAAGATGTGCGTTGAGAGCGACAAGTATTATTGTAAATGCAATGAGAAGCGATATGCTTAATCTGATATCAAAATCCGATTGCCCGTAAAAGCCATATCTAAATCCATCTATCATGTATAGGATTGGATTTGCTTTGGATATGTTTTGCCAGAATATGGGTAGATCTCTAATAGAATAAAATACGCCGCCGAAATAAGTTAAAGGAGTCAAGATGAAGGTGGAAAAAATACTTACATCATCAAATTTTTTAGCAAAAATTCCGTTCACCAATCCACCCAAAGCAAAAACCAAAGCAGTAAGAAAAACAAAAAGTATTACAATGAGAAGATGCTCAACGTTTGGTCTTACAAATGCAAATGATATCATAAATACCAAGGTGCCAACAATTATTCCTCTAAGAACTCCTCCCGAGGCATATCCCGCAATAATAACGGAATTCGGAGTGGGGGATACCATAAGCTCTTCAATGCTTCTTTGAAATTTATTTCCAAAAAAAGAACTTACCACATTGCTAAAGCTGGAGTTAATTACAGACATCATAACCAGTCCGGGTACAAGAAAAGCCATATAGCTTACGCCATTTATATCGCTAACTTGTGAGCCTATAAAACTTCCAAAGACAATAAAATATAAACTTTGGTTTATAACTGGAGGAAGCAAGGTCTGAGACCATATTCTTAGAAAACGTGTACTTTCTTTTCTTAGCAGAGTTGTAAAGGGTATCCAGATCATTTTAAAAGTTTAAGAAACAGTTGTTCCATTCGGTTTGTTTTTGGCTGAATATCATTTACTAAAATACCTTTTTCGGATAACTTTTGAATTAATGCTGTAATTGATTCATTTGCAGCGATTTCAACTTCCATTATTTGTTTTTGAGCTTTTTCATTATTATAGACTTCAAGAACATAAGATTGTTTTTCAAGAGATTTCAGCAGTTCTTGTACGCTGCCTTGCGCAATTACTTTTCCTTCACGAATCATAGCCATATTTTTACAAAGCTGTTCAACCTCTTCCAGATAATGAGTTGTCAAAAGAATTGTCATACCTTCTTTGTTAAGTTCTTTAAGATATTTCCACATGCCATACCGCAGTTCCACATCCACACCGGCAGTTGGTTCGTCCAAAATCAATAATTTAGGTTTATGAATAAGAGCACGAGCAATTAAAAGCCGCCGTTTCATTCCACCTGAAAGAGAGCGTGAAACTTTATTTCGCTTATCCCATAAATCAAGAGCTTTCAGGATTTCTTCTGCTCTTTTTTCAGCAATTTTTCGTGGAACTCCAAAATAACCGGCTTGACATACAATAATATCTATAACTTTTTCAAAAACATTGAAATTGAATTCTTGAGGTACTACACCGATTTGACTTTTAACAGCATTTATATCTTTATCAAGATCATAATTAAAAACATGAACTTTTCCGGCGCTTTTATTTACCAAGCTTGTGAGTATTCCAATTGTTGTGGTTTTTCCGGCGCCATTAGATCCAAGTAGCGCAAAAAAATCTCCTTCTTCCACACTTAAATTCAAACCTTTCAATGCTTTTGTGCCGCCGGCATAAGTTTTTCTAAGCCCTTTAATTTCTATAGCCAAACTTCTTTTCATAATAATTTTTTTCATCTTGAATGAATTAAGCATATAAACATGAAAAAGAGCAAGCCTCTTTTTTGAGATACCTGCTCTTTCCGATTATCATGCTTTTTTGATGCTGCTTTCTTTAATCTTTATATTTTGCGTAATACATATTATTTACCATTACAGCTGCTTCTGCACGGCTTAGATAGCGATTTGGCTGAAAAGATCCATCTTCATATCCTTCCACAACTTCCAAGTCGGCAGCTGCACGAATATATTTTGCGAACCAATCGCTTTCCGCAATGTCATAGAAAGGAGTTGAGTATGAATCACCTTCAATTCCAGCAAGACGCATCAATATAACAACTGCATCTACACGATTTAAAGAGTAGTCCGCTCTAAAGTCAGTATCTCCATCAATCACATCCAGATTATAAGCGGCGATTGCATATTGAGCATACCAGTCTTCTTCACGATCAACATCATCAAATGGGTTTACTTTATATGTATAAAATTCCGTATCTACACCTGCATTCAGCAGAGCCATTTTTAGAAATTCAGCTTTTGAAACTCTTGTGTTTGGGCGAAAATTTACAGAATCAATTTGAAGAATTTGACGACAATAAAGTTCACGAATGGCTGATTGAGCCCAGTGATAATCTGTATCAAGATAGTTTGGAGTACAAGATTCATTTCCTCCGGAAATTTGCATGTCAATGCTTACTTTATTATCTCCATCCATAATTAGGTCAGTAGCTTTTTGCTCATAACCTGGAACACTTACCACAAGTCTATAAGAGGTTATATCTTCACTTATATTTACTGCAAGAAGGTATTGCCCATCTCCTTGAGAAAGCACTCCATATATTTCATTATCACTTCCTTCAGAAAGCATGAAGTTTTCCTCAGAGAGATTATTTACCCCATTGCCATCATTGTCTTCAACTGTGATTTTGGTGAAGTACGCTACGACTGATATTTGAACAGCGGCACCGCCTTCCGAAACTTCATCAGCTGAAATACGTATCCAATAAGCATTGGGTGATAGAGAGCCGTTTCCTGCTTCAAATGAGCCTTGAGACCAATTATTTGGAGCTTTAAAACTGAAGCTTTCTTTATCAACATAAAGAAAATCATCAAAATAAGAGGTGTCAACATCAAGAGATTCCCAAACAGATCCATCATAATAATCAAATTCAAGTTTAGGGTCGTCTGCAAATTTAACGCTTTCACTAAGATCAATTTTAACTTTATCAAAAGGAACTTCCATGCCGATATACAAATATTGAGTGGAATCTTCATCTCCTTTAAAGAATTCCACTTCATCACTATTACTATAGTTTACAAATTCCACTTCACCTGAATATGTACTTTCAGAATATATATAGCTTGCATTTGCATTGGTGCCATCCATGGCTACAGCTGCAAAAGCAATAACCGGCATAGAAATTGCAACTAACAAGCTTGATACAAGTTTTGTTGCTTTCGGCATAATAATTGAGGTTATGTAATTGTAAATAGATACAATGATAACCGAAAATACAGGAATTGTCAACTATACTTTATAAGCCCATACTATATCTCAAATTTAGCAAGTAGGGCAGACAGCAAAGAGCGCAAATTCTCTATATGACATTCTCGAACGGATTCTGGGCATTTTGGACTCATTGCATCTAAATATCTTATAATTGCATCTAAATCCATTATTAAAAGTGATATATCACTTTTAATACTAACATAGATTACTTCACCAGCCTCCAGTTTAGATACTCCCTCATAAAGAGAAATAATTTTATTCCTTAGGTAATCAAAATCCATTGTATTTAAATACCACCAACCCGGATCTAATGCTTTCAATCTCTTAATAAAAGAGTCCAAAACAGATTCACTTGGAAGATGAGATCCTTACATTGATTTTATTTTTTTATAAATGCCTTGTGGCATGTATCTAATAGATATTTCCCACCAGATTTGGATTAAGAAGACACAATTTCTCCTTAGAAATCCTCGCATGTGGATTCTTTTTTTCTATATCATTTAAAAGGTCAGAAACACTATATTCATTCGGAGTTTCTGGTGTTTTGAAATGTTCCATTATAAAATTGCTTATTAAAGTTTAGGAATATCAAGTTGTATGCTGTAAGCAGCTCCATCATTATATAGAACTACAATTAATCTATAAATAACTTCAGCAACTTCAGCTCTGGTCATTGCATTTCCAGGATTAAAATTGCTGTTGGAATTCAAGCTAGGGAAGATATTTTTTTCTAAAGCATATTGTACATAAGGCGCATACCACTCCAGATTGTCTACATCTGGGCTTGGATCTTCAATCACAACAGGGTCAACGCTTATGTCCATACTGGTAAATAGCATTTTTAGGAATTCAACTCTATTCACTCCTTGTGTAGGTTTAAAGCTGCCATCCGGATAACCTTGTACAACGCCTTTATCTGCGGCGGTTGCAAGATAGTCTGAGTACCACTCTCCACTTTCTGCAGTATCTTTAAAACTTACTGTTCGTCCAAGCACAAGGTCAAGGTCAAAGCCTGAGAAAATCATTTTTAGAGCTTCAATGCGTGATACTTCACGATCTGGCTGGAAAGTGCCGTCAGGGTAGCCGGAGATCGTGCCTTTGCTCCTTAAATAGTTCACGGAGGTATAATAATATGCAGAACGACTTAAATCTGTAAAGTCTTGAACTTCTATAGCTTTGCTTTCCGTAATTTTCTTTCCATATTTTACTTCCAGTACAATGTCATCAATGTCTGTGGCGTACAGTTCAACTTCAGCTATGCCTGTTTTAAAGTCATCTGTATGAATTTGTGAAGGAGATAGTGTAGCTTCACCTTCCACTACTTTGATTTCTACTATACCGTCTCCTCGAATATCCGGTGTAGGGTTGCCTTCAAGATCCCAAGCTTGAATTTGAATTATTTCTTTTACATTGGGTATGAAATAGCCGTCACTTGCGACTCCGAATTTTGCAAAAGGTTGAATGTCATCAATAACGTTGAGTGGGGTTGTTGTAAAAGTTGAACCGCTTACTGTAAAAATTATATTGGTTTCTCCTTCCAGTTCTCCATAAAGCTCAAGAGTTGCAATGCCTTCTTTAAAGTCTTGTTTATCAAGAAAGTTACGATTCAACTTGGCTACATCTTCTTCGCTGAAACTTATATTTATATCTTCAGTAAATTGAGGGTCTTTCAATATTTCACCCATGGCATCGTAAAGTGTTATTTCAATTTGACGTTTATCTCCAGTGAGTATGAAATTCGGCATATCTACTTCCATATCTGCAATGTCCATAATAGATATAGAATTAATTTCGGATTCTTCTTCATCTTCATCTTCGTCTTCTAAATCAGTCTCAATTGGCTCCTCGGCATCGGATTCAAGCTCATCAATGAGAGCATCCACATTTTCAGAATCCACTTCAATAATATTTTCTTCAGATGGTGTAGATTCTTCAGGAGCAACATAACTTTCAACATTATATTTTAATACATATTCAGCTGGATCAGACATATAGGCATAAACATTGTCAATCCCCAAACCTTCATTTACCGCACCCCAAAAATCTAAACCAGCCGCTTCAGCTTCACTCCACGTGAATGGCCAGTAAGGTGTCCAAGGTACATCCTCCAAAGCAAGCTGCCAGTCTAGATGAGCTGTATCTGTTGCAGTTTGTCCGCTAAGTGCAATAATTTCTCCCATTTCCACAATATCACCTTCATTGACATAAATATCTGAAAGGTGAGAGTAGGAGAAATAAATTGTGGTTTTTTCATCAGGATTATCAGGGCGAGGTGCATTTTCCGTTTTGACTACAATATGATTACCAAAACCGGAAGATTGTTCACGTACTTTAATTACTTCTCCAGCTACAGCAGATCTTACGGGTGTGCCTTCAGGTACTATCCAATCAATTCCAGGATGGCTTCCACATCCTACTCCACAACTATCCAACTTATAATTGCCTGCATAAGGTACGGTAATATTGTACTGCAAATTCATCTTCTCAATATCTTGAGGATTGCTCCAATCGATATTGCTTATGTCAAAAGTCAAGTTTTCTTGTGTATATTTAGGTAAAAGGCTTGGAATGAAATTTTCAGGTCCTGCTGCTTTAAGTTCTGAATAGGTCATTTCTCTTTCAGACGAAGATAGCTCCGTGTAGTCAAGCATTTCATCAAAAGGTGGAACTGCCCCTTCAAAAGTATAATCTGGCTGATCTAAAACCGACCCCATTAACAAATCCGGATAATTGATCTGAATGCTTCCTATTGACAGAGCCAAAAGGGCTAAAATGCCGCTCAAGCCTCTAAAAATTTTCTTTTTGGATACTTTAGAGAGAAATGATTGTTTTTTTTCCATATTTTTTTATTTTTGTGTATCCTCCCATTATAAGTAAAATTTAAGTTTTTTGCAAGATGAACTTTTCAAGCAAATCAGCAGATGAAACTCAAGCTTTAGCTGCAATCTTGTTAAAAAAGTATTCTGAACATCGTATTTGGCTTTTGGAAGGTGAATTGGCTGCAGGAAAGACTGAGGTGGTGAAAGGCTTAGCGAAAGCTTTGGGTTGTAAAGAAAATATTTTCAGTCCAACTTTTGCCTATTTGCATGAATATGGAAATATATTGTTTCATTATGATCTTTATAGGTTGAAAACTTATGATGAAGAACTGATGCAACTTTTAAATGAACACTGTCAGGTAAAAGCACATATTGCGATTGAATGGCCTTCTCGCATGAATTTACAGTTTGCTATGCCATACTTGCATATTCAAATAGATCATCAAGGTGGAGATGAACGTCTTATCAAAATTACTCCTCATTAGCTAAAATTACATAGAGATTCGGCAATGCCAATTGAGGAAGAGTATTTTCAATTTGATCTCTTTGGTAAGCCATTAAACTTTTTGCTTCATAACGAGATTCAATTATTTTGTTTAAAGCAGAACGTGTTCCTGGGCCAACATAACCTGCAGCCGGATCATTTTTGTCTGTTACAAGACCTTGCCTTTGTTGGAATTTAAATACTGCATTTTCAGTAACTTCATCAAATATGCCATTGGCTTTATAAAGCAGACCCATTCTTACCAGTTCTTCTTGCAGCTTAACAACCAATTCACCACTGTCACCTAGTTTTAAAGCGGAAGCAAATAGAGATGTATCTTCAAACAAATCATTGTAACGAGAGAGTAGAATACTGCCACGCTTCAATTGAACACTCTTTAGAGCTTGTTCTTCATTACTCAAAAGCTTATCAAATTCAGTGCGGGTCTTGATGCCGAAATGCCCAGCTCCCATTTCAGATGGATCACTTACAATATCAAAGTCACTTTGAAAATTAAATACAGCTTGAGCTACTTCCGGACCGTAAAAATTGGTGGGTTCGCCCTTATAATAACCCCATTCTATTAGATACTTTACAAGTTCACTAACTTCTTCACTTTCAGTGCCATAATAAATATCCTCTTTGAAATATAGAGGAGAAAGTACTGTTGAATATACAAGGTCTTCAACAGCCAAGAAAGCATCAAAATAAACTTCATCTTCCAAGTCGGGTCTTACCCCATAAACAAGTACATCTACGGTTCTTTTGCCCCAATTCAATGCACGTTGAAGACCTTCATCACCATATCCGAACCAAATATCCAAACGATCATATTCATATCCTCTTTCACCGGCAAGAACAATTGCTCCTCCAACATCTCTGCAAGTTGTTAAGCCCACACCCGGAATATAAAATTTCGTACCAAATTCATAACCTGCCCTACTTCCATCTTCCAAGGTTCTGTAGCGAGGGCAGGCAATCATACCTGGATAAACCGGCGTTCCATCCGCTCCATTTGTGCCGTTCCCATTCAAATAAATATCGCTTTCATAACTTCCTGTTGCATATTTTTCTTGGTTTGGAAGTGGAGAATAGTAGCCTGAAATGACAAATGTTTCCACATAATAGTCTTGAATATCCTCAGGAGGAGAGGGCGCTTCTTTTGCAATAGCTATATACCCAATTTCAAGTGGACTTATATAAAATCCAAACATAAGGGTAATGCTAAGAAGACAGTTTAAAGTTTTTATTTTCATTTAATTTTATTTTTTTGTTTCTATAAATTATAGCAAAGAAGCTACATTGATTCACGTGTACTTACTTGACTCCTTCCAGTATTATGCTCTTTATATTAAAGCTCCAAGCCTGCGGAAGATTTCTCGTTCTACAAAGGCTTTATCTTTTCCATATTTCAAGCGACTTAATTGTACCAAAGCATCTGCAATGGCGGGATTGCCGCTTTCAAGATAGGGATTTACCGGAATAATACTGAAAGGTTTTGAAGGTTGGGTGTCAATTGACAGTTTCATTACGGCTTTATATTTATCTGTATTGATTAAGTCTTGATCAGAAAAAATAGGTGCCATTTCTTTAGCCATATATTCCGCATCTTGCGCTCCTATCTTATAACACATAATGGATCCAACATTTCCAAAAACAGCATCTTTCAAGTTGACGCCGGAGCTTCTACGACCGCCGCTCGTTTCCAGCTGTGCAAGATATTGGTGAGCCATATTCAAAGATAAACGATACTTACGTGCTTCAGACAATATAACTTCAATTGAGTCGGTTACATAGTTTTGAAATTCATCAATGTACATGAAAAAGTCACGGCGATCTTCTTTCGCCATTCTTTGGCGCCTAAGTGCCGCAACTTGTAATTTGGAAACAATAATCATGCCCAATAATTTTGAGTTGATATCTCCAGTCTCTCCTTTAGACAAGTTTACGAGCAGAATTTTTCCTGTGTTCATACAGTCTGAAATATCAAAAGCGGATTTCGTCTGACCTATGATGTTACGCATGAGTCCGTTTGTTACAAATTGCCCGAATTTAGATGCAAAATAAGGAATCATTTCTTGTTTTTCTCTTGCACCCGTTTTAGCCATTTGATTCTCCCAAAAAGATTTTACAATGGGATTTTGAATATTTTTGGTCTTTTCTTTCTGAAAATCATCATCGGTAAATAAGCGAACGATATCAGTTAAAGCACCTCCTCCTTCGGCTTCCATTAAAGTCAAACAACCATTTCTGAAATAATCTTGAATGCGTGGACCAAATATTTCTTCATCAAATAGTTTGATCATTATATTCATTGCATCCAATGCAATCATATCACGCTCCTCAGGCGTTTCAGCCTCAAGCAAGTTAAGACCCATTGGACGCTCCAAATCACCGGGATTAAAATAAATAACATCATCAGCACGCTCCTTTGGTATAAAAGGTAATAAATCTTCAATAAGTTGCCCGTGAGGGTCCATAACACATACACCTTTCCCATTTTTAAAATCTTGCCTAATCATAACTTGCAATATGGATGACTTACCCGTCCCTGTTTGTCCGATTACATAAAAATGTCGAAAACGATCTTCATTCTTCATATAAACTGGAGTGCTGACACCCCTATAAACATTATGTCCGAGCAATAAACCTTCTTTAGGTAAATTATGAGGAGGTGGGGCAATTTTATAATTTTGCCAATTTATATTTGGAGCTTTGTTGTATTTTATATTCGGCAAATGAAAGAGGCTTGCTAATTCTTCAGGTGTAAGAATCATTTTTTTGAAGCGTCTTGGTATATACATATCACGCATTAAAAAATGAGGAATAATATCACCGATATATTTATCTCTTGTGCCAAGTGAATTGTTATCAGTTGTAGCGTATTGAGCAAAAGAGGTTTTCATACTTGCCAAGATAGAGTCCGCCTTATCTTTTCTGTCTGAACTTGCAACTAAGCGTATGATGGTATCAAAGCCAGTTTGAGTATTTTTTTCTTCAATTGCTTTGATTTGCTCATCTAATAAAGGAGTGGTGCGTCCCGCGCTTTGATCAGGTAAAGATGATTCCGAGCTTCCCCTGAAAATCATTGACAAAAGATCAGAAATCCATTTCAAAGGATTAAAGCTAGCAAGCAAAGATTCACTATCTTTATTTTCCATAAGATTTTTTGCTATCTCCCTGCCTTCTTTTTGCCAACCATTAGGTTCAGGTTTGAGCATGATTTGAATTACTGCACCTTCATGAACTTCAAGCTTGGAAAGAGCATTTGTAATCCCGTTTAAAGGATCACTACTCATACGCATATAAGTTTTAATAGGGTATGAGTAAGGTTTTGTAGTATGCATAAAACAATGTGAAACCGCAGAATCTTCTTGAAAAATGTTATAATCCTCAGTCTCTTCAATATAAGTGTCCGGATAATAAGTTGTAATCAATTTCTCAACCACCTTTTTAAGATAATTTGGAAGCACAACATAAAAATCTATTCTGCTATCTTTCAGTACATACTCAAAAGAAAGGAAGTCTTGACCTTTTATTCTTGCACTCCATTTGCCAGCTGCCAAGGAGGATAAAGACTCAAAGAATTGCTTCATAACACCAATGCTTTCTTTGAAATCTGCATTACCACCCAAGCTTTCACGATCAGCCTCCTTATCTTCTTTGGATTCCTTTTTAGGAATCCTTATCTTTAAAAAAACCATATTCAGGCAACGCTTTTTATTATAAAAAGCACGAACGCGCAAGAGCACCATCCATCCGATGAATGCAATGGCTAAGGAAGCGGAAATGACAGTTAAAATTAAGTTCAAGTCAGGCGTGGTAAAGAAAGCCTAAATATCATCGGCTATGCTACGAATATGCATTTCTTTAACAGATTCTTCAGGTAGTGGGGAAGGAGCGCCCGTCATCAGATCCTTAGCTTTTGAGTCTTTTGGGAAGGCTATCACTTCCCTAATATTCTCTTCATCTTGCAATAACATCAAGATCCGATCAAGCCCCCAAGCTATACCTCCATGAGGTGGTGCTCCATAAGAAAAAGCTTCAAGCATATGTCCGAAACGTCGCTCTATTTCATCATTATTCAAGCCTAAAACTTTAAAAATTTTCTTTTGAACTTCCGGAGAATGTATACGAATTGAACCTCCACCTATTTCATTGCCGTTCATGGCTATGTCATATGCTTTTGCAAGAACTTTTTCAGGTTCAGAATCCAGAAGATCAATATGCTCGTCTTTCGGAGCGGTGAAAGGATGATGAGCTGAACTTAAACGTCCTTCTTCTTTGCTGTATTCAAATAAAGGGAAATCTATAACCCAACAACAAGCAAGTTTATTTTTATCACGCATTTGCAGCCTGTCTGCACAAGCAATACGTACTTTCCCAAGAGCATTGCAAGCGGTTTCAAAATCGTCCGCTGTAAAAAATATTATATCACCTGTTTTTGCATTCATACGTTCAATCAGGCTATCAATTTCTTTTTCGGATAAAAACTTTGAAATTGGGCTTATTATTCCGTCGTCTGTTAATTTTATATATGCAAGACCCTTAGCGCCATAAATTTTTGCGGTGTCAGTTAATTCATCAATTTCTTTCCTGCTGAATTTTGATTCACAAGGGACGCACAGAGCTTTTACAAGACCGCCTTCTTTAATCGCTCTTGTAAATACTTGAAATTCCGATCCAGACAACAAATCAGATACATCTTTAAGTTCCATATCAAAACGCATATCTGGTTTGTCGGATCCAAATCTGCTCATTGCTTCATGCCAGCTGAGTCTAGGGAAGGGATCAAACAACATTTCTTTTTCGGGACATAATTCCTTGAATAAAGTTTTTAAAATGTCTTCATTTATGGAAATGATCTCTTCTTCGGAGGAAAAAGACATTTCCATATCAAGCTGAGTGAATTCAGGCTGACGATCTCCACGAGAGTCTTCATCTCTAAAACAACGTGCAATTTGAAAATATCTATCCATTCCTCCAACCATCAAAAGTTGTTTAAGCTGTTGGGGTGATTGAGGAAGTACATAAAAAGTTCCGGGATAAAGTCGTGCAGGCACAATAAATTCACGAGAACCTTCAGGTGTACCTTTCAATAAAATAGGTGTTTCAACTTCAACAAAGCCCTTCTCATCAAAGAGATCACGGGTGCGTTTTATGAAACGATGGCGAAAAATAATATTATTTTTCATTCTTTCCCTACGCAGATCCAAATAACGATACTTAAGTCGTATCTCCTCATTTGCATCTTTTGGGTTGTCAATTTCAAATGGTGGAGTTTTAGATCTATTCAGGATTTGAATATGATCTACAATCACTTCAATTTGACCTGTTTGTATAGACTTGTTTTCTTGTTTTGTAGGGCGTTTTGAGACGATTCCTGTAACCTTCAAAACGTATTCGTTACGAATCTCTTCCGCAATACGATGAGCTTCTTGATTCACAGATGGATCAATCGTCAGTTGAGTGAGTCCATGTCGATCTCGCAGATCTATAAATATGAGATCACCATGATCTCTTCTACGATGTACCCATCCGCTAAGAGTAACGGTTTTGCCCTCGTGTTCGGGCCTGAGGTCATTGCAACTGTGTGTTCTGTACATTTGTAGAAAGCGTTTAATTCGCAGCCATTTTAGAGCTTTCGCTTTCATGCCACAAGAAGCTTTTCAAGCTTTTCTTTAAATTCTCTGCTTACTTTAATGCCGAAAGGCACTTTTATGCGTTTTAATTTATCAGCTTGTAGCATGTGTATTTCAACAGGCATATCGCCTTTATTTGCCTCTAAAAGAGCTTTGATTTGATGTACGGTTTCAGGATGGCACTCCTCGTTCATCTCTATAATAAAAGGACCTTTCCCATTTTCAGATTCTTTATGCTTTTCATGGATTGAACGGTGAGTCAAGACACCCAAAATACGTTCATTTTCATCAAATTCTCCGATTTCTTTTGCTCTTTGAATCATCCTATCAAGAGATAAGACTTTAAGCTTTTCAACAATAATTTGCAGGTCATCACCTCTTTTAGATAGCTTTCCTTGAATTGTAACTACCTGATCTGGCTCCACAACTTTTCCAAATTCTTCATATGCACGAGGGAATAATACGAAAGGAATGCGTGCAGTGGGGTCTTCTATTTCACCAAAGCACATATATTTAGCTTTTTTTGTCATGACCCTTCTGTTTTGAGCTATCATACCGGTAACAGATATATTTTTATTTATTAGGTGAGAGCTTAAATTGCGAATCAGTTTTGATTTTCCGGAAATGTATTTTTTAAGTCCTTGCAGTGGATGTCCGCTAACATAAAGACCTAAAAAATCTTTCTCCCATTTTAATTTTTGAGCTTGCGTGGCGGTTTCCACTTTTGCCAATTTTAAATCAGGAGTTTCGGATTGATCCATCATTCCAAAGATATCAGTTTGCCCTTCTGAAACAGAATTTTGAATATTTTTGGCATATGTGGAAATTTCATCATAACTGGCGGCAAGTTGTGCACGTTCCCCAAGCTCATCCAAAGCGCCGGAACAAGAAAGAGCTTCAATCGTTTTTTTGTTTAATACCTTTGCAGGCACTCGTCTTGCAAAATTTTCAATACTTACAAATGCACCTTCAACTTCACGAGCGGCTATAATTTGTCTGACAGGACCTTCTCCTATGCCTTTTACAGCAGTTAGTCCAAAACGAATATGATGATCGTCAATAACGGTAAAATGAGCTCGTGATTCATTTATGCTCGGTGCAAGTACGTCAATTCCCAAATGACGACACTCCTCAATCTCAATAACTATTCTATCTGTATTCTCTGCATCAGCAGTTAGCAAGGCTGCCATGAATTCTGCAGGATAGTGAGCTTTTAAATATGCTGTTTGATATGCGATAAGAGCATAACAAGCCGCATGAGATTTATTGAATCCATATCCAGCAAAAGGTTCTATTACTTCATCAAACATTTTAACTGCCAGAGTTTTATTATGTCCTTTTTTCATGGCTCCATGGATGAACTTTTCCCTTTGCGCAGCTAATTCAGAGGCTATCTTTTTACCTATTGCACGTCTTAGCAAATCCGCTTCACCCAAGCTAAAACCGGCGAAAATACGAGCAATCTCCAAAATTTGCTCTTGATAAATGGCTATCCCATAAGTGCTTTTCAGTATACTTTCCAGTGATTTATGTAAATATTCAACTTTCTTTTTTCCGTGTTTGCCATCTATATAATTTGAGATGAACTGCATGGGTCCCGGACGATAAAGAGATACCATTGCCACAAGATCGCCAAATTCAGTTGGCTTAAGTTCTCGCAAATATCTCTTCATTCCTGCTGATTCAAGTTGGAACACACCAGTTGTTTGACCGCTTTGCAAAAGCTTATAGGTTTTGTGGTCGTCCATTGGCAATCGTCCAAGGTCTATATGTAGATTTTCTTTTGTGCGTTTTAAAATCCCCAAAGTTGTCTCCATAATACTCAAATTCTTAAGACCCAAAAAATCCATTTTCAAAAGACCCAATTCCTCAAGAGGCTTCATTGAGTATTGTGTGATCACACCTTCTTTATTACCTGTAGCTCTTTGAAGAGCAGTATTTTCCACGAGTGCCTCTCTGGAAATAATTACAGCACAAGCATGGGTTCCAACTTGGCGAATTGTACCTTCCAATTTTGAAGCGGTATCTAGAATTTCTTTTGCATGGGGATCTTGAGAATAAATCTTGGAAAGCGCAGGATCTTCACGAATTGAAATATTCAAAGGAGCATATTTGCCAAAAATTGCATCAGGAACCGTTTTGGCAATCACATCAACTTCGGCATAACTGTAACCGAGGGCTCTTCCGGCATCTCGTATTGCAGCTTTTGGAGCCAAGGTGCCGAAAGTGATTATTTGAGCGACATGATCTTCTCCATATTTTTGTGAAACATAGTTTAAAACTTCATCTCTTCTGGTATCTGCAAAATCTATATCTATATCAGGCATGCTTATACGCTCAGGATTCAAGAAGCGCTCAAAAAGCAATCCATGCTCCAAAGGATCAAGTTCAGTTATATTGAGGCAATATGCAATCAAGGCACCGGCTGCGCTACCACGCCCTGGACCGACTACAATTCCTTGCTTCTTTGCATAATCAACAAAATCATGAACTATCAAAAAGTATGTATCAAAGCCCATTTTATTTATAACTTCAAGTTCGTAATTAAGACGATCTATAACTTCTCTCGGTGCTTCATTCCCATAGCGTTCTATGAGTCCTTTTTCACAAAGCTCTCTAAGGTAATCTTTCGGACTTTTATTTCCGGTATCAAAAGAAGGGATTTTATTTTCACCGAATTGCAGTTCAACATTGCAACGTTCAGCAATCCTAAGGGTATTTTCAGTGGCTTCTTTGCAGAAACGAAAAGATTCAAGCATATCCTCTGCTGAGCGAAGTGAATAGTTTCCGCTAAATTTGAAGCGATGAGGGTCCTTGACGCTTTTCCCTCCTTGTATGCAGATTAAAACATCATGAGCATCAGCATCTTCCGTTTTTGCATAATGACAATCATTCGCTGCAAGCAATGGGGCATTCATTTCACGCCCGAGTTCAAGTAATTTCTGATTTACAATGCTCCAGTTGGCTATTTCAGGGTGATGCTGCATTTCCAAGAAGAAAGAATTTTTGCCGAAGATAGACTGATAAGTTCTGATTCGCTCCTTTGCCTTTTCAATTTCATTTTCCAAAATCGGCTTTGCAATTACTCCATTCAGACTGCCGGAAAGAGCTATCAAACCTCTTGAGTATTTCCGAAGCAAATCATCATCTATGCGAGGCTTATAATAAAATCCATCCAAAGATGCGAAGGTGGATAATTTTAACAAGTTATGGTAGCCTTCGTTATTTTCAGCTAAGAGAACAATTGATGCATGTCTGTTTTCCGGTGTTTTAATACGATGTCCCATAGGGGCAATATATGCTTCCATACCCAAAATAGGTTTGATACCTTCTTTTTTTGCAAGTTTATAAAATTCAATCAGCCCGTAAGTTACCCCGTTGTCAGTAATGGCAACAGCCGGCATTCCATATTCTTTTGCCAAACTTAAGTATTCTTTAGGTTTAGCAAGTGCTGATAGTATGCTGTAGTGGCTATGATTGTGTAGATGTACAAAACTCATTTCAGTGAATCAATTGTTTCCAGCCATAGATTCATTGCTTCTGCAAGATCTGAGAAAATCGGTATTTCTCCAAGTACTTTTCTTGTTATAAATCCGGCAAGTGTAAGTATTAAGGCAGAACCTATTACAAAGCCCAAACCTTGGAAACTGCCAACCAAAAAATTTCTCCACATAATGCTCCAAGGATTGGATAAATATTTAACATACTTTATAAAATTACGTTCCTTATCCACCAAAAAATCCACATGAGCCACTCTTGGAGCTAAACGAGAATCAAGTTTTGTCTTTTTCTTTGGCATAAGATAAAAATCATGGTGCTCGGGGAGAGACTCGAACTCTCACACCCTTGGGTACTGGTTCCTAAGACCAGCGCGTCTACCAATTCCGCCACCCGAGCGCAAATGCATATTAGTGATTCTTGGAGTGAAATTCAAGGTATCTGAAGCTTTACAGAATCAATAATTGAGGTTATGTCTATTTTCTATTGACGTTGAAGTCTCTCATCAATATCTTAGGTACACATTCACCTTGAATTTCTAACATAATTTTTTGCCATGACAAGTGCATCGAATGATACGGTTCCCGTTTTAAAACTCAATTTAACCGAGATCATCGAAGATATTTTCATGGTTCTGACGGAGAAGGAGAAAGAAGTGGTAGTGAAGCGATTTTCCTTGGACAATAAAGAAAAAAGAACACTTGAGAGTATAGGGCAAACTTTTAACGTTACTCGTGAAAGGGTAAGACAAATTGAAAAAATTGCTCTTGGGAAACTGAGGCGCACCGTAAGCAGCACAAAACTCAGATATATACATGAAGTCGCAAGCGCGCTTTTACGCAAAGAAGGGGGGATCATGCTTGAAAATGCTTTGATAGACAAAATTCTGGAGATGATAGAAAAAACTGTAGATGTAGATCAATATATCGTTCGTCTTGCGCTGACAATATCTCCACATTTGGAGTCAATTGAAAAAAATAATATGTACCGTCTTGCTTGGTATTTAAAAGATATGGCCTCAAAGAGTCTTATTGAGAATACTCTCAAGGCAGCCATAAAAGCTTTAAAAAACAATAAAGATATTCTTAAAGAAGATGCATTGTTATCTTTAATGCAGAAAGCAACGCATGCAGATACATCTTTTTGCAGTTCTGTTCTGACTATAGATCATAGAATTAAAAAAGTGAAAGAAGGTTACGGGCTTATGACATGGAGACACATAAACCCAAAGAGTATTAGAGATAAGGCTTTGATTGTACTCAGAAGAGCCGCAAAGCCTATGCATTTTGTAGATATTGCAAATCGTATTCTTGACAGCCACTTCGATGGAAAGAGAGTTACAGTTCAAGCTGTTCACAATGAACTTATACGTTATCCGCAGTTTGTACTTGTTGGACGTGGCTTATACGCCTTGAAGGAGTGGGGTTATCAAGATGGAACTGTTGCAGATATTATTGAAGCCATTCTTTCAAAGAAGAGTCCCATGACAAAACAAGAGATCATAAAAGGGGTTTTAAAACAAAGGCAAGTAAAAAAAGGTACCATTTCATTGAATCTTCAGAAAAATCCGCAATTTGTTCGTGTGGGGCGCGCGGTTTATACACTTGATCTGTCAAAAAAGACATAATGGCTGAAGAAAAAACACTTTTTCAAAAGATCATTGATGAAGAGTTGCCGGCCACTTTTCATTATAAGGATGATAAGTGTGTTGTTATTTCAGACAAATATCCGGATGCGCCACTACATCTTTTGATAATTCCAAGGAAGCCAATACCTAGCATTCATCATATTGAAGATGAAGATTTGCCTTTGATTGCACACATGATCAAGGTGGCTAAAGAAATGGCAAGCAAAAATGGATGTGAAGGGTATAAATTGTTATTTAATGTTGGCAAAAAAGGCGGACAAGTTATCTTCCATTTGCATTTACATTTACTGGGTTGGAACTAGGCTTAAAAAACTCCAATTTTGCCAATCTGGCTCCTTTTATCTTATTGGGCAAAGTTGTGCACAACTCTCAGCCACATTTCTTTCAACTGTTCAATGCTGAGCAGTGCTATCTCTTGGATCTGCCTTGCCAGCCGCCTGAGTCGCATAAGAGTAATGTTCATATGGTGATATTGACCTTTACGGCGGAATTTATTCATATCTTCTTCAAGCTTCGCTTGTTCTTTTTTCAGTACTTTTCTTACTTGGGCTTTCATTACAGAGGCTGAGGGTGCGGATTTTAGCAATTTTGTACGTAATAGCTCTCTCTCCGTAATTGCAACACTTCCATCTCCTTTATATCCTTGCGAGCCATGCTTGGAATTACCTTGACCGTATGAAGAAGCTGAAGAAGATTCACTTGGAGATTTTTTTGCTATTTCACTAACCTTTCCATCAACTGTTTTTAAAGTTTCTCCAATATCTTGTATTTGTTCAGGTTCAATTGAAGGTTGCTGAATGTCGGTATTTGGCTTTTGTGGTAAAAGATCCTTTTTATAGGTCATGAGAATTTTTGATTCCAAGAAATTATATCATAATTCAGGGGTAGCGGCAAGTATGGATTGATTTGAAAGGCAATTAGCAGGCATCTTGTTTGAGTTGCGTTACTGTAGTATAAATGAAAGCGTTATGACAAGTATTCCAACTACATTCAACGCTGCAGACTTTGAAGATAGGCTGTATGCTCTCTGGAGCAAATCAGGTGCTTTTCAGCCTAAAGATCATGATGATAAAGAGGCTTTTACACTTATGATGCCCCCACCAAATGCAACCGGAACTCTTCATCTTGGGCATGCCACTATGCTTGCTATAGAAGACATTATTGTAAGATACAAAAGAATGCAGGGTCATCCAACACTGTATCTTCCGGGGACGGATCATGCGGCAATAGCCACTCAAAGTGTGGTTGAAAAAAAACTTCAAGAAAAAGGTGTTAAGAACCCTCTTGAAGAATTAGGTCGTGAAGCTTTCTTGAAAGAGATAAGAGATTTTGTTGAAGTCAGTAAATCAACCATCAAGAAACAAACAAAAAAAATGGGTACCAGCTGTGATTGGTCTCGTGAATGTTATACATTCAGCGATGAACTGAATCATGCGGTGAATACAATTTTTCAGATGATGTATGAAGATGGGCTTATTTATCGTGGTGGACGCATTGTCAATTGGGATCCTAAAATGAAAACCACCGTTTCTGACGATGAGCTTGAATATGTAGAAGAAAAGGCAAAATTTTACTATTTTAAATATGGTCCTGTTGTAATTGGAACAGCTCGTCCGGAAACTAAATTTGCAGATAAAATTATAGTTGTTCATCCCGATGATAAGCGTTACCAAAATATCATAGGAAAAGAATTTGAAGTTGAGTGGATAGAAGGAAAGATTAATGCAAGAGTGATTGCAGATGAATGTATAGATCCCGAAATGGGGACGGGAGCGATGACGATAACCCCAGCACATAGCTTTGTAGATTTTGAATTGGCGCAAAGGCACAAACTAGAAGCTCCTCAAATTATAGATTTTGATGGGCGAATAAAACCTGAGTTTTCAAAAGCATGCGGAGGTATGCAAATCAAAGATGCGAGAGAGGCTGTGGTTAAGATGCTTGATGAGAAAGGACTTCTTGTGAAGGTTGATGAAAATTATGTGCACAATATTGCTTTGAATTATAGGGGTAAAGCTGTGGTTGAACCTCAAGTAATGGATCAATGGTTTGTAGATGTAAATAAGCCTGTTATAAATTGGAAAGATAAGAAATCTTCAATTAAAGACGTACTTCAAGATGTTGTTTTAAGCGGTATGATTCGTTTGGTTCCGGAACGCTTCAATAAAGTTTATTTTCATTGGATAGACAATCTTCGTGATTGGTGTATTTCAAGGCAGATTGTTTGGGGGCATCGCATTCCTGTTTGGTATAAAGATGGAGAAATTAAAGTGCAGCCAAAATCTCCGGGCAAGGATTGGGTACAAGATGAAGATACCTTGGATACATGGTTTAGTTCGGGGCTGTGGACTTTTTCAACTTTGGGTTGGCCAAATAAAACGCGAGATCTGGAGCGATTCGCACCAAGCACTGTGCTTGAAACAGGTTATGATATTTTATTTTTCTGGGTTGCCAGAATGATTATTCAAAGTACTTATGCTATGCGTAAATCTGGTTATTCAGAAGAAAAGTCCATACCTTTCAAAGATGTTTATTTGCATGGTTTGATTAGAGATATTCATGGAAAAAAAATGAGCAAATCTCGTCCGGAGACATGTATAGACCCTTTGGATATGATAAAAAAATATGGAACTGATGCCGTACGCTTAAGTTTGGTTATTGGTTCAACTCCTGGTAATGATATGCGGCTTTACGAAGAGAAAATTGCTGGTTTTCGTAATTTTGTAAATAAAATCTGGAATGGTGCTCGTTTTGTTCTAATGAATTTGGAAGGAAAAGAAAGAGAGATTAAAGTTGAAGAACTTACACGGTCTGATAAATGGATATTAACACGCCTCAATGAGGTGATTGAAAGTGTTACAAACAAGCTTGATAACTATGCTTTTTCAGAGGCTGGTTTGATTATTTATGATTTCTTTTGGGGTGAGTTTTGTGATTGGTATGTGGAAATGAGCAAAGTAACAAAAAATGAGTCTGTGCTTTCATATGTACTTAAAACTTCACTGAAATTGATGCATCCTTTTATGCCATTTGTAACGGAAGCTATTTGGGTAAGTTTAAATGAAGATAAAATGCTAATAATAAGTGAGTGGCCAAAAGTGAATCCAAAGTGGAATTTTCCATCTGCAAGTGATGAAATGGATAGGGTAATGCAAGTGGTAAGGGAAATACGCAAATTAAGGTCTGAATCAAAAGTACCTGCCGCTAAAAAAATTCATTGCATTATTTATGCTCATGAAGACAAAGATTTAATAAATGATAAAGCTGAAATAATAAAGCGTTTGGCTAACTTGTGTGCATTGGATATTTCAAAAACAGGAGAGAGAGTAAATAAGGCTTTATCTGCTTTTGTTGGAGATGTTGAGATTTATTTGCCACTTGCAGAGCTTTTAGATATGGAGGCTGAGAAAGCAAGAATAGAAAAAGAAATAGATTCTTTACAGACTTATCTTACCTCTCTTGAAAAGAAGCTTTCAAATGAGGCTTTTATCAAAAATGCACCAGCGAGCGTTGTTGAAAAAGAAAGGGTAAAGCTTAAAGATGCTGAGCAAAAATTGCTAAAATTGAGAGTGCAGATTGATGAGCTGTGCAAATAGTTTTTTTTGCGCTATAATGTAAAGATGGATGAAAAGAAAAAGTCTTATTGCAGGCTACTTAAAAAACAAAAAAAAGAAAGAGATTGGGATTCAATGCTGCTTACGGCACAAGAAGCTATATCTTATTACCCTTCATCTCATAGATTTCGTAGGGCTTTGAGATTTGCTCAAAGCAATTATTTAAGCGAGCATTTAAAATCTCCATTACTGCATGATCTTGAGAAGCAAGAATCTTACGAAGAATTACGGAAAATTTATTTGCGACTTCAAAAGGTTTTTCCAAACTCAAAGAGGTTAAAGCGTAGATTGAAAAAAGTAAATCTGGCGATATCTGTAAAGGCAAACGAAGAAAGTAAAAAAGTTATAAAAGATATGGAGGAAAAGATGAAAAGCTTGGCAAGAGACCATAAAATAGAAGAAGCTATGGAACTTTGTTATGAGTTGCTGAGTCAAATTCCAAATCACAAGCTTTCTTTGAAAATAAGAAGAAAAATGTTGAAAGAAAGAGAGGCAATTATAAACAAAGATATAGATATTTCACTTAAAAGAAGTCATGAGCTGACCCTAAAAGAAAGAGAAAAAGACAAGAACACACTTATCAGAATTTAATCACGTTGAATCATTTGATCTCTGCGTGGGCCAACACCAATATATTTGATTGGACAGGAAAGTTTTTCTTCCAGATAAAGCACGTAATTCTTGGCAGCATCTGGCAAATTCTCCCAATTTTTACATTCAGAGATGTCTTCCAGCCAACCCTTAAAAGTTCTCCATTTAACTTCAAGGCGAGCCATATCTTCAACCCTTGAAGGTAGAGTATTGATCTCATTTCCGTCTAAGAAGTACTTTTCCGCTATTTTTATCTCATCAATACATCCGAGTACGTCCAATTTGGTTAAATTTAAAGATGTGAATCCGTTAATCATAATCGCATATTTTGTAAGCGGTAAATCAAACCAGCCGCAACGTCTGGGCCTGCCGGTTGTAGAGCCGTATTCTCCTCCTGCTTCACGAATTTTCCCTCCTAAATCATCTTTTAGCTCAGTCGGGAAGGGGCCTTCACCAACACGACTCATGTAAGCCTTGATTACTCCTATATTTTCACCAAGATAGGCAGGGT
This sequence comes from Candidatus Altimarinota bacterium, assembly GCA_015485665.1. Taxonomy (GTDB): domain Bacteria; phylum Patescibacteriota; class Gracilibacteria; order UBA1369; family 2-02-FULL-48-14; genus WFTC01. The sequence continues at coordinate 61,670 of WFTC01000020.1, forward strand.
GCATACCTGTACCAGTAAATGCCCCTCCAATGCTTGGATTTGATGATGTTACATAAGGGTAAGTTCCATGATCAATATCCAAAATCGATGCGTTTGCCCCTTCAAGTAGGACATTTTTTCCTTCTGATAATTTAGTATTTAAGTAGTATGCTGTATCTTCCATCATGGCAAGCAATGGCTTTCGCATTTTCTCAAGAAGAAGCAATTCTTCTTCAGCTCCTTCATGCACATATTCAAAGCAGCGTTCATGCCAAGATAGAAGTTCTTTGTATCTCTTTTTAAAAAGATCCCAATCTGCAAGATCACAAACCCTAAGACCCCGTCTACTTATTTTGTCCGCATAACAAGGACCTATACCGCGCTTTGTAGTTCCAACTTTTCGCTCTCCTTTACTGTTCTCTTGCTTGGCATCGCTTAGTTTATGAAAATCAAAAAGAATGGTGGCTCGTCCTGAAATTTTAATCCTGCTTACAGCTTCAATGCCTTGAAGCTGTAAAGATTCAATTTCTTGAAAAAGTGTTGGAATATGAAGTACAACTCCGTTTCCAATAACACAAGTTGTATCTTCATAAAGTATACCACTCGGAATCAGGTGGAAGATAAATTTCTTTTCTTCACCCTTTATCATCACTTTCACGGTATGTCCGGCATTTGCCCCTCCGGTTGCACGTACGGCAATATCAAAGTTTTCACTGAGCATATCAACCAGTTTGCCTTTCCCTTCATCTCCCCATTGGGCTCCAAGAACGAGTGTTAAATTGTTTGAATTCATAAGTTTGATATAAGATGAATCCAACTTAGCCTACAATGTACTGAAAGTGCAAACTTTGATTTATTTCTTTAATTGTCTGATTATGGTTGAAGATATGACTGAATTTCAAAAAGAGGTTTATGCTTTTGTGCGCAATATACCAAAGGGGAAGACTATGACATACGGTGAGGTGGCTAAAGCTATAGGTCGCCCAAAGGCATATAGAGCAGTTGGGAATGCACTAAACAAAAATAAAGATTCGGCAATTCCATGTCATAGAGTAATAAAAAGGAATGGTGACTTGGGTGGTTATAATAGGGGATATGAAGAAAAATATAAACTTTTAAAATATGAAAAAGCCTTACCTTCGTAAACAATTTCTGTTTAACCCATACAGTGCAAAGCCATACAGATTAAGTCGCAGCAAGGTGGAGCTTTTTATGGATTGTCCTTTTTGTTTTTATATGGACCGCCGTCTTGGCTTGAGAAGACCAGGAAAGATAAATTATCACCTGAATAATGCGGTGGATTTTTTACTTAAGAAAGAATTTGATGCTTACCGTAAAAGCGGCAGACCTCACCCTTTAATGATTCAAGAGGGACTTAGGGCTACACCATATTCCCATGACAAAATGGAATTTTGGCGTGAGCCTCTTCGTGGAGGTTTACAATATTTGGACCATACAAGATCCTTTTTGTTAACTGGCGCTCCAGATGACCTTTGGCTGAATTCCGAAATGAAAATTCATGTTGTAGATTATAAGGCTACACGTGCACTAACAAAGGAAAGTTTAAGGTCAGGAATGCATAAATCTTATGAACGCCAAGTGGAATTTTATACTTATTTACTTGAAAAAATGGGCTTTCCTGTTTCGCTTGAAGCTTTTTTTGTAGTTGCTTCGGTAAAAATAAACTCTCAGGCTTTTGATGGTAAATTGGAATTTGATCTGCATCTTATAAGGCACAATGTAAATTTGGCTTGGGTGGATAAAGTTTTAACTCAAATAAGAAATTGTTTAATGTCAGATGAAAGTCCCTTACCTAGTGCAAATTGTGAATATTGCAACTACAGAAAAGCTTATAAGCAAATAAATACATCTCCAAGGCAAGGGGTTTTATTATGAATTATTTAAGATATTCTAAATCAATTTAACTGAGGCAATATTTACCCATTAAA
>WFTC01000021.1 GCA_015485665.1 Candidatus Altimarinota bacterium
TAATTCTTATAATTATTTATATAATTTATTTCAAACTTAAGGTTCAATTTTTCATGGCATACTTTATTATTATGCATGTATTTACAAAGATATATGATATTGCAAAGTGCTATTAATAAATGCCGGAAAAATAAAAATATAGTTAATGTAGTGATTGCAATTATAAGAAATGGAGATAGTATTTTTATTCAAAAACGAACTTCCAATGATTTTTTGGGAGGATTTTGGGAGTTCCCAGGTGGGAAAGTAGAAAAGAATGAATCACTTAGAAGTGCTTTAAAGCGTGAAGTTATGGAGGAAACCGGAATTAAAATAAAAAAAATATGTAAATTTATAAGCATAGAACATTCATACGATGATTTTACAGTACACTTGCACTGTTTTTTGGCTCAATGTTGTAATGGGAAGAAATATCTGCTCAATAAAAAAGAAAGTAAGTGGGTAAAAAAAAGAGATCTGAAATCATATAATTTTCCACCTGCCAGTTTAAAGCTTATAAAAGCTCTACAAGATGATTGATGCCATCTACCTTTTCGGGTATAATTTTAAGATGGTAAAAGTGAAAATAGTAAAAAAGATATTGGCGCTCTCTCTAAGTTGGCTTCTTATTATGCCATATAGCACAACTGTGGCGCAGAATAATACTAAAGGAAGTTTTGAAAGCCTTAATGAAGCCGTGCAGCAAAGCAGTTTCGTACTTCAATTGAAACAAAAATTGGCTCAAGCTCAATATCGCTATTATCTTTTAAAAAGCAATATTGGCAATGCAAAAGAAAATTTGGAAGATGTGAGAAACATGATTCTGAATATTGAAACTACAATTGACTCACTTGAGTTACAAATTGATGAGAAAGGAGAACAAATCTTAAGTGTAAAATCTCAAAGAGAAGAGAAGAAGATGGAACTGAGTGAACTGGAACTGGAAGTGCAGGCACTTGAACTACAAAAAAAAGAGCAACTTAATTTGGTAGAAGAATTTATGCAGCTCATATACCTCAATAGAGAAATTTATTATAAAGATGAAAAAATAAACACTTTAAAAGTCTTAGCTGCTCCTGAAAGCGTGTCTAAAACATTACAAGGATTGACCTATTTAGATCTGCTTGAAAAGGCAAATACCTCACAAATTCTCAAGCTTGAAAGGATAAGCAATGAGCTAAGCTTTAAATGGAGTCAAATTCGCAACAAACAAAATGAACTTGCAAAACTTGATTCTGAACTTTCAGGTAAAGCTGAGAGAATTAAAGAAGATCTGGATAATCAAACGGCCTTGCTCAGAGATATGCTTGGAGAGGAAAGAATTTTAGAGACAATGTTGGCTGCTGCAAATGACAATGAAGAGAGTTTACTCAATGAAATTAAAGCACTGGAAAACAGCTTGAATGAAATTGAATCCATATATATGGATTCAATAGATGAACTGTCAGAAAAGCAACAAGACGTTATTGCTAAAATTGAAGAAGAAATGTCTCAAAATTATAATATTCGTGAAGCTTCCAATGTAGTGGATTTGCAATGGCCTATCTCACCTTCCAGAGGTATAACTTCACTCTTTTCAGACTCTGAATATATAGAAATGTTCGGTGTTCCTCACGGTGCTTTGGATATACGTGCTGAGCATGGAAGCCCAGTTAAAGCTTCAGCTGATGGCGTTGTGTTTGATGTGAAATTTGATCCAAACTCAAAAGACTATGCCTATATTATGATTGCACATAGAAAAGGTGTAATGACTCTTATTGGACATATTTCTGGACTACCTCAAAAAAATGGCCGTGAAATACAAGTTGGAGATTTTGTTAGAGAGGGTGAAATTATAGCATTTAGCGGAGCTACCCCAAATTCTATAGGATCAGGTCCAAGAACTACCGGCGCTCATGTGCATTTTGAAGTGTGGCAAGATGGAACTAGGGTAGACCCATTTCTATATTTACCACTTGAAGAGGTTCAAGAAAGTGATTTGCCAGATACTTATCTCAATGAGATTAAATCAGATTTAGAGCAAGAAATCATAGATATTGAAGAAGCTTTAGGTCTATAGTTGACTTATTCTCATGTATTTATTAGATTAGCGGTACACCTTTTTTAGGTGTCTAGCGCTGGGGCGTCGCCAAGTGGTAAGGCACGTGGTTTTGGTCCACGCATTCGGGGGTTCGAATCCCTCCGCCCCAGCCAGGTTGTAA
>WFTC01000022.1 GCA_015485665.1 Candidatus Altimarinota bacterium
CAGCTCATGAACTTACTAAAGGAGATAAGTTGGTGATTATGGGCAAGAGCACAGGTGTGCTTTATTGTGATGTTAATGAAATGAAACGTGATGATCTTTCCATTGAAATTTCTAAAAAGTCTGATCTTGTTACCATTCCTCTAACAGATAGAGTAAGAAAGAATGATAAAGTTTATTTATTAAGAAAAAGAAATTTGAATGTCCTCGCTTAAAATCATTCACAATCATAAAAATTGTATTGGCTGTAATGCTTGCGTGCTTATTGCTCCTCAGTCTTGGCGCATGAATCAAAAAACAGGCAAGTCTGAACTTATTGGAGCAGAGAAAAAAGGTAATTTATTCATTACTGATATTTTTGAATGCGATAAACAAGCGAATCAGGATGCGGCAGAAGCTTGCCCAATGAATATTATTAAAATTTCTTCTTAAAACAAAAATTAGGTACTTTCTTCTATTGCCAATTCATCTTCAGGTTCAAATTTCTGCTCCAAAGATGTTAGAGGATTGTAACTTTCGTAAAAAAGCTCAATTAATTCTTCCGTCTTAAGGCGATGTACTGTAAGACCACAATTTTCAAGTCCTGACTTTACAATATTCACTCTTGAATCTACTTTCTTCTTTAATCCGGCGAATCTTTTGTGACGAGCTTTGATTTTTGCAATGCTTTCACTTGGGAACAGTCCTTCCATAATGCTTTTTATAAAACTTCGCTTTTCTTCACCTGGTGGATTTTGAGGTACAATCACATAAAAGCTTTTTTCCATGATGTCCGCATATTCCACAAGTCTGCTTATATACTCAATATACTCAAAAGTTTGTTTTTGCAGTAAAGGATTGCTTTGTTTGAGACCCGCTTTTTTTAGACTGTCAATATAATTATCCAGATCTAATTTTTTGCTGCGTACAACTATTTGGATGGGGAATTCCAATGTATTTAAGAAGTTTTGATAAGAATATATCACGGCGTTTTGCTCGTCTTCGGATTTTAAATTCAGATTTATGCTGGAGCTTTTCAGAACTGCACGTATTCCGTCATTTTTTAAAAGCAAACAGTCATCACGGATTTCACTGATTTTAAGATAAGTTTGAGTGCTTAAAACTTTATTCTTTTTGCCTGCTTTAACTGATTCTTTATCTTTTGTCTTTGTCATAAAGCTGTAGATTTACCATAATTATCCAGTGTTTTACTTATTTCTGCAATATTTTTAAGTTTGCGTCCATCTTTCTGTGCTTTATTTAGTTCTGATTTCTCCATTTTAGATTTTTTATTGTTTTTGCTTTGTTTATGAGTTTTAAAAATATCTGTATGGAAATCGGCGCTTCCCATAATAAAATAACGTCTTTTTGGGTTTTTCAGGTATTCAATCATTAAAAGCATCCATTTTGCAAAACTTAAACCTTGAATTTTAAGAAATGTAAAGGCGGCTGTGAGACTTCCTGTAATTGCTACCGGTATAAACCATGCTATGAAAATATAATCATTTGCCATTTTTATATAAATTGCATAAGTAATTCCACCTCCTATCCCTAAAGAAATGAGTTGTTTTAGGGTTAAAGGTCCTACTATTTTGTCTTCCACTCTTACGTTTTGAGGAATTTTGTATTGCATGGCAAGGATTAATCTTTACATTATATCAGAAAAGAAAGCTTTTTTCAAAGTAGCAAACTTGCTATTCTCCCATGCGATGAAGAAAATTAGGAACTTTTGTATCATTGCTCACATAGATCACGGAAAATCCACCCTTGCGGATCGTTTTTTAGAGCTTACTTCCACTTTGAGCAACCGTGAGATGAAGCATGGTCAAATGCTGGATACAATGGATCTTGAGCAAGAACGTGGTATTACAATTAAGTTGCAGCCCGTACGCATGTATTTTGAGCATAAGGATGAATTCTATCAGCTAAATTTGATAGATACACCTGGGCATGTTGATTTCAGTTATGAGGTTTCCAGAAGTTTGGCTGCTTGTGAAGGTGCTATTCTGGTTGTGGATGCCACTCAAGGCATTCAAGCGCAAACTTTGGCGAATTGTTATATGGCTTTGGAGCATGATTTGGAAATTATACCTGTGCTAAATAAAATAGATCTTCCAGCTGCCGATGTTCAGTCAAGGGCTCAAGAAATTGAAAATGCTCTTGGCATTCCAAAAGAAGAGATAATCAGTATTTCGGCAAAGGAGGGTACGAATGTAAAAGAAGTTTTAAATCGTGTTATTGAAAAAGTGCCACCCCCCAAATCCATTGGTGATCTTTCAGAAACAAAGGCTCTTATTTTTGATTCTGTTTATGATCCATATAAAGGGATAGTAGCTTATGTTCGTTTAATGCAGGGCTCTCTTAAAAGAGGTGATAAAATACGCTTTGTGAATACAAAGTCTGAAACCGATATTACAGAAGTAGGTTGCTTTAGACCAAAATATGAAGCCTTGCCGAAAGTAGAGGCAGGTGAAGTTGCTTATATTGTTACAGGAATGAAAAGTACAAGTGATGCGAGAGTTGGAGATACGATTTGGCGTCGTGATAAAGGCGGTTTGGACCTTAATGGCGTTGAGGCTTTACCTGGTTATAAGCAAGTTACACCCTTTGTGTTTGCGGGAATGTTTTGTGTGGATGGAGAAGATTATCCTTTGCTGCGTGACGCACTTGAAAAATTAAGTTTGAATGATTCTTCACTTACTTTTGAACCGGAACAGTCAGGAGCTTTGGGGCATGGTTTTCGATGTGGTTTTTTAGGACTTTTACATCTTGATATTGTTCAAGAACGTTTGGAACGTGAATATAATTTGGATCTTATTGTAACTGCACCAAGTGTTTCTTATGAGGTTAAGAAAAGTAATGGAGATAAAATTATGATTTCAAATCCTTCAGATTTGCCTGAGCAAAATCACATTGAAGAAATTAGAGAACCTTGGGTTAAAGTTGAAGTTTTACTTCCAAAGGAATATTTGGGTGGAGTTATTAAATTACTTCAAGATAGGCGGGGCATCTCAAAAAATATGATTTATCTTGATGAGAATCGTGTTAATCTTATATATGAAGTTCCTTTGGCATCCATTGTTGTAGATTTTTACGATAAGCTTAAAAGCTTGTCATCTGGTTATGCTTCTCTCAGTTATGAATTTTTGGAATGTAGAGCGGGAGACTTGGTAAGGCTTGATATTTTAGTGAATCATGAATCTATTTCTGCTCTCTCAATTATTATTCATCGTTTGGAAGCACGTTCTCATGGAATTGCCGTTTGTAAGCGTTTGAAAGAAATTATTCCAAGAGCTCAGTTTGAGATTCCCATTCAGTCAGCAATTGGTTCCAAAATTATTTCAAGGGAAACCATTCCTGCTTTGCGTAAAGATGTTACTGCAAAACTTTACGGTGGAGATCGTTCCAGAAAAGATAAGCTTTTAAAGAAACAAAAGGCAGGTAAGAAAAGGATGAAAATGTTTGGCTCAGTTGAAATTCCTCAAAAAGCTTTTCTTGCCGTTCTGAAAAAGGAAGATTAGAATCATTTTGATGAAATCACGCTTGCTTACATTTTTAATATTTTCTTTATTGTTTTTGCCTGCTTGTTCTGCATATAGGCAAGACTCTCAAGAGGAAAATGAAGTTTTGACCATTGCTTATGCTGACCCCATACTGGATTATTCACCTTTTAGCTATAATGCTAAAGATAGGCAATACTTGGCAAATATTTATGAACCTTTGCTGCGTTATGATCAAAATTTTAATCCCGATACGGCACTTGCTCTGTCTTGGGGGCGTTTAGATGATAGAACTTGGGAATTTCGGCTGAGAAAGGATGTTTTCTTCCATGATGGAACTACTTTGGATTCCGGAGATGTAATTTACAGTTTGAACAAAGCGATTGAGGATGATAGTTCGGGTCTTTCTGGTTTACTTTCAGGAATTGAGTCTGTTGAAGCCGATGGTGTGGAACGTGTTTTAATAAAAAGCTATGACCCTGATCCTTTGCTGCTTAATAGGTTGGTAAATGTATATATTGTTCCGGAAAATTATGATGATTTTCTGCGTCCAAACGGAACGGGACCTTATAAAGTTAAAGGTTTTGAAGATTCAAGCTTAATTTTATCTCGTTTTGACAATTACTGGGGCGAGATACCATTTTTTGCCGAAGCTCGTTTGCGTTATGAACCATCTGCTGAAGAGCGTTATCAATCAATTGTAAATGGAGATGTGGACATACTTGCAAATGTTCCACCTTCTTTTGTTGAAGCCTTGAAAGAAGATGTTTTACTCCTTGAGTATCCGGCTCTTGAGAACAGTTTTTTAATATTTAATACAGTTGGACCTTTTAAAGATAAAGAGTTAAGAGAGGCAGCGTGGTCAGCTTTGGATATGGATTATGCTCTTAATTTGGGAGGAGGTTATTTAAAAGCAAGTTATCAATATGCCTCTTCCGGTATTTTTGGATATATAAATAATTGGGAGCCCTTTTCTTTGGAACTTGTTCAGTTAGAAGATCCCGTTGAAATTAATTTGGATCTTCCAGAGGGTTTGGGTGCCTTGGGGGATTTATTGGTTAAAGATCTTACAAAGGCTGGTTTTATTGTTAATTTGAATGAATTTACTGCAAATGATTTTGAAGAGCGTATTTACTCCGGAGATGCGGATTTGTTCTTTTTCGGTTGGAAATATGATCTTGCAGATGTTTCTGATTTTTTTGAGTCGGTTGTAGATAGTAATGGGAATTTTAATTTGGCATCTTACAAGAATGAAGAAATTGATTCTTTGATAGAACAAGCATCACGTACATTGGATCTAGAGGAAAGAAGAATGCTTTTGGAGGAGATAGCTCGTTTGTTTTATGCGGATAAAGTAGCATTCCCTCTTTTTGAAGCAAAGCTTTTATATGGCGTCAGACCTGATATTGTGTGGCAAGCAAGATTGGATGGTCTTATTCTGGCTTCGGAAATAAGCAAAAATATGTTAGAATAAAAAGAATGAACTTGAGAGCCAATGTTTAGATCTTTGAAACTTAAATTCACGCTCGCCTTCGGCTCGCTGATTGTATTGCTTTTAATCTTGCTTGGAGTTTTTTTAATTGATTCTGAGGCAAGAGCTATGCGTGAAGATATTGGCTTTTCGGCTTTTAATTTTGCTCGCTTAAGTACAGAGGATGTGATGCAAAATTATTTTGACTATCTTGAACCGGGGAATTTCATCCCTTTTTTAAGGGAGCTGAGTGGAATTCTTAGGCAAAATGAAGATATATCAAGCCTGCGTATTGTAAGTTACAAAGGAATGATTCTCTTTGATTCCTCTGAAGACAGTAAAGAGCTTTATTCGGGGGTTCGTACTTTGGATGATATTCAAAGTTTGAATAGAGTGCAGTCCAATTACCCTTCTTTTCTTATGGATAGCGGAGAGGTGATTTATATTAGAGTGAATGATGATAAAAGCGTGGAATATTTGGATGCAAATGAAAAAAAGCTTTCTCCGCCAAGCGATAGGCAAAGTGTTTTAGATATTGTAATGCCATATGATAATGCTTACGCATTGATATATGATATTTCTTACCGTCGTCTTGAGGCACGTTTGGCTCAAGCACGTATACAGATTATTGCCGGAGCTTTAATCGCCATGATTTTGAGTTTAATGCTTTCTTTTGTGCTTTCATCCGGAATTACGAGACCTATTAAAGAATTGAAAGAAGGTGCGTTGAAACTTGGTAAAGGGGATTTTAAGGTTAGGGTTTATTCTAAAAGTAAAGATGAGGTTGGGGTCTTGGCACGTACTTTCAATAAAATGGCAAAGGATTTGGAGTCAGCCACTCAAGCTAGAGTCTATCAGGAAAGGGTAAGGAAAGAATTAGAGTTGGCTGCTCAAATTCAGCAAGAACTGCTTCCCGAGGAAAAACTCAAACTCAAACACTTGGATATTGCCGGTGGTTTGATTCCGGCATCTGAAATAGGAGGAGATGCCTTTGATTATATTAAAATGGGAGAAGGGCGTTATCTTTTTTATCTTGGAGATGTTACCGGACATGGTGTTGCCGCCGGAATCATTTCTTCCATTGCCAATGCCGTGCTTTATGGATTAAAAGATGAAAAAAACATTAAAGATGTTGTGCGCAAGCTGAATGAAGTTGTTAAGGCAAAAACCACAAGTAAAGTTTTTATGACAATGGCTCTTACACTTTGGGATGAGAGAAAAGGGGAATTGCAATATGTAAATGCCGGACATCCTCCAATTTTATATTTTGACGCTTCGCGCAAGAAAGTTATTGAAGTAAAACAGCAGGGAATGGCTCTAGGCTTTGTTGATAATTTAGCTGATTTATTAAAGGTACAAAATATTAAAATGAAGAAAGATGATGTTGTGTTGATGTACAGCGATGGAGTCCCTGAAGCGATAAATAAAAAAGGTGATCAATATGGTCTTGCAAGACTAAGGCGTATTGTTCAAAATGCAGGGAATGATCTTTATACCGCAGAAGGTATTAAAAACGCCGTGCTCTCAGATGTGGTGGAGTTCATAGGATCAAAAGAGCACGACGATGATATTACTGTTTTAGTTTTAAAATCTAAAATTTAAGCATTTAGGCCTTGAACTGGAAAGATTTTACACATTTTGATAACTTCTTTTTTAATTTCATCTAGTTTTTTATCATCATCATGATGTTTTAATGCATCAACCATCCAAAGAGCAATTTTTTCCATTTCAGATTCTTTCATTCCTCTTGTTGTAGCTGCAGGGGTTCCCAATCTTACCCCACTTGGTTTTAGAGGTGGTCTTGGATCATCCGGAATAACTTGTTTATTTGTGGTGATTGCAATTTTATCAAGAGCTTCTTCAGCCTCTGTTCCTCCCAAGTCAAAACTTTCTATTGTGTTCATAACAAGCATGTGATTATCCGTTCCGTTCGTGATCAACTTAACTCCATTGTCCATTAGGATCTGAGCCAATGTTTTTGCATTTTTAACGACTTGTTTGGCATATTCTTTAAAAGCCGGTTCTTGAGCTTTTTTCAATGTAATTGCGATTGAAGCTATGGTTTGCATGTGAGGTCCTCCTTGAAGCCCAGGGAATACTGATTTGTCAATTGCCTTTGCATGCTTTGCCTTACATAGAATCAGTCCCCCTCTGGGACCTCGCAAAGTTTTATGTGAAGTTGTGGTTACAATATCAAATTCATAATCAAAAGGGTTCTTCATTACACCTCCCGCAACTAATCCGGCGTAATGTGACATATCACACATTGTCAAAGCACCTACTTCTTTCGCAGCTTTTGTGAATATTTCATAGTCCAAATCACGAGGATAAGAAGTATATCCGCAAAGTATAATTTTAGGCTGATGTTTTTTTGCAAGTTCCATAATTTCTTCAGGATCTATCCATCCTTCTTTTTCAGGGTGTGTTTTGTATCTAACAAAATTGAAGATTTTACCCATATGAGAAACCGGATGTCCATGAGTCAGATGACCTCCATGTGAAAGATCCATTCCCAGTACAGTGTCACCCGGTTTAAGGAATGCAAGATATACTGCTTGGTTCATTGGAGAACCTGAAAGTGCTTGGACATTTGCATGTTCGCATCCGAATACCTCTTTGGCACGACTAATCGCCAAACTTTCTATTTTGTCTGTGTATTTTTGTCCTCCGTAATAACGTCTACCCGGATATCCTTCTGCATATTTGTTTGTAAAGACTGATCCGTTTGCAGCCAATACTTCAGGATAAGTATAGTTTTCAGATGGTATAAGTTCCACTCCTTCAACTTCTCGTTTTTCTTCACCTATGATAGCTTGGTATACCTCAGGGTCATTTGCTTGCAAACGCTTCCAGTTTTCCGTGTAATAGGGGTTAAGGTTTGTATTATCCATAATGTAATGGGTTAAGTGCGATAAATATTTTTGTCTGTTATGATTATATTCATTGCAATGTCATGCTGTTCCAGAGGGAGTGTACTGCTTATTTGCTCTTCGTATGCAAGTGCAATTTTTATAGCTTTTGTTTTTGAAAGAAATCTATCGTAGAAACCTTTGCCCATTCCTATTCGTCCACCTTTGGGAGTAAAAGCAATTCCAGGTACAAGTATCAATTCAAGCTCATTCGGGTTAGCAATGTATAGCGTTTCTTTAGGCTCCAGCACATTATACTTGCCATATTCCAGATCTTCCCAATGGTTTATAAGGCATGGAAGAAGCTTATCGCTTTCAACTTTGGGTGCATAAATCTTTTTCTTTTGATCCAGCCATTTTTTTACCATAAAATGTGTAACAACTTCTTCGCCTCTTGAGAGATATACCATTATTTGTATAGCTTTTTTAAATTCTGGCAATCTTGAAAGAGAATCAAAAATCCTGTGACTTTTACGTTCTCTATTTATTTCGGATATTGACTGGCGTGCGGATTTAAATAAACTGCGAACACTTTCTTTCATGGTGCTTAGAGTCTGCCTTTATGCAGGGCTTTTGTAAAGGACCGCTTCGTGTTATTATCCTTTTGAACCTGTAATTAATATGTGTTTATGAAACGTCAACATCTTGCTTTCTTTACTTTCATTTCATTCGCACTTGGCTTAATCGGAGTGCTTATTGGAAGCTTTATAACATTTTATTTTGAAGGAGATTTGCTAAAAAAAGAAGAGAGCAATATTGTTCCTGTTTATGAGTCTCATGATTTTACCAAAGTTTGGGAAGATAGTGTGCCTGCTGTTGTTAGCATTGTCGCAATGAAAGAACTCAGTCAACGTTATCAAATGTTTTCTTCTGGACGTGCTTTGCCGGATGGCGATCAGCCTTCATCCCTTACGGAAGTAAGCAGTGGTACGGCTTTCATTATTTCTCCTGATGGATTGGCTTTAACAAATAAACATGTGGTTGCGGATACTGAAGCTGAATATGTAGTTATTTTAGATGATGGAACGGAACTTGAGGCTCAAGTTTTGGATCGTGATACCCTAAACGATATTGCAATACTTTTAATTACTGGAGATGACTCAAGAATAGGTGAGTTGCCTTACCTTAATTTTGCAGATTCTGATGAAATTGAAATAGGGCAACCTGTACTTGCAATAGGGAACGCTTTGGGGGAGTATGCCAATACTGCAACCGCAGGCATTGTCTCTGCCCTTGGAAGGGATATTCTTGCTTCGGGTGCTTATGGTAGTGTGGAAAGCTTGGTTTCTTTGATTCAAACTGATGCGGCAATAAATCCCGGTAACAGTGGTGGCCCTTTACTTAATCTGGAAGGAGAGGTGATAGGTATGAATACAGCAGTGGATGCCAGTGCTGCTGGTATTGGATTTGCAATTCCTTCAAATGATTTAAGTCTAGTTTTAGATTCTTATTTTAAATATGGCAAAATTGTACGTCCTTTTCTAGGCGTGCGATATGTTATGTCCAATCCCGCTTTATCTCAGCGTTTTAATTTGGGGTATGATTATGGTGCATTCATTATTGGAGATAGACAGGCTGATGTGCCTGCTGTTGTGGAAGGCAGTCCCGCTGAAAAAGCAGGTTTAAAGGCAAGAGATCTGATTTTAAGTGTGAATGGTCAAAAGCTTGATTTTGGTTTTACGCTTGGAAATGCTCTTGCATCCTACTCTGTAGGAGATGAGGTTCTATTGGAAATTTGGAGGGATGGAGAAGTATTTGAAACCAGTGTTATCCTTGGTGAGCAAAGTTAGTTCTTAGCTGTAATTCTTGCATAATATCTATTGATTGCTGTTACAAATTGTTTTAGATCAATTATGTTTGATCTTTTTATTATGGATGTAAAATGCATGTCATCGTCAATAAAATATGCCCCTTCACTAATGCGAATAACTTTGTCATTTAAAGATGTAAAACTTTTATCTATATAAAATGGACCATTATACTCAAGAATATCTTCTTCTTTTAGCTCATATTTATTTATTGCGTTTTTTGCCTCTTTCCATGCTTTTGCTATTAAAATAATTTCCGAGAAGAGTTTTAATTGTTCTTTTAAGCTTGCAGGTTGCATTTGTTTTGAGAAAAGATTTTTTAATTCTTCATCTTTAGTTTTAAGCTCTATTCCCCATAAGTCGTTAACTTTTTTAATTTCTATTTTGATTTCATCGTTTTCATACTTTAATTCTTTATTATCAATATTAACTTCTACATCTAAATCTGTGTTTTTTAATCTATCTGTTTCAGATATGAAGATTTGTTTATCATGGACATTTCTGAAATAAGCTTCGTTAAGTGCGCGTGTAATTGATTCACCGTTTACATAATCTTCGGCTTTAAATTTAGTGTTACGTGTTTTCCAATTAATGGATGGATTAAATCCATAATCATTATGAAACACGATTTGTCCGTAAGGTGCCAATGTATATGGTTTATTTTTAAATGCTTTTTCAGGTCTTTTTTCAAATACATTCTCTTCAACAAATATTATTTCTTCCAAAAGACAACGGCCTATTTCCAGTGCTTCTTCTTGAGAAGAAAATTTAAGTTGTACATCATCTCTTAATAAAGACTGAAAATTTTCCGGCATTCTAAGTGTCCATTGCTCATTATTTTTCTCAAGTAGAATAGCCTCTTTTGTTCCTGCAGTTTTTAACTTCAGTTTATTGTCATACAATTCAATATTTAATCCGAGCCTTAGTTGTGCATTGCTTATTAAAGCTTTTTGTAATTGATCTTTTATATTTATTTCATCTGCACTTTCATCATCAAGAGTAATAGGCCCTTTATCAATTTTTGGTTCGGTAGAGCTTTCTATATTTTTACTCTCTGGCTCTTCTGTAGGAGTCACATCAGGAGTTGCATCAGGCGTCACATCAGAAGTTGCATCAGAAGTTGCATCAGGAGTCACATCAGGAGTTGCATCAGGAGTCACATCAGGATTCACATCAGGATTCACATCAGGAGTTGCATCAGGAGTCACATCAGGATTCACATCAGGAGTTGCATCAGGAGTTGCATCAGAAGTTGCATCAGGAGTCAAATCAGGATTCACATCAGGATTCACATCAGGAGTTGCATCAGGAGTCACATCAAGAGTTACATCAGAAGTAACATCAGGAGTTGCATCAGGAGTCAAATCAGGATTCACATCAGGATTCACATCAGGATTCACATCAGGAGTTGCATCAGGAGTTGCATCAGGAGTCACATCAAGAGTTACATCAGAAGTAACATCAGGAGTTGCATCAGAAGTCACATCCAAATTGATTTGAGATGTTTTTCCGGGTGTTACGATTACATCAGGAGTATTGGATGGTGGCTCTGGCTTTGGGGAATGATGGTCATGATGCTCAAGTTTTTTATCATCATGATCTGTTTCATTTTTTTCTCTGTTATCATCTTCTTTTTCCATGTGACTTTCATTATCAGTATGATTCACATGTCTTCTTAAGGAAATGCGTAATCCTTGTACCATATCTCTGAGATATCTTAGGTCATTACGCATCTTTTCTTTTCGGTCTTTTTTGATTTCTACATCTTCTATATCTTTTTCACTATCGGTAAGTTTGTTAATTCTATCTTTGATTTCATCAAATTCAGCCGATTTTTCGTATTCCAAAGATTCTTGCTCAAGTTGCTGCATCAGCATTTCAGCTTCTGCAAGACGTACATAAATCCTTTTTGCAAGTGAAGCGTTTTGTAGCTCAACTGTTTCTATAATTTTTTCACGTTCCTCTTTAAAATGCTTGCGTGCTTTTTTACGCTCCAATTTGCGTTGTATGCGATTTATTTTTCTCTCTCTCGCTGTATAATGCTCTCTGTGTGTTTTGTTGTCATCTCCACCTGGAGATGTTTCGTGGTGGCCTGAATTATACATTTTTTTTGTTAAATCCCTATATTATATAGAGGATTTTATTTTTCCACAAGTAAAAATCTTATTCTGGTGGGCGCAATAGGAGTCGAACCTATGACCTTCTGGGTGTAAACCAGACGCTCTAACCAACTGAGCTATGCGCCCTGATTTTAAATAAATATTTTTTATTTGATGCAGAATGGTGAGCAAGAGAGGACTTGAACCTCCACGAGCGATATATGCTCACTAGCCCCTCAAGCTAGCGCGTCTACCAATTCCGCCACTTGCCCTGATTAACTTTTCAAAATAATTTAAGTCGCCAATGTATTCTATCTTATATAAAAAAAATGACAAGTCTAATTGATTTATCTTTTTCTACATTATATCAAATTTGGCAAGTGTGTATTTATCACGTCCAACTCTGATGAAATCGGGTTTGTTTTTTAAATTCAGATATATTGTAATTGTTTTGACTTGTCTTTGCTTTAATACTTCTTTGCTTATTTCTTCACGAGTTCTGGCTACGCCATCTTTGAGTATATCTTTTATAATGTCCGCGACTGTTCCGGTTTTATAGCCCCATTTTTTTAGTGCATAAAGACCTCTACCTATTAGAACAAAATCTTCATTACGTATCAGTTCGTTATGTACAGCTTGTAGATTAACTCTTTTTGCATCAAAGTTAGCGTCTCTAATTTTAGAAGCTATTTTTGTGAAATGTAGAGGTTTTTTTTCTCCTTGCAATATATATAAGATTTTATCCCTCAATGTGCGTGGATGAATATGTCGCCATGAATATAGACCAATGCCATCTTCCGTAAATTTGCATTCCTTATTGATATCAAGAATATTTCTTAACGTTGATGTGGATAAGTTCATCTTTAAATTCTTGTTCAATACTTTTTTTATCTCATCGGCAGACATAACATGCTTGTTTGCTTGCAGTATTGCAATTGCAGAGTCAGACACTTTATTCACGAGATCAGATTTTATATCTTTGAGTCGCCAATAAGGATGGTATTTCAGAGTATTTGACTCAAAGCTTATATTTTGATCCAATATAAGTGCCAAATGCAGGTCATGTAATTCTTCTTTTGTTATATTCGGTAAAATTTTCATCAAACGCCCTTTGAAATACCTGTCTTTTGCCAATCCACCTTCTTTTTCCAGCAAAGCTTTTACAAATTCAGTTAGAATTTTTATATTTGTATTTTGCGCACTTCTCTTTAATTTATGAAGTGCGTTTTTTTCGATTTGACGCACCCTCTCTCTCGTTACCCCTAGATTTTTACCAATTTCTTCCAGTGTTTGCCGTTTTTGCCTTTGAAGAGAAAATCGGCTTTCAATTATGTACTTTTCTTTTTCAGAAAGTACAATTAGCAAACTTTTTATAAGTTTATTGAGTTTTACTTGCTGTGGACTCAGCTGATTATTTACCGTGAAATTGGCATGTAACATTTTTCTTTCAGTTAATGGCTGAGCTCTTTTTCATTTTAGCCTTATAATTACGGAAGTCAGATTAATCATTATTTATTGCTTTTGACAAGCGCTTATGGGGTATTTACTGTTGTCAAAATTGTTGACAGAACTATTTTCACCTTAAAGTTTTGGCTTTACCATAGTGCCGTTTACTGAGTCTTCCAATTCAATTCCTCTCTTCATAAGTTGATTACGGATTTCATCTGAACGTTTCCAATTTTTTTGAATCCTTGACCTTTCACGCTCTTTTACTAAAGAGAGATCCTCTCTGCTTGGTTTAAAATCCACAGGGAAAATATTGAAAATTTCATTTAGGGCATTTAGAGTTCCACGAACTTTTATAGGTGAAGATTTCATCCATTCAAAAAGTAAGTATAAAGCACCTGGCACATCAAAATCTTGAGACATTTTTTTTGATATGCTTTTGATTAAATCTTCATCTCTTCCATCATTTTTATTTCGCAAATAGAAATCATCCATATGTCTGAGTGTTTTCCTTGCTTGATCCAATGAATTTTCATTGAATTCAATGGGGGAGCGGTAGTGGCTGCTCATTAAAAAAAAGCGGACTACTCTTGGATGATATTTCTTAAAAATTTCTTCAAGGGTAAAGAAATTTTTAAGTGATTTGCTCATTTTTTCTTTATTGACTGTTATGTATCCGTTGTGCATCCAATAATCAACATGAGCTTTTCCGGAAACTCCTTCACTTTGAGCTATTTCACATTCATGGTGGGGGAATTTTAAATCAAGTCCACCTCCGTGTATGTCAAAAGATTCGCCTAAAAGTGTACGACTCATGGCGCTACATTCAATATGCCATCCTGGACGACCTTCTCCCCAAGGACTTGACCAAGAAGGCTCACCTTCTTTTTTAAATTTCCAAAGTGCAAAATCTTGATGATTTCTTTTATCTTTTCGTTCTTCTATCCTGACCCCAGAATTGAGTTCTTCCATTTTTTGGTGAGAAAGTTTTCCATAATTTTCAAAACTTGTAATGTCGTAATACACTCCATCCTTCAAAGTGTATGTATGACCTTTTTTTTCAAGCTCTCTTATTAAATCAATCATTTCTTGAATGTACTTTGTTGCATGAGGATTATGAGTTGGTGGCAATATTCCCAATTTTAAATAGTCTCTTTCATAGAGATCTATTATCTTTTTACTTAAATCTTTTACAGAAATTCCTTCTTCCTTTGCTCGTCTTATCATTTTATCGTCTATGTCAGTATAGTTGAATACGTATTTTACTTCATAGCCCATGAATATAAAAAACCGGCGAATTATGTCGAAAGCAATTGCACTGCGACCGTGCCCTAAATGACCACGCTCATATACGGTAGGACCGCAAACATAAATCCCAATCTTTTCACCTTTTTTCTTTTTGAAGTGTATTTTTCTTCCTCTCAAGCTGTCGTAAATCTTTATCATATCATGCCGTTGATTAAATTTCTTATTAATTCAAATAGGAGAATGGCAATAAGTGGAGATAAATCCAGCATTCCCATATCGGGTAAAGCACGGCGAATGGGCTTTAAAATAGGATCGGTGGATTCCATAACAAATCGGCTAACTTTCCCATGTGATGTTGGACGAATCCATGAAAATATTACACGGATTATCATCAAGAAGTACAAGAGATCCAACAATATATTTAAACTTAGCTGGAGAAAAGACATATGAGAGTAAAATTCTTTCTGAGTTTATCACTTGCGGCGGCGGCGCGTAAAGGCGGCTGCACTTATAGCGCTTAAAGTAATCAATAAACCTGTTCCTGCACCTGTTTGAGGTGTTTCCGGTGGTAAATTTTGGAATTTTGGTGCTGCATCCGGGTATGGTACATATTCTGAATTTTCAGGTGGTGGAGAAGTAACCGATGTTTTTTTGGATAGTGGCATTGCCGCTATGGATTTGCTTGGAGGGCTTTCATTTCCTTCAATATCTATTGCTGATACAGCAAAATAGTAAGTTTCTCCACCTGTTAAATTACTTATTCTCCAGCTGTTTGAGCTGTCTAAGGTTTCAGATGTTGCAAATAGTGATTCAGGAGTAGGTCCATAGTAAATTTTATAATTTACAATAATTAGATCACTTTCCGGCACTTCCCAGCTGAGTAGCACGGACTCTTCATCTCCCATTGCTGTAAGCCCTTTCACTTCTCCCACATTTATTTCAATGCTTTCTTCAATGTTTTGGGCTTCTTCAGTTGAAACTTCTTCAGTTGAAACTTCTTCATTTTGAGATTCCGCTTTTAAGATTAGTTGATCACGGTATTGCACGTCATTACCAAGAGGGTCAGTGAGAAGCACATCCAAGGAATAGTTACCTGCTTCTTCAGGCATGATTATACTGCCGACATACTTACCTGAAGTTTCACTTTCCTCTAAAGTATAAATTTCATCTTCAAAAATCAAGCTTACATCATCTAAGCCACCTTCTGAAAGTACAGTAATTTCAACTTCACTTCCAATAGCTGCAATTTCAGCCGGATTAGCTTCAATACTCATAAGTTCCGGTGGTGTAGAATCAATTACAACACTCTCAGTTGCGGAGGTTTCTATTACTTGCAGAATATTTTCTTTTCCAGATTCATCTTCTTCAGTTTCCACAATTTCAACATAAATTTCATACTTTCCATCTTCAAGGTTTGAGATGCTGTATGAAAAACTTTCATCAAATTCAACTTCAGTGCGTCCAGCTTCCTCTTCATTAAGATAAATAATCACGCTATATCCGTATTGAGCGCCACCCTGAACTTCTATTGAGTTATTTGAATAAGAGCCAGATGCTGGACTTATAAGTGTAAAATCACCCTCTCTATCAAAGTCATTTTCTACAAAATCACTGCCGTAATCAGGAGAGCTGGATCCTCCTTCAGTTAGCACTTCAACTTCAAATACGCCTTCAATACTGTATTTTTCAGTATCATTTACATTAATGGTTTGAATTCCCGGAGTTACAAACTTAAGTGCCAAACTGAACGTATGACTCCCTCCATCTTCCGCCAAGAAGCTGTAATCATTGGGTAGGGTTGCACTTCCATCACTTGATGAGAAACGAATTGTGCCAGTATAGTCTTTGACTATGTTTTCATCTTTATCAAGGGCGCTTACTATAACATCAACATAGTCACCAACTTCCAAAGTTGTATCTGCTTGCCCCCCAAGTGATATATCAAAATGATCCAAAGGCCCTGAATCTGAAGAAAGTAAAATTGTATTATTTGAAGCTGTATTACTTTTCCTTCCAATTATGGAAATTTGAGGTTTTGCACGCAGTTTCTTTTGACTTTCAATATCCACTACAGTGAAGTTTACAGTGGAATTTTCTTCTTTTTCAGGTATAAGTGCATAAAATTTCATTTCTCCATTTTCATCCGTCATGAAATCCTGAGAATAAACATTTACACTCGGATCGCTTGGAATCACTTGTACCATCCGTCCCGCCAAAGGGTTAAACAATTCATCTTTCAGTGCAACTTTCATTTCAAGATTTTCTCCTCCTTGTAGTACATTTTTATTTATTGAAAGTGTCGATTTACTCTCTGAGAGCTCCATCGGATAGACGCTAAAACTTTCTTTTGAGGAAAAGCTTGCAGATTCATCTTTTGGACGAACGGAAACATAGTATTCTCCGGACTTTTGAAGATAGGTGCTGTCAATTGTTAAAGTGGCGCGACCTTCTTTGTTGCTTGAGCTTTGGAAAGTAAATGTTTTGCCTGATGGGTCTTCAATTAACACTTCCAATTCGGAAAGAGGCTCCGTCTCAATTTCTACTCTACCGGATGAGCCTGCGATTGTATTTTCAGCCAGTAAAATACTTGCTTTATAGCTTGTTTCAGATTTTATGTTTATTCCTGTATATTGACTTAATAGCGCCAATGCCATCAAAGATATCAGCAGAGGCTGAATCAGCTTTGCAAGTTTTAAAGAAGAAATCTTTACCATTTTCTTAGTCATTAATTCAAAATTTTTTTAGCGCAGAACGTCTTTACTATTCATACCATATTATCATATTCAGGTATATTCTTCAAGTTGCTCGGAGATTGAATTTTCCTTCTTTTATTGCTATTATTCATATATGATTAAAGCCTTTTTTGCTGCTTTCACCCTTGGTTTTCCCTTTTTCATGTGGGGGACTGCTTTTGCACTTTCAGATGAAGATCAAGGTACTTCAGTTGAAGTTGTTATTACTGCAGACTCCAGTGTGGAACTTAATAAAAAAATTATTTTTGATGCTAGTAATTCATTTATTGATGATTCTATAGATCAAGATTCTGTGAGTTATGAATGGTTTTACGGAGATGGAAACAGGGAGCAGGGTGTGGAGGTTGTGCATACTTATGCGGAGCCTGGAGAGTATGAAGTGACTTTGATTGCAAGGACTGCTGAAGGAGAGCAATTTACTGCAATTCATGAGCTTTTGGTTTATGAGCGTTCCATCATGTTGATAAGTAATGTTGAAAATCGGCGAGATCAAATTGAAAGTTTTGTTGAATCTGCCAGAGAACAGGATGTTTTGATTAATTTAGTTGAATCTTACACTTCTCAGTCTGAATTTTTGGCGGAAGAGCAGCTTCAAACTCGTGTAATTGAAAATTTATCCGCATTTAAAGATGCAAATACAATTGTCGTTTGGACTGAGGGAAGTTCTGGTTTAACATTATTTTCTAAGTTGCAGAGGACATTGAATGATCCCAATTTTTTTGTAGATAAAAATATTATTTTTATTTCAGACAGCAGTTTCGGTTCCATGGAGAATATTGCTCGTGGGGTTTATCAAAGCATTTCTCCAAAGAGCATTGTTCTGGCTCGCCCAGAATCTGTATGGGTTATTTTGGAGACGGAAAGTTTGGAAGATTATTTGAATCTTTTGGAAAGTAGAGAGATGCAATACAAGGAAATTAACTCTCAATTGCAACTCAGACCGTGGAATTTTTTAAGTGTTTTGGTGAATAATCTTATAAATAAAGGTGTTCCAAGTAATACAATCAGATTGGTTCTTATGCTTCCTGTGATTGTTACAGTTGTAGCTTTTATGAAGCAGGTTGTGGGCTTAGCAACCTTGGGCGTTTATACTCCTTCAATATTGGCACTATCTTTTATAGCTCTTGATTTAAGTTACGGATTAATAATTTTATTGGCGATTTTGAGTATAGGTACTTTAACTAGACTTTTCTTGAGGCGTTACAGGCTGCTTTATATTCCGAGAATGGCAATTTTGCTTACTACCGTAAGTTTGACCATTTTAATTTTACTCTATCTTGGCGCTTATCTTGATTTGTCAGCTGTGGTTGGAATTGCAGTCTTTCCAATGCTTATTATGAGTACAATGGTTGAGAAATTTGTAAGTATTCAAAGTGGTAAAGGGCTGAGAAGTGCTCTTACTTTGGTAGGTGAATCTGTTTTAGTCGCTGTTCTTTGTTATTTTGTGGCGGAATGGGCATGGTTAAAGGTATTTGTCTTGGGGCATCCTGAAGTTATTTTCTTATTTCTCTTTATGAATGTATTAATGGCACGCTGGACGGGACTTAGAGTTTTAGAGTATTTTCGTTTTAGAGAAATTATTCGTTACGCTGAAGAATAATGGGATTATTACCTGATTTTGGCATTTTGGGGATAAATGCAAGAAATTTGCTTTATGTTCGCCCCTTCAATAAAAAAAAGGCGGTTCGTTTAGCGGATGATAAATTAAAATCAAAACATTTTTTATCTGCCAGAGATATTCCAGTACCTCGTTTATTTGCCGTTATAAGTACTCAAGAAGAATTGGAAAAATTTGATTTTTCTTCTTTGCCATCCAGTTTTGTTTTAAAGCCAAACATGGGATTTGGTGGAGAGGGGATTCTTCCTATTGTGGGTAGAAAAGAAAAACATTATGAAAGAGCAAGCGGCACTTTGACGTCTCAAGAAGAGCTTAAAGAGCACATAGGTGATATACTGGATGGACGTTTTAGTCTTTCTGGAGCTGCCGATAAGGCTTTTTTTGAACAGAGAATTATTTGCGATGATTCTATTGCACGTTTTGCTTACAAAGGATTGCCAGATATTCGCATAGTTGTGCATAATTTAATTCCGGTTATGGCGATGTTACGTTTGCCTACAAAAGAATCGGATGGAAAAGCTAATATTCATCAAGGTGCTTTAGGAGTTGGAATTGATATTGCCAGAGGCACTGCGACTCATATTGTTTCAAAGGGTAAAATTATTGATGAGGTGCCGGAGGTTGGTGAGATTAAAGGGCTTAAAATTCCTTATTGGGATGAGATGTTACATATTGCTTCCAAAGTTCAATTAATAACAAATTTGGGTTATTTGGCTGTAGATATTGTTCTTGACAAAAATACAGGTCCAGTTTTGTTGGAGATTAATGCTCGTGCGGGTTTGACTGTGCAAATTGCAAATTTGGCGCCGTTGCGAAATCGTTTGGAGCGTATTCAAGGCGTGCAAGTTAAAACACCTGAAAAAGGAGTGCGTATTGCGCAAGATATGTTTGGAAATAAATTGGAGAAAGAAGTGAAAAAAGTTATTGGCAAAAGTGTGGTTGGGCGTGAAGAGAAAATAACCATATTTGGTGAAGGTGGTTCACGTATTGTATGGGCTTCTATTAATCCTCTTTTAGAGAGGAGTATAATTGATAGAGAGTTGGCAAAAAATTTATTTCTTGATGAGTTTGATGAAACTCTGGAATCAATGAAAATAAAATTCAATCTTGCGGATACAAGAGTTCAGACTTTAGTCAGGCTGGATGATTTATCCGGTAAAAATTTTGATATGGTTATTGGCAGGCGGGATTTAAATCGTTTTCTTATTGATCCATCCAAGGGACGTGAGCTATTAGGACGATTGCCAGAATTTTTGAAAGTGAAACAAAATTTTTCTCCCACAAAAAAAGTAAATTATAGACATTTGGATATGGAGCTTGTTTCAATAGATAGGCAAATTAAACTTTTATATCATTTAAGACCGATTAATCTTGAAGAGGAGAAGACAAAATTTTTAAAAGATAATTTTTATAATCCTCAATTTGAATATCCGAAATTGATGTTTGACTCTCTACACTTGAGGGAAAAAATTCAAAAGATCCAATCAAAAATAGAAGAAAAAAGTGTACTTGCTCAGCTTTTTCTGAGTAAAAGTAAAGAAATAGAGAAGAAAATAGAGCTGTTGGAGTTTAGAGGGACAGAGCGCTTTCAAAAAGCAAGCATTTTTCTTTATGGGGATGTTAGTTCAAAGCTTAAAAGAGCTGCACAAATAAAACTTAAGCAAAGACCTAAAAAGTTTACTAAACAAAAACAGCTAAGTACGGATGAGATAATTTATTCTTTTGAAGAAAGTTTTAAGAATTACGCATTATCTCAATGGAAAGTAAAAATAAAGAAGAATATGGTTGCTGTTGTTATGGCCAATAAAGGCAAGGCTTTACTGCTTAAGGATGGTGTTTCTTTTAGTAAGAATAGGCTTCGTATGGTTATAGCTCATGAAATTGAAACTCATATTTTGACTGCTGAAAACGGCAAAGCTCAATATTATCAACTTTTTAGCAGAGGTTTTGCTGATTATTTGGAAACGCAAGAAGGCTTGGCAATTTGGAATCAAGAGCAAGTTGCAATTTATGACTCGGAAAAGAACTATAAAGCTGCGATGTTAGTTTTTATTGTTGATTTTGCAAAAGAACACTCTTTTTCAGAAACAGTTGATTATTGTAGGAAGCTTGGGATGTCTTTAAATCAGGCCTTTCAAACCACACTGAAAGTTAAACGTGGTTATGAGGATACTGCTCAGGCAGGTGCTTTTACAAAAGATATTGTTTATATGTCCGGATATATTCAAATTAAAAATTTTATTGCAAAAGGAGGAGATATTAGGGATTTATACTACGGTAAATATAATTTGAGAGATATAAAATTGATTAAACAGGTGCCTCATTTGATAGAGCCACGGCGTTTACCTCATTTTTTGGATCGTTGAGGCACTTGAATATCATTAATGTCATGTCATCTTCTTGCCTATGTCCTTCCATAAATCTGCTGACATCTATGGCTATTTTTTCAAATAAATCCTCTGCTGAAATCTTGCTTTTTGCATGAAGTTTAAGAAATGATTCCAGTCTGTCTTTGCCATATATTTCACCAAGTACATTTTTTGCTTCCGTAATCCCATCTGTAAATAAGATTAGAAAATCTCCTTTTTGCATTTTTATTTCTTGTTTTTTTGTAAGAGCTCTATTGTCTTCAATCATTCCAAGAGCTATTCCACCTCCTTTTACGCTATATATTTTTTCTTCTGAAGTATTTACATGTATTAAATATTCATGTCCCGCTCCAACCCATGAAAATTTATTATCATTCGGATCCCACTCCAATAGTATGAGAGTCATGAACATTGTTGCTTTTAGGTTTGGCTTTAGAAATCTGTTTATTTGAAAAAGCATTTCAAGTAAATCATTTTCAATAGCTATAAAAGTATCCATTAAAATGTCCACCATTATCATGATCAATCCCGCCGGTAGTCCATGACCGGTTGAGTCGCCTATGTATGCAAAATAACGTTCATCTTTTTGATAAAAATTGTAAGCATCTCCTCCTATTTCTGATGCCGGTCTTGTTTTTGCTGCTATATCCAGTCCTGGTATTTCAGGTAATTGCTTTGGAAGCAATTCACGTTGAATGTTTTGAGCTGAATCAAGTTCTTTTTTTAAAGCTTCGTGCTCAATCACCTCTGAAGATATATTTTCCAGATTTCTGGTAACTTCATTGAAAAAATGAGCTAGAACTCCTATTTCATCTTTTCTTCTTGTAAGAATACGTCTGTAACTTTTGCCGGTAAGTAGGGCTTTCATTTCTAAAATAATTGTACGCATGGGGCGAGTAAGCCTGCTGTATATTATTAAAAGAGTCAAAAAAGTCATTGTGCCAAGACCTAAGGCAAGTTGAAGGATAAGTTTATCGCTCACAAAAGACATGGCAAAAGCCACTCCATAAGAAAATACTCCGGCTATTAGAATCCAAAGAGAAATGTTGCGAAGAATGGATCGGCGTGTGAATGACATCGCTCTTATTATATTTACTGCTTCTTATGAGAAGCAAGAGCCAATTTGATTTGATGTGCTTCATGATGCGCATTAAGTTTTTGATATAGTTTGCCCAGCTTTTTTAAGCTGCTTTTATTTATTTCACTTATGCTTGAATATTTTGAAATTATATTTGCGACTTCTTGTGAAAAATGATTCTGCATTGCTTGCGTGATTTTTCTTTTATAATTTTTACTGAAAGATTTAATTATCAGATTCATATTTTCATGCCATGGATGAGATGGGTTTTCAAATGCATGAATAAACAAAGGAATTACAGTTTCATCTCCAATTTTTCCCAAAGCCAGTAAAGCTGCATTTTGCATCTCTTTATTTTTTGATTTTAGGGATTTTTTTAAAAAATCAAGCCCATCTTTAAATTTAACTTCACCACATATATAAACTGCCATCAAGTTAGTTTTTTCTTTCGGACTTTCTATCATTTGTTTTAAGAGGTGTGTTAATTCTTTTCTCATTTCTTTAAATTGCCAAAGAGCAATAATGGAAGCTCCTCTAATTCTAGTTTTTTTGCTCATTAAAAAGTTTTGCATGTAATGTTTTAGATTAGGATCTTTAAAGAGTTTGAACATTCTTATGTAATCTTCAATATTTTTGGATTTATTATTAAGTTTATTTAATAAAAAATTTGTGGCTTCTTTCGGGGAAAATGCATAAAAACACTGTATCAATTCTTCATAAATTTCTTTATTTTCCACTTTTTCCAAAGCAGATTTAAGAGTAGTTACGATTCTATGAGCTGTGAAAGGCTCTTGCATGAATTGATTGTCTTCACTGAAGCTTTGTAAAGCTTGGATTGCTTCAAGACAAAGTTTACTGCCTGAATTATTGATTATATTCAGTATTGCATTAATACTTGCAGGATCTTGGCGCTCAGATAAAGTTTTGAGTATGTTTTCTTTTATTATTTTAGGTTCGTAATCTCTGTTTAAAATTTTTAAAAGTGCCGGCGTGAAGTGTGTGTGTCCGTTTTGAGCTAAAATTTCAATTGCATTTAGTCTTGTTGGCATATCCATCTTTTTACTCAAATTATATTCTGACATCTCAGTATATTTTCTTATCAAACGATAGGTGATAAAACTCATTGTGATTGTGGCTGTTATAAGTATCAAATTAATCATTAAAGTTTGATAAATACCTTCAAAATTTAAAGCTATTAATATAATTAAGACTGTCCCCAAAATAGCCCCCATCGGCTTGACAACACCTTGCATAAATTCTTTAACCTCATCTCTCATTTGGTTTGGAATTGCATAATAGCTTGAATCATAGCTATTTTTGAAAATTAAACCTGTAATTTCATAACCTCCTCTGGTGAACAAAGCTGTTAAAAAATTGAATTTTAATGTTAATGCTATAAGATTTAACATGCTTATTATCGGATGTATGAGCATAACAGGTATTACACCAAGAGCTTCTATAAGTCTGCTTGCAACAATCAATTGAATTATTAAAGCAGCAGCATTGAAAATAATATGTAAAGTCCCCAATTTTTTAGTAAGTTCTTGTTCGTAATATATACTTTGATCTTTTATGGAAAGTTCATCTGCAAGAATTACATTTTCATCTGTATGTTCGGAAAGTAGTGTTTCTTCTTGCATGGAATATACTTCTTGTTGAATTGCTTTTGTATATTGGAATTCCACCATATTCATTATGCTCCAATGCAATAAAACTATGATCATTATTCCTTTTAAAAAAGGTATTCTTTTCAGTTTCTTCATACTTTCTTTAAATGTCATTTTTCTTGGCAGTGTGCTTTGTACATTTACTAATTTTGGAACCTTGAGAGTTTTTGTGTTAAAAAACAGTACGATAGGTATAATCAAAAGAAGAGATATTGCCCATATAAGTATGAATTTATATGCCGGAATAGTTTCAGAAAAGATGCTTAAAATAAAACCTCCAACAATTGCTCCTATTGTTTCTGCAGACTCTATAATTGGGAAGCTTCTTTGGCTTTCCAAAGGTGTGAATAGATCTTCATTAAATAAAGAAATAAGTATATTTAATTGTGCCAAGAAGACAGACTCAACAATTATCAATAAAGAGAAAAAGATGAAGCTGCTTTTTTGCATAAAAACTATTGATGTAATCAACATTGCTGCAGCCAATAAAACAATTATGCTGATTAAGAGTTCACGCTGTATTTTTCTTAATAAATGTCTGAAAAAAATGCTACCAAGCATAACCATTACGGCATTTATCAAAAAGAGCAAAGGTAATAAATTTATACCTACTTTAGTTAAAAAAGTGGCAATCAGTACGCTCCAGCCAAGGATAAAACCGAATCTGCTCAAAAATAACATACTCCATCCAACAAGTACTCGAGGCCATTCTTTTTCACTTATATTGAATACTTGACTTAGTTTATTCATCCCCTCATAATAGCATATTGTATCTCTGTTGCCAAGTAGAGATTAGCCTTTTACAATGTATGTATGAAAAATAAATTTGGGAGCTTGGGTTTCGGGGCTGGTTTGTTGGCGGTCTCATCTATTTTGAGTCGTATTTTGGGTTTATTGCGTGACATGACCATTGCTTATATATTTGGTACAGGTGAAAGGGAAGGTCTATATGCTTTAGATGCTTATTTCGCTGCATTCCGTATTCCTGATTTGATATATACTTTTCTGGTAGCGGGGGCTATGTCAGCCGCTTTTGTGCCTATTTATACTCAATTAAGGAAGGGTTCTCAAAAAAAAGCATCAATTTTTGGGAGTCAAGCTATTCATTTGATGCTTATTCTTTTATTGATAGTCTGCGGATTAATGTGGGTTTTTGCCCCCTTATTCATACCTTTGCTTACACCGGGTTTTACTGAAGGAATGCAAGAGAAAACCGTATTTTTATCACGTATTATGCTCCTCTCTCCATTATTTTTAGGTTTGAGTAGTGTTTTGCAAGGTATAGAAAACTCACATAAAAGCTTTTGGGGGATAGCAATTGCACCTTTGGTATATAACTTGAGTTTAATTTTAGGTGCCTATTTTTTTGGAGTAAATTACGGTGTGATTGCTTTGAGTTGGAGTGTTGTTATAGGTGCTTTTTTACATTTTTTAGTTCAATTGCCCGGAGTTTTAATTACACCTTTCAACTATGAATGGAATTGGAAACTTAAAAATCAAGCAGTGAAAGATTTTATTAGACTGACTATGCCTCGTATGTTTGGCATTGCTTTCACTCAAATGAATGTTTTGCTTGATACCCTTTTGGCATCTTTGCTCAGCTTTGGAAGTCTTTCAATTTATAACTATTCATTAAATTTACAAAGTTTGGCTCATGTAGTTGTATCTGTATCTGTATCTGTTGCTGTTTTTGCTTCTTTATCGGAATTTGATGATTTGCAAGATTTTAAATCATCTCTCAAGAGAGCTTTTCATACTATTTTATTTTGGGTTATTCCATCCATTTTCGGACTTTTCCTTCTCAGGAATGAAGTAATTGAAATTCTATTGGTTAGAGGAGCTTTTGATAAAGATGCTGGAGCAAAGACAGCTTTTATGTTGGGAGTTTTTGTATGGGCTGCTTTTGGGCAAAGTATGTTACCTTTGTTCGCAAGGGCTTTTTATGCTTTGAAAGATACAAAAACACCTGTGTTTATAGCTTTCTTTGCATCTTTACTGCAAATTATACTTAGTTTGCTCTTTGTATTAATATTTAAATGGCCGGTTTGGTCATTAGCGCTTTCTGCGATTTTTGGAACTTTGCTTAATGCTATACTTCTTATTTTTACTATTTCACGAAGGATAAAAGAATCTGTTTATTTCTTTTTTGATAAAAATCTTTTCTGGATTTTTTTACATGCCTTTTTCATGAGCATTTTAGTTTTAATGCTTAAAAAATTTAATTATTCAAATCCAATTCTTGAGTTGACTTTAATCATTCCTTTGGCAGGGGTTCTTGATCTCTATTTACATAAATTAACCGGCAGTAAACCTGCAGCGCTTTAATTAGTATCAACTGGTGAGGCTGTGATTAGCAAATCTTTTCCACAGCGTCTTGACTTTAAAAAACGAAAATTATGTTTTTTCACTCCAAAGTAGGCATTCAGTGCTTGACTACTGAAAAAATAAGGGGCTATGAAGATTTTAGCTTCATCCCAGAGATTTTGATCTAAAAAATTTGTAAAAACTTTTGCACCTCCTTCTACCAAGAGTGATTGAATGCCATATTTATGCAAATGAGACATTGCAGTATTTAAGTCCATTTCTTCAAGGACAATATGCTTTTTATCTCTGAAAAAAAATAGAGAATCATCTAAAGGTCTTTTTCCTTTTAGCACTATGCGAACAGGGTTCCTACCATTAATTTCACGAACATCTAAATATGGATTATCAGTCAATAATGTTCCCGCTCCAATCAAAATACCATGATGTTTATGGCGCAATAGATGTGTTAATTTTTGCGAGAGTTTTCCAGTGATACTTGTAGCTTCACCGATTTTCTCTGTTATTTTTCCGTTTATTGAGCTTGCGATTTTTAAAGTTATAAAAGGTCTTTTTTTTTCATGAAATGTGAAAAAAGCACGGTTCAATCTGCGAGCTTCTTTTTCCAAGAGACCTGTTTGCACTTTTATGCCTGCTTCTTTTAATCTTTGTACTCCATTTCTTACAGGGTCTAAACTTGCTATAATAACCTTTTTTATTCCTGCTTCAATTATCGCATTAGTGCATGGAGGAGTTTTTCCGAAATGATCGCAAGGTTCAAGAGTAATATATAAGCTTGCTCCTTCAGGTGATTCCTCACAGGCTTTTAAAGCCATTATTTCAGCATGCTCTTTACCATATTTTTCATGGAAACCTTCACCTATCTTCTTACCATTTTTAATTATTATGGCTCCCACCATAGGATTTGGTATTACAAAACCTTCACCCTTCTTCGCAATGCGCAAGGCTCTTTTCATGTACCAAGCTTGGTTGTATTTATTAGACACGACTTAAGAGGTGACCCATTTTATCTTTTTTTGTTTTAAGGTATGTCAGATTTTCTTTATTTGGATCCAATTCAAGAGGAATACGTTTTGTTACTTGCAGTCCATAACCTTCCAAACCTACTATTTTTTGAGGATTGTTTGTCAGTAGTCTTATTTTGCCTAGCCCCAAATCTTTTAACATTTGAGCTCCTATTCCATATTCACGCAGATCCGCTTTAAAACCCAAGCTTTGATTTGCTTCTACGGTATCCATACCCTTTTCACGTTGAAGTTTATAGGCTTTAAGTTTATTGATGAGCCCAATTCCTCTTCCTTCTTGCCGCATGTAAAGAATTACTCCTTCTCCTTCTCTTGCAATTATTTGCATTGCTGCTTTAAGTTGAGGATGGCAATCGCAGTGTAAAGAATGAAATATATCTCCTGTCATACATTCTGAATGAGCTCTGACCAATACATTTTTTTTCCCTTCCACTTTGCCCATTGATAAAAGTACATGTGTGCGATCATCTATATCATTGCTGTAAGCAATCATGCGAAATTTACCAAATTCAGTATCAATTTCCGTTTCAACTTCACGATGCACTAATTTTTCCGTTTTTCTTCTGTAGGCTACCAAATCTTTAATTGTAATAATTGGTAGAGAGTATTTTTTAGCATATTTAAATAGATCATCTCGTCTAGCCATTTCACCATCTTCTTTAACAATCTCACAAATAACTCCCGCAGCACTTAAACCTGCAAGTCGTGCCAAATCAATGGCTGCTTCCGTGTGTCCAGTTCTAACTAAAACACCTCCCTTTTTACCTCTAATAGGGAAGATATGACCTGGGCGTGCAAAATCTTCAGGTGAAGAATTTGGAGAGCTTAAAGCATTTATGGTTTTACAACGGTCAGAAGCTGAAATTCCCGTTGTAGTTCCGTATTTATAATCTACTGAAATTGTGAAATTACATTGATGAGCTTCATTATTTACTTGAGTCATTTCTTTCAATTCAAGACGATCTGCAATTGAATTTGTTAAAGGTACACAAATAAGTCCGCGACCTTTTTTCATCATGAAGTTTATAGTTTCAGGAGTTGCAAGTTCTGCAGCCATTACCAAATCTCCTTCATTTTCTCTATCTTCATCATCCAGTACGATTACCAATCCTCCTTTTTGAATTGCGGCAATCGCTTCTTCTATTTTACTCCACATAAATTTAATTTAAACAGAGAAACGCAAGAATGCCATTACATTTGCACCATTTAAAAGATCTTCAATTTTTTGCTCTGGATTTTTGACGAAAGCTTGAGTCAGTAATGCACCCTCTTCACGGAATTTCTTTTCTTTTCCCGCTAGGATATTATCCATAATATTTTCAGGTTTTCCTTCAGATCTTAGTTGTTCCATCCAAATTTCTCGTTCTTTTTTAATAAGATTATCATCTATATCATTCGGTGAAATAACTTTCGGATTCATTGCGGCAATGTGCATAGCAATATCGTTAGCCGTATCTTCATTAGATCCATTTATTGCGATTGCAACACCAATTTTTTTATTCAGGTGGATGTAAGACCCTATTGTGGGACCTTGAAGGACAGCTTTATTTTTTACCTCTATCTTTTCTCCCATTTGTATATTCAAATCCGCAATATCTTGGTTAAGATCTGCATCTTCTCCCTCTGCCAGTAGACGATTTGCAACTTCTTGAGCTTGAGAAATAAAATCATCATTTTTAGCAACAAAATCTGTTTCACAACCAAGTGCCAAAAGTGCAATTTTCCCTTCTTTGCGCGCCAAGGCAACCACTCCGTGGGCAGTTGTACGATCTGCGCGTTGAGCAGCTTTTGCTTCACCTTTCTTCCTTAATAATTCTAAAGCTTTTTCCTCATCTCCACCTGCTTCTTCTAAGGCTTTTTTACAAGCAGTTGTAGAGATTCCTGTTTTATCTCTCAGAGCTTTTATTTGCTGAAGTGTGATCGTCATATTATATGGTTATTGATAATTATTTAGACTTTAGGAGCCTTTGGATTGATTGTCGGATGGATCTTGTGAGGATGAAAACCATTTTTCCAAAGGTATATTTTGCGACCATCCGGAAATCCAAGGAATTGACCATTTCTGATTTTTATAGCCGTGATACGCCCCCAAAACAGTTGGAATAAAATATGCAAACATAAGGAGAGATCCTATGCCTGCGTGCACCCATGCACTCACGAAACTGCTTGCTATAAACAATAAAGTGAGACCCGCTCCATTCTTTGAATGAAATACCAATTGATCATCATTGGGACGTTGAAGCATTGCAGCTATAAAGAGGAAAGGTATATAAGCAAGTACGGCTTGAATATTTCCTTTGCTCTCATTTAATGGTGGCGTGGGCTGCCTTTCTTCCATGTTGAAATAAGTTAATGATTATTTTTTTGCTTTTTTACTACCTTCATAAACAGCATTTCCAATTGCATTCATAAGGTAGGAAATAGATTTTAGTGCATCATCGTTTGCCGGTATTACATAATCTACTCCATCAGGAGAAGCATTTGAATCAACAATAGCAACCACGGTTGCGCCGATTTTTTTAGCTTCCTTTACAGCTATTTTGTCACGACATACGTCCAAAATAAAGACAATGTCAGGTTTACGCTCCAGATTTGCTACACCACCTAAGGCAGCTTCAAGCTTATTTATTGTTTTTACAAAGTCCAGAGCTTCTTTTTTTGTGTATTTTTCAAATTCACCCGATTCTTTATCCTCTTTAAGCTTAAGCATATAACGAACTCTTCCACGAACCGTTTTGAAGTTGGTTAAAAGTCCCGGAATCCATTTTTTTATTACGTATGGCATATTTGAACGCTGTGCCTGTTCTTTGACTATTTCCGCAGCTTGTTGTTTTGTACTCACAAACAGTACTATTTTACCTTGAGCACAAGCGGCTTTAAGAAATTCTGTCGCAGCGTTAAGACCTTGATATGTTTTATTTAGGTCAAAAATATGTACGCCATTTCTTTTACCATGCAAATAAGGTGCCATTTTAGGATTCCATTTTGAGCTGCGATGCCCAAAATGAACCGCATTTGCAAGCATTTCACGCATTAGCGTTTTTTGGTCTGACATTTTCCTTGGGGTTAATGCTCATCCGCTTCGGCTCTTGCTTTTTCCCATTGGGGCAGGACCGCAAGATCCACGGAAGAACTGGATTTAAGCTGTGAGATTATAGCTGTTTTTATTTTAGACGCAAGTCAAATGACTGTGCTGCATGGGAGCTTATAATTCTTTTTATTGCATTTGATGATAAACTCTGATACAATAGCAAGATTTCATTAGAAATGATTTATTTCATGGAGAAGCTTCCAAAGCAAGCCGATAACAGAGTAACGGATATTCATATTTATATCCCAACTCAAGCCTATTTTTTATCAGGTATCAGAGACTTTGTGCTCAATTTAACCAAAAATATGACGGGCTTTAGTCAGCAGTGGGCTTATCGTTTTCAGGCCGTAGTTGATGAGCTGTGTAATAATGCTATCGAGCATGGCAGTCAAGTTGGTCAAAAAATAAAAGTCACATTGATAAGCACACCCGATAAATCTCTTGAAGTTATAGTTGAGGATACCGGAACAGGTAAAGATAAAATGACTCCTGAGCAGATGACCACTTTGTTTAAAGAGCGTAAACATATGGTGGGTGAGAAGTATTTGGGTTTTCGCGGACGAGGTTTGCCAAAAATTGTTGGAGAATGGACAGATGAAATTAATTTTGGAATAAGTGAACTTGGCGGACTTAAAGTTCATATCAAAAAATATTTACGAAAAGAGGAGGACAAGGTATCTTCTGTTACGTCTAAGGATCCAACTCATTTAATTTTAAAGTAAAATAAATTCAAACTATGACAGATGTGCAAATAACCATTGAAGATCTTAGCGGATTGCCTGAGGGTAAATCCGGTAAATTGATTCATGTTGTTGGACAATTGGATGAATCCAATGTTGATGAGAAAGCCAAAGAGATTTACTCTTTGATTGAACGTGAGTCTCAAGCATTGACGCTGATTTTTGATTTTTCTGGGCTTGAATATATGAATTCAAAGTCCATAGGTTATTTAACTGATTGGTACAGTAAAGTTACTGCATCGGGCGGGAATGTTGTTATTGCAGCTGCCAGAGAAAACATTTTAGATATATTGCAGGTTGTAGGTTTAACTCAGCTTGTAAATACCTACGCTACGGTTGACGAAGCTAAGCTTGCAGTGTCACAGTAAGCTTACTTTAGTTTTTTTGTTTTGATAGATAAGAAAAAAATTGCCATAGTTTGTGATTGGCTCACTGTTTATGCAGGGGCTGAACGTGTTGTTTATGAGATACATGAGCTTTTTCCAAAAGCTCCTATTTATACAAGTTTATATAGAAAATCTGCTTGTCCTCTATTTGAGAATGCGGATATTAAAGAATCCGCTCTTTCTTTTATCCCTGGTGCACGTAGAGCGCACAGGTTATTTTTTCCTATTATGCCAATTGCATTTGAAAAGATGGATTTTAGTGAATATGACATTGTAATCAGTTCAAATCATTCAGCTTCAAAAGGTATTATTACAAAGCCTGAAACCTTACATATTTCTTATTGTCATTCCCCTGTAAGATATTTATGGGATCATTCTCACGAATACAGGAAGAATTTTAAAAAGTTCTATCCTCTAAGATTTTTTTACAGACCCTTACTACATAAACTGCGTCTTTGGGATAGATTGGCCGCTGAGCGTGTTGATCATTATATTGCAAATTCTCATTATGTGGCAAAGCGCATTAAAAAATATTACGGTAGAAATTCAGAGGTCATACATCCACCTGTGAATTTAAACAGATTTAAATTGAGTGAAAAGAAAGATAATTATTATCTTGCCGTTGGACGTTTGATACCATACAAACGTTTTGATTTGGCAGTGCGTGCTTGTAGCGATTTAAGGCGCAATCTTAAAGTTATTGGCGATGGACCGGAAATTACCAAGCTTAAGAAAATAGCAGGTCCGAAAATTGAATTTTTAGGTAAGGTGAATGATGAAACTTTGGAAAATTTGTATCAAAACGCAAAAGCATTGTTATTTCCTCAATTGGAAGATTTTGGAATTGTTCCACTTGAAGCTATGGCTTGCGGCACTCCGGTGATCGCTTATGGTAAAGGTGGAGCTTTGGAAACAGTTCGTGATGGTGTTGGTGGATTATATTTTAAAAATCAAGATGTGGCATCTTTAAAAAATGCAATATATAGATT
>WFTC01000023.1 GCA_015485665.1 Candidatus Altimarinota bacterium
ATAACCGAACCAAATCCAAATTCAGCTGCGAACCAAGGTTGGCTTGTGACAGGTATTTCATCCAGTGGATTGAATACACCTCCCCCTAATGCCAATGGAGAAGCATCTACTGACCAAATCACTATGACAACTAACGTAGGTTATGAAGTAACTTATGCTGATGGTACTAGGGTATATGTTCCACCAACGCCTGATGGAGAACTTGCCACATTTGTTATTGATACAGGTAATGGTGAAGATTTAGGTGAAGAATCTGATTCTAACAATGATGCCAAGGATACAGGTATGGAAGGTGAAACAAATGGAGATGTTAAACCTGACAGAACTAATGCTCCTTCTCCTGCTCCTGAAGCCGGTGGTTGTTCCACAACACCTACTCCGGCTAATGGAACTTGGGCCTTTGCCGCAGGACTTGCTGCTTTGCTACGTAGAAAAAGAAATTAAATCTGGTGCTTGGTGTGGAAAAGGAGTATAATTATCTGATTTAATTGGATAGTTTGAGCAAAAAATATAAAAAAATTATTGTTGCTCTCCTTATTGGCTTTTTAGTGAGTGGATTTGTTTCAGCATTGAAATTAGGAAAAGTTTTAGATGTAATAGATCAAAAGCTCAGTCATTTTTTATATAGTGAAAGGGAAATAAAAGATGACATAGTGATAATTGCAATTGACGATGCCACACTTACTTCAGTAAATGATGGAGGGTTGGGGCAAATTGGTAAATGGCCATACAAATATTATGCAAAGGTTCTGAATAATATCAATGCAGGTCAGCCTGCAGTTGTAATGATTGATATTCTTTTTGCTGAAACTGAACGTTATTTATCTTTGGAAAATTTTTTAGCTGACTTAGATAACAAGATATCTGCAAATGAATTTACGCAAAAGGTTTTAAGCTATGTGGAAATGCCAAATCCTGATGAGAAAGAATTTATTGAGGCTTTAACTTCAATTAAGAATATCTTTCTTGCTAAAACTGCTTACGGCAAAGGTAATCTTGAGGGTGATAGCTTTATTTTTGATAAGCTTGTCCTTCCTTTAGAGATATTTACGGATGTGAGTCAAACGGGTTTCATCAATTCAAACACTAGAGATAATAGGACGATTTATGATGCGCCTTATCAGTTCACTGTTGATGGAGTTACAGAACCTAATATAGATATCAAAATTGCAGAAGCTTATTTGAATAAAAAGCTTGAAAAGCCACCATTAAAAAATGGATTGTGGCTGATTAATTTTGCAAAAAAATCAAATTCTTTCCCAATATATAGTTTTGTTGATGTTTACAAAGGTCTGATTGACCCTCTTATCTTTAAAGATAAAATTGTTTTAATAGGACCTACTGCCACTATTCTTCAGGATTTATTCTACACTCCAATTGATGAAGAACAGGCAATGTCAGGGATAGAAATTAGAGCCAACGCCATACAAACTCTATTGGATCAGGCTTTTTTAGAGTATCAAGGCATTGGAGATTTTATATTGCTTATTACAATCATTACTTTAGCTTCTGTTTTTGCTTTTTTATATTTACCTGTATGGGGCGCCTCTATTGTATTTGCTGCAGAGCTTTTTCTATTTCCTGTATATGCCCAATGGAGATTTGATAGAGGAGTTGTAATAAATCTTATTTTGCCTATTTTTGCTATTATACTTTCATATCTTTTAGCGATGATATACAGGAATGTAACTGAGTTTCGTGAAAAGAGGCATCTAAAAAGAGCTTTTGCTCATTATGTTTCTCCGGATCTGGTTGAGAAGATCATGGCATCCGGTGAGGACTTGGCTTTGGGTGGAGAACGTAGATTTATGACCACTTTATTTTTAGATATAGAAAATTTCACGAGTTTAAGTGAGAAACTTCAAGCGCATGAGGTTGTAGCTGTGATTAACCTTTATTTTGATGCCTTCGCAAAGGAGATAATGGCGCATGGTGGCACTGTGGATAAATTTGAAGGAGATGCAATTATGGCGCTTTTTGGTGCACCGATAAAATTTGAAGATCATGCCATAAAAGCATGTGAAACAGCTCTGGCTATTCGTTCACGTATAGTTGAACTCAATAAAAAAAGTGGACATGATTTGAATGTAAGAATAGGCATTGCAAGCGGTGAATGTATTATTGGGAATATGGGGTCAGAGCATCGTTTTGATTATACCGCTATGGGAGACACCGTTAATACGGCCTCCCGTTTGGAAGGAGCAAATAAATTTTACGGGACTAATATTTTACTAAATGCCAAAAGTATGAAAGAGGCGCAAAGTGAACTGTTTTTCCGCCGTATAGATAGGGTAAGATTAAAGGGCAAGGAAGAAGCGGTGGATATTTATGAGCTTTTGGGCGCTAAAAATGGCGTGAGTGAGGAAGGTAAAGCCTTAATCAACAAATGGCATAGCGCACTTGAGTATTACAGAAACGGTGATTGGGATACTGCGGAAGAAAAAATACGTTCTATCTTGGAAATAATGCCTGATGACGGACCTTCCTTAGCTTATTTGAAACGCATACAAAACTTTAGAAGTTCTCCTCCATCTTCATGGGATGGTATACATACTTTTATGTCAAAGTAATATTTGCATCTTTAGTTTGTCTTCAATTATTACCTGATTTATGTTAGAATAAAAAGATTTAAAACAAGACATGAATCTTATTCTGGCAATATTAAAGACTGTACCACTCTTTCAAAGTTTAACGGAAGAGCAACATGAGAGCATTTTCCAGCATATCACAATGGAATATTTTCCGGAGAATTACGTACTGTTTAAAAAGGGTGTCATAGGTGATGCAATGTTTATTATTAAATCCGGTAAAGTTAATATATTGGATGGTGATGAATGCTTGGCGACTTTGGGAAAGGGGCAATTTTTTGGTGAAATGGCTCTTTTGGAAAATAAACCACGTATGGCGGAAGCAAAAACAGCAACCGAGTGTGAAATTTTTCTTTTAAAGAAAAGTGATTTTACTCAGCTTATTGAGAGTAGTCCGGATATTAAAAGTAGAGTGAAGATAGCTTATGACAATAGAAAATCTGAAAATGCCATTCATTAAATAGTAATTAAACAGTGATGATCATATTGCAATTATTGATAGCACACTTACTGGGGGATTTTGTTTTTCAGTCAAATGCTCTCTTCAAAAAGAAATATGAGTCATGGAAAGGTACATTTCAGCATGTTCTGATAATAAGCGCTTTCACAATTTTAATGCTTTTTCCATATTGGGGTAGCACTCAGACTTGGATTGTAGTTGGCATTATTTTCTCGGTGCATTTCTTTCAAGATCTTATCAAAGTGGAGTATGACAAAAAATTCAATGCGGAACGTCGTAGTGTAATGCCTTTTTTTATTGATCAAGCTTTACATATCACTTTGATTTATTTCCTTGGCAGTCAATTTTTTCAAGATTTGCCTATGATGGAAATACCAACATGGTTAAGTTCTTTATATTACTCCTCCTCTTTGAATGTTTTGGTGGTTTGTATTTTACTTCTAACTTATACGTTTGATATAACTTTGTTTCAATTCAAGCGACATGAGAATAAACAAATAAAAATTTATAATCCGGATTATATAGCTATGATGGGCAGAGTTATAACATTCGGTATTTTATACATTATTATCTTTTTGGGCTTCAATTTCTTTACTTAACAAATGCAAGTCTGGATCTTTTTTTGAGCTTAACTCAAGAAATGTGAATGTCCATACGGCTCTGGCGAAGACTTCAAAAATTCCAAGAAAATATGCAGAAAAATAAAGCCCGATAAGTCCTATAATCACACCTATGAAAACACCGATTTTCGCTAATGTGAAAGTTGCGAAAATAAAAATGGGTGCAATGACCAAGAGGGGAATAAGAAGTGCTATCAATAAATTAAAAATGATTCTAACTGAAATAATCAGCATTAAAATGAACATAAATAAAGTATGATGCCAATGACGAATAACAAGCGAGCCACTTGCCATCATGCCGCTAAATACATTTTTTCTATCTATAACAATGAAAAATTCTGAATATGTGAAAAATAAACCAAGTAAAAGACCTACAATTGCAAAGAGTAAGAATATCCAAATAAATAATAAAAATGCTTCCACTCCAAGTATGCGCAGCACAAGAGCTGCATAGGTAAGTAAACTGACAATGCTAAATGTTTTTACAGCCAAATGGTATTCAAAGAGCTGCAAGAATCTGGAAAAACCAAAGCTTATTCCTTCAATCATGCTTACTTGCTCACCTGCACGAATACGAGCCAATAGTTGAATCAGAGCACCTTCAGTAAATACAGGCAACATCAAATATGCCACTCCAACTAAAGCAATAAGAACCACTAAAAGCACAGCAAGTCCTGTTTGCTCAGATATGAGAGTTTTAGCTACATCAAGAATTGTGCTGAATATTTCATGACCGAAATTATCTTCATCAAACAAAGGAGATGAGCTGAAAGCTACAAATTGGTAAGACAAATAAACAATAGATACCACGCTCTGCAGCAAGGCGGGAAAGAATCCAAACCACCAAAACAATTCTTTTCTGCTTTGAGTGAGCTGCCAAGCGTCTGCAATGATTTTTCTATAATTCACTGTTTAATTATGCACCAGAAAGCCTATTGCGCCAACCGCTTATCACTCTTATACTCTTGCCAAGAAAACAGGAGCATCCAAAGCATTCATTATAATTCATGCCTAAATCAAATATCCGAAAAATAACACTCGGTAAGTTAACTTGGATTGATATGGAAAATCCAAGCTTGGATCAGCTTGAGTCCATGAGTAAAGAGCACGGCTTTCATGATCTTGATATAGAAGATTGTTTATCTGAAAACCAACGTTCAAAAATTGATGAATATGATGATTATCTTTTCATAATTTTGCATTTCCCTTTCTATGATAAACGGAAAAAAGGTGTTGTTAGTGAAGAGATAGATATTTTTATCAAAAGTAATTTGTTGATAACGGTTCATACCGGCAGTTTCAAAGCTTTTTTGGATTTTTATGAAGCTTGCAAGAAAAGTACTGCGGAGAAGAAAGAAATTATGGGGCAAGGTAGCGGATATTTGCTATATGAAATTATAGACAGCATGTATGCAAGCGCTTTTCCAATTCTGGATAAACTGGAGCGCAATGTTGCAAGTTTGGAAAGAACGGTGTTTTCTTGGAATCAACAAAAAGACATGTTGAAAGATATTTTAAACACCAAGAAAAATATAATCACAATGCGCAGAGTTATACAGCCGCAAAGAAGAGTCGTGGCTCAAATTGAGCATAAGAATAAAAAATTCCTCCCTGACCGTTTGGAGATCTATTTTGATGACGTAGTTGATAAAATTGAAAAGGCATGGAGCAGTTTAGAAAATCTGAAAGAGTTGATCGAATCTGTTCAAGATACGAATGAATCCATTATTTCACATCGTACAAATGAAGTGATCAAAATTTTGACAATTTTTTCAGTTGTCATTTCTCCATTAACATTTTTAACCGGACTTTATGGCATGAATGTGGCATTGCCCTTAGCTGAGAATCCTTATGTTTTTATGGTTATTTTGGGCTTGATGCTTGTAATTGTAACTTTCATGATGGTACTTTTTAAGTATAAGCGTTGGATCTGATGTGGATATTCTGATGCGTGCTTTATAAAGATTTGGACTGGACAAAAAAACCCTGCATCTGTAAAATGCCTCTGCTTTAACAAAGAATTTTATATGAAACGCGAAGCAAAGAAAAAACTCATTAAAAAGTATGCTAAACACGATGGAGACACGGGTTCGGCTAGAGTTCAAGTTGCTATACTCACAGAGAGGATTAAAGATTTAACACAACATCTTAAGACTCACAAAAAAGATATTCACTCCAGACGAGGTCTTCTCAAATTGGTTGGTCAGCGCCGCAGACACCTTCAATATCTGAAGCATAAAAATAGAGAAGAGTATGAAGCCCTGATTGAAAAGTTGGGCATTAGAAAATAATATATTCAGGTCCGCTTTGCGGGCCTTTTTTGCTATAATCATAAACGTCAATGCACTGAGGAGGAGATCACAAGAGATCTCAATCATATTCCGGAGAGAGATATCTTGAAATTTCTTCCTGAGTGTAAGGGCGACAATCATTTAACCCTGACGCTCATATGTCACAAATCAAAAGGGTCTCGCGCATGATTGCGGGACAAGAAATAGTTCTGGAAACGGGACGACTGGCTCATCAAGCCAATGGTGCCGTGACCATTCAACACGGAGATACGGTAGTGCTTGCTACGGCCGTTATGTCTGAGAAAGGAGATCCAAATGCAAGTTTCTTTCGTTTAACGATGGAATATCAAGAAAGATTTTATGCTTCCGGAAAAATAAAAGGCTCTCGTTTCATAAAAAGAGATGGACGGTCATCGGAAATGGGAATTTTAAAAGCCCGTCTTATGGACAGACCAATTCGCCCATTGTTCCCTAAAAACATTACAAATGAAGTACAGGGAATAGCTACTGTCTTATCTGCAGATCTTGTAAACGAACCGGGTATATTAGCTCTTAATGCCATGTCTGCCGCTATGATGATTGGAGGGCTGCCTTTTGGAGGTCCTATTGGCGCTGTTAGAATAGGGATGCTTGATGGTAAGCTAATCCCTTTCCCTACGGTTGAACAAACTGAAAATGGAGACATGGATTTGGTTGTAGCTGGAACAGCTGATGCCATAACTATGGTTGAAGCCGGATCCAATGAAATTGATGAAGAAACTTATCTTAAGGCACTGCAACTTGCTCATAAAATAATCAAAGAACTTTGCGCTTTTCAAATGGAGCTTGTGGATAAGATAAATCCGGTTATGCGCTCTTATGATATTAAAGAAAAAGACGAAAGTGCGATTAAGGCTGTGAAAGCTTTTCTTAAAAAAGAAGATTTAGATGCAATTTCAGGAGTTACAAAGAAAGAAGTTAAGAAAAAACTTCAGGGTCTGGAGGTAAAAGTTATGGAAGAATTTGCAGCTTCAATTGAAGATGAAACTTACACGGAATCGGATATTATGAATGCTGTTTTAGAGCTTTTTGAAAAAAATATGCGATCTAATATTCTGGAAAAAGAAAAGCGTCTGGATGGAAGAGGCTTGGATGAAGTAAGACCTGTTACTTGCTCTGTTGGTCTGCTGCCAAGAACGCATGGATCCGCTCTCTTTCAAAGAGGGGAAACTCAAGCTCTGACTCTTACAACTTTGGGTGGTCCCGGAGATGCTCAAATCATAGACACAATGGATATTGATACTGAAAAAAGATACATACACTACTATAATTTCCCACCATATTCCGTTGGTGAGGCGCGTATGTTGCGTGGTGCATCTAGACGTGAAATAGGACATGGAGCGCTTGCGGAGCGAGCATTGTTACCGGTGCTTCCAGATAAAAAAGACTTTGCCTATACAATGTTACTGGTATCTGAAATTATGACTTGTAACGGATCCAGTTCAATGGCATCTGTTTGTGGATCTTCACTTTCTTTGATGGATGCTGGAGTTCCAATAAAGAAGGCTGTGGCAGGAATTGCCATGGGTCTTGTTTGTACTGATGAATTTAAAGAAAATGGCTCTGGCACTTATAAAATTCTTACAGACATACAAGGGCAGGAGGATTTTGCGGGAGATATGGATTTTAAAGTAACCGGCACGGAAGATGGCATTACTGCTCTACAAATGGATATAAAGGTTAAAGGGATCACGATTGAGATGATGAGAGAGGC
This sequence comes from Candidatus Altimarinota bacterium, assembly GCA_015485665.1. GTDB lineage: Bacteria > Patescibacteriota > Gracilibacteria > UBA1369 > 2-02-FULL-48-14 > WFTC01. Next base: position 7,713 of record WFTC01000023.1, read on the forward strand.
TCTTGAAAAAGCAAAAATCGGACGCAGCTATATTATGCAGTGTATGAATGAAGCTATTTCCGGTCCGAGAAAAGAGCTGAACAAGCATGCTCCAATGATTATGAATATTAAGATTGATCCGGAGCAAATCCGTGACGTGATAGGGAAAGGTGGAGAAACAATACAAAAAATCACTTCAGAATGCGGAGTTGATATTGATATAGATCAAGAAGGTATTGTAATAATAACTGCACCTGATCAAGAATCAGGTAATAAAGCCAAAGAATGGGTTGAGCGTATTACTTATATTCCAAAGGAGGGAGAAATTTTTGAAGGAACAGTGAAGACAATCATGGATTTCGGTGCTTTTGTTGAGTTTGTTCCCGGTAAGGATGGACTTGTACATATTTCCGAGATGCGCCCATTTCGTGTGAATAAAGTTACAGATATTCTAAAAGAAGGAGATAAAGTGAAAGTAAGACTCATGGAAGTGGATGATAGAGGAAGATATAACCTTACAATGAAAGAATTTTACGAAGGAGCTATGCCAAGCAAACAAAAACTTTCTACAAATAATGAAAAAGCAAAATCAGTAAATGACATTGATTTAGAGTCTCCTTTTGCTCTTTAAATCAGTATATTGAATTCCGAGGATGGGTGGGATTGCCTTTCCTCGGACTTGAGTCTCAGTTTGAATTTTGCTAGTATAGCGTTACTTTTTTGCAGGTATAGTATAATGGCTATTACGCCGCCTTGCCATGGCGGAGATACGGGTTCGATTCCCGTTACTTGCTCCATTCGGAATTTTGCGAAATTTCTATTGTCGAGCTAAATTAAAGAAGTCTGCAAATATGCTCTCTATTCCTTTATAATCATGCCGATATTAAACCACAAAACAAATGAAACAATACTTGTCTTTAGTTGAAGAAGTACTTGAGAAAGGAGAGTTAAAAGAAGACAGAACCGGCACCGGCACCATTTCACTTTTTGGAATTCAAAGAAAATATGACCTTAGAAATGGTTTTCCTTTACTTACAACCAAAAAAGTTCTTTTTAAGGCTGTACTTAGGGAATTGTTATGGTTTTTGAAAGGTTCTACAAATATCAATGAAGGACTTACAAAATACACACCAATATGGGATGCATGGGCTGATGAAAATGGAGAACTCGGACCTATTTACGGTAAGCAGTGGCGCCGTTGGAATGCTGTGAACGGACGTGGGGAACATCATGAAATTGATCAAATTCAAAACGCAATAGAGATGATTAAAAATAATCCAAATTCAAGGCGAATAATAGTAAATGCTTGGAATGTGGGAGAGATTGATCAAATGGCTTTACCACCTTGTCATATGTTTTTTCAGTTTTATGTTGTAAACGGCAGGCTTGATTGCCAGTTATATCAACGTAGTGCAGATATAGCGCTTGGCGTGCCTTTTAACATTGCCAGTTATGCCACTCTTATGATTATGATTGCTCAAGAGTGTGATCTTAAGCCAGGTATATTTACACATACAATGGGAGATGCACATATTTATTTAAATCATGTTGATGGACTGAAAGAGCAATTGAAAAGAAAGCCCAAATCTCTTCCTCAACTCAAGATTGCTAAAAAACCTTTCTGGGATCTAAAATATGAAGATTTTGAGCTGATAAACTATCAGCATGATCCTTTTATTCGATTTAAAGTAGCTGTTTAATGGCTTTTCAAATTATTGCTGCAATGGATCTTAACAGAGGCATAGGAAAGAAAAATACCTTGCCTTGGCTTATTAAAGCTGACATGCGGCATTTTAAAGACCTTACGCTAAACGGTACTGTTATTATGGGACGTAAAACATGGGAGTCTTTACCTGAAAAATTTAGACCTTTACCAAAACGTGAAAACATTGTTTTAACTCGTAAAGAAAACTATAAATTCCCTGAAGGAGTAATAAAAGCTTCTTCCTTGGATGAAGCGCTTCAAGTTGCAAGGGAAGATAAAATTTATGTAATCGGCGGTGCCACACTTTATAAAGAGGCTATTTTGCATTTGAGCTGCAATGGGATTTCACTCACTCTTGTGAATGGAGAATTTGATTGCGATAAATTTTTCCCTGAAATACCTGATTATTTCTTTCAATCTGGAGCAAGTCCTTTTCAGAAAGAAGGTGAGATTGAATTTGCTTTTATTGAATATGAGAGGATTTAAATTTGAACATTCTCATCAAGCACAAGCCGCAGAGGGCAATGATCGCTACCCATTACATCTGTAAGCATTTCTACGGACTTAACTTTATCTAAGAATTCTTTGTTCACAAAAAAATAGTCAATTCTCCACCCAACATTTCTTTTTCTTGCAGCGCTTCTATAACTCCACCAAGAATACATATCACTTTTCTTAGGATTAAAGTGACGCCAACAGTCAATATAACCGGATTGCGTGAACTTGTCCAACCATGCTCGCTCAACCGGTAAAAAACCTGTTGTATTTTCATTGGCTTTTGGGCGCGCCAAGTCAATTGGCTTATGAGCGGTATTAAAATCTCCACAAATCACAAGATTATGACCTTTACTACGTAACTCTTCAAGAAAATCAAAGAGTTCGTCATAATAATTCAGTTTAAATTCAATCCTATGATCTCCTTGACCTCCATTTGGAATATATAAATTTACAAGTGTGAAATTTTCATATTGAAAAAGAAGCATACGCCCTTCTCCATCATGCTTACCTTTACCATTTCCCAGTTCATATTGTATTACTTTTGGACTTTTTTTATAGTAAATCGCTACGCCGCTATAACCTTTACGTTCGGCGCAAGTCCATTCGCTAAGATATCCCAAGGGTGATTTGATCTCATCACTCAATTGACTTTCTTGAATCTTACTCTCCTGAATGCAAAATAAGTCTGCATTTTCTTCTTTCATGAAATCAAGAAAGTTCTTTTTCCACACGGCACGAATTCCATTGACATTCCAGCAAATGATTTTCACGTTCATTGGGTTAGGCGGGATGTATTTACATTCAAAAACTCAGATGAAAGCAATTAAAGCTATCACAGTGCAAAGCATTAAAGTTGTACATAACTTTAGACATTACTTTGCATTGGCAAGAGCCTTCGTACCACCTTTCTTCACAGCTTTTATGCTAATTTCTTCTCTAGCTTGAATACTTTGTGAATATCGCTTCCAGCCTTTATCTTTGGCTCTTTCATTCATGCGCTTGATTTGATCTTTTGTGGCACGTCCGGATCCAAGTATGCGACCAGTTTTCTTCCCAATCATTGTGTAAGCTACAGTTTTACTTTTTCCAGCCATAAAATTTGTAAAAAAATCTTTAAAGCTGGGAGATTATAACTTTGAAGAAAAACAGATGCAAGGCTTTTTTATTTGCATTTTAGCTTGCACAGCTCGCTGAAATCAGTAGACTGGAAGCGGCGTCAATGACGCATTTATGTGTGCCGCGGTAGCTCAGGGGTAGAGCAGAGGACTGAAAATCCTCGTGTCGGTGGTTCAAATCCGCCTCGCGGCACCATATTTGTATCTGTAATATTTCATAAACTCATATTCTATAAACACAATACTTTTGCTTTTAGCAGAGCAAATGATTTTCTCCATGGTATAAAAATAAAGTCAAACAATGGGGGTGAAAAGTTCAAAGTGTATATCATTTTTATCTAATCCTTTTTTTATCATCATATTGCGTACATCCTTCACCATATTCCCGTTTCCGCAAATATATACTTTGGTATTTTCAGGATCAATTTCATCTTGAATTAGGAGATCAGTTACTCTTCCATGTGAGCCTTGCCAGTTCTCTTTTGCTTTTGATAGGCAAGTAATAACTTTAAAATTTTCATATTCTTCTTCCCACTTTGAGAGTTTCTCAAAATAAAAAAGATCTTCTTGATGTCTGCAACCGAAATAAAGACGTATATTTTGACCACTTCCTTTTTGCAATATAATTGGCAACATACTCATAAAAGGTGCCAATCCAGTTCCGGTGGCAACCATTATGATGTCTTTATTTGAGTCTTTAAGGGTGAAATGTCCTGCAGGACCCATACATTCAATTTCATCTCCGATTTTAAGATTTCTCAGGTAATTTGAGCCAAGTCCGTCAGGTAGTAATTTTACGCAGAGTTTAAATCCTTTTGTATTCGGAGGACTTGATACGGAATAGGATCTGTTTTGTGGCGGGTCTGAAGGTATTTTAATCATGAAAAATTGACCGGCTTGGAATTGCATAGGCTCCGGAAATTCAAAATAAAATTCCCATACATCATCGTTTAATTTTGATATCTCCCTTAGAGGGCAAGTTAGAGTTTGCATAATATAAGTTTAAAGATTGGGTTGGGTAAGGTATTTTGATTTTCATCCTGTCAATAAGCTCTTTTATTTGTAAGTTCACGCGTTCACGGATTTCAATGCTGCGTGCGTAACTGCTAACGTCTGTTATATAGTAAAAAATACCAAGATCCATAGCATATTCTCCAAAATTCATAATATTGACTCGGAAGTTTCCATTTTTTACATCGGGATCATCATTTAAAATCTTCCTAATTTCTTCTTTAAGTTTTTTGATTTTTTCTAAAGAAGTTTCATAGCTCAGTTTGATACTCAATTTAACATTGAAATTTTTTCTGCGAGAATAATTTTGTATTTTAACATTGGAAGTTATTTTATTGGGTATGGAAACAAGACGTTCATCAACGGTACGAATTTGAGTTGATCTAAGTCCTATTTCCATAACTTCACCTTCAACTCCATCTACTTCAACCCATTCACCAACTTTAAGTGGCTGACCGGACAAGATGGAGAAAGAGCCGAAAGTGTTACTTAGAGTTTCTTGAGCAGCCAAGGCAACCGCCAAGCCTCCAACTCCCAATCCAGCCAATAAAGAAGATATGTTATATCCTAAATTTCCGGCAATCAGTAAGGCTGTAAGAGTCCAAATGATAAACTTGGACATGCGTGCCATGGGAACAAGGAAAGTCTTTACAAGGCTTTTTTGCCGTTTAGCAGTGCTTTCAAGGTAACTTTCAAGAAGAAAGTAAGCGAATTTTTCCAATTCACGGGCGATTTTTAAAGTAAACAGAACAAATAGAATTTTCGCGAGTATATCATCAACAAAATTTGGAAAATTCAAATAAAGAACGCCAATGTATATCACTGTAAGCGTGCAAATATAACTTATGGAACGATGAAGAAGCTCCAAAATTTGATCATCAATTTTATTTTTTGTGTGTGCTGTAAACCTACGTGCGTGGTGTTCAATGATCCACATTACAGCTCTGCTAAGGAAAAAAGTTATAAAAACAAGTATAGCCACAGAAAGGTATTCACCCATACTGTTGCCGTAGATCTTGGCATTCATCCATGGAATTTGATTTAAGAAGTTCGAAATTTTTTGGATGGATTCTATTTCTGACATGGAGAAGTTTGCTTTTTAATGCAGAATTAGTCTAGCATGCTCATGATGTCTTCAAAAGCTAGAGTTCAAATAAAAGCCTTGAGTTTTGCACTTCTTGTTAAGCAGCTTAAATTGCGAAGGGAAGAAGCTGAATATTTTGAAGTGGACATTGATTTTATGCGAGTTAAAGGTGATTTGGCTGTAATTGCAACTTATTTTAAGGATTTGCGTCTTATAGGAAAAACACATTCATTGGAACTTGCAAAAAATATTGTTAAGTCAAAATGGCACGCAGTTAAAATTCCATTGGAATTTATGGATGATATGGAGTTTAAGAATCTTTTAAAGAATAAAGGGGTTGCCGTGGAGCCTGTGGAAAAGTAAACTCTTGCCGATGAGTTTATATATTGGCATTGTCGGACTTCCCAACGTTGGTAAATCCACACTTTTCAACGCATTGACAAAAAGCAAATCGGCTCAAGCAGCTAATTATCCTTTTTGTACAATAGATCCTAATGTTGGAGTTGTTGAGGTGCCGGATAATCGTTTGCAAAAACTTGCTAAAATAGTACAGCCTGAAAAAATTCTGCCCGCAACTGTTGAATTTGTGGATATTGCAGGTTTGGTTGAAGGGGCATCAAAAGGTGAAGGTTTGGGAAATCAATTTTTATCTCATATACGTCAATGTGATGCAATAGCTCAGGTTGTGCGGCATTTTAAAGATAATGATGTCACACATGTACATGAGTCTGTAAATCCTAAACATGATCGTGAAATAATTGAATCCGAGCTTTTGCTTGCAGACCTGCAAACTATAGAAAATCGCATGAAAAAATCAGCTGGGGAGGCTCGTAGTGGAGATAAAGCAAAAAAACTTTATCATGATTTGCTCATGCGTATTAAAAATGAAATGGAATCAGGTGTTTTGGTCAGTCAATTGGATCTTACATATGAAGAAAAACTAATGCTGAAAGATTTACATCTGATTACCGCCAAACCACTTATGTACATTGTGAATATGGATGAGAGTGAAGTTGGCAGTGCGGATGTGGAAGAATTAAGGAATGAACTTGGAGCTTCAAAACAAAATAAAATCATTCCAATCTCGGCAAAAGTCGAGTCTGAATTGATTGATTTTAATGAAGAAGAAGCTCAAGAGTTTTTAAATGATCTGGGATTGAAAGAAACTGGACTTAACAGGCTGATTAAAGAAGCTTATGACCTGCTTGGTCTGCAAACTTATTTTACAGCTGGTGTAAAAGAAGTGCGTGCATGGACAATAAAGAAAGGAGCAAGCGCGCCTCATGCAGCGGGAGTGATTCACACTGACTTTCAAGAAGGATTCATCAGAGCGGAGGTAACTTCTTATCAAGATTTTATTGATTGTAAAGGGGAGGCGGGTGCTAAAGAACAAGGTAAGCTCAGGCTTGAAGGAAAAGAATATATAGTTCAAGATGGAGATATTATGCACTTTCGTTTTTCAAATTGATTATGCGTCTGATACCGGCTATTTACATTCAAAATGGAAGAGTTGTTTCTTTATATAAAGGCAAAGAGAATCAACAGAAAAAAACATACGCAAAATCTGCAAAGACGTATGCCTCGTTGTTTCAAAAGCAAGGCGCAAAAACACTTTTCATTGTTGATTTGGATGGAGATCAAAAGAATAAACTGTATGAAATAAGAAAAGTTTTTCATGGAGAATTATGGTGGGCCGGTAAGCTTAGATCCTTGGAAGGTATTGGTGAAGTTATAAAGAGAGGTGCAGATAGAGTTGTTTTGGGAAGGTCAGCAAAAGATATTTATGAATCTGCATTGTCAAAGTATGGATCAGATAGACTGATTTTAGGTTTGAAAGTTCAACATCGTGATGAAGGTCCCGATCTTTGCGAGCAATATGCAAACAGCGGCTTCAAAGACATCTTGATTAAAGATATAAATGCTGAAGGCACATTATTTTTACCAAGCTTTGATCTTTACGAAAAATGTGTCTACTTTTCCGGACTTTCTGTCTATTCATCAGGAGGAGTAAGCGATTTAAAGCATCTGCAATTACTTGAAAAAAGTGGTGTGAAAGGCGCGGTTGTTTCCAGAGCTTTATTTGAGAATGAATTAAGCCTTGCTAAAGCGCTTTCTTTGTATCCTTCTTGACATCGAGCACACCTTTTAATTTCAAAATTTCACGGAGAATTATTTCAAATTGTTCGTAATTTTCTATTTCAACCCAGAGCTTCAAAATAACATTTTTTGCTGTATTTAAACTTTCTACTTTCATAATATTCACACCAAGCATTGAAATAACGTTGCAAATACGTCCCAGAATCCCAACTTTATTTTCAACTTCAACGCAAAAAGCCAATTGAGTAATGCCTTCGTTTAAGTGTGAATTGCCTTGTTCATAATCAAAGAGCTTTGCCATAAGTTCATGAACATCCAAACTTCCATCTCCAATATTAATAAGTAAAGACTCCCAAGAGTCTAAATGAAAAGCCTGCAAAAGATAGATTTTTTCATCTTTACTCAATTCTATATGTGCACGATCCGTAAAATATTCCAGCTTTCTTTGAAGTAAAGTTTCAGCTGCCATAATAAGTTCGGTTTTATCTCTCTCTTTTAGAAATTCTTTAATTTTACTGCGTGCTAAATTGGTTTTAGCCATATCCAACCATTTCACTTCCGGACCTTCCGCTTCTTCAGATGTGTTAATTCTTACCACATCACCACTTTTTAAAGGTGTGGTAATTGCTTTTCTTTCTCCATTGATATTGCAATCAACAGCTCTGAGAGCCAAATCACTGTGAATATGATATGTGAAATCAATAGCTGTAGCGCCTCTTGGAAGGTCAATTACATCTCCCCGTGGTGTAAAGACAAATATACGATCTTCAAAAATGTCCAACTTCAGATGTTTGATAAAACGATCATTTCCTTGGACATTGCGTTGAAGTGCGAGAATTTTTTGCACCCATTCATATTTTTTCAGCACTTTTTCTTTTACTTTGTCTTGTCTTACTTCTTGTTCAGCACGATAAAAATAATGAGCTGCTATGCCAAATTCATTTTCAAGATGCATATCCATTGTGCGTATTTGTATTTCTGTAAGAGTGCCTTTTATGCCGAAAATGGTTGTATGAATGCTTTGATAACCATTACTTTTCGGTATAGCGATATAATCTTTAAGACGACCCATTTTAGGTGTAAAGCTTTGATGTATTGCTCCCAAAGTTCTGTAACATGCACTTACATTATCCACAATTACACGCAAAGCGATAAGGTCGTAAATTTGATTGAAGCTTTTTCTGCTACGCTTCATTTTTCTAAAAATACTGTATAAGTTTTTCCGTCTTCCAAGTATTGAAATCACATGAATGTCATGCTTATAAAGAACTTCTTTTACTTTATTTATACTTTCTTTAATCAATTCACTTCGCTCAGCTTGGCTTTCTTTTACTTGCTCTGAAATTCTTGCATAATCTTCCGGATGCAGCACTTTAAAACAAGCGTCTTCTAAAGGATATTTTAATTGCCAAATTCCAAGTAAATTTGCAATGGGAACAAAAATTTCCAACGTTTCTCTTGCTATTCTTTCACGTTTTTCAGGCTTTGGAAGAGATTCAATAGTGCTCATATTATGCAGCCTATCCGCTAATTTAATTAGGATAATACGAGGATCTTTGGCTGAATGCAGAAAGAGTTTTTTTAAAGATTCAATCTGTCTGGCTGCCATATCGTTTCTATAATGCACTTTTGATAATTTTGTAATTCCTTCAACTAAAAAAGAAACGGATTCTCCAAATTGAGCTTTTATCTCGTCAATGGTGATATCTGTATCTTCCGGAACATCATGCAATAGACACGCAATCAAGCTGTCTTCATCCGCATGTAATTGAGTGAGAATTTCAGCGGCAGATACAGGATGAGAAATATAAGGCGACCCGTCTTTTCTCAGTTGACCTTCATGAGCATTTTTTGCGAAATTAAATGCATCTCTAACTCTGTCCTCATTAAGGTCATCTAAATACTCTTTCGCCAATTTTATAAGTGACTCTATCATGCTACCTTGACTAGCTATATCTACCATTTTATAGTGACTTTACTTTTTAGGCAAGTAAACCTGTAAGAATGCATAAGAAAAAAGTTATGGTAGCTATGTCCGGAGGTGTGGATTCTTCGGTTGTAGCAGCATTGCTTTTGGATGAAGGTTATGATTGCGTAGGCGTTTATATGAATTTATGGGCGGATCCAACACTTTTTGATTTGGATGAAAGGAAAAAATTTCCTCAAAATAAATGTTGCAGCGTTGAATCGCTAATTTTGGCACGTCAAATTTGTCAACAGCTTGACATGCCTTTTTATTCAATTAATTTTGAAGAGAAATTCAGAAGAGATGTGGTGGATTTTTTCCTTGCGGGTTTTAAAGAAGGTAAAACGCCAAACCCTTGTGTTCGTTGCAATAAAAAAATTAAATTTGGAATTCTATTTGATAAAATGAAGGAGCTTGATTGTGATTACCTTGCAACGGGACATTACGCAAAATTATTTGAGGAGAGTGATGGAAGAATATCACTTCACAGAGGAATTGATGAAACTAAAGATCAAAGTTATTTTCTCTACAATTTGACCCAAGATAAGCTAAAGCGTTTAATCTTTCCCTTGGGTATGTACGACAAAGCAGCTGTCAGAAGTCTGGCAAAAAAATATGGACTTAGACAGCTTGAAAAGAAAAGAGAAAGCCAAGGTGTTTGTTTTTATCCTGAAAAAACGTATTTTGGCTTTCTTGAGCGTCATTTGCAGCCTGAAAAAGATTACAAAGCAGGCGAGATTTTAAATTCCAAAGGTGATGTTCTTGGCAAACATAAAGGTTTGCCTTTTTATACAATAGGTCAACGTAAAGGCATTGGCATTGGAGGAGGTCCGGCACTTTATGTGAATAAATTAGATAGCGTAAAAAACACCTTGATTGTAGGCTCTGAAGAAGAGCTTTTTTCTACAGAAGTACAGCTTAGAGATGTTAATTTTATATCAGGAAAAGCACCTGCAACAGAATTGATTTATAAAGCAAAAGTACGCAGTCACGGACGCATGACAAAGGCTCAACTAAAGCGAGTTGATAAAAATTGGAAAGTAATATTTTTAGAGCCTCAAAAAGCAATTATGTCTGGACAGTCGCTTGTTATTTACAAAGATGGAGAATTAATTGGTGGAGGAATAATGTGTTTTGACAAAAATTGAGTTATGCAGCATCTTAAATTCATAAATTGCTCATTAAATTAACTACCTAAGTTATTCATACAATGAGATCTCTTACAAGATTACCTTTCGTATCGCTTGCATCATTATTAGGCATGAATGCTTGCTACTCTGAGAGTTTAGAATATGCTAAAGAAAGTGAAGCGCAAGATATAATTGAAAATAACAGAAGATATGCTCAGGCAGTCTGTGAATCTGCTTCACTATATCTGGACGAGCCGCTAAGCGAGTTTGATGTACAAGGTTATAGATTCTATAGGAAAACCCTAAATGATACCTTCATAACAATTACAATTCAAACAAGATCTCAGCTTGAAGAGATTGGTCTTTTAGATGTTATGGGTGATCCGACTGACACTTGGAAATGTAATTGGACATCTCATCTTTTTTATGAAGTTAATCCATGTGAAAAAGATAGGGATTGCTCATTTCAATAAAATATGATAGAATTAGAGGATTTATATATGGATTTATATGAAGCCTTTAAAATCAAGCTTTGCTAAGCTGGCCTTTCAGGTTGATAGGCGTGTACTCTTCTTGGAAGAAGAAAGTTACTATAGATTTGATTTAAGTGCTCATGAGAAACTTGGAATACTGGCATGCGAGCAAAATAGGGCTAAAAAGAATCTGAAATCAAATATTATATGGACAAAAAATTATGCATTTATTGCAACACTTTTCTTCTCCGTAATGTTCATGTTGTCAAATGCTCCAACATACGCAAAAATGGGATATGCAAATTTAATGCAGGTACAAAATAAATTTCTTTCTTCAATAGAAGCTGAAGAAGCTTATTTGATACAAGGAACTTGGATGGGAGATAAGATAGGTGACTTTGCTCCTTTGCTTGAGTCAAAGGAAGATGCAATTTTAATGCCTAATGATGGAATCATATCAGCTCTTCCAACACCCTCATCTATTGAAAATCGTATTTCAATTCCAAGTTTAGATGTAAATGCTCCAATGATAGACCCAAGTTTAGGTTTGGATGCACTGCAAGCTCAAGATTGGAATGAATTGGAAGATCAGATACGGGAATCTTTGTTGCAAGGTGTGGTGCATTATCCGGGAACTGCAGATCCGGGCAAGAAAGGTAATTTTTTTCTAACCGGACATAGCTCAAATGTATTTTGGGAGCAGAGTGATTATAATACTGTATTTGCAAGGCTTCCGAAAATTGAGATTGGTGCAGAGATTGTGGTTACAAAAAATCAGCGTGAATATACTTATGTTGTAACTGATAAAAAAGAAGTTTCACCGAAAAATGTATCTGTTCTTGCACAGGGTAATGATTATGAGATGACACTCATGACATGCACGCCCGTTGGCACTACTTTAAGGCGACTTATTGTGACTGCCAAATTAAAATCCTAAAAAGCAAGGATTAAAGATTTTCAAGTTCTTCTAAAATATCTTCTTCTTTTTCAGCTTCCTCTTGCTCATATTGAGCTTCCGCAACTTTTAATTTTTCACGTTCTTGTTTACGTTCAAATTCATCCCATTCTCTTAAATGTTTTTCGTTCAATCTACTTAGTTCCTCTTGATATTTATCATCCAGTTTTGTAAGTTGCTCTTTTTCTTCAATTAAAATATTGCGCAAACGTTCAACCTGTTCATTCGTCATTATAGGTAGTATTTGAAACCAATAATTCCGTTCTTCTTTAGACATGGATTCGGTTTCCAAAATCATTTTTATAATTTGAGGAAACTTTTCTTTTACGATTTCAGGAATTTTGTAATCTGCACTTTGGCTTCCGCCACTTATATTGTGTTGATTTGATGTTGTATTCATAATGCTGGCATTATACTTAAATTATAAAGAGATCTCCAGAATGTTTTTCCATATTTTCTTTGTTTTGCCTTAAAGATGCTACAAGATTAATCATTTGATAGGTGGGATGTGAATAAATCTTGCTCAAATTCACAATTTGGCGAATTTTTGCGAGCATTACAATGGCGTTTTGATCAGCCAAACCCTGCGCCTCATGAGATAATCTTTCATAAATGCTTTGATTTAATAGAGATGCCGGCTTATGAAGATCTATGACTTTATCAGATACTAATTTTAAAATCATCTCAACAAAGGTGCGATCTTCATCGCAATAATCATCAGTTTTAAGATCTGTATTAATCATCTTTTGGACATTTTCATCAATTTCCATATTGTCCGTACATGGGTCAAGCAGTGGATTTAATCTCATAACTCTATTAAATTATCTGTCTATTATATCAAATTCCATTTAAAATGAAAAGGATGAATAAAGAAAAAGCCAAACAACGTATTTTTCAACTCCGAAAGGAGATTTTAAAAAGGAATTATGAATATTTTGTTTTAAATAAATCTGAAGTATCCGAGGCTGTGCGTGATGCCTTAAAAAAAGAATTGATATGCTTGGAAGAGTTATATCCCGATTTGATAACAGTTGACTCTCCAACCCAAAGAGTGGGAAGTGCACTCTCATCAAAGTTTGCTAAAGTTAAGCATAAGCGCAGGAAATGGAGTTTGGCAGATGTTTTTTCATATGAAGAATTGATAGCATGGGAGGAGCGTATCAGAAGAGCAACTAAAGAAAATATTTCTTTTGTGAGTGAACTTAAATTAGATGGTTTGAATATTACGCTTTGGTATGAAAAAGGAAGTCTTGTAAAGGCATTAACCCGTGGAGACGGGTTTGAAGGTGAAGATGTCACACATACGATACGCACAATAAAAAATATACCTTTACGTCTTTTTGAAGACGTTGATGTGGAAGTCTCAGGAGAGGTGATTTTACCAAAAACCGCATTCAAAAAGTTGGAAGGTTTTGCAAATCCACGTAATGCTGCTGCAGGCAGCGTACGCCAATTGGATCCTGCAGTTGCAGCTTCAAGGGGTCTGGAAATGTATTTTTATACTTTACATGAAGATGACGTATATATATCAAATCATATGAATGCCTTAAAACGTTTGAAGGCATTGGGATTACCTGTAAATCCTCACTATAAACTTCATAACTCTCTGAAAGATAGTCTTTATTATCTTAAAAATTGGGAAAAAAAACGCAATAATTTGCCATATGAAATTGATGGAATTGTTTTCAAAGTAAACTCCGTAGAGGAGCAAGAAAAATTGGGATACAGAGCAAAAACACCACGTTGGGCTGTGGCTTATAAATTTCCTGCTGAGCAAAGTACGACTATACTTCAAGATATAATCATACAAATTGGTAGAACAGGTGCCGCAACACCGGTTGCAAAATTGAAGCCGGTAAAGGTCGCTGGTTCTATTGTTTCTCGTGCAACTTTACATAATGCTGATGAAATAAAACGTAAAGATATTCACATTGGAGATACTGTAATCATACAAAAAGCCGGAGATATAATTCCTGAAGTTTTGAAAGTCCTACCGGATCTTCGTCCTCCAAATGCAAAAGCTTATTCCTTCCCATTAAATTGTCCAATTTGTAAAGGTCCTTTAATATGCCCTAAAGATGAAGCAATTCATCGTTGTAATAATCTTCAATGTCCGGGGCGTAAACGTGAGAGTTTTATTCATTTCGTTTCAAAAGGAGCTTTGAATATTGATTCTTTAGGTGAGAAAGTTGTAGATCAGTTGATTGAGTCAGGTTTTTTATTTGATTGTGCAGACTTTTTTACTCTGACAAAAGAACAGCTTTTACTTTTACCTCTTTTTAAGGAAAAACGTGCACAAAAAATATTGGATTCAATTCAAGAGAGTAAAAGAGTTAGCTTGGCCCGCTTTATTTTTGCCTTGGGTGTTCGCCATATTGGCGAACAAGCTGCAAAAGAGATTGCAAACTTTTTATCTAAAAAACTTGATGCAAAAGAAATAAGTCCGAATACTTTGAAAGACATATTTATAAATAGCACTTACAACTCTCTAAATGAGATAGAAG